>JBDRBT010000026.1:0-2228 GCA_043822385.1 Microcaldota archaeon | reverse complement strand
GACGAATGGCTGGGAAAAAAACCTCAATAAAAAAATCTACTGCGTTTCAAACGAAGAAACTAACTAAACTTAAAAAAGACGTGAAAAATGGTTCTATTTGAATGCTTAGGGCTTTGCATATAATTAGGAGTGCCTAGGGAGGGATTTGAACCCTCGGCATCTAGATTGCCCGGTTAAAGAATCGAGTTTTTTTAACTTATGAGTTGCGCCAAACGTTTTTTGATGAATTTTTTTTTCAAAAAAGTTTCTAGCGCTCTAACCAGGCTGAGCTACCTAGGCGTTATTAGTAAAGAATTCTGTCTCCGGAAGTTTAAAAACTTGCATTTACTCTATTTATTCTGAAATGATTGAATGGTTAATTGATTTAGTGTCTTTATTTTTGCATTACGATGTTTTTTGGTATTCGGTAGTGTTGTTCTTTTCATTAATTTTATTGTTTTATTCTAGAGACCGGAAAGTGTTCATTACTGCGTTGTTGTTGGTTTTAGCTACTACTTTTGCTGCTAAAGCGTTTATTGCTGAAGACCGGCCTTGCGTTGCGGTTCCGGGGCGAGTTGATTGTCCTATTGATTATGGTTCTCCTTCAGGGCACGCTGCTGTAGCAATTGTTTTGTTGCTTGGTGCGATTGGTACTAACTTGTTTTCTTCTTACTTGCTTTTGGGTTTACTAATTTTCTTTTCTAGGCTTTGGCTTGGGGTTCATTCTATTGAACAGATAGTTGCGGGTATTGCTTTCGGTGCTTTAATGTACTTCCTTGTTTTTGATGTCAAGAATAGGTTTGAGCGAGTTGATTTTGGTTTTGTTAGGAATAACGTTTTTCTTGAAGATTCAGAGTGGGATTGAAGTTTAATGGTTGAATTGCATAGACAATTGTTTCACATTTTTTCTGGCTTGACGCTAGTGTTTATTGGCGCGTTAATAGGGAAAACCGCGTTCTTGTTGTTTTTAGTTAGCTTGTTTTTGTTGGCTTTGTTGTTATCTAATTTTGTTGTAATTGGTTTTGAAAACAAGCTAGTTAGCTTTTTAATGCATAATTTTGATCGCCGAGATGTTTTGCCTTTCAAGGGAGCGATTACTTACTTGCTTGGCGCGTTGTTTGCGGTTTCCATGATTAATCCTTTTGAGTTAGGTTTAACGATTATCGTGGTTTTAGCGGTTGGCGACGGTTTTTCTACGTTAGTTGGTTATTTCAAGGGTGAAAACAAGTTGCCTTGGAATGAAAAAAAGAGTTTCGAGGGCTTGGCTGCGTTCGTAATAACGTCTTTTTTGGTTTTAGTTTTATTAGTTTCTTGGCAGCAAGCAGTGTTTTATTCAGTGTTGCTTGGTTTAGTAGAGTCTGTTGACTGGCAGGTTGATGATAACTTATCTATTCCTGCTGCTGCTTGGATTGTTTACTTGATTGCGTGATTTAATGAAAAAGGGTAGAATAATTGTTTTAGATGGTTTGAGTGCTTCAGGTAAAGCAACGCAAGCTAAATTACTGGCGGATTATTTGGTTAAGCAAGGCGTGAATGCTAGGTTAATGGCTTTTCCTACTTACGACCAGACTGAAGCCGGAACAATGGTTGGCAAGTATTTGCGGGGCGATTTTGGTTTGAAGGAAAAGATTCCTGAATTCGCTTCCTTGCTTTATTCTGCGGATCGTTACCAGTACCGGAAAATGATTCAAGAAGAATTAGAGAACGGCGTTTGGTTTGTTTTTGATCGTTACATTTCTTCAAACTTGGGTTTTCAAGCTGCTTTTTTTGAGGGTGAAGAAAAGAAAGCGTTTATTGATTGGTTGAAGCGCATTGATTCGCGCATGCCGCCTGCTGACGCAGTCGTGTTTTTGGATGTTCCGCGTTCTTTTTCAGAGAAATTAATTCAAACGCGAGAACAAAAGAATGTTTTAACTGAGCGAGATATTCACGAGATTGACGCGGTTTACGAGGGGAAGGTTCGCGAAACTTTTTTGAGTGAAGCTAAAGAATCAGGTTGGATTGTTGTTGATTGCGTTATTGGGAACGAGTTGAAAAGCAAGTTAGAGATTCACGCTAGCGTTGTTTCTGCTTTAAAGAACAAGGGAGTGCTGTCCTAAGGCTTTTTATTTGCTTTCGTGCATTTTTCTTATTACGCTCCTGTCGTCTAGTCCGGCCAAGGATTCCGGCTTTTCGAAAAACTTTATTTCTTTAAAAATAGGGTTTTGAAAACAGCCAGCGACCCGGGTTCAAATCCCGGCAGGAGCACT
>JBDRBT010000025.1:0-3452 GCA_043822385.1 Microcaldota archaeon | reverse complement strand
TATTAATTTCTAATGACGTGAATGTGCGCTTAGTCTTTGACTTGTCGAAAAAAATTCAGGAACGAGCTTTGAATGAGAAAACGCCCCCTGGATTAACGCTGCGTGAACACGTTGTTAGGGTTGTTTACGAGGAATTACAACAAATTCTAGGCGAAAAATACGAAGCGCGTTTAGAAAAACAAAAGATTTTAGTTTGCGGATTGTTTGGTTCTGGGAAATGTGTTCATCCCAATACTTTAATTCCTTTAGCTGATGGTTCGGTTAAGACGATAAAAGAACTTTATGATTCTTCAGATAGCCCAGAGGCTATTTTGGAGGATGGTTTTTCTAAAGATTCCGAGTCTTTGCGCGTTTTTTCTTTTGATTCTAGGACGTTGAAAGTGATTGCGACAAAACCTAGCGCGTTATGGAAACTTAAGAAAACCGAGTCGTTATACAAAGTTACTATTGATAATGGGTCTAAGGATAGTATTTCTACTACCCCTGAACACCCCTTCTTTGTTCTAGAAAATGGCGCTATAATTAAGAAACGAGCGGACGCCCTTAAATTAGGTGACTTTGTTGCGGTTCCTAAATTTCTTCCTTATGAAGAACGTGAAGTTCATTTGCGGGTATTAGACGTTTTACCCGCTACTTGCAAAATAATTAACCCTGTTTTAGCTAGATCCGTTGCATTATTCGTTAAGCATTCTTTTGGAACACTAGAAAAGGGAATTATAGACCTAGGGGTATCTAGATCTTATTCTCGTCTTACTGCTGAACTCAAAAAAGGCGAAGTAGACGCTTCTTTGCTAAAAATGTGTATGAAACTGGGCTTAGAATGTGAAGTTCCGTCAGAATACTTACTTAAAGGATTTGGGCATAAAACCTTGCGTTTTCCCGCAATGCTTACTGCGGAGTTATCCGAATTTATGGGGTACGTGTACGGGGACGGTAACATTGATTGTGGAAGTATCCATGTTACCAACGCGGATTTAGAAATAGCGGATAGGTTATCTGAATTGGGCGATATTCTTTTTAGATTTAAACCAAGAGTTTTAGAGGATAAGCGAAGCAAAGGATTGAAAAGAATTTCTTTCTCCTCGAAATTACTTTCGCTTATCGTAAGCAAGTTGTTTGGTTTGCCTCAAGCCCGAAAGAGCTCTTCAATGAGCTTGCCGTCATTTATGTTGTCCGCGCCAAAAAATACAACTGCAAAATTTTTGCAAGCTTATTTTGATTGCGATGGACACGCAACTAATGGGTCGCGCCATATAGAATTTGCTACTGCTAGTAAATTATTTGCATTCCAATTGCGTTTATTGTTATTAAAAAATGGAATTGCTTCGAGTTATTCAATCAAATTAGTTAACAATACTCCATATTATCGCGTTTATTTACACGGAGAGAATTGTGAATTATTTGCTGGGTTGATTTCGTCGAAAATTAGTTACAAATCGAGTAGTTTAAACTCTTTTTCGTCCATAGGTGCTAGGCAAACTAAAGGAAAACTTGAAAACCTTTATGTTGGTGCGGTTATTAGCGATGCAAGAAACTATTTTGGTGCTTCGATAGGTGATGTACAAAAACACGTTTCTTCATATGGTATCTATGAGTCTGAAGGGGTTATCTCTAAAAACGCTTTAAGAAAGTTTATTGACTCGTTAGAGCATACTCGTAATTTTAACAATTCGTTATTGGGCGCTTGTGTATTGCCAACGACTAAAGCGCAATTGCTAGAAAAGTTTAATCTGAATTACGGAATTCTTAATGCCTCTATTTATCGATTGCAACAACAAGGCTTTATTGTCGCTCAAGAAGGAGTCGTGAGAACTACTGTCGAAGGCAAGGCGTTTTTGGAAAAAAACGCTTCTTTCGAGATGGAAAAAATCGAATTCTTGAAACGCCTGTATTCGGCAGACTTGTCTTGGGCGAAAGTTAAGAGAATTGAATTAGATGAAAGTACCGAGTATGTTTATGACCTAACTGTAGATGAGCATCACAATTTCGTTGCTAACAATTTTTTTGTTCATAATACCACCTCTATTGGCAAGCTAGCTAAGTACTATCAAGGAAAAGGTTTGAAGACTGCGGTTGTTGCTGGAGACGTGCATCGCCCTGCTGCTTTCGATCAATTAAAACAATTGAGTGAGCAAGTGAAGAGTGGTTTTTACGGTGTTAAAGGAGAAAAGGACGCGGTTAAGATTGCTAGGGATTCTTTAATTGCTTTGAAGGATTACGACGTGCTTATTTTCGATTCAGCTGGACGCAGTGGTTTTGATGAAGAATTAGTGAGTGAATTAAAGCAAGTGAATGCGGTTTTGGTTCCGGATGAAAAGTTTTTAGTTGTTTCAGCTGACTTGGGTCAAGTTGCGGGGAAGCAAGCTCAAGAATTCAATAAAGCCGTTGGATTGACTGGAGTTATTATTACTAAAATGGATGGTTCTGGGAAAGGCGGTGGTGCTTTAAGCAGTGTTGCGGTTAGTGGTGCTCGAGTAGCGTTTATTGGTACTGGAGAAAAAATGAGTGACGTGCAATTGTTTAATCCTGAGTCTTTCGTTGGGCAATTAGTTGGTTTTCCTGACTTGCCGTCTTTGTTAGAGAAAGCTAAAGAAATTAGTGACGAGAAAGCTCTGGAGGACGCGATGGCTTCAGGCAAGCTTGATTTTACTTCTTTCTTGGTGCAAATGCGTGCAATGCGCAAAATGGGTCCGTTAAAACAAGTGTTGCAAATGCTTGGTTTGTATGATGTGCCGGAAGAATTTGTTAGCCAGAGCGAGGAAAAATTCAAGTCTTTCGAGTCAATGGTTTTGAGCATGACTAAAGCGGAGAGAGAGAATCCTGATTTAATGAAGAGCATTGAACGGCAAGCGCGCGTTGCTAAAGGGTCTGGTTACAAAGAGGATGATGTTCGCGAGTTAGTTCGCAACTTCGAGAAAATAAAGAAAATGATGAAGCAAGTCAAAGGCAACAAGGGCTTGCTGAAACGCTTCAGTAAAGGAATGCCAGGCTTAAGCGGCTTCAAGTAGTTCCAAAAAGTTCATTATACCAAATAAACACTAAAATTAAAACGACAACGATTGTCAAAATAATAAGTGCTAGTGTTATTGAAATAGATGTGGCTGTTTCGACAATTATTTTGGCGGTTTGTTCTATTATACTAGTTTTCGTTTGTCCTTGCAAATTCGGTGTTAATATTGTTGAAACAAGTGACAAGTAGATTAAAACTACTATTATTGAAATTCCGCTTCTTATTGGATTTTTTTGTAGTGTTTCAATGCACCTTTTTTTGTTTCCTACGTAGAAGGTATTTATTATTCTTTAAACTAATTTGTTGAAATGCTTGACTTTGTTTTACTGCGTGTTGTTTTGGCTTTAGTTGGCACTGGGTGGGCTGCTTACGAGGATGCGCGCACTAGTTTCATTGATGACCGAGTTACTGGCGGCATGATTGTTGCTGGTTGCTTGCTTAA
>JBDRBT010000024.1:0-12383 GCA_043822385.1 Microcaldota archaeon | reverse complement strand
CTCCCTAGGCACTCCTAATTATATGCAAAGCCCTAAGCATTCAAATAGAACCATTTTTCACGTCTTTTTTAAGTTTAGTTAGTTTCTTCGTTTGAAACGCAGTAGATTTTTTTATTGAGGTTTTTTTCCCAGCCATTCGTCTAGGCGGCGACTGTGCGCTCTTGCTCCACATATTAAAAGATAAACTCCCAAAATACAAGCTAGAATTGAAGCGTATTCTTTACCTAACACTTGTTTTGCGATTCCAGAGATTCCTGAAGAATCTATGATTTTTGGTTCAAAAAATAGTGGCGACACCTGAAAGTACGCCACGCCAAGTATTGTCGCGTACACGATGTTTACGAACTGAGCGTTCATACTAGCGTAAAAATTATTTATCCAAGCGTTTAGTTTGTGTTTGTTTGAATTTTTTATTTCAGTTATGGTTTTTGAACGTTCTTTTTTATCGTTTTCATGAATTTTTTCTGCAAACCATACTAGTACTCCATCTAAAATTCTTATTTTCAAGAAACTGAAGATAAGGAAGAACACTGCAAATAAAAAAATGAGAAGTATTAGTAGCGCTATTATTGCTTGTACTCCGAAAACTAAGGTACCAGATGAAATTAGGATGAGCTCTATAGGAAATAGGTCAAGCATGAAGTTGAGCGTTAATTTTACAAAGTCATTAAAAAACGGCAGAGGGGTAATTGCTAGAAGGTAAATGATGCCTAACCCCATTAGGATTTTGTCTATTACGCCTCCGTGGTTAGGTTGGTTTTTTTCATTCATTTTAATCTTTAATAGTTGAACTTGAAAATAAAGGTAATTGTTACGCTAAGTTGTGTTTAGAGATTCCCCCTCGGCAGGAGCAGTTAATTTAACTAAATCGGTTCTCCCTAGGCACTTCTGTTTTTAAAGTTGTATTTTTGAGAACAAGTAACTCCCTAAACCAAGTAATGCAAGCGAAAACGCGCTTAAAGCAAGCAAATCCATAGGCAAACCATAGTGGTAAGTTCCCAGCAACGCTCCACGCAAACCATCAACGCCGTAAGACAATGGGTTCAAGTCAACTACTAGCTTCAAGGAAGAAGGCAAACTATCAATTGGAAACAATGCTCCAGACAAAAAGAACAAAGGCATTATCACGAAGTTAACAATCAACTGAAAACCCTGGAAATCATTCATGCTTGAAGCAATAGCAGTACCCAAAGCAGTGAAAGCAATAGAAATCAAGAACATGAACAACAAAGCAAGCAACAACGAACTCAAACTAGTAATGCTAAAACCAACAACGTAAGAAAGCAGTAAAATTAATACTCCCTGCAGAACTGAAACCGTAGCTCCGCCTAAAGTGCGTCCAAGCATTATTTCGAAACGAGAAACAGGAGCAACAAGCGTTTCCTTCAAGAAACCAAACTGGCGATCCCAAATAATTTCTATTCCAGAAAACACTGAAGTGAAAAGAATACCCATAGCAACTATTCCTGGAATCAAGAACTCCAAGTAATTACCTTGCCCAGCTTGCTGAAACACCGGACCCAAACCATAACCCAAAGCAACTAAGAAAAGCAATGGCTGCCCTAAAGAACCAACTATTCGCGCTCGAGAACGAAAATAACGTTTTAATTGCCTCAACCACAAAACGTAAACAGCATTAAACAAAATTCCAAATCACCTACTATGAAAACGACGCCTCAACCTCAATTGGTCAACAAAACCAGCTTCCTCTTCCCTAATCTCGCTGCCAGTTAAAGCAATAAACACATCTTCCAAAGACTTTTTCCCAGTCTTTTTTCTTAATTCCTTCATTGTACCAATAGCAGCTATTTTACCCTTGTCAATAACCGCAATCTTGTCTGCTACTCGCTCGGCTTCATCCATGTAATGCGTAGTAAAGAAAACAGTTATTCCCTCTTTCTTGTTTAACTCTTTAATGTAAGCCCAAATGTGATTGCGAGTTTGAGGATCCAAGCCAAGAGTCGGCTCGTCCAAAAACAACACTTTAGGGTGATGCAATAAACCGCGAGCAATTTCAAGCCTGCGCTTCATTCCACCAGAAAACGTCTTAACTAAATTATTCCGTCGATCCCACAATTCAACGAACTCTAATAACTCCTTGATTCTTGTTTTAAGCAATTCTTTAGGCAAGTTATACAAAATACCGTGAAACTCCATGTTCTCGAAAGCAGTTAACTCGTCATCCAAACTAGGATCCTGAAAAACAATACCAAAACTACGCCTAACTGCGTCTTTGTCTTTAGAAGGATCACTACCATTAACTTGAACGCTGCCACTTGTAGAATCAAGCAAAGTAGTCAACATTTTGATAGTCGTTGTTTTACCCGCGCCGTTAGGCCCTAAGAAAGCAAACACTTCCCCCTCAGAAACACTGAAAGACACGTTGTCAACAGCAGTAAAACCATTAAATTTTTTAGTTAAACCAGAAACCTTAATCGCAAACATTTTTCAACCACTAAAAACTAGTTAATTTTGAAAACCGGACTGCTAGTAATCAATCGGTTATACTCTTTAATTATTTCACAATTACCTTTACTGCTAACTAAACTCTCGCAATCCAAGATAATACTCCAACTCTTTACTTTCTTTTCAGTAAAGCCATAATTCTTTGGATTCAATTTAGGTAAATCAGCTTCGAAAGCAGTTATTGAAATCAATGCAGGATGAGTTTCTTGGTAAGAATAAAGCCCTGCGAGCGCTTGCTTAGCCCAACTCGTCCAATCAAGATAAATATCCAGTTCCGAATCCAAGTAATAAGCAGAAATACCGCTTTCAGAAACAATCAACTTCTTGTTTCTTGAAACTGCAAAATTGTATATTGGGTCCATAACCTCCTTCAACACTGCAGAAGTAGTACGTTCCTTCACGTTTTTTTCACTAGCCAAGAAAGTACGTGGAAATATTGGCGTTAAATACGCACTAATGCCAACGAAATCAACGTATTCATCACCAGGATAGTAATCAGTAAACCTACGAGAAGAAGCAGAATCAGGGAAGGGAGACCAAAGCATGAAAACGTTATCCGTTTCCTCGTGAATTACTTTTCCTATAACATTAAAACAACGCTTGTAATCACCAACGTTTTTAGAGTAAGCCGTCCAACCCCCATTCATTTCAGAAGCAAACCTAAGCAAAACCGACACGCCACTAGCCTTAGCATCCAAAGCAAACTGTCTCAAATAAGGCCCGTCCTTGACCTCGCCGCACCCATTATTCGGTTCAAACGCTATTTGAATAATTGACGTAAGGCCCTTAACTTCAAATTGTTTTTTTATTTCAGCAACTTTTTTAGAAGGAAAAGGAGAACCCCAACCAAGATAAAGTAAAGTAATGACGGGCGTATTAACTGTTAAATCCAAGAACCGCACGTAATCCTCAGACAAATACGTAAAAATACCCGTGTAAACCAAACCGTCTTTAAACGGACTATTCCGAACAAGCTTTACTTCCTCCTTTAAACACTCGTCTTTACCCACGTAAATATAAATTCGTTTTAAAACAGGGTTAGTATTAAGTAAAGTAACGCACAACCCATTAAATTCCTTCTTTGAATACGCGCTTACAGTAGTTCTCTTACCATCAACTAGTACAACTGCTGTTTTTTCGCTTACAGACTCTACCTCTACGTTTTTATGTCCTGGAAACTCGTAAACCACACCCGTATTCAAAACAACGTTACCAAAAGAACTGCTAACCGGCTTGTTTGAAACAAACACTTCATCCTCTGTCTTAAAAGCAATAAGCACTCGCTTTTTCTCGCTATTAGTATTCATTACTAAAATAATTACTACCGGCCGTTCATTGAAAAAACAAAGGTATCTTTTTCCCTCATTAGTACTAGACTCAAAAACACAGGGAATAGTTACTACCTCTTCAAAAAACGCTTCAACAGAATAACTCTGAGTTGAAAAAGAATCAAGATGCAATAAGTACTTCCCACCATCAACTTCAATAGAATAAGGCGTATTCTCGTACAAAACTAACGTGCCACTTACCGCACTAACCACGCCGACTAAAACAAACAACCATAAAATAAACAATAACTTCATTCAATTACCTCATTGAAATCATAATAACCAATCTTCAGACTGCAAACCGAATTCTTAGAACAAGTAGCAACAAAATCAACCAACAAAGAAGAATCTTCTTTTCCAGGATCAAAAGAAACAGGTGAATTAGAAAGTAAATCTGCATTCAAAATAGTAGTAGAAGAAAACATTGCAGCAGCGCAACTTGATTTAACGAGGAAAGCAGGAATTTCGCTTGACGCCTCACTCCTGTCAAGTACTGGCAACAACTCTTCTTCTTTATCAGATACTCCCGTCTTTAATAAAAGTAGTTTCCTAACGCTTCCTTCAACACTAGCTAGGTTCAATAAACTAACTGCTTCGTTTTGAACTACGGAATAAACTTCTGAACAACTAGAAACTTTACGTTCCTCTAGCACCCCAACAAGCGGAAACAACAACAAATTAGTGGTTTTATTATAGTCCGCTAAATTGTTTGTAAAAGTAACCGCTAACTCAAGGAATATGGGCTTCAAAAGTAGGGAAGTATAATTAAAAACTAGCTTGCTAGAATCAATAAACAAAGTTACATTATTATATTCGGGGTAGTGATCTAGTACCGTAAACGTGTTTTTATCTATCGTTTCATCTAGAATAAACAACTCTGAGCCTAGCAAGCTTCCTTGAGCTGTAGTTTCAACAGGGTAAAGCAAATCCAAAGGAATAGTTTCGTTTACAGTCCCGTTTGATTGCAAATAAAACGGAATTTCATAATAACGCTCTCGCAACACGTACTCGTTAGTCCTTTCAATTGGCGCCATCAATTCCCCAACGCTCGAAAGATCTTTTTTATTTATAGCGTCCTGTATTTTCATTAAAAACAAAGCGTTTGGTTCTTCTTGGGCTGATGCTAGTACAGACAAGTAATTAGATAAAACAACTAATTCTTCACTAGACCAACTTCTAGCGTCTTCAATTCCAAAAAGAAATGGTATTTTAGAAGAATAAGTGGGGGTAAAAACATAAGTAGCAACGTAACCAGGAGAAGCAGTTAACTTCATTTTCAACAAAATAACTGGATCCTCAAGCAAAATCTCGTAACTAACTCCCGCAGTAATCTTGCTTGCAGAATCAGCAAGAGCTTTAGGAAAAACCATTAAAAGCGCAAAATAAGAGTTAGAATGGTTAGTAGTAAAAGTAATAGATTGGTTTTGACCGTTCTCTCGGCAAATAACGCTTTCAGCGTAAACAACTCCAGAAGGAATTTCAAAACTAGATAAAACACGTTCTTCATTAAGACAAGAATCAAGAACACCACTAGAAACAGGAGCAGGCGAGTTAATTTGAAACCAAAAAGCGAAGAAAACTACGAATATTAATAGTAACAACAACTTCCAAAAAGAATACTTTTTACTATCTCGCATAGAATAAAACGGGATTTAAAAAATAAAACCCTTGCTACTCAAGTTTTCCGCGCGCTATTTGCTTGCTGCCGCCGCCGTGAGCACCAGCACTCAACAACAAATCAACCGCACTGTAACTAGAAGAATCATTAACTGCAGCAGCAACAAAACCCTCTTCATTAATAATAACTGCAGCAAAACCAGGTTCCCGCGAAATGCGAAGCGCGAGAGCTTCAACAAACTTCGCGTCCTCACTTACTTTTTGTTTAACGATTTTTTCAGGGTGTTGCTTCACTAAATTCAAAGCTAATTCTTCAACGTAAACAACGCGAAGCTTTTCAACTTGCCTTTTTTGAATACTCCACTCGTCAAAAAACCTTTTCACAGACTTAGGTAAGTGCTCGGGTTGCACACTCAACTCGCTTGATGCATCAAACAATAATTTTTCCTGCCACTGAACAAACTCTATTGCTTTAGAACCAGCCTTGAAACGCAAACGAACTACCCCATCTTGAATATACTCAATGCTAGTAATCTTAATCAAACCAATCTCGCCAGTATTAGAAGTATGCAAGCCACCGCAAGCTTCTACATCCCAATCCTTAACACTCAACACGCGAATCTTCTTTGCAACAGCGCCACCACCCTGGTAAAGCCTGAACCCGTGTTCTTTCTCAGCGTCTTTCCGATCAACAACCTCGCAAGAAATAGGCAAGCAAGCGCGAACAGCTTCATTAGCTAAAGACTCAATATCGTTTTTTTCTTGAATAGACACTTTCCTAAAGTGAGTAATATCCAAGTGAGCTTCATCCTCGTCTTTCTTCGCACCACACTGCCAAACATGGTTTCCTAAAACCTTGCGGCAAGCAGAAATCAACACGTGAGTCGCAGAATGATGCATTTGAATCGCTTTGCGCCGCGCTACATCAAGCTTAATTGAAACAACTTGCCCTTTCTTGAACTCATTTTTTTCAACAAAATGCAACACTGCGTTATTCTGTTTCTTCACGTCAACAACACGAACTCCATTAATAAAACCAAGGTCAGCACACTGGCCGCCGCCCTCGGGATAAAACAAAGTCTTATCCAAGACAACGTAATCCTTACAAACAGAAACTACCTTAGCCTTGCCCTCGAAAACATTTTGGTTACCATAATAATCCAACTTCGTAGAATACTCTTCAGAGAAAGACTCGCGCGTTTTTTTCTCCATTAAATCGCGTTCAGTAAGCTTCTTGTAAAAACCAGTTGGCACTGCAACTTGCTTTTTGTTTTTCTTAGCAATTCTTTCTAGAATCTCTGGAGTAACGCCATTGCTTTCGTATGCTTTAATTAATTTTTCTTCAGTTACTCCTGAATTAATCATTGACAAAGCTAGTTTCTCTGCTCTAGAAAGAGTTTCGGAATACTTTCTTTCTTCAACGCTAATTATTTCATTCAAAGCACTCAAAGACTCGTTAAACTCTGGAAATACATCCTTCAAATCGCGCGCGTGCAATTCAAACAACTTCATTAAATCAAAATCAAAACCATACTCCGACTTGAAACCAAACAATCTGCGAGCTAAAACACGCAAGTTATACCCGCCAGCAGAATTAGATGGAATAGCGCCGTCAGTAATAGCAATCAACAGCGTTCGAGAATGATCCGCAATAGCCCAAGCAGCTTGCATTGGCGCAATTTTTTCATCCAACTCACTTAAAGACAAACCTAGAGATGAAGCAATTTTTTCGCGTTCTTGCTTCAAGTCGTGAACTGAATCAACATCAAGAGAAGCACTAATCACTGAATACTTTCGCAATAAATCAGTATCGCGATCAAATCCTTTTGAAACAAAATCAACTTCACTAGGCATTACTGCATCGTAAATACTTGAATTACCATTGTAATGCCATAATAATCTTTCAAAACCCCAGCCCACGTCAATAACTCGCTCAGGCAAGTTTTTCTGAACTCCATGTTCTTGGTGGTACTGCATGAACACGCTGTTCACTAGCTCGCTACCGTGAGAGAAAGACTCGATGCAAGGACCGTAAGCAGAGTAATCCGGCATAGACCAAACATCTTCAGTGTAAGTAACTTCATCCTTAGGAACCTTCAGTACTTTAGTCAAGTAATCAAAATTATACTGCAAACACTCGTTCTTCCAATAACCCTTGGCGCCGAAAGAATGCTGCCCCATCATCATAAAAGAGGATAAATGCCTCCCGGTAACGCCCACGTTAGCAATATCAACAAAACGCAAACACAATTGCGGCACGATCAAGCGAGGCGAAGGAAAATCAAACGAAACACTACCGTTTTCTAAACGCATGAAGTCAACTATTGAAGCAATAGTGTAATGCAAGTCATCACGCCACCGCGAAAGAACAGGGTAACGAGGAATAACGTCATGATGCTTTTCCCAGAAAGACTTAGTTTTCTTCCAGAATGAAGCATAAGTTTCCTTCAAAGGCTTTTCCTTAAAAAAAGAGTAATTAGTGTGAAAAGAATCCCCACAATTCGCTTCACTACCTATAGACCAAAAACTTTTACCGCAAACACTGCAATTCTTGCGAGTAAACCCTTCATTGCGAAATAAATCAACTTCGTAATTCTTCTTGAAGTCAATAGAAAAAGATTTACGCAATTCTTCCTTGTTCATACTAATACACAATTAATTAAAACAAGTTAAAAATATGAACGGAGAGTCGGGCCGTAGTCCACTTTTTGTTTTCTACGGCATTGGTCTAAGCGACGCAAAGGTCTTGCATCACAGCTCGAATTCGTTTCAACCCAAAACACCAGGGAACGTCAATTTTCGTCATTCTGCCCCTGACTGGACTCGTTACTGTTTCAAGCTAAAACCGCCTTAAGCAGTTTTTTAATCAAACTTTTTTCAAAAAGTTTGGATGAGTGGAACTTCCTCAGCAACCACGCGGTTTGACGCGCGCGGTACCGACAGCCGTACACCCAACTCTCCGTAAACTAAATACTGACGCAAGGAGTTTAAAAGCTTATTTTACTGGCTTTTTTCTAGAACCCGCATTTTTTTCAGCTAGCTCGTACAAACAAAAGATTTTAGTTATAATGTAATCCCAATCAAAATACTTGCTTTCAATTCTCTTAGCGCCGCCTTCAGAAATTTTTTTACGCAAGTCTCCGTCAGCTAAAGCCATGTTCAAAATACGTGACAAGTATTCTGGATTCAATTGAAACACGTCTTCCAGCATTGGCGACTTAAAACCATCCACGCCGTTCCTAATTATTTCCCTCATTCCCCCCGTATCACCAACAATCACAGTGGGACCAATTAAACCATTCTTTTCGCAAGCCAAGTCAGCAGCTAATCCTTCAAGAGTAACAATACCAAACGGCTCGTATAAAGACGGCAAAGCAATAACGTCAGCAGCGCAAAACAAGCTCTTTTTTGTTTTTTCTTCAATCCAACCGTCGTGAATCAAAACCCTGCCTTCCAAACCCAAGTCACTTATTTTCTTTGAAAAACTAGCTTTAGATTCTTCAGAAAACTTGCTTGCTAAAATCAAGCCAGCGCTGGAATCCTTAACTAAAGCAAAAGCATCAATCAAAGTACTCAAACCTTTTCTAGTTTCAGTTCTACCAACAAACAAAACGTACTTTTTCTTGCCGGGAAGCAATTTCTTAAATAATTTTGTTCCAGCTAAAATATCTGAACGAGTAACCTTGCGCCAATCATCCAAAATTATTCCGTTAGTTATTCCAGCAGCATTCTTGCCAAATAAATTCAAGTCTTCAGACTCCAGCAACAAGAATTCTTCAAAAGCTTCAATGCGCTTTTGCTGTTCTTCAAGAAAGCCAGGTGGTTTCACTCGCGCAACCCGCTTAGTTATTTTCTTAGTTAAAGGTAATAACCGATACAACTCGAATTTTGCTTCAGTTATAGAAACGCTTTGAACAAAATCCGCATTCATTAAAGCAGCTGCCTCGATATTAACTGGCGCTGAATCAAAGTCAGGGAAACCCATGCTGCGACCGAACTCTCCAGAATGAATTCTGCAAACTAAAGGAATACCTAGTTTTTCTTTAATCAAGAAGCCAGCTGGAAAAGCAAGCCAATCCTGGCAATCCACTACCGCTAGTTCGTTTTTCTTGTTTAATTCTTCTGCAACAACCAACATGTTCTTCCAAAAACTAGTTAGCATTACGTAATAATCCCAAGAACTGCTTTTATGAGAAGGAACGCCGTGAGCGTCCCACAAATACGCGTAAAAATCAGTTTGTTCTTTCTGGCTTAACTTGGATTCAAGAAAATAAACTTTTTCTCCACCCCTAACCGCCTCAAAAACACCCATTCCTTTTAAGAAAGAAAAATCTTTAGACGGCTTTAAGTCATCCAACGGCAATAAAGGGTCTTTAATCGAAAAAATAATTGGTTCAAAATCAGTCTTGTTTTGCTTTACTTTTTTTCTCCAAGCTTTAAACAATTCAGTTGAAAAACGATGCAAACCGCCTACTGGACGTTGTAATTCAGTTACGAGAAATAATGCTTTCTTCATTTTAAGTGAATATACTAAAGGATTCAATGGTTTTTAATTATTCTAAAGAAAAAATAAGGGAAAAAAAGAAGGAATTAGCCCGGGCAAACTGAAATTAAGTTCGTCATCAATTTTTGAGCGTACTCTTCATAACCCGTTTCAGAATTCGGATACTCCTTAATGTTTGCAGAAATATAGTACTTCCAACCATAGCATTCTAACGCCATATCAACCGTCTTCCAAGAAGAACTGCTAGAAGTCAATATTACGTACAAAACTTCTTTTTCTTCACTATTAACGCCAGTCATTATTACAGGAGTAGACATTCCCGGCCACTTGTTCACTACAGACGTAGATACGCTAATGGAATAAGAATACTTATTAGAGTAATAAGAAGCAAGGAAATTACTCAAATCAAGGTTCTTCTTATTCTGCTCTTCAACGAAATTTATTTCAGGTAAAACATTTTTTGCAGCTATTTCCACGTTAGCAGCAAAAACCTTCAAGCTAGGCGTTTCAGAAACAGGCGTGGGCGTTGGTTCAAGGTAATTAACGCAAACATCTGCTTTACCTTCATTCAAAGAAATTAATTCAACACTAAACAAGTCAAAACTTTGTTTTACTCCTGCTTCAAGAGAAAACGACGACAATAATTCTTCTCCTTCAACTAAGTCAAAAGATGCTTGCAACGGCAACTCGCTTCGCAATACCTTGAAGACTACAGAAGAATTAGACTCACGCAAATCCATTACTCCATTCAATTCCAAAGATTTTCGTTCGTCGCAACTAGCTGGAATTGGAGTTGGCAAAGGCGTTGGAGTTACTTCAATAGTAGGCACCGGCGTGGGAGTAACAGTAGGCGTTGCAGGTTGTTCAACGCAACCAAGCAACAAGAAAGAAAACAATAACAATGACAACAACTTCTTCAAAACAAACCACCTTGCGACAAATAAAACAAATAAGATAAACAAAACTAGTTTTAAAAACGTTTACAAAAAAGTAATAATTCAAAAAGAGTAGCCACTAGTTAAAATAAAAAAAAAAGTAACCGATTGAATCGAGTTACTGACTTTTTTTTCACGCGAGTAATAAGTTTAACGAATTTTACATCGAGAACGGGCCCTACCAAAAAACTATTTTTATTACAGGTCCTCTAAATCAAAGCCTTAAAAGCTCATTAGAGTGATGGCTTAAAGTTTATTGGTTGGTTACGATCTTTAGTAGCGGTTAGCTGAACACGTCGCTTGCGCTTCGTGCTTACACTCCCGCTCTATCAAACGGATCTGCTAGTCCGCGATCTGAGTTGCTTCGTTTCAGGAAAGGCTTCGTCCTTAGATGCTTTCAGGACTTATCCAGAAAGCGCGTAGCTACACTGCTCGCTTGTAAACGACAGTAAAACCAGAGGCGCCGAAACCTTGTTCCTCTCGTACTTAAAGTTCCTTACCCTCAAGCAACCATACACTCCTAGGAGATGCCACCGAACTGTCTCGCGACGTTCTGAACCCAACTAACGTGCGTCTTTAATGGATGAACAACCCAACCCTTGGTGGCTCCTGCACCACCAGGATGACACGAGCCGATAGCGATGTACCAAACCGCGGTGTCGATATGAACTCTCGACCGCGACAAGCCTGTTACCCCCGGGGTAGCTTGTCTGTCAGAACGGGCCCCCATTAAAAGGGACACCGTTGTTCGTTAAGCCCCACTTTCGTGCCTGCGACCCATTTTGTTAGAATCACAGTCAGGCCAACATTTGTCTTTAACCCTCTACAGCGCATTTCTGACGCGCTTGAGTTGACCTTTGGGCGCCTTTGTTTTTTTATCGAAGGCGTGCCGCCCCAGCCAAACCACCCATCTGCAACTGTCCTCTCTCAAGTAAGCAACAAAATCAAAGAATAGCAGTGTCACACTTTCGCCTATCTGCATCCCAGAAGATGCAGCGTAACAGCTCCTGCTTACGCTGTGATTCCTCAATCTTGTTACAATAACAGACTGTGGTTAAGCTCCACGGGGTCTTCGTTTCCCCCTAGAAGTTCCCGGCATGTACACCGGGTAGTAGGTTCACCAGGTCTAAAGTAGGGACAGTGGAACAGTCGTTACGCCATTCATGCAAGCCGCCAATTAAGCGGCGAGGTATTACGCCAAGGTCATACTCTTTCAAAAAAGAATACAACGAGGATTAATCTCGCGCTTAAATTTTCTGACGACAATACAAGAGCAACTCAACCGTATATCTCAAGGCATATCCTCATATTTTAAAAATATGAATTGACCTTGTTTACGCTACCTGTCTCTTAAAGAGCATCGTCTGCTCCTCTATTAAGAGGGTCAGAGTCTGAGGTCTACAGTTCTCATAAATATTCTAAAAAACGATTTCTTCTTTCTTGATGCTTGATTGGAATTCTTGAAAAAAATAATAAACAATTTTTTCCATAAACTCTCAAATGATAACATTCAAGTTTGGAATTTTTATGTTT
>JBDRBT010000023.1:0-24841 GCA_043822385.1 Microcaldota archaeon | reverse complement strand
CTAAAGACCGTACTGCAGTGACTACGCAGTTAGTGTCTTGTTTTGCTTTAGAGCCTCACCGCATTTCTTCTTTGTCAATTAAAGACGTGAGTATTAACGGTGTTTGGGTTAGTGACAAGAAAATCGGCTTGGGCGACTTGAATGGTAATCGTTTCACGATTACTTTAACGAAAGAAAATTGCGGCGTTGACTTGGTTTCTAAGGATTTAACAGAAAAGCTTGCTTTGAATGATTACTTGTTTCCTAATTTTTTTGGTTACCAGCGTTTTGGTTCAGTGCGTTGCAATACTCACTTGGTTGGTTTAGAGTTGTTGAAAGGTAGTTTTGAGAAAGGCGTAATGAATTTTCTTTGTTTCAGCGAGGGGGAACGAGATGCAGAGTGCGTTGAAGCGAGAAAGCGCTTGGAGAAAGAAATGGATTTCAAGGAAGCGTTGAATTACTTTCCTGGCTTGTTGAAGTACGAACGCACTTTATTGAGTCACTTGGCTTTGCATCCTCATGATTTTGCTGGTGCTTTCAGTCGCTTGCCTCGCAACTTGCAGTTGTTGTTTGTTCACGCTTTCCAGAGTCACTTGTTTAACATTGATTTAAGAGAGAGAATAAAGAATGGCGAGTGGAGTGTTGAAGAAAAAGGGAAGTTGATTGGTTTTGATTCTGAAGTGAGTGAAGAGGAAGAAAAAAAATTGAGTGAATACGGTTTGACGCGCGATTCTTTCCGCTTTAAGATTTTGAGTTACTTGAGTACTAAAGGCAGCGAGAGGAATTATTTTACTAGAGCAAAAGATTTTCAAGTTTTAAGTGAATCGCCTTTAGTGATTCGTTTTTCTTTGTCGCCTGGTGTTTACGCTACTACTTTGCTTGATTTCTTATTGGGTACTAATTAATAAGACTGGATTGAGTTTGTTTTTTTATGAAGAGTGTTTCTAATGCGGATTTGATTAAGGTAGCTAAAAAAGTTGCTAAGCGAAAAATTGTTTCTGATTGCGTTAAGTTGGGTACTGTTGGTTGTGCTTTGCTTACTGATTCTGGTAATGTTTACGTTGGGGTTAGTATTGAAGCGTGTTGCGGTATTGGTTTTTGCGCTGAACACAGTGCGGTAGCAAGCATGATTACTAATCGAGAATACGAAATAAAAAAAATAGTTGCTGTTACTGACAAAGGCCTTGTTTTACCTCCTTGCGGCAGGTGCAGGGAATTGCTTTACCAGCTTAATGAAAAGAATTTGAGTACTGAAATTGTTTTGAGTAAAACCAAGTCGACTACTTTAAAGAAATTATTGCCGGACTTATGGCAAAAAAAACGCTGGCCTTAAAGCAGTTTTAGTTTTTTGAATAGTTTTATTGTTGGTTTGTTTAACTCGATTTTTGAAAGCTCTGTTTTTTCTATCCATTTTAATTCTTTTATGTCGTCTTTTGGTGTTAATTCGCCTGATTCGTATTGTGCTTTAAAATAAAGAAACACGTAATGCATTTTTATTCCGTGTTTATTCAATTCGTAGTCTTCATCAAAAGAAATTGGTTCTATTTTAGTTAGAGTGATGCCTGCTTCTTCTAAAACTTCTCTTTTTACTGCGTCGAGAATTGGTTCGCCTTGATTTACTCCCCCGCCTAACAAGTGCCAAGTGTTTGGGTAAGGGGGTGTATCTCGTGGTTTTTTTCCAAAAAGTAGTTTATCGTTTTTTTCTATGATTGCACTAACTATTACTCGCGTTTCCATCGAAATCCTCTTTGAGCGCGGGGAGGGCATGTTCAGGCTATGACTGAGCGCGGGTTATTAACTATTACGCAAGTTTTATGGTAATAGTTAGTATACTTTGGTGAAACTGCGGTGTTTATTGTTTTTAGCTTAAGTTCTCTGGTATTTCGAAAGTTACGCTTCTGAATATTGAGTCCAAAACCCAAGGTTACTGCTTATTTTTTCTTGGTTAAATTAAGGTATTTGCAAAGAACTAGGCATTATTTAAATCT
The DNA here is from genome assembly GCA_043822385.1 of Microcaldota archaeon. Lineage (GTDB taxonomy): Archaea > Micrarchaeota > Micrarchaeia > Norongarragalinales > Norongarragalinaceae > JABWCK01. The sequence continues at coordinate 22,874 of JBDRBT010000023.1, read as the reverse complement.
GTACCCGCCGTATTTTTATGGGTTTTATATATGAAAATGATAAAAATCAAGTCGTTTCCCGTTTGTGGTTCGACTTCAGCACTTCCAATAGAATAGGGGGAAAGTACTGGATATGAGCGAAAAATCAACGTTGTTAGCGGAGCATGTACGCTTACGGAAAGAATCTTTTGGTGGTTTTTTTTACGATTTAAATAAATATAGCTTATTTGAATTGGATTCCCAAGCGTTTGCAATTTTATCTTCTTTAAGGAAAGGCATACCTATACACACTTTATTAGAGTACATACGACTGGCTGGGGGTTCTGTTAAAGAGGCCGAACAGTTTATTCAGTCACTTCAAAAGTCTAATTATCTAGTTACAACCGATAGTCCTGTTAACATTAGTTTTGATGAATTCAGTGAATTGTGGAATGCCCGTGCAATTCATAAAAACTATTATTCCTCGCCCTTACTTGTTTATTTAGAAGTAACAATGGGTTGTAACTTAAAATGTAAACATTGTTATAACAATTCTGGTCTCGTACGAAAAAAGGAACTCACTACCCTTGAACTATATAACTTACTTGACGAACTAGCGCATATGGGTGTTCTTTTCGTGGCGTTTTCAGGCGGTGAACCACTGACCCGCTCGGATATTTTTGAATTAATGGCTTACGCAAAAAATAAAGGATTGGAAGTAATATTGTCGACGAATGGAACATTACTTACTCCCGAATTAGCGAGTAAAGCAAAGGAAACTAATATTAATAACGTGCAAATTTCTTTAGATTCTGCTGATCCTGAGAAGCATGATTCGTTTAGGGGTGTTAGCGGTGCATTCGAACGCGCGACAAATGCAATAAGTTACTTAGTGGATGCAAAAGTTGATGTTACTGTTTCGTCTACGGTATCCCGCTTAAATTATGATGAACTTGAAAAATTAGTTGCTTTAGTAAATTCCTTGAAATGTAAGCGATTTCGTATAATTCATTTAATACCAGCCGGGCGTGCAACCGCGAATATAAATCAACTGTGGCTTACTGGTAAAGAGCGATTAAAAGTAGCCGAACAAATTAAACGCATATCCGAAAAATATCCTGACTTGCATATTTATTCGGAAAGCCAATACGATTTTGTTGATAGCGTAAACTTTGATGTTTGTACTGCTGGAAAAAGTATCTGCAGGATTGATGCAGAAGGTAACGTCTATCCTTGTGCTTTTTTTATGGATTTTAAAGAAGGGAATATTAAAGACACATCGTTTCACGATATTTGGACTAAAAATGATGCTTTTAAAATATTTAGAAAAGCTTTTCAAGTAAAAGGTAAGTGTGCTAGCTGTATAAAGTTAAATACTTGTGGTGCGGGCTGTAGAGCTGCAGCGTATTATTTTACTGGCGATATATATGAGTCAGACCCAATTTGTTGGCTTAAAGATTAATTGTTTTGAAATAGTTCTCTGTTAAGTCTTTCGTAGGAATATTCAAAAGAGATTCATGCTTAATTGCTTCTTTCATAAACTCATTAAATGATCCTGTATTTTGATAAATTTTCTGGAAAACGGGTAAAATTCGGTAATGGCTGGGATAGCCGCGTATTGGTAACTTAAACATTTTTTTTACATTCGGTTCATTTAGTATTAGTGTTACCACCATCTCTGATAAGTGCCAACCGGGCGTATTTACTGAGAAGTTTGCCCACTTTGTTTTTTCAAAATATTGTTGACAGTAATCAAAATGAATAAAATGAATTAATTCGTGTGCGATTATCCGGTTTGTTTGTTCAAAGGGTAGTTTATAGAATATTTGAAATGAGTTTTTTTCAAGAAATAGTTGATTATTTGGAAAAATTGACAGGTATCCCTTGTAGTTGCTTTTAAAATTATGTTTAAGGATTGCTTCAATTTCTGAGATGTATTTTAATTCTATCTTTTGCCAAGCTTTGCTAATTCTTTTTTTACTTGCATTGATTTGTCTTTTATTTTCTTGATAGTATTTTTCAGTAAATGTTCTAAGTTCAATAATTGAATTGACTTTTTTTAGGGGTGGTTGGAAATATTCCATTAATTTGCGTTTATTTACACCGCCTACGTTGATTTCGTGCAGTAATTGTTCTGCATTTGTCTGCCAGTCTTTTCTAAGGTTTATCTTAAAATTAACTCGTGACATGTGACTTTACTGACCTTTTTTTAATATGATTTGCTCTTTTTTGGGTCCCATGCCTATTCCTTTGATTGGAACTCCAGAGGAAACTTCTATTAGCTTAATGATGTTTTTTGCTTCTAACGGCAATTTATCGTAAGTTTTGACTTTTAACATTTCCTGGGGTATAAACGGAAAGTAGTTAATTATTGGCGAGGTTTTTCTTAATTCGTGTTGAGTGGTTGGCATATACTTAATCTTTTTGTTATTCAAAGAATACGCAGTAACGATTGGTATGCCTTTCAACGTAGTTTTGTTGAATATTAATAACTCATCAAATTTATTTAGATAGATTTCATCAATACCATTTAATTTACAGTTTTGTCGTAACATAACCAAATCTAACATTCCAATACGAGCGGGGCGGCCAGTGACTATGCCATATTCATTATACGTCATTCGAATTGCAATGCCTAAGTCAAACAGGTTGTGCGATTTTATTAGTTTATTTACTGAGTATTTTTTTGTTTCGATTGTTTTAGTATTAGTATATCCGCCGCCAGCGCCGCAATATCTTTCTGATTTACTGCCTCCAAATTCTGACATAAAGGGGCCATTGCCGATTCTAGTTGGTAAGGCTAACGCAACTCCAACTACTTTACCGTGGTGTTTAATAGAAATATCGCCAAGATATGCTGAGGCCGGCAGTGTTCTACTTGATGTAACAAAGGGTACGGTACCAGTAACGCAATCAAGCATAATTGATTGCGAGCCTTCAAAAATAACTTGTTTGTTATTTGACACTAGTTCTTCGAGAAAAAGAGGGTTAAATTCTACAAATTCGGCAAGCGTCATTACTGCTTCATTAAATTTTCGTGCTGTTTCAGAAACATTGTTGTCAACTAATTTATGTTCTCTAATTACTCGCTTTAAGTTTTCTTTAATTGTTTTAGATCCCTTGTTAGGATTACGTACGTAGTCGCCAATTCGTAAGTTGGCAATATTTGAATCAATTAAACGCAGCGCTTGTTCAGAATAGGCTGGGCCAATGCCGTTTTTTGTTGTTCCTATTAGTGAGCCAAATATTTCGTCTAAACGCATATGATGTGGTTGCACTAACGTTGTTTTACTAGATATTTTAAGTCTATTTTTGAGAGTTATGTTGAATTGTTTGAGTTCGTTAATTTCATTTTTTAGTTGTATTGGATTTACTACGCAATTACTGTTAATGTACAGTATTTTATTACTGTAAAAGGCTCCTGCCGGAATTTGACGCAATACTATTTTTTTATTTTGGCGTATTATCGTGTGACCTGCATTTGCTCCGCCGTTAAACCTGGCTATAATATCCGCGTTTTTTGCTAACAAATCTACGATTTTTCCTTTACCTTCATCTCCGTATTGTAGCCCGATTATTATTGTAGACTTCTTCATTTAAATTAAATAGGCTTAATAGGTAATATAAATCTTAATTTCTAGGAAAGAGTGGTTGTATGTTTAAGGCTGTTTTGTTTGATTTGAATGACACGTTGACTTACGCGGATTCGGCGGAGTATAAAAAAAGTCTTGAAAAGAAACTCGCGCTTATTAATGATTCTAGAGCTTCTAAAGAATGGTTGGATTCAATAAGTAAGAAGTATTTCTTTGAACGGTCTACGGGTGCTGTAACTGAAAAAGAGTATTGGACTTTAGCTCTTGCTGACTTGGGAATTCACAACGATAAACTAGTAGATAAACTCCTTGAAGTGCGCTCTGTTTCAGGTCGTATTTTTCCCGATGTGAAGCCGGCCTTTAAATTATTGAGAAGTAAAGGTTTTTTGATTGGTATCCTTGCGAATTCTCGTGCTGGCAGTAAAGAAACTGTTGAAAGACTTCTAAGCGGTTTTGACGTTATAGTGTATTCGCATGAGCTGGGCTTTAGAAAGCCGCATAAAAAAGCGTATCTTGAGTTGTGTACTTTACTTAAGGTAAAGCCGGAAGAGTGTGTTTTTGTAAGTGACGAAATTTATGAGGATTTGTGGGGCGCGAAGAGATTAGGAATGAAAACGGCCTGGGTTAAGCGAGAGAAACGAGGGGGGTATTTTCACGTGGACCCTGCTTGGAAAGTAATTGTTCCGGATTACGAAGCAACAGATTTAATACAAATAGCAAAACAAATATGCGCGGTATAATTATCTTAGGGAAACAAAGAATTCTTTTTTTGAATGCGGGGTTCCTAATAAAATTCGGGGGAATATTTTGCCTTTTTTGTGGCATTCTTGTAATATTCCTTGTACGTGAATAATATCTCCTTTTCTAGCGTGTGCGCACCATTCGCGGTTTAGAGAGACTATTTCTTTTAGATCTATTGGGTTGATATCGGTATTAGTTAATATTTGTGTTTTTGAGATCGAGTATATTGAGGGTATAAAGCTTGCTTGCGATGAATCAATTACGCTTGCTTTTATTTCTATAGAACCAAGTTTTTTTGAATAGTCTAATGGTTCGTGTTTTCTAACTTCTGCTGGCGTTCGAACCGAAAATATAGATATTTGTGTACCGTTTAAAATTCCGCGATCCGTTTTGTCTGCCGAACCCTGATAGAATGTTTCAAAATTCAGGCCAAATCTTTCTGCTAACTTGTATTTATCGAAGTATTCTTTCCATTCTTTTTTTGTAAAACGTCTAAATTGTGGATGTTTGTTTAGTGCCGAAGTTATTTTTTTAAAATTTTTAGCGCCATATACTACGAAGTCAACATCTGAGTGGCCTTCTACTTCGGCGCCAATCAGCATGGATGAAGTGACACCTAATTTATTTTTAGGTATATTTGCGTTTTTAGCTATTAGTGCTAGGTCTATTGCTCGCTGTTGTATGCTGTTTTGAGGCCCTTCTTTTAAAATAAATGCAAGCCTTTCTTCAGGTCTTAGAACGCGGTGTATATGTTCGGGCGCTATGCCTATTCCACGATCTAAGTAGAAATTAGGATCAAAATGGTGATAATGTGGAAAATTATCGAGTACAAATTGCGTAAATGCATTTGGTATGCGCCATAGATAATTTTGATTTTCGTACGAAAAACTAGGCGCGTGTTGAGTGGGAAATAATGCTGAAGAAATATATTTTGGTCCTGCGGTAACCTTGCCTTGGTGAAAATGCCCAATGGCGAGAAAGATAATTCCGTCTCGAGAAACTATTAAATCTCTATCTCTGATTTTTGCGATATCCATTTTTAAAATCCTAGATTAATTTTTTGTATTAGGTCCGTACAAATTTTTTCGAATTCAGAGCCTTTCTCCTTTGCTTTCTTAAAGTGCAATCTTGCTTCATAAAGGCAGTTATTTGCTTCTTTAAATTTATCTTCACAAAGGTAATGCCACGCTTGTGAATAGCTGCGTAGCCCTTTAGCTGATTCTTTTAGCAAAGGCATGCCTGCTTTATCAAACTTATAGCTACTTTTATTGAAAAGCTTCTCTGCTTTTTTAAAGAAGTTTTTCTTTTTATTTGTCTCTTCGGTTAAATCCGCACAGGCTAAGTATTCTCGTGCTTTCACGTTGAATGCCCAGGCGGCCATGAACTTAGTTGTTTTTGGCATTTTGAGTTTAGAGAATTTTTTAAATGCGCTAATGAAGTTCTCGTATGCTGATTTGCATAGTTTGATTCGTTTCTTTGTTTTAAATGTGGTTCCAGATTTAACTAAATCTATAAAACCTAATTGTTCTACGTGCCGTGCTGCTGCTAATTTGGTTAATTTCCCATTTTTTATTTTTTTAAATTTTTCCGCTGATTTTGCATAATTAATTAGTTTTTTTTCCACGTTTTCTGAACTAATAGCGTGTAGGCGGTATAAGATGCCTTGTGCATAGTAACGTTCGTTATCACTCAGGTTTTTAATGAATGAATTTAAACCAGATGTGTCCATATTTTTTGTAAAGTCGTTTAATACTTTAATCAAATTCATTTCGGAACACCTAATATGGCCTAAAAGTAGTAATACGGCACTGACTTTAAATTATTCGTATGTAGGGTAGCGGTTCGATTCATTTTCTTTATTAATTTCAATCGAAAAGTTGGAGCCTTATGTGACCAACTAGAATGAATTACTCCTAAAACCCTCAATAGTTTAAAAATTGCACTCTATGCACAAACGGTTGTCGAGTTTTTTTTCGTTGTTTGTTTTTTGTGGGGGCAAGCTTAATTAAGGTGGTTGCGTTCCATCCTGCGAGGTGGTAGGGCTATATTAGTTTTGCTGTGAATTTTAACGAGAAAGTGCGGGAAAAACAGTGCGCTCTAAGACGCGGGGAGGGGGAATCGAACCCCCGGATCGCTAACGCGAAAGTAGCTGACTGCTTTTTTTAAATAAAAATAGCAGGCTACCGCCATACCACTAGGCGACCCCCGCACAGAAAAATATCTTGAACGGGAATATTAATAATTGCTTTATTCCAGCATTATTCCCGCTGCGTCCCGCACGTGAATTACTTCAATAATTTGAATGCCGGTTTCTTTTTCTACGTTAACGTCAATTAGTTCAGTTACGCATGAGTGAATTACTGCGTCTGGAGTTTCCTGCATAAAGCATTTTTCTCGAGGTAGTTTTTGTATTCCTTCTCCTTCAGGCACAATGAGCGTCTTGAATCCAGCTTTTTTTAATGCTAATGCTTTCTCGTAAATGCGACCTACCTTGCCTATAGTGCCGTCTTCTTCTATTGTTCCTGTGATTAGTATTCCTTGCTTGATTGTTTTTTCGTTTAAAGCAGCTATGGTAGCTATAGTGAATGCTGCTCCCGCGCTTCTTCCGCCTACTGTCTGGCTGTCGCTGTCTATAGTGTAGTAAACGTTATAATAATCCGTGTTTTCGCCGCTTATTTTTTTAGCAACGCTTAATGCAGTGAGAATGCTGTCTTGCGTGTCAGTACTCAAGAAGGGATTGCCTTCAGAAAAAGCAATGAATACTTTCCCGTTTCCAGGGCCGGTTTCAACGCTTACTTCAGCTAGAACACCTTCATCTAGTTTGTTTATTGCTGGTAACTTCAAGAAAATACTCCTGCCAGTAATTGCTTTAATTGGAGTTGCGGTTGGAATGAATGCGGTTGGTGTTGGTTGCAGTATTTCTTGCGTAGGGTTATTGAAGTAAAAGGCTATTACCACCACCGCTAAGATCAAAACTAGTATTTGGTAAGGCTTCATTTTCTTAAAGAATTTAGTTTCATTATTGTTTTAAAGCATTGTTTACAGAATAATAATTGGCGAGATAGCTAGGGGGCTAAGGATCCCTTTCTCACGAATTCCTTTGACGTGGGCGAACGCTTGAGGCGGGTTGCCTCGAAAGACGAAAGCCGTGGTTGAAGCGTCGATGCTTTGCCTCGTGTTACGCTTTGTTTTTCAAACCGAGCCAGGCCGGAAGGAGCAACTCTAAGAACTTCAAAACGTGCTCGCGAGTTACAAGGCGGAGTAGATACTGCGGGACTGCTTTTTTCAAAGCAATTCAAGTCAAGCCCTCTCGCCACTCTTGTTTTTACCTCTATAGAAAAAGGTTATTAATTACTCCCTTCTACATATTGACAGTTCAATTTACGTCTTGTTTTAAGAGGGGGGATCTTGCTATGGAGGATTTGGTTTCGGATGCAGTAAAACACGGGGTTAATCGTTTCAAGAATAACGAGGAAATACCTTTAGCAAGCCCTAGAATAATGGTTATTGGTTCAGGTGGAGCTGGGTGCAATTCTATTAATCGTTTGGCTCGAATGGGCATTAAAGGCGCTGAGTTAGTTGCTATTAACACTGACCGGAATCATTTGAGTATTATTTCTGATAACGCCAGGAAAATCTTGATTGGAGCTTCCTTGACTCGCGGTTTGGGTGCTGGTGGTTACCCTGAAGTTGGAGCTAAAGCAGCTGATTCTTCAAGGGGAGATTTAGACAAGATTATTAGCGGAGCAGACATGGTTTTCTTGACTGCTGGAATGGGTGGCGGTACTGGAACTGGTTCAGCTCCAATCCTAGCTGACATAGCCAAGCAGCAAGGCGCTATAGTTATTTCAATTGTTACTTACCCCTTCGCGTTAGAGAGAGCTCGTTTAGAGAAAGCAGACCAGGGCTTGAGTGAGTTGAAGAACAAGTCTGACACGATTATTGTTATTGACAACAATCGGTTAGTGGAAATCGTTCCTAACTTGCCTATTGACCAAGCGTTCAACGTGGCTGACGAGATTATTGCTCGCGCTGTGAGAGGTATTACTGAAACTATTACTACGCCGTCTTTGATTAACTTGGATTTTGCGGACGTTAGGTCTGTAATGAATAATGGTGGAGTGTCAATGATTGCGGTTGGTGAAGCAAAAGGAACTAACCGGGTTGAGGAAGTAGTTCACAACACGCTGAATCACGCTTTGCTTGATGTTGATTACACTGGAGCTACTGGCGTGTTGCTGCATATTACTGGCGGTCCAGACATGACTCTAGGTGAATGCAATTCTATTGGTGAAGCGTTAACTGAGAAAGTAGACGCGAATGCGACCGTTATTTGGGGTGCTAGAATTGATCCGACTATGAACGGCAGGATTGAAGCTATAGCTATTTTCACTGGCATTAGTAGTCCTTATGTTTTAGGCAAGACTACTAGGAATCAGGAAAGCACTTCAAGAGATGGAATAGACTTTATCTAAAGCCTTCTTCCTTTCTTCTTTTTTTACTATACTTTGTTATTTTTATACCTCTAACTGTTAGATTTTATGTTATTCTGTTCGTTTTACCGAAAGGTTTTTAAATAATGAACGTTTTATGATTAGTGGCAATTCCGTTTTGTTTTCCAAGGAGGTGGGTGTTTGACGAAGCCGAGGTTCTTTCCAGAAGGCACCACGTGTAGTTCTTGCGGCAAGTTTGTTGACAGAACTGGTTACAGTGCTTGGTTTCCGCACGTCTGTATTAGAAGCAGGCTGCCTAAACAGTATTTTGAGTCAAAAAGCTTGAAATTACCTGTTGTAGAGCGAGATGTTTTTTGCAGCAAGAATTGTGCTTTCACTTACTTGCTTTAACTCTTCCCTTTTCTTATTGCTTTAACTAAAATCTTTCAGCTTGCTTGATAATAATTCTTTTTGCTTTTTCGTGGTATTCCTTTAGTTTTCTTTTCAGTTCTATTTGTTTTTCTTGAGGGAGTTCTCCTAAGTGTTCTGCAACTTCTGGGTACCCCCTCGCATTATCGTGTGTTAGGTGAGTGTTAATCCCGCCACCAATGAGTCCTTCACCTTTCCTGAACCTTTCGCTGCCTGCAGCTTTCCAATGAACTTCGTGCACTATTGCAAAATTTGGTTGGTTTAGAGAATGAGTTTGCGCTTTAGCCATTCTATTGAGTATTTCTTGAAGTTTTTCTAGAAAAAGATTGTTAACTCCTTGTTGAATAGTGTTTTTGAATTCCCAGTCGCTAAAGTGCGTTGTAAAATTAACTTTCCCAAATTTTAATGACTCTGTTCTTGTTTTAATTTCTTTAATCATTTAACAACATAAGCTGCGCTAGTATTTTAATTATTTTGCAAGAGGGTGGGGGGAGTGCGGGGCGCATTTTATTCGGGTGGGTGGAAAATTAGGACAATGACGCCCTCGCAACTCCTTTCTGTGCCTTTGCCTAAGCAAAGGATTGGTGGGTTGAACCAAATCGCTTAAAGCGATTATCAACTAGCGTAACTTCAGCTGAAAGAAAACGCGTCTTCCAACTTGTTTTTTCTCCAGGAGGCCTTGCCTGACTAAATTATTTAGTCTAGCTGATGCTCCGTTTGCTCCTGAGTAATTGAATTTCTTTTGAACTTCCCTTGAAGTAACTGGTTTTTTGCTTACGAATTTAAGAATATCGTCGTCAATCTCGCTTATCATTTCCGGTGTTTTAGGTGGGGTTGGTTTTTCTAGTTTCTCGAGTCTTTCTTCTATTCTCTCGAGTTTAACCATTATTTCTTTTAAGATTAAGTTTGAACTCTTTTTTTCTTCAGCTACTGTATGCAAGAGTTGTCCCAGTACTATTGGGTCTTTGAATGACTTTTGTAACTCGCGGTATTCGCTTGATACTTCCTGGAATTCATCCATTTTTTTGTAACCCACAACTTTTTTAAACGCGGAAAGCGTTTGATTATTCCACCAGCGCGTTGTTTTCATGACAACAGCTTGAATCTATCATGATAACGTCATGACTCTTTATAAAGGTTATACTTCCAGTAATCAGTTTTTAACAGAAATCTTACTTAGTTTACTTTCTTTCTTCGTAATAACTAATGCGACCGTAATCGCGTTTGTGTCTTATCGTCTCAAGATTGTGATAAGGAAGGTTTTTAGCAATTTTTCTTGCAGTAGTTATTCCAACTATTTTTCCAGCTTCAGTAACTACTAGCCTGCGAATGCGTCCGTGTTTATTCAGCATCATGCTCGCGTCAAGAACCGTGGCGTCTGCATCTATGGATACTACTGGGTAACTCATCACTTTTTCTACAGGTGTTAAATACGCGTTTAATCCTTGCACTACTACTTTATTCAATAAATCTCGTTCAGTAAATATGCCTTTTACTTCGTCACCAAATGAAATTAAAACCGAGCCAATGTTCTTCTTGCTCATTAGCTTTGAAACTTCGTAAACACTTGAAGTAGCATCGACAATAGTGACACTATGCATTATATCTCTTACGTTCATTGCCTCTTCTTCAGTATTATAGTTTGAAAGGGTATTTAGACTTTTTCTTCTGGCTTTTTTCAGTCTTTTACTGTAGAGTATATGTTTAGAGTGTCTAGCGCTACTTTGTCCCAAGTTAGTTTTTGTGCTTCTTCTTTTCCTTTAATGCTTAATTCTTCCTGGTAAGAAGGGTTATTGATTATTTTATTCATTCCATCTGCTATTCCATCTATGTCCCAATAATCAACTTTAATGCAGTTGCTTATTATTTCACCTACCCCGCACGTTTTTGATATTACTACCGGCGTGCCGCAAGCCATTGCTTCCAGTACTGTAATGCCGAATGGTTCTGAAATACTTGGAAGCACGAAGACGTCGCTGTTAGCGTATAATTGAGGGAGTTTTTTTTGCGAAATGAATCCCGGGAATGCAACTCTTTGTTTTATTTTTAGTTGCCTTGCAAAAGACTCCAAGTTTTCCTTTAAGTGTCCTTTACCGCTCATTACGAACGAAGACAAAGGATTTGTTTGCAATAGTTTTCTTGCTCCCATTAAAAAGTATTTAGGTCCTTTTTGATTCGTGAGTCTTCCGTGAAACAAAGCTTGTTTTCTTTCTTTTTTAATTGGTCTTGCTACGTTAAAGTTTTCGGAATCGATTCCGTTGTAAACAACGCTTACTTTGCTTTTTTTAGCTCCGAATTCTTTTATTAATTGTTTTTTAGTTCGATTAGAAACTGCAATTATTTTGTCTGCTTCAGTTATTCCGATTTTTTCAGTGTAGTACTGCAAGTTATCTGGTTTTCCTTCAACTGCTTCATCAAAAATAGTGCTGTGAACAGTCCAAATGAAGGGTACTCCGCAAAAGTGTTTAGCTAAAACTGCTGCGCCGATATTAAAGCGGCCGTGAACATGAATTAAATCGTATTCTTTTACTTTGTGTTTGGCAGCTATTTTTCTCGCTACTCGCAAGTTGTATGCGTCTACTTTCTTTAGTTTTTTTGTTTTAACGTTCTTGATTAATTCCTTCTTGTCTTTAGCTATATTCATTTCTTGTCTTAGAGTGCGGTAAGGATCAAGGAATTTTTCGTTCATTTTAAGGTGTTCTTTAGAATAATGCACTGGAACTAGTTTTACTGCAGGTGAAGAGATTTTGCAGCCGTTTGCAGGCATAAAGAAATCAATTTCTACCCCTGCTTTCGCTAGGCTTTGGCTTAATCGTTCACAGTGAACACCCAAGCCCCCACTCATAAATGGTGGGAATTCCCATCCGAGCATTGCAATTTTCATGAAAATCATTCGCGTGCTTGTTTAAAAAAACAAAAGACTTTTTCCAGAAAAAAATGTAATTAGTTATATTATCTGGTTTATTGCGAAATTTAAGCTTTTTGCAAACCCTTATAAGTGGTTATGAATATATATTCGTTATATGGTTAGGCCTTTTATTTTAAGGAGGGTTATGCGAGAACCTGGAGTTACTTACTTCAAGCCCGCGGGAATTCCTTTGCGTGAATTGAAGGAAGTAGAAGTTACGGTAGACGAGTTTGAAGCTTTCAGGCTTAATGATGCTGAAGGTTTAGATCAAATTGTTGCTTCAAAAAAAATGAGTGTTTCGCAACCAACTTTCCACAGGTTGGTTTCTTCAGCTCGAGAAAAAATAGCTAAAGCATTAGTTGAAGGAAATGCTATTAGAATCAAGGGTGGAGTTTATTTTTATTCTAACAAAAAGAGGTGAAATTATGCCAATGGGAGATGGAACTGGCCCTAGGTGGGCTGGATGCAATGCTGGTTGTTTCGGTAGGCGCGGTGTTTTAGGTCCGTGGTTTGCGCAAGGCTTCAGTAAGGAAGAAGAAAAACAAGTTTTAACTGAACGAGTGCATTTTTTAGAAAACGAATTGGAATCAATTAAAAAACGAATTTCTGAATTAAGCGCTTAATCTTATTCCCTTTTATTCTTTTTTTTTCTTTTACTTTTGTGAATTTAGTTAGCGAGATAAAGAATTTAGAAACGCGTTTTGCTGCGGGCGACATTTTGGGTTTGCGTGAGTTGTCTAAGGAAGCAGCTATCGAAGCGTACGTGAATAATGAGCCTTCTTTAGTTGAGTTGGGGGTTATTTCTTATTCTTGCGCAAAGTTTCTGGAAAAACACTATATTGTTTCTTCTAGTGAATGGAATTCTTTCAAGGAGAGTTTATTGCGTTTGCTTGCTCAAGCTAGAGTTAATTACAGCGAGAATAATGTTGAAAGGGGAAGGAGTTTCATGCACAGCGCTATTATTTTAGTTGAGGGCTTGAGTTCTTCCATCGGTAGGTTTGCTTCTTCAGTAATAGAGAAAGGCAGGATTAAGATTGGTGCAGACATGTACGCGCGGGGCGCTTCTTTAGGTATTGCTTCTACTTTGTCTGGAGTTGACAAAAAAGAATTAGGAGAATACATTGGTATCACTAGGATTTTGGAAAAGTATTCTACTAAGAATGTTTCAGAGAGAATGAGTGAATTCAAAAAGTTGGTTTGAAAAATGGTTTTAGTTGTTTGTGATTCGAGTTCGTTGATTTCCCTCTCGGAGAGCTGTAACATTTCAGTGTTGCCTTTCTTGAAAGAGGAATTTGGTTTGAATTTCGTTATTCCGCCTGCTGTTCAGGAGGAAATAATTAGTCACCCGTTGAAAGTAAAAAAGTTTGCTTTCTCTGCAGTTCGCTTGCGCAAATTATTAGACGACAAAGTACTGCAAGTAATCACGTCTCCCACTTTAATGAAGGAATCCAAGCGAATTCTTGAGGAATCTAATTCCTTGTTTAGAGTACGCAACCGGCCCTTGCAAATTCTGCAGGAGGGGGAAGCACAGTGCGTTGCGTTGTTTTCTTCTATTTCAGCTAACCTTCTTTTAGTTGACGAGAAAACTACTAGAATGCTTTTAGAGGATGCTGGCAAGCTAGCTCAAACTGTTACCGCAGAAAACGGTAAAGATTGCCTTGTTGATGAAAGCAAGTATTCCTTCTTTTCAAAACTAGGGAAAGAAGTGCGCGTGATTCGTTCTACTGAATTGCTTGCTTTAGCTTTCGAGAAAGGTTTTTTTGATGGGTTTAAAGACAACAAGTCTTTTGCTTTTCACGCTGCTTTGTACGCGTTGCGCAAGAGCGGTTGCAGTATTTCTACTGTAGAGTTAGACGAGTACGAAGAATTATATTCGTAAAACACGCCTCTATCTTTTTAATCAAACTTTTCGGTAAAAGTTTGTTGGGCTCGTAGTCGAGTGGTAAGACGCCGCCTTCGCAAGGCGGAGACCCCGGGTTCAATTCCCGGCGGGTCCACTAAATTTTCTTCGCAAGAAAGTTTAATCAAAAACAAAATTGAGTGAAGAAACGGTCTTTTAAGTTTAGTTTGCGTTATTTGTTTTTAGGTGTGTTTATTGAGCAATAGAAAAAACTGGTTTTTTGTTTTGAATGCCGTTGTTGGTATTTTACTAATCTATTTACTGCATTCTTCTTTTGATTTGCGTGTTTTAATTGAGAGTTTTACTAGTGTTAGCTTGCTTGTTTTCTTTGGCGCGTGTGTTTTGTATTTCTTAGCTAACTTGGTTGGCGGTGCTTTGCGTTTGCATTACTTTTTGCCTGAAGTTTCTTTCCGCAAGTTTGTTTTCATTCACCAAGCGTCAATGTTCTTGAGTGACTTGACTCCAGGGAGAGTTGGTTACTCGTACTTAGTGTTTGCGTTGCGCAAGCTTGGAGTGAAAGCGTCTCGAGCAGCTAAATTCATGGCTATTTCCTTGTTTTCTGATTTTTTTGTTAGGAGCTTGTTTTTGTTTGCTGCAGTGTTTGTTTTCGCTACTGACTTTTCTTTAATTGGCTTGATTCTTTTAGCTGGTTCCCTCGCGTTTTTAGGCGTGTTCTTTTGGCGAGTCGAGTTGTTTTCTCGTTTGGCTGGTTGTATTCCTTTCGTTGGGAAAAAGATTCAGGTTTTTTACAATGATTTCTTTACTTACAAAATAAAGAAGAGCGCTTTATTGTATTCTGTTGTTTTGAGTTTGATTGCTGCTTTGCCTCGTGCTGGAGCTTGGTGGTTGTTGTTGAATGCAGTTGTGGGAGTGCAGCTTGATTTCATTAGTGTGTTAGTTTTAATGGCGGTGATTACTGCGGTTAGTTTTATTCCGTTGTCTATAGCTGGTTTGGGTGTTCAGGAGGGCGCTGGAGCGTTTTTGTTGAATTCATTGTTGTTGATTCCGTTGCCGCAAGCTATTTCCGGGCTTTTGTTGATTCGTTTCACTGAATTATTTGTTGATTCCTTGTTTGGAACATGGCATTTCTTGCTTAAACGTGGTGGTTAAGGAAAGGGAATTGTTTTTAATTCCTTAAGTTGAATTACTTTTTGGTTTTTATTTTTCTAGAGGGTGATTTTTTTTGAAGCCGGTTTTTAAGAACGTTAAATGCAATTTGTGTGGCGCTGATGATTACAAAGTAATTTTCAAAGCCAAGCCAACTGATGAAGTGGAAATGGATAAAGTGTTTTCTGCTTCAGGACACGATTTCTTGAAAGAGCAAGTAGTCAAGTGCAAAAAGTGCGGTTTCGTTTACATTAATCCCCAGATTAAGGGTGATGACGTAGTCAAAGGGTATAGTGATGCTGTTGATTCTGATTACGTGTCGCAAAGCGAGGGGAGAATGGATACTTTCAAGGATTGCTTGAATATAGTTAACAAGTTGTACAAAAAGAAAGGTAAATTGCTTGACGTGGGTTCTGCAGCTGGCTTTTTTGTGAAGGTAGCTGAAGACGATGGTTGGGACGCACACGGCATTGAACCGTCTCGCTGGCTAGTTAATTGGGGTAAGACTAACTTGAAGCTCAAGAACGCGAAGGCTGGTACTCTAGAGGAAGGAAAGTACCCTAATGATTTTTTTGATGTAGTTACTTTGTGGGATGTGTTAGAGCACGTGCCTGATCCTTCAGCGACTTTAAAGGAAATCAACCGGATTTTGAAGCCTGGTGGAATGGTTTTCATTAATTACCCGAATTACGGCAGCAGCTTGTCTAAAATTTCTGGTCGTCGCTGGTGGTTCTTGTTGAGTATTCATTTGTATTACTTTACGCCTAAAACTATTAGTGCGATTCTTGAGAAAACTGGTTTCAAGCCTGTTTTTTACAAGAGGCATTGGCAGAAGCTTGCTTTAGGTTACTTAGTGTACCGCGTTGAGCCTTACAACAAAACTTTATCGCGCTTTTTAGTAAAGGCGGTAAAGAAACTGGGTTTAGCTGACAAGAAAGTGTCTTACTACGCTTCGCAAGCTTTAGTAGCTGGTTTAAAGAAGTAATCGCAGTTTAATTTCAGAGTTTTTTCATGAAGACAGTGTTAGTACTTGGTGGTGGCCCGACTGGTTTGACTCTAGCTTTAAAGCTAGCTGAGAAAGGTTACGGCGTTACTGTCTTAGAGAAGGAAAAAAAGGTTGGAGGCGTTTCTTCTTCTTTTTCTTATAGTAATTGTGTTTTGGATTACGGCCCGCACAAGATTTACACGCAGATTCCTGGAGTTTTAGAGTTTATTCAAGGAGTTTTAGGTGAAGACTTACTTGAACAGCCGAAGAAAAGCAAGATTCGCTTGTTTGGTAAGTATTTTGATTATCCTGTTAATGTTCGCCAAGTTTTAGGTGGCTTGAAGCCGTCAACTACTTTTTCTTGCGGTTTGTCTTACGGAATAGCTACTTTCAAAAACAAGGTTGTTAAAGACAAGGGCGGTACTTACGAGAGTTACTTGACTAGCAAGTTTGGTGCTACGGTTTACGAATTGATTTTCAAGGATTTTGCTTGGAAAGTATGGGGTGACCCGCAAAAATTGTCTTCCGATTTGGCTAAAGCGCGTGTTTCTATTCCGTCTTTGTTTGAGATGGTTAAGCGCGTTGTTTTGGGTGACGGTGGAGAGAAGGAAATAAGCGCTAAAGTTTTTTATTATCCTAAGCACGGGAATATCGAGTTGTACGAGAAGATTGCTGAAAAAATAACGTCTTTAGGTGGTGAAGTTGTTTTAAACGCTAAAGTAAACGAGTTGGTTACTGAAGACGGGCGAGTGAAGGAAGTTGTTGCTGAAACTTTGTTCGGTCGAACTTCGTTTAAAGCTGATTTTGTTGTTTCAACTCTCTCCTTGCTGTCTGTAGCTAGTTCTATGCGTCCGGTTATTCCTGTTGAAGTAATGAATTCTTTCAAGCAGTTGAAGCACCGTTCAATGGTTTTGCTTTACGTGGTTGTTGACAAGGACCGGTTGTTTGATGACAGTTTTATTTTTTATCCTGAGAGCGTGAAGGAATTCCCGTTTCACAGGTTGAGTGAACAGAAAGCGTTTTCTGAATTCACTGTTCCTAAAGGCAAGACTGTGTTGTGCGTTGAAATGATTCGCGATCCTGAAGACGCTTTGTTTGATAAGACTGACAAACAAATTTTCGAGTGCGTATTGCCTTCCTTAGAGAAGACTGGTTTTTTGATTCGTGAGGAAGTACTGGATTTCTTTACTAAGCGCGCTCACGGAGTTTACCCTGTTTACGATTTAGCTTACAAAAAGAATTTAACTGACGCTCTAGCTTTCTTGGATGGTTTTAATAATTTCATGACTCTAGGCAGGCGCGGCTTGTTTAATTATAATAATCAAGACCACTGTATGGATATGGCGTTTAAAGCAAGTGAATTTATTGACTCGTTAATGTACGGTAAAGCAACGTGGGGCGAGTGGCTTCAAACTCGTTTAAAGTTCGACGAATACGTAATAGTTGACTAAGCCCTTATTTCGCGAAAAGCGTGTTCTACTTGTCTAGTTAATTTAATTGGGTTAGCGTGTCGTTTTATTATATGTTCTAAAATGATTGTTTTTTCTTCGTTAGAAATGCTTATGTGTTTTACTTCTTTTTGTTGAACGTGATTAGCTAGTATCTCAATGTCATGGCCGTGAATACAACCCATTATTGTGAATGGGAGTTTCTTTTTCAAACTGTTTTTCAGCATTTCCGCGCTCCGCATTGCTTCATGATTAGAATTTTCAGTTTCTAGTGCATTTATTTCTTCTTTTTGTTTCATGATTTTTTTTGTTAAATCCCTAATTTTTGTTTCATGGTTTGTTTGTTTGTAATTTGTTGGTAAGAACAAGCCTTTTTCGCCTTTTTTTGTATAGTTCTTGTCGTTGAATTCCACGTTTTCTTTAGTATTCAATTGCATTAGTTCACGAGCGTTTTTTGTGTTTTCTTTTTCAATTTTCCTTATTTTTCTGTTTAAGTCGCTTATTGTTTTTCGTATTGTATAATTGTCTATTTGTTCGATTTTGCCGCCTTTTTCTTTTATTTTTTCTTTTACTTTTTTGAAAAAAGATCGAGTTTCAGGATGTGAAAAAAGAAAATCTTCTTCCTTTACTTTAGTTATTAGGTCGTTTGTTTTAGGTATCGCTATTACCCCCCCTTCGGGTGTTTCCAAGATTTCATCAAAAGTATCATGTTCTATATCCCCTTCTAACCCTATTTTCATTCCTGGTTTTACGTTTTCATCAATCCATTTTAACAATAGTTTGAAACTCGGGTGATCTTCTCTGTGCCCTACGCTTATTATTGTTAGTTTTTTTCTTGCCATTGGAAAGAGTAGGGGGACTTGAATTTTATTGTTTACTATAACCCTTGTTTTTTAAACACTGTTTTTTTAATTAGTTTACGAGTTTGTTAGAATGAAGGTTGCAGTAGTTAGTCCGCCGTTGTTGTCGCACAACCAGGACTTTTTTAGTTCAGGAATACCGTATTTTCCAATTGGAGCGGCTTACTTAGCTTCAACTCTCCGAGAAAAAGGCTTTGAAGTTAGTGTTGTGGATGCTTTTGGTGAAGCATTCAATAAAATTCGTGATTACAAAAAAAAAGCACTAATTCAAGGATTAAAACCAGAGGAAGTAGTAAAAAAGATTCCTTCAGACGTGGATTGGATTTGTTTTTACGCTCCACTCGTTACGAGCCACCCGTTGAACTTGGAATTAATTCCAGTAGTAAAGAAAGCGTTTCCTAAAGCCAAGACTCTAGTGTTCGAGAACAGCCAGCAAGTGTACGCTTACGCTCTCAAGGAAGTTTACAAAGAATTCTTGGATTTGGGTGTTGATTTTGTTGTAATGGGCGAGCCTGAAGAAAGAGTAGTTGAAGTGTTAAACGGAAAACACTCGAGTGATGGTTTAGCATTTGTGCGGGAAGGCAAGCAAGTGTTAGTGCCTAAAAAGATTTTTTCAGTAATCAAGGAATTAGACGCGCTTCCGTATCCCGCTTTCGATCTTTTTCCGTTAAAGAATTACTGGCGAATGGGTTACAGTCACGCGCCTTTCTCTGGAAAGTACGTGCCAATGCTTTCCTCGCGTGGTTGTCCTTACGGTTGTAAATTCTGTGTAATACCTGCAACCAACCAGAGATTGTGGCGTTTCCGGAGTGCTAAGAGCATTGTTGACGAAATGCAGTACTGGAAAGAAAAGCTTGGCGTAACTGATTTTCACTGGATGGATTTGAATCCCACTGTACGCAAGGATAGAATGATCGAGATGAGTAAACTCATTCTCGAGAGGGGTTTGAAGATAACTTTCAAGTTTGCTACTGGAACGAAAATCGAAACTTTCGATGCGGAAACTCTAGAGTGGATGGCTAAAGCTGGTTGCGTTTACATTTCGTTTTCTCCAGAATCCGGCAGCCCGCGAGTCTTGAAGTTAATGGACAAGCCTTTCAGTCACGAGCACGCCTTGAAGATGACGCGGAGAATGAACGAGTTAAGAGTTTACAGTCAAGCGTGTTTCGTCTTGGGTTTCCCTGGTGAAACCAAGGATGACTTGAAGCAGTCTTGGAATTACTTGAAGGAATTAACGAAGGCGGGTTTGGATGAAGCGAGTTTGTTTATTGAAGCTCCGGTTCCAGGAGCTGAAGCAACTCCTAGTCTTCCAGGTGAAGTAACTGACTTGGCTGACGTTACTTTCTCGCCTACGTTCAGGCCTGACTTTAAATCGCTTTCTTCTTTCAGGAATAACTTGTATAATCACTTTTTTTACTGGAAACTGCGTTATTATCCCTTGAAAGTATTGAAGAGTTTCTTTAACGTGCTGAGAAGGCGTTTCGACATTAAAATGGAAATGACTTTCTGGCGCTTGCTTAAAGTAAAATTCTTGTACAGGCTGTAAAAAATTATGAAAAAAAGTTTTGATTACGCATCTTGGTTGTTTATTGTGTTCTGGACGCTTGCGTTAGTTTTCTTTTATTACTTGAATTACTTTTCTAACGAGAAATACGTTTCAGTCTTAACGAGTTTATTGGGGAGATTAATTGGTTGATTTTATTGCTTTGCTAGCTGGACTCGCAGTTTTTGTTGGTGCTTTTTCTTTCGGTAAAGCCTTGTTGTCTACGCTGGGAGCTGGATTTCGTGATTGGATTGAAGAGTATTCTTACGCGTTAATGCTTGGCTTGTTGTTTTTTTCTTTGTACGGTTTTTTTGTTGCAGCAATGGGTATTGCAATTCCGGATGCTTTCCTTATCTTAGTAGTATTGTCTTTAGTAGTTGGCTTGAGTGAACTGCATAAAGCGTTGAATGAAAGAAAGTATTTTCCTTTCCCTAAAGACCTTGAATCAAAAATAATTGTTTTCTTAATTGCAGGCTTAATGGCAGTAAACCTTCTTTCTTCGTTAGCAGTTCCATCAACCGGCTCGTTAGGACCCATAGACTGGGACTCGTTAACGTACCACTTGCTTGCTCCAGCCCAAATACTTTCCGAGCATTCCTTCTCGTTCCAGCCTTTGCTTCCGCATTTAAATTGGCCTATTGGTTTTGAAATGATTTACTTGGCTGCAATGGCTTTAGGCGGAGTAGTTGCAGCACGCTTCCTCTCGTTCCTCGTCTCGCTTGCGCTCGTGTTATTCATTTATTCTTTTGCTAAGCGTTTTGTTTCACAAAAAAACGCGTTGATTGCTGCAGCCATTTTTTCTAGCATTCCTTTAGTCAACATTTTCTTTGGTACTGGCTACATTGACTTGCACTTAACCTTCGCTATTCTTCTCTCGCTAAATGCTTTGTTTGCTTACCAGGAAACCAAGAAAAAGCGCTGGCTCTTTCTTTCTGCAGTGAATGCTGGTTTTGCTGCTGGAATAAAGTTAATTGGCTTGGCTTATGCGTTCGTTTTCACGTTATGGTTTTTGTACTACGACTTGCGTGACAGCGTAAAGAAGGGTTTAGCTAAAGCAATAGCGTTCATTGCCTTAGTGGTGGGAATAGCGTCTCCTTGGTACTTGAAGAACTTTTTCAACACCGGCAATCCAGTATGGCCTTTGCATTACTCTTTCTTCAACTTCTTGGGCGTAAGCGCTAATGCGCAGAGTGCTTACTTTAATCAAGTGTGGGCTTTGCAATCCGCTCAAAGCGGTGTTGGTCACAGCGTAATCGACTTGATTTTACTCCCGTTCACTACTGTTTTTAATTCAACTGCATTCAACGGCATTATTACCCCCTTAATCTTGATGTTCCTGCCTTTGTTTTTCTTCATTAAAAAGAAAAACCACCAAATCAATGCCTTGCTGATTTTAAGCGGAGTATTCACTGTGTTTTGTTTTTACGCTTTCCAGGAAGCACGCTTTCTTTTGCCAGTATTCGCAATGCTTAGTATTGCTTGCGCTTTCTTTATTGAAAACAATTCCTTGAACTTACAGAAAGTAATTCCTTGGATTGTTATTATTGTTCTAGCTGGAACTCTTGCAACTACAATGCTTTACAAGTACAACTCGTTTCCGAACGCTCTTGGTTTAGAATCAAACAACGCTTACTTAGAGCGCACGTATCCAATGAAGAATGCTTGCGATTACTTTACTAGTAATTACGATGGTAAAGTGTTTGGTTTCAAGCAGGAAGCGTTGTATTACTGCGAGCGACCCGTTTACTCGTTGTATTATGATTATTCTTCAATGACGCCTGATGCTTGGCGCAACGACTTGAAGCAACGCGGCGTGCAAGTTGTTTTAGCGCCGAAAACAACTTTTAATGACCCTATACTGGTTTCTTTAGTGAATGGACAGAAGAAGGTTTTTGAGGATGAAGCGTTTGTTTTATACGAGTTGAATTAATTTTGAGAAAGATTTTTTTTGTTATTGGAACTAGGGCTGAAGCAATAAAGATACTTCCAGTAATAAAAGAATTAGAAAAAAGAAAGCATTCTTACGTTGTTGTTTCGAGTGGTCAGCATGACTTGCGTGAATTCAAATTCAAGAATTTTATTGAATTAAACCCAGCTACAGCAAAGAGCGGTGGATTCAAGAGTGCTTTCGAAGCTAGTTTCTTTTTATTGAAAGCAATGCCTCGCTTAATAATGCTTTTACGCAAGGAAAAGAGCGTGGTTATAGTTCACGGTGACACGATGACTACTACTGCTGGTGCTTTGGCTGGTCGTTTAGCGGGATGCATAGTGTGTCACTTGGAGAGCGGGTTGCGCACGCATGACTTGAGGCAGCCGTTTCCTGAAGAAGCGTCTCGCGTTATTGCTGATTTTCTTTCTCAAGTTCATTTTGCTTCAACGAAGAGAGCGTTTAAAGTTACTCACCACTCGAGCACTTTCTTGGTTGGTAATACCGTGATTGACTCGATAAAACAAAAGCATTTGCGTGTTAGTGACAAAAAGTTTGTTTTAGTTTCAGTTCACAGGCAAGAAAACATTAACGACTGCGCGACAATGCAGAAAATAGTTGCGAAAGTCTTGGAAATAAGCAAGAAGCACAAAGTAAAATGGATAATGCACGGCAATACCGTGCGCAAGTTGTGCGAGTACGAGTTAATGCACTCCATCCGCAGTAAGTGCGAAGTAATTGACTTAATGCCTTACGAAAAATTTTTACCCCTGCTGGCGCAAAGTACTGCAGTTTTGAGTGACTCAGGGGGCTTGGCGGAGGAATGTGCTTTCTTACGCAAACCATTAGTAATATTGAGAGAGAAAACAGAGAGAATGGAGAGCGTTGACCACGGTTACGCTTTGCTTGGTTTCAACTTTGATTTTGAAGAATTCTTGAAAAAGTTTTCGCCTGACGCTAAGGATATTTACGGCGACGGCACTACCGGCATTCAAGTAGTTAGTATTCTAGAGAGGATTAGTAAATGAAACGCATTCAATTC
>JBDRBT010000022.1:0-25595 GCA_043822385.1 Microcaldota archaeon | reverse complement strand
CAAAAAAGCATTGTATGCGCCAACACTCCTTCCTGAAACCAGCGTCTTAGCTAAAGCCTTGCTTACCTCCTTGTTTGCGCCAGTCAAATCAATTAAAGAAGGATTGTAAAAAAGAGGAATAATGCACGCTACGGGCTTATCGTTTGTTTCCTTCAACAACAAGTCAATTCCAGTTAGAGTTACGCCTTTCTCGTCAGCGAATTCTTGCCCGGCAATCCTAGCTGAAGCAACAGCCAAATTAACTTCAGTTTCCTTAAAACCACTAATTAAAATAAAAACAATGAAAGCAGCTAACAACGTTAAAATAGCTAAATACTCAACTGCTGCTTGTCCCTTACTCATTCAAAAATCAACTCAAGGAGTAATTACTGCATTACCCTGATTAGTATCTATTTTCTTGCACGTTAATTCAATGCAAGGATTAACCCCGCTACTGCAACCAGTCATCAAGTAAGTAGCTTTAATCGAATACCAACCAGGCTGTGCTTGCAATTTCACGACGTTACCCGTAATATCAGTAAACTCATAACCCAACGGCGCCTTGCACGAATCACTAAAAGAAAACAAGTCTATAGTAAACTCTAATTCAGGACCAAAAACTCGTTGTTTTCCAGGTAAGGGACCATTACGAGTCTCATCAATATAATCCGGGTCAGTTACTTCATAAACGTAATCAGAAAGCACAGTGCAATAAAGAGCTTGATAAACATAACTCACATCAGGATTACCATCTGAATCTCTCGGAATAAAGAAGCAATTAGCTGAAGCTTTAGACGGCGTTTCCACGGTTGAAGAAGGAATAAAAATTTCTTTACTCAAGGAAGTTCCAGGACCGCTTAAGTAAACAAAATTAGTTAAGTAAGAAACCGAGTCTAAAGCGCTTTGCGCTAAAACAATACTATTCAAGTCTCTTTGCTTAGTTATTTCTCCTTGAACCGTAGAGTAAATAATCAAAATGAACGCAATCATTATAGACAAGACGAGAAAAAATTCAACACTTATTTGACCCCTAGACATGCAATCACTATAAACGCGCTCGACAAGAAACCAGCGAACGCAGTATTATTATTCCTTACTCTCGCAGCACTATTAAACGTTTTCAACAACAAGAAAACAAGCAAGAATAAAGCTGAAAGCAAGAAGGCTTGAAGCCAAGCCCAATGAAAACCAAACGCGGATAATAAAACGCTTAAACTAACGAAAAACTTTGAGTCACCGCCACCCCAAACTCTGTAACGAAACAAAAACAAGGAAAAAATTAACGCTAGAAAAAAGGAAAGCACGTTGAAACCTAAAAGAAAAGCGTTAACGAAAACTAAGGCGGAAAGCCAATTAGGAATTTTTTGCTCGTAAAAATCCCATAACCAAGCAGTAAAACCAAAAACAACGAGTAATTCAATTAACACTAGAAAAATAGAAATAAAAAAATAGAAAAACTAAAGCAAGAATGACTAAAAATAGTCTTAACGCACTAGTAATTGAATAACTTCGCTTCTTGACTGTGCTATTGATTCTAAAGCAGCGTTAGAAAAATTCTGCACGTAAAACGCTAGAGTAAAACCAACTATAATAATGAATAAACCCAAGACTATGAGTAAAATGTATTCAACCGCTGCTTGACCCTTCTTCTTCATACGCAATCAATTAAACAAAACACTCTTTTAAACACTTCAGGGTGTTGGCGTAGCGAACGGTTGTGGCCCACAGCACCACGCCGTAGCAGTTAAAGGATCAAACCCAACAAACAAAAAGTTATTAGTAGCAGCAGTACCACATGACGGAATACTGCTTGCAGGAGGAACTGGCAAGTTCCTACACGCATCAGGAAGGTAATCAAAAGTTTGACCAGCTAAAGTACCGTCAGTATACGTTCCACTAGTAATAAAACCATTTGAATCCCAAGTTATGTCTTCACCAATCTTGCGATAACACGTTGAATAAGTTTCGAGATTTAACTCTTCAAAAGGATATGCAGGAGTCTCGCTTAACGTCACTAGCGCGTTTACGCAAGCATTCTTTTTTGCTTCAATATTTCCAGCTCCGGAAACAGTGTTAATTAACAAAGACGCTAAAACAACGATAACCAACACGCCGCCTAGAATCATTATGTACTCAAACGAAGTTTGTGCTTTATTCAAATTAAAATCAACCTTGACAGAATGCTTACGCTGAAGTTAAATAAAAACGTTTTATAAAAAGAAGAAGGAAGAGGAAAAAGGAAGAAAACTCAACCCATCGATGGATCTTGACCACAACACCATCCGCCTGCCTGTGAAGGGTCGGTTACTCCCGCCCCAGCAAGGAAGTTCTGGTGGCCAGGTCTGTCCAGGCAAGCACTAGCATCAACACCAACGTTATATGCTATGCTTTCAGGCAAGTTTTTGCAAGCTTGAGAAGCGGGTCGTACAGCTCCATACTCAGTAGCTAGCTTCCAATTGCCGTCAGTTCCGTAACAACCGGGACTCTGCGTTAAAGTAGCAGTGCAAGCAATCATTTGAGTTTGTGTTGAACCACCTTGGTTTACGCTTTGAAGCAAGAGGATTGCTAAAACAACTATGAATAGTACTCCTGCTAAAATCAATATGTATTCAAAAGCCCCTTGGCCCTTCTTTTTCTTTAATTCCATTATTTCACCCTCCTGTTCAAAACTTCCGCTTCCAATAAATTAAAACTCAACTCGCTAGAGTCTTAAAACAATAACCGATTTTGATTTAAAAACCTTTTCGCAACTCCCAGAGCTAAAAAAACTCACTTAATTTTGCAAGCCAATCAACTTGCTTAAGTCGAAAGCAATTGTAGCTAATGCGTTACCAGTGAAACTATTCAACAACAATAATACTATAGTAATCAAGACTAAAGCCGCGCCAACAAGCAACACGTACTCGAAAGCACTCTGAGCCCTCAACTCCAATCACCCTCAACAATAAAAGGAATACTTAATACTGGCTGTGAAAACCCTTGAGTCTCGAATTCCTTAGTCAAGTCATCCAGTTTTTTAGCATCCTCACTAATTTTAGATTCACTATCTCCAGCAAAGCCATACAGTAAAACCATTACTATAGCAATCACTACTAAAGCACCGCCTATAAGCAAGACGTACTCTAAAGCACTCTGCGCCCTCATTTAATCACCTGCGTCTTGATGAAAAACGTTATTCCAGCAACTAAAACAACTATCCCCCCAATCAAGAGAATGTACTCTAAAGCAGTTTGTCCCTTCTTCATTTATCAATCACTCTCCTTGGCCTCGTAATCGCAATCAGTATACTAATAATTACAATCAAGCAAATAACAAAAAACAACAGCGTTGTAGGCGACGGCTCAGTAATAATGAATTTAGCAGAACACTTTATTCCTTGCGCTTGCACAATAAAGTTGCTGCCAAACTTACCTATTTCGTAAACCAACAACGAAACTAAAATCATTATCGGCGTGTACAATAAGAATTTCTGCGCTCGGCCTTCCCGAATAATTCCTAGAGTAATTGAAGTCAAGATTGCAGTAATCACTAAGAAAAGAATTAAAACCAAATTCAAGTCGCAAATCGTTAAAGGCAAGTGCAGCCAGCACAACGCGCCCTGGCCAGGCCAGCAAGCGGGCGCAGCTACTCCCTTTACTGCGGAAGCAACTCCGACACTAATGTAATTAACAATGCTTATAGCGAAACCGAAAATAAATGGAGACAAAATTATTCCTGAAACAATCAAAAACAACACGTGCATTACAGTCCTGCTTTTTCTCTCGCGCTTAATGTGAAGCACGTCGCGAGCGTCTTCTGCGATAGCAAACATTACGTCAGCTAATCCAGCTCCAGAACGCTTTGCGTCAATAATAATCAAAACCGTGCGTCTGAACAACAAGCTGCCAGAGTGTTCTGCAGCTTCAATCAACACGTCATCAAAAGACTGGCCGCCGCGTAGTTTCTTTAACGCTCTACCTAGTTCAACACTCAAGGGACCGTAATCAGCATTAGAAACTTCATCCAACGCACTCTCGGTTGTTCCGCCAGCCTTTAAAACTAAAGCCATGTGCTTTAAAGCGTCAGGCAAGGCAATTTCAATCTCGTCAATGCGGTTGTTTCGTGAAGCAATTGGAATACTAATAATCAAACTAAATACAGCTAGTAAAGCAATTACTGAAATAACAAAGTCCCCGAGAATGAACATTAAAGCAACGAAACTAACTAAAGACACGGCAAGCATCATTGCCACGAATACAGGCAAGGAAAACCTGAAGCCAGTTGACTCGTAATAAAGCTCTAGCTCGTGGTACTTTTCTGTAAACCAGTTTTCTTTCACTTCTCTTCCAGTCATTCCTTCACCACGCTGCAGGCTCCATTCTCTTAGTAATGAAAATAATTACAACCATCAAGAACAAAATAGCAACAAAACCAAGAATCGTGAATATGGGGGGCAAAGCTCCAGCAAACAAAGGTAATTGCACTATAGCTGAGAAAATAGCTATTGCTACAGGCGCTACTACCGACACCATTATGTAAATAATGTTAATGAAATTCAGTTTTTCAGTAAAGTCGCGAATCTTCATTCTAGTCTCGAAAGAAACATCGTCAGCAATATCAGAAATTATTTTCGACAAGTTTCCTCCAGTACGAAGAGTACGTAGTATTTGCTGTAGTGCCTTATGCAAGCCCTTGCTTTTAGTCCGATTCATTAAACGCAATAAGGATTGCTCAATACTCAAACCAGAATCCAAGTCACGCAAAACAATGTGCAATTCGTCACTCAATATTCCGTACTGGCTGTTTGATACAGACAACAAAGCTTGATAAAAACTAACCCCCGCCTTCACTTGAGTAGATAATTGCCTTAAAGCAAAAGGCAAAGCACGGTCTATTTGCGAAGCTCTCTCACTAGCTTTCAAAACAGGATACATTAAAACCACGACTGCAGTGAAAATCCAAACTAACACTGCAACAACAACAGCTAACCCGTAAATCATGGGGTCGCCTAAAAGAGTTGCAACGAAAATAGTAAATATTAAGGAAAGGAAAGCAAGCGAAACACTAATTACTGTAGCGAAAGCCAAGTACGCTTCAGGGGAAACATACATTCCCGCGCTCTCAAGCAAAATTTTCAAGTTAGTTGAAACAGGCATTTTACTCAAGAAATTGGCAGGCATGGAAAAAACTCCTTGAAAACGATTGTAAAACCTACCAACTGAACCCATAAATCCTTTTTCTTTCGCTTTATACTTGCTCAAGTCAATGTCAGGTTTTTTCGAGTCAATAGATTGTTTTTGTTGTTTTTCGCGGTCGCGCAACCGCTCAATAATCTTGCTTAAATCTTGTTTTTCATTACCATCATCAGACTCTTCAATAGACTTTTGTATTTGAGTAACGCGTTTTGAGGATTCAGGCATACGCAAACATTACAATAAAGTGCTTAAAAAAAGCTCTTTTCACAAGGAAGCTCTCTTGCGCAAAACATAGTTCTGGGTAACTTCAGTAACTTCAACTATACCGCGTTTTTGTTTCGCATTCAATTCCTTCAAAATCTTTATTCTATCTTGAATTTCTTTTTCAATTTGCTCTCTAGACAAGCCCGTAAACTTCATTAAAGTATGCAAGTAAATAGAGTCAGAAATACTGGAAAACGTATCAGTAGCTGCATCCCAAGAAGCAATAACGCGCACATCCGGTTTTCCGGATTCTTCTTCAACTACTTCAGCGAGTTCAGTAACTCGACGCAACAAACCCTTCCTGCGGTCTTGAATTCTATTCTGCATTAAAACAATATTCAAGGAAGAAAGCATTATGTCTGGAATGTTTATTGGAGGAGAATGAAGGCGAACAATAGTTTCGCGAGCAGAGTTAGCGTGCACAGTACCCATTACTCCCCTGTGGCCAGTATTCATTGCAGCAAACATAGTGTAACCTTCTTCACCGCGAATTTCGCCAACTAGTATTCGATCAGGCCTCATACGCAAGGAATTCTTGACTAAATCATTCATGGTTATTTCGCCTGTTCCTTCAATTGACGGAGGACGAACTTCCATTCGAATCCAGTGAGTTAAAGGTAAATTCAATTCTGCAGTGTCTTCAATACTAATAATTCTTTCAGTATTAGGAATAAAAGACGCCAAAACATTGAGGGTTGTAGTTTTTCCTGAAGCAGTGCCTCCAGCAACTAAAATATTCGCGGGGTAAGCTCCAGCACCGTCAGTAGCAAGCCACAAGAAAGCAGCAAACTCGTAATTCAAAGTACCGTTATTAATCAAGTCAATAACACTCATTGGGTCAGCCTTAAACTTTCTCAACGTTAAAGTAGCGCCTTCAATACTAATCGGCGGGAGAGTAGCGTTAACACGAGTGCCGTCAGGTAGTCTCGCGTCAAGCAAAGGAACTTGAGTATCAATACGACGACCGATAGAACGAGCAATGCGTTCAATTACTTCCCTAATATCTTTATCCTCGTAAAAAACAATGTTAGTCTTCAGCATTTCGTACTTGCGGTGGTAAACGTAAACAGGTTTGTTCGGCGCTAGAATCATTATTTCCTCTAAAAAATCGTCTTTCACTAAAGGATCAATCAAACCGTAACCAACCATTTCTTGCACTACCGCGTTAGCAAAAAATTCTTTGGAATTAACAGGAATATTTAATTCAGGCGTTTGGTTGATTATATCCAGAATCTTTGAGTAATACTTTTTTCTTTTTTCTTCAGCAGTTAAAGCACCAGCATCAACAGTAATAACTGAAACCGCTATCTCCATTAACGCGTCTAAAAGAACTTTCTCGTCACCCTTGTAGTGAGGTGAAGGCACTTCGTAAATCGGCATTGGCTCTCCAGGCACGCGGTAAATTTTTACGTCACCGTACTCTTGAATCAAAATCCGGCCTTTCTCATCAGCTTTAGTAGACGGCCGAGACACGTCTGGAATCGGCTTTTCAGACTTAGCTTTCCTAACTAAACGATCAAGGTACGTCATTCTCAATAAGAAGAAAACAAGCGTGAATTAAAAACACTACTCATTCAATAATTCTTGCACGTCAGCAGCATCAACATTCAAGCGGTACTTGCGCATTATTTCACCGAACGCCTTCTTTTTGTCAGGATACAATGCTAACAACTTTCTAACTTCGCCAACACCCATTCTACGCAAATTCTTTTCGTTAATAATTTCTTGAACGCTCTTGCCTGAAGGCAATTCACGCAACACTTCAACAACCGCAGTCTTAACTATTTTCTTCACTACCAAAAAAGTAAATAAGTCCTTTAATTGCTCTCGAGAAATTTTTTCTACTTCCACGCCCTCACGACGCAACGAAACTAGTGTTTCCAACAACGTGGAAGCAATAAAGTTAGTTTCAACCTTCGTCTCAACCAAAAACTTGAACAACGCGTACTCACTAGCTTTACTTAATTTTTCAGCTAATTGTTTCCCAACACCCAACGCAAGCAAAGAATCCAGTTTCTCGCTTGAAGAAATTATTTCAACGTCACTAGACTCAAACAATTCCTTAGAAATAACTATAGGCAACACATCAGTTTCAGGATACATTCTAGCAGCAGTAGCTAAAGGACGCATGAACTCGCTTGAAACACCCTTAATCACGCGAGTTTCCCCGCCTTGTCGAACTCCTTCCTTCTTTTGCCTTTCCGCTTCATTCTCAATTAATTCAGACAACAAACTCAAATCCTGCACTCCCTTCAACTCAACACGGTCATGCCCAACAGAAACATTCAAGTCCTGCCTTATCGTGCCCAAGCCACGCTGCACCAAGCCAGAATCACGCAATAACCCGCCTAATAATTCCGCTGTCTCGCGAGCATGCTCGCCGTCAACAATATCCGGTGCAGTAGCTATTTCAACTAAAGGCACACCCAACCGGTCAAGGCGAAACTTGTTTTCGCCCTTGTCAACAATACCCGCGCTCTCTTCCTCTAAAGCAATCGACTGAATGCCCACGCGACCCTTCTTCGTCTCAATAAAACCATTAACACCAACTAAGGCAGTGCGCTGGAAACCGGAAGTATTACTGCCGTCAGTAATTATTTTGCGCATAAAGTGAATCTCGTCAATTATTCGCGCATTCAATGCTTTACACAAAACCAACACTGCACGCAAAGCATCTTCACTAACCTCGAGAGGCGGTTCCTCGTCACTCTCTACGAGTGACGCAGTATCAAAATCACCAACGTACTCAATGAACTTGTGTTTTTTAGATTCGAAAGCACTCGCAGCATCAACTACGCCAGTTTCGCCAACAACAGCACTCAACTTGCGCACTAAAACAAAATCTTGTTTTCCCTGCACTCCATCGAAATAACAGTAGCTGAACAATTTCCTGCCGGAAAGGCGTTGGTGAATTTCTAAGCCGCACTTAAACATTTTAAATCAATTCAAAAACATTTCTTGAGTCAACTTGTCATTAAATTCTCCAACCAAGTTTTCAAGCATTAATTTCTCAACGTTTTTTCCTTGCGCTAGAGCCCACGATAACTTAACGAACATTGCTTCAGGCAAGCCGTCACGCAAGAAAACCGCTCCAGTCTTCTTTAACTTCCGCAAGTTAGAGTAAACCTCTGGCTTAACTCTACCGTACAAGCACTGCGTTACCACGCCTACGAAAACGCCCTTCTTCACTGCTTTTTCAATAAACGGAATCCAAGAATTCTTGTTGTTAGTTGGAACATGACCTAAAGCACTAGCTTCAATTATTATGCCTTTGTAACCTTCTCCAACAAGGAAATCAATTATTTTCGGGTCGCTATCTGGAAAAGACTTTAAAACAAACACTTTACCGAATTTCTTTTTTGAAGAAAAAGCACTCGAGTCTGGAAAAACTTGCAAGTTAACTATTTTACCGTCAGGATAAATTTTTGCTAAAGGCGAATCGTTAATCGAACGAAACGCATCCCTTCGTGAGGAATGCATTTTCCTTACTTTAACTGGCTTGTGCGCAAAACAATAATCATCATTAGACGTAGCGTGCATTACTACCGCTACTCCCTTGAAACCGCTTTTCACGAAGCGAGCAGCGCAAACCAAGTTCATTGCGCCGTCAAAACTAGGTCGGTCTGGAGAACGCTGTGCACCAATAAGCAAGACGGGTTTAGTTAAGGAAGGAAGCAAGAAAGCTAGAGCACTAGCAGTATAAGACAAAAAATCAGTGCCGTGCGTTACTATAACTCCATCGCAAGAACCAACTTCTTTTTCAATTACTTCCGCTAACTCAATCCAATTCTCGCTTGAAACATCCTCGCTCATTACATTAAACGGGGTCAATACCTTCGTTATTTCAACGCACTCAGTTAATTCAGGAAACTGTGAAAGCAATTCATCAACGCTAGACAAAGCTTTCACGCCGCCAGTCTCGTAATCCACTTTAGAGGCAATAGTACCGCCAGTTGAAATCAAAACTATTTTAGGAACTCCCTCTTTACTCTTAAAATTCAACGGCTTCACCTCTTTTTTCTCGAAACTACCTTTCTTTTCAATCTTCATTTCTTTCTCAAAACGCAAACCAACATTATAACCAGAACTCAGTTTCAACACTAAACAATCCGGACTACCAACATCACTCCTAGGCAACAACAAGCCCTCGAAAACAATTCCTTTAGACTCTATTTTAACGAAGTCGAATTCATTAATTTTTTTTGCTTGCAAAACACTCAAAACAATACTGGAATACATTCAAGACAACTCTTTAACCATGTAAGGTTTTTCAAAATAATAACCCTGCCGAGAGTAATACTCTCGCACTCCAACCCCGCTAATAACAAACAATTTGCGGGCATCAAACTCTTCTAAAGCAATTCTTTCTGCTTCACTCAATAATTTTTTGCCGAAAGAATGATGCTGCACTGCGCCACCAACTTTCTTGCCAATATTAACTTGCTCGCCGAAAACACGGAGTTCACGCACTCCAACTCTTTCGTCCTCGTTAACGCGCAAACGCAGGAAGCCAACTAAATCCTTGCCTGAATCAATACTCAAAAACAATTCTTTTCCATTAGACGCTTCGTAATCAATCCGGTTGAGTTTTGTTTTACTAATCTTTTTTTTAGCTAAACCAATCTCGCGAGAACGAATATCCCGCAATTCAATTCCTTTTTTATCGCATTCAGCGTCAACCAACTGCCTTAAATTACTGTTAACAACTCCGTCAGCAATTTTAGTAACTGGAATATCGCGGTTAATGCGCATTACTCTGCAATACTCTGGAACAAAACGCATGCACTCGCTAACCACGTCAACAGCTTCCTTAGTACCGTAAGGCTTGAACCTGCCTTGCTTCCATTCTTGAAACAAGCGAGCGCCAGGAACAACCAAGCAAGGATAAATCTTTATCATGTCAGGCTTAAAGCGCTCGTCACTGAAAAGCCGTTTAAACATTTCAACGTCTTTCTCTTTCGTTGAATACAAGCCAGGCATGAAGTGATAACAAACCTTGAAGAATTTTTCTTTAGCCAAGCGAGTTGCTTGCACTACTTCCTTCACTCCATGACCCCGCTCTACTTTCTTCAATACAGCGTCATTCAAAGACTGCACGCCTATTTCCAACCTAGTTCCGCCGAAACTAAGGAATTCATTCAAAAATTTTTCGTTAATCCAGTCAGGCCTGGTTTCGAAAGTCAAACCAATAACGCGGTAACGCGCCTTCTCGTTTAATTGAACTGCTTCATCAACGCTATTCGAAATAAAGCCGTTAAAACCATCGTAAACACCCTTAACGAAAGAATGCTGGTAATCTAAAGGCAAGGAATTGAATGTTCCACCCATTATTATGACTTCACACTTTTCAGGATTGTGTCCCTGGCTAGTTAATTGCTTCAAGCGGTGCAGTACTTGCAGTCTGGCGTCGAAATTATTCTGGCGCGAACGCAGTGCAGCAGGCTCAAAACCAGTGTAACTCTTTGCAGCTAGAATAGAGGGAGGACAAAACCAGCATTTTCCTGGGCAAGGCATTGGCGCAGTCATTACTGCAACCACCGTTACTCCAGACGCGCTCTTGACGAAACGCGTTTTCAACAAGTGCGCGTA
This sequence comes from Microcaldota archaeon, assembly GCA_043822385.1. Taxonomy (GTDB): domain Archaea; phylum Micrarchaeota; class Micrarchaeia; order Norongarragalinales; family Norongarragalinaceae; genus JABWCK01. Next base: position 14,589 of record JBDRBT010000022.1, on the reverse strand, counting down.
CTTCTCTTTTTCTTTCTCGTTTAAAGCATTAAACACATCAAAACAACGAACAGGCTCGCTCAAACCAAACTTTTCAGCACTAGCGCGCCTTAATTTTTCTAGTTCACGCTTCGACTTTATTCTAGGCAACAATTTAACGCAATATAAAACCGCTTTTTCTCTCATCGTAATAAGTAAAGTGATTCAGCTAGTAAAAAAAGCTTAGTCGAAGGAATAAAAGAAGCCTAATAAAGCGTAAACGATTTGTTCCCCGCTTGGAAACAATAAAGCACCCTTGCTTATTGCACGCAAGTCTTGTTCTAAACTAGCTTCAACTCGCAAAACAGCTTTCTTTTTCACGTTAATCTCGCGGCTAGACAAACTCTCTACATTAAAATCAAAATCATACTCGCCGTCTTCCTCGGCAATCAACTCGTACGGCACTAAAACTTCAGATTCCAAAGGCACTAATACTTTCTTAGAGTAAACCCAAGCTTGAGGCAAGTCAAGCAAAGAAATTTCAAACGCGTCTGAAGCAACGCCCTTGTTGCTTAATCGAACGAAAAATACTGCGGGTTGTCCAGCTCCAGTACTCAAATCGTTTTGAAACAAACTAACGTCTAGAACGTTTCTTGAAATCTTGATTTTTGCTTTAAACAAAAGCGTTCCAGCACCCTCATACTCATCTAGAGAACGCACTGAAACAAAGTAATCCCCGTCAGGAGCATGCGCGTCAGCAGTAATGAATAAACGCATGGGTTGCTCGTAAAACTTTGAAGGCTGACTAGTCCAGCCACTAGGCAAGTCAACCGCAACCAAGTGATCCCACTTAGCTATTCCAGTTCCATCAGCAGAAGTAACTGCTTTAATTCCTGAACTCCGATCAGCAACTAACTCAATAGTTTGCCCTGGACCAATAACTCCAAGAAATACTTCCTCTCCTTGCACTGAAACAGTTTTTTTTATTGGAGAAGAAACTTCCAGAACCGCAGTTAAGGTTGAAGCCAACAACAATACAAACAACAAGTAACGCATACTCAGTAAAATAAGGAGTAAAGGAAGAAAAACATTTGCGTTAAAGCAAATTTAGTAATTCTAAACTCATTTTAACACCCACGCCAGTAGCTCCAACACTAAAAACAGGAGTTTTTGTTGAAGCGTAAGCAGTTCCAGCAATATCCAAGTGAGCCCACTTCACGCCATCCTTCACGAATGCTTTAAGGAAGCTAGCTGCAGACTGCGTTCCGGACATTCCGGCTTGCCCAATATTCTTCACGTCAGCAAAATCACTCTTGATTTTATCGTCGTATTCTTCATACAAAGGCAACTGCCACACGCGTTCGCCTGAAGCTTCACCAGCCTTGAATACTTTGCGAGCTAGAGCCTCGTCATTCGAAAGAAGACCACTGCACACGTCACCTAAAGCAACAACGCACGCTCCAGTGAGAGTAGCAAAGTCAATTATTGTGGAGGGCTTGAATTTTTTTTGCGCGTAATAAATAGCATCCACTAAAACTAGTCTTCCTTCAGCGTCAGTATTCAATACTTGAATAGTCTTGCCTGAAGCAGTTTTAATAATGTCACCAGGCTTGAAAGCACTACCCGAAGGATCGTTTTCAGCCATAGCGCACACGCCAACAACATTCTTTTTTACTCCAAGCTTGTGCAACGCACTCATTAAAGCAATTACTGCGCAAGCGCCACTCTTGTCAAAACGCATTTCATCCATTGCTTGTGAAGGCTTTAAAGAAATTCCGCCTGAATCGAAAGTAATTCCTTTCCCAATAAAAGCAATTGGTTTCTCATTCTTTTTACCACCCTGATACTCCATTACGATCAAACACGGCTTGTTTTCAGCTCCAGCGCCAACAGCCAGCAACGCTTCGAGTTTTTCTTTCTTTAATTCTTTCTCGCGCAATACTCGCGTTTTTACTCCCTTTAAACTCAAAGCCTGGCGAGCAATCCATTCAGGAGTAGCTAAAGAAGCGTGTTCGTTACTCAAATTCCTCGCGAATTCTTGTGCTTCAGCAAAAATCACGCCGGCCTTCAAACCAGCTTCGCCTTTCTTCACGTCGGTAGTAGCCAAAAAAACGGTTTTCAATTTCACTTCGCTTTTTTCTTTAGTTTTGTACTTGTCGAAAGAGTAAACTCCAACGCGCACGGCCTCAATTATTTCCTTAACTAAAGAATTAGCTTCAGGCGGCACGCCAAAACACAAAGACTCGCTCTTGAAAGCAGCAGCTCCAGCAATAGAACCAAACGACTTCCTTAACGAGAGCGAGTTAAAGTCTTTCTTTTTACCTAAACCAAAAAACAATACGCGCCTAGCAGAAAGCTTGCCAAGGAAACGCGCTCCAAACACTTCATCTTTTTTTCCAGTGAATTCTTTTTTCGAGAAAGCAGTTTTTAATTCCCCATTCAAAGCAGAATCCAACTTCTTCAAGTAACCCGTTAATTCCTGGCTTTCGAAAACGCCTACAACCAAGCAATCCGTTTTTCTAGTAAGGCTGTCTCCAACTACTTTAAAATCCATTAAAACACCACCTTAATCCTTGAGTGCTTCCCACAAGATTTCGCTCTTTGAATCAACAGAAATGCCGTCATCGTTTATTTCTAAAGGATGCACTCGCACGTCGTGTTTTGTACCACGCATTTTACGCACGAAAAGAGACCGATGAGGCGGCCTAAAGTGCAGTTGAACTATACCATCAACCAAGAATTCTTCCACTCCAAACCTCGAAATACTATCCCGGCCTGGCGCAGACTCTACAGTAAGTAAAGTAGTGCAATTAATTTCACGTAATTCTTCAATTAAAGAATAAATAGTATAACGAATTTTAGACAAGTCGTCAACCCAAAACGAGAACGCAGTAATAGAATCAATCACGAGTCGTTTCGCGTTTAATTGCCTTGCTTTATCAACAATTTTCTTAGTTTGAGCCTCAATATTATTACGCGAATCAGGCGTCGGGTCAAACTTGTAAACCTTCAGCAAGTTTTCTCTCTCTAAAGAAAGCAAATCCCACTTGAAACGCTGGGACATCCACCACAAGTTATTCGGGTGTTCTTCTAAAGTAACGTAAACGCCAGGCTCGTTAAACAATTTACCGCCGTTATACAAGTACTCTAAACAAAAAATACTCTTGCCGCATCCAGCTGAACCAGAAACTAGTATTGAAGAAGACTCTGGAAAACCGCCTTCTATTAACTCATCCATTCCCGGGATTCCGGTCTTTACTCTGTTAACCATTTGATAAAATAAGAAAAACAATTAGAGTTAAAATACTTTATAGGTTCATTTCAAACCAAGAAATTCTAACAAATTATCAGTATACTTCCTTAATACATCAGTCATTTTACAACACCACGTGAAGGGGTTTTAACAAAATAGAAAAAGTAAAGCTAGTTAAAAAACAGCTTACTTTTTCTTTTTAGCCTTCTTTTTCTCCTTAATTTGTTTTTCAACAGGTTTTTCTTCAACTTCCTCTACAGGCGGTTCTTCAGCGTTTTCAACAGTTTTTTCTTTCTTTAATAAAAACCAGAAAACTCCAATTCCAGCTAGTAATACTAAACCTAACGCAACCAAGCTAGCGTTTGCAGTGAAAGCGCCACTAATCTTGCTTAAAGGAGAAGAATCAACGCCTTCCTCTGAAGTGGTTTCTTCAATAGATTCTACCGTAATACCTAATTCTCCAGCTTCACCGAAAGCAACCACGTTAACTAACAACTTTAGTTTAACTGACGCCTTTTGGTTTCCAGCAGCTAATACAACCGAGTGTTCCCCAGGTTGTATTTGAGCAGTTGGAGAAAAGAACAAGAATAATTGCTTGGATTCACCCTTGCTTAACACTATTTCTTCAGGATTAATGAACACCCAAAGAGTGTCAGTAGACAAGTAAACGCTTTCATCAAAACTACCTGTGTTCTTTAATAATAACTCTAATGAAGCAGTACTGCATTGTTCGCATTCTATTCGAGTTTGTTTTGGTTCAATAGTTAATTTGTGAACTTCCTTTACTTGCTCTATTACTAAACCCAAGTCAAAACAAACTTCCTTTGATGGAACCCGCAAAGTAATGCTCGTGGTAGCAGCATCACGGCCTTGAGACTTGAATGAAATAACTTCAGTAGAACCATACTGTGATTCCAAAGGCGCTACAATCAATAAAACAGAATCTTCAGCATTCGCATTAAGCTGGCTTGATTGCTTGCTTAAAGAAGTTTTAGCAGTACCTGAACCAATCGAGTAAACGTAAGAATCAGCTTTTTCTCCAGTGTTTTTTACTTTAATTGAAACACTATCTTTAGCTAAAGGACACACTGAAACCTCGGTTTTCGAAGCCTGCACGCTTGAAGAATAACAATCCCTTGCTTCAATCAACACTGTTGCTGAAGAAGAAACAAACTCGTTAGCTGCATTAACAGTAATCGCGCCTTGTTTTGCTACTGAAGAAACAGTAAAACGCTTCTTGCTTGCTTCACCAACACTCACTAAAGCAGAATCAGAAAAAGCAGGCAAACCACTTAAAGAAATATCGTACGACGCAGCACGGCCAGTATTATCTATTTCAAACTCTATTTCAACAAGGTCTCCCTCGCAAGCACTAACTTTGTTTCCTGAAACAACAGCTTTAACAAAACCCTTAATGAAGTCTTTCACCACGATTTTGGTTTTACCGTAAAACAACGAGTTGTAGCGAGTGCTCTTTGCATTAACAACGCAATCAAATTCCTTGTTAGAATCAGAAGCAGAAGGCTTTACGCTCAATACTCCCGACGTAGTTTCACCGGTTTCAAGAGAAATTTTATTTAAATCAATGCTCGTGAATTTCGGGCAACTTAAAGTAATTTCAAAATCATCCTTGGAACCCAAGTTCTTGAAGGAAACTCCTGCCGGAGTAGTAGCTCCAGCTTGCGCCTCGATTATTGCCGGTAAAGTAATCACTAAATTAGAACACTGCAAGCCACCAATATCAAGAACAGAAAAAGCTTCCTTGAACGAGTAATCACTAACAGCAGTTACTTTAAACGGAATTTGAGCTGGAGGAAAACCACGAGGAATAGAAACAAGCATAGTGAATTGTTTCGATTCTCCAGGGGATAAATCAAAAGAATTAGAACCCATTGAAAACAATGAAACATCCAAGTCAACACTAACAACGCCGTTTTCAGTAAAACGGCCATTATTGTCTACAGTAATCAAGTACTTGGTTTCGTCCCCAGGGCAAACACTCTGCACTGAAGGCATTGATACTCCAACGCGAGTGCATAATTTTACCCTAAGAAAGCCTTGTTTTTCTAAAACAGAACCCTTACTGCCAGTAGCCTTGACTTTAACAAAATAATCTCCTTGCTGCATGCTGCAGGAACTAGTCACAATTACTTCAAACTCTTTCTCGCTGAAAGACTGAACTGTTTGAGGAGCGCTAGCACTAACTCCATCTGGGGTAGTAACACTAATTGAAAAAGATTCTGAAGCATCAGGCGTGTGAATCAAAAACTTGAAAGTAACCGGGTCACACGGGCAAGAACTCAAAGTCTCTGAACTAACGAAATCCATTGACGAAGCAGCAAAAACTACTTGCGCCAACAACAATACAAACAAAATCTTTTTCACTAAAACATCACTCTTCCAATTCTTTTCTAGTATCTCTAATTCTTAAAGCAAAAAAACCAGCTACTAACAAGCCAATCAAAACTAAACCTAAAACAATTGATTCAGTGCTTCCCGCAGCAGTAAACAAGCCACTCAAGAAACCAATCCGGCTCTTGGCGGGAATAGTCAAATCAATAGACTTTGCTTTAGTGCCACTATCCAAATGAAGCACTGCTTCATAATCAGCATCCTCGTATTCAAGGGAACTCAAGATTACTTCTATTTCTTTTTCTTCACCAGCACCTAAACTAAAATCTTCCACAGAGTACGTCCAACCCAGAGGTAACTCCATTGAAACCGAGTAAGACACTAAGTAGTCCTCAGTATTCTTTACAGGTACGCGCATTACTATAGAAGTAACTTCTTGCGAATCATCAATACTAAATGAAGGAGAACCAATAGTTACGGATAATTCCTTCAACGCGGAATAACGAACCATCAACGAAACAGAGTAATCTTTTGAAGAAGCTGAAGGACTATCAGCCTTTAAAGTGAATGACCTTAAGCCAGTGTAAGCATTCTTGTCAGTACTAACGTAAACGCGCACAGTTTTTTCTTCTCCAGCCCCTAAACTAAACGGTTGAATTGGCTGCACGAATACTCCGCTTGGAACATTCTTGTAACTCAATAAAACACTCTGCAAGTTGTAATAAAAATTATTCTTGACTATAACGTTAAAGGAAGTAGAACCGCCCGGCGTTACTTCTAATTCTTGAGGAATAACTAACTGCAAGTTTTCTGAAACTAACGGCGAGTACTCAATTTTCTTTCCTAGAACGTTTACTAAAACGTTTACTGAATCAATCGAGTCACTGCTTGACGAACTAGAACCAATATTGAAGTAATTCAATCTAACTCTAGCGTCGTTACCGTCTTCAATTAAAGGCTCGTTTACAGACAACCTGCATGAAGAATCACTAGAACGACTCACAGCAATCCTAGCGCTCTTGCAAGTTTTCCCTGAATCGCTTTCAGCAGTCACGTCGAAAGAACCAGAGTAATCATACTCGCAAGTTGCAGTGCACGAACCACTAGTTCCGCCGCAAGAAGTAGCAAAAACAGTGTCACCGTTACCGCAATTAATCTCGAAATCTCCAGGTGAAGAATCAAGACGCTTGTAATTAACAGTCATTGAAACAGAATTACCTGAAAGAACGTGTTCACTGGAATAATCCACCCAACAATAATCGTCGTCATCAAAATCACTAATAACATTCACTTTAGTTGAAGAACACGAAACGCCACCAATTGAAGCAGATGGGTTAAAGGTTCCAGTGTAATCGTAATCACAATACGCATAGCAAGTACTGCTGCCACTCTGGCAAGAAACACTCTCGTAATGCCCGTTACCGCAATTAATTGAAACACTGTACGTAGTTGAACCACTTGAAGAAGATGAACTGTAACCGCGGTTCAAGCGAATTGGCACTGAGTAACTACCTGCAGTAGAACTACTCAATACAACATCGAAAACACCCGAATCACCAGGCTTAATCAATAAGTTAGACGGATTAATGCTGGAAGTAATGCCACTCGAGTCAGTTTCTAAAGAATAAACTTGCGATATAGTGCCAGTATTCCAAACACTCACTTGAGTAATACCGCTCTTTCCAACTTCCAAATTAATAATATTAGGTGAAGCACTCAAACTAGCGCTTCTTTCACCAACTACAGTAAAGCACAACGCTTTCTGCATTACTACTCTACCGTCGTTTTCTAAAAGCAAGTTGAATCTGTAAGAACCAGCTTCCTTCTCGAAAGCATCTAAACGCAAGAAAATCGTGCGAGTAGAACCCTTCTCGAAACCATACAAGTAATCCTCTAAAAGCACTGCATTCAAGTCGTTATCTGAAACAGATACTTTAAAGTCACCACTCAACGCATCATTGTAAATAGACACTGGCTGGTTCGTTAAAGTAGTGCCTGCACTAATAGAATAACACGAATCTGACGAACTAACTCCAAAATCATCATTACCGAAAGCATTCAACGACACGGTTGCAGTAGCGTCATTAATCTCGCTGTCTGCATTAATCACGAAACTATTCCAACCACTTGAACTAGGCTTAACGCAAAACTCTAAGTCCTTAGTTTCTTGCGAGTTAATCATGAATTGTTTTTGACTGAATGAGTAAGATGCATTACTTGAAGAAGAACTCATTGTAACTAACGCCTTGGCTAAACCCTTGTTGCGAACTAACAAGTTAAAGCAAGTTTCAGAACCAACAAAACCTTCCTTTCCTGAATCAACTGCTTCCAGCGTTAATCCACCGCTTTGGCAAGCTTGCAACACTAAATTCTTAGTGCAACCAGCGCCAACGAAAGTCAATACAACGCTTTCCCCGCCAGCAACATCATCGTGATTGTTTGAATAAACGTCAATTAAAGTATCTTCTCCAGCAGCAACGAAAACAACGCTTGAAGGCCCTGAAACCGCGTTGCTGGAATAACGAATTTGAATTGTTTGACCCATTGACGCGTAATTCCTTAAACCAATTTGGTAAGGTTCTTGCTGCGTTGAGTACGGGCAGTCTGGGGAATTAATTAAAGCAAAACCAAAACTACACGAGTCTTGCGTTTTTGCTTTGTTTAAACACAAGCCAACGCTAGCGGTTTTACCAGCTTGAATGCTAGCTGAAGTTTTTTCTGAATCAAAACCATTTTTGGAAACATCAAAGTAATTCATTCCAGGCTGTAATTCACTAATAGTAACTAAACCCAAGTAATCAGTAAACGCAGTTTTAGAACCAGAAATCAAAACTCCCTGCAAAGCGTCTCCTGAAGCACAATCAGTAATCCTGAATAACACACTACCCGTATCTGGTATTGGCGCTTCAACGCGAACTTGTTGTGAACCACACGACTTGCTGTTGACACTAGAAATAATAGTAAAGAATTGTGGGTACGATTGCTGTGCTCCGAAAGAACAAACCGCGTTGCACGCGCCATTGCATTGCAATTGCTTGACTTGACCGTCACCGCAAGAAACTACGCCCGCACCGTTTCCAGTTAATAAAACTGAAACACTACCGCCAGCCCTGATTACGGTTGGTTGAACAAGCATTGAACACGCGCCTGAAGGCGCCTTCAACTCGTTTAATTTAATAACAACACGCGTAGTTTGTTCTTTTACTATTGAAGCAACAATTGTTTTAGAATCAAAACCATTTTTTCCAGCAGTAATACTATAACTACCTGGCGTTAATGCACTGAAAGCAATAGTTCCAGCTACGTCAGTGTAATCAGCAGCAATAGTTTCGCCATTCAAGCGAGCTGACACGAACGCGTTTTCAATTGAAGCATTACTCGCAGCATTCTTCACTGAAACAAACAAACTACCCTTGCCCGGCTCTTGCTGCTCGCTGCGTAAAGCACTAACGCTAACAGTAGTGCTAGTGCAAGGCATTCCGCGTACAGTTGATTTCACTACGTAAGTTTTCGAGGAAGTTTTTTGTTCGAAAGAACAAATACCCAAACAAGAACCAGTCTTTGTTCCAGAACACTCTGCAGTCGCGGTTTTACCGTTACCGCAATCTAACTGCACAGTGTTTACAGCTGAATCAAAATTATTGAAGTAAATCGTTACTGCTGAATCACCACTTGAATCCAAGAAAGACGGGTTAGCGCTGTTCCTGCATGAGGGAGCGTAAACGGGAGTGGGCGTTGGAGTTGGAGTTATAGTTGGTCTTGGGGTTGGCCATGGAGTTGGCGTTGGCCACGGAGTTGGAGTTGGATTCGGATTATTTTTAGGTAATACGTTCACGCTACTAGAACTACAATAAGCTCCACCTAAAGAAGCAGTTTGAGTGTAGTAACCAGGTGAATCAAAGTAACAAGAAGCAAAACAATAACCAGTAATCGAGTAACAAGAAGTAGCGTACGCAACTCTACCGTTACCACAATTTACTGTAGCAAAGTAAGGTTGGTACAACAAGTTAACGTAACTAACTTTGATTTCAGAATAACCTTTTTCAGTTATAATGTGAGGAACACTGTATAATGAACAAGAAGTATAGCCGTAATAACCACAGTCGAAAGGACAATTGAATGAAGTTTCTCCAGAATAATAATCACAATAACCGTCACCGCAGTAACCGTATCCGCCGTAACCACAATCATAAGGACAATTGAATGAAGTTTCTCCAGAATAATAATCACAATAACCATCGCCACAATAACCGTATCCGCCGTAACCGTACTCGTAATAAGTTCTGCCGCCTGAATCTCCACCATCGTAACCCCAGTCACCGTAATCGTAACCTTGAGGAGTTGGGGTTGGGTAAGAAGGAGTTGGAGTCGGGTAGAAATAAGTGCATAAAGGAGAATTAAACGTCTTCACAGCAGAGCAGTAATCACCTGAATTCAAGCAAGAAGAACCACTCTTCCAAGTGCTTACTTGAGCAGTGCCAGAATAATCGTAGTAAGTAGTTCCAACGCAACCGTTTTCGTACTTGCTGTACAAACCACCGTTGCAGTTGTATATTAAAGAAGAACCGCATTGACCGGTTTGCTCGAAACGAATTTGACCTGGGTTCTTAATGAAAACGCAATCACTACCTGAAGGCAAGCCGTTAGCTTCATTGCAAATGCCTTGTTCAACAGCGCTAACGCCAACTGCCAAGAGCATTAAACCAGTCAATATTAACAATAAACGCTTAAACAACAAAACCACCCAAATCCAATGTTACTACTCTGCAGTTATACGTATTTAAAGCTTGGGTTAAGCTTAGCTTTGCACATAAAAAGAGTTTTGTGCACTAACTCGCAGAATTACCCTTAAATTTAAAGCAAACCGTTATCGAACAACGCTTTTATTAATCATTAATTAACTGCTTTTAGGTGATTGATGAATGACGCCAGCCACACGTTCTAACGAATTTACTAGCCATAAAGTCAGCGGAGAAGAAGGCCAGGGAAAAGTCGATTTTATGGGCAACCGTTCTGGCGGGAAAAAAGTTTATGTCCATAATATTAATGAACACGAACTTAACTTTAACTTAAAAATGCCGAACACTAAAATGAACGCGCTTAAACAAGAACTTCAAACAATGGCAAGGGAATTACGCACAAAGCATGGCAAAGATATTGGCAGTAAACTAAAATTACTAAGTTTCTATGTAGACCACCATGTTGAAATTAAATCAGATGAAAATAACAATCACACTATTCATTGGCGGCTTGCAGTAAACCCCACTGAAAAACTGAAAGATTCAGAACGCATTAAGCTAAACGCCATCCTGAATGGATACATAGATCCGTTAAAAGAGAAAATTCAAGCCGCAATAGACAAACACAAATAGTCGCAAGCAGGCGAGCTTTTACTTTTTCTTAAGCTTTCCTAAAAAAAATCCTATAAAATTTGTTTAAAACCGGCTGGTTTAAGTCCCAAAAACTGTTTTAATTCTTCTACAGAAAAAATCCTGCGGTCGTTGAAGTAAATACCTGTCGGCTTTGCAACTAGTTTCAAGTGCTCTTCTTGTTGCACTAAATCTTGACGAGTAAACTCTTTGCCAGTCTTCCTTAAAACAAAAGCCTTCAACAAATCCAAATTAGGCGAATGAGTAACATTAACAACATTGTAAACCTCGTGTTCGCGTTTTTTAGCAAGCGCATTAGGAGCGTAAAGCAAGTCATACAAACCGCGGAATAAGTCCTTATGAATTTTTTTCATCAATTCTTCTCTAGTCGGGGTAGTCAAACCAGGCGCACCCCGCGATTCAACATAATCTAAAACCAAGTCATCCCGAGTTTTCCCTTTAGCTGACTCAGTCTTTGCTATTTCAGCATCTGTTTTAGCTTCCGTCAAACTCTCAGAACGATTCGGTAAAAAGCGAGTAACCAAATTAGATTGTTTCAAACCAGCACTTATCGCTTGAGCTGTTTGGCGAGCGCGTTCAGCAGGACTGTGAAAAATTATTACCGGGCCAGTTTCTAACAAATAACCCTGCTTAAACCATTTTTTACGCAAGTTTTCTGCAGACTTGCTAGTAATAGCGTCACCAATTTTTTCTCCGTGCCTGGAGACAAAAACATTTACAGTAATACTTTTCTTCATTCAATCATCTTCCGCACTAAACCGTTATTAGCATCAACTTCTATTAAATCCCCGTCTTTCAACGCAATCGTAGCGACTTTTGTCCCAATAATACACGGCTTATTCATTTCACGAGCAACTATCGCCGCATGACAAGTAATTCCGCCCTCATCAGTAACGAAAGCAATCGCCTTTCGCATCAAGGGAATAAAATCAACAGACGTCATTTTAGCTACTAACACGTCTCCAGTCTCTAACTTACCTCCTTCAGAAATAGTGCGAATAACCTTAGCTTTGCCAATTACTTTACCAATAACACCCCTAGAACCTATAACGCCCTTCAACGGCCACTCAACAGACGCCGCCTTTTGCTCTTTTGGAATTAATTTTTTTGCAAAAAGCAGTTCTTCATCAGATAAGAGTCTTGTTTTTCCTTCCCAATTCAATAAGCCATTCCATTGCAAACGCTTTTCTATTTTTTCTTTCGGAAACTCTCGTGTTTGAAGAAAAGTCGCAATCTCTCCAGGAGTTAAAAACAAGAAAGACTCCCACCGCGTCTCGGCGTCTTTTGCTAGGCGCTCAAAAAACTTGCGAGCCAATAAATTGCTTTTCGAAAAAATAGATTTTCTATACTCATTCAAAAAAGTGCCTTCGCGCAACACTAGAATCAAACGCCTTGACTCATCACTTAAATCAAGCTCTTGAAAAAGCTCGTCGCGTTTTTCAATAGTTTCACGCCTGTTTTCCAAAACCTCGTTCAAACGCGTTCTGCAGTCAACAGCTTCAAACAAGTAATCAAACTGTTTCTCGAAGTCCTTGATTGACCACGGCTCGTCAACAAAACTAACTGGAATCCAATTAAAAGACTCGCAATGCGCCTGCAATTTCTCCATTATTTGCGAATCCGACCGCGAAATACCCTTGTTCTGAGCCTCAGCAACAATCTTCAGCAATTCAGTTTCTTCTTCAAACGAAGGAGTTGTCTCAACAGGGAGAGTAAGCGTGTTGATCAGCAACTCTACCTCGGCTTTTGGTTTGTTCAAGCTCGCACATAAAAACTCGAAGAGCTTGTCAAAACACGCGCGGCCTATAAATACCGTTACTTTCAAACCAGGAGCAAACTTTTTCCAAGCAGTACTAAAACGCTCAAACTCTTGTTCTCCAGAAGAAGCATTAGACAGTTTAATCGCGCTATCTAACAACTCAGGTCCAAGAAGCGAATAAACTTTTTTCAAGTCGTTTGCATAATCCTGCCGGCGCAAAGAGTCTTCTAAAATTGTTTTCGCCCATAAAGCACCAGTTTTCTCGCTTTGAAAAACGTGCGCGATCGTGCCTTCACTTACAGTAAGCGTTTCAACATCAGTAGGCGCAAAAAACAAGTTTGAATACCGCGCGTCGCCTTCATCACCGAGAAAACGATATAATAAACCATAATTTCTAGTTACAATTGGTTTCCAAACCGCATTACGCCAAAACATGTTACCGTTCCTCATTAGAAGCTCTTTCGCACTAAACCCTTCGACGCATCAACTTCAACCAAGTCCCCGTCCTTCAACCACTTTGTAGCGATCTTAGTTCCAATAACGCAAGGAATCTTCAATTCACGACTCACTATCGCAGCGTGACACGTTACGCCTCCTTGTTCAGTAACAATCGCGGCTGCTTTCTTCATTGCAGGCACAATGTCAGGATTAGTAGCAATAGCCACTAAAATATCGCCCTTCTGCATTTTCGGCAAGTCAACTGGAGACAAAATAATTTTTACTCTACCCTTAGCAAAACCAACGCAAGCACACTGACCCTTCAATTCTTTTTGCTCAAAATCAATTACTTGCTTTGTTTCACTAGCTTTATTTCGAGCTTCCTCACCAGTTAAAACAAAATCCTCACCTTCACTAGAAACTAAAACGCAAAACGCTTCTCTCTCCGCTAATTGTTTTACATCAAACGAACCCTCGACCAACAATTGTTTGTACTCTGGAGTAAGCAAGAAACGCGATTGCTTTTCAGTAATGTTGAATCGCTTTGCTATCTCGCGGAAAACAGGACGCAACAAAAACAAGGAACGCAATTGAGCGTAACGCCGGTACTGCTTGGTAATCATGAATTCCCCGAAAACATTAAACAAACGCAAATACTTCCCGTCAATCCCTAATTTTTCAACTAACTTTTCTTTTTCTAAACGCCTTTCAACTAAATCCTTATTCAACAACGCTATTTCTCTAACTGGGTCCCGCACGCTCTTCACTTCATTAACAAAATAATTCAAAGAAACAGGTTCGCCAACCCACAACGCACTAACCGGCGCGTAATCAACATAATACTTTTCTAAAAGAATTGAAACACTTTTTCCATCCTGCATTTCAACAGCAATTTTCAATAATTCTTCATGCTGAATCAAGTCCAAACTCTTTTCATCAGCATGCGTCAAAGCAATGAAAACCACATTTAACTCTTCTTCGGAATTAATTTTAGTTCGTAAATATTTTTTCAACAACTCAGTGAATTCAGGGTAAAACATGTCAGTAGCATTAGATAACCAACCCCACTCATACAATTTCGTGTGAACTCGCGCGTGTTCTTCAATAATACCCCCTAATTCTTCATTAGAAAGCACGGACAAGTTTTTAGGAATTTTTTCAGCACTTTCTTGCAGTTTGTCTGAGTAAAACTTAATGTTTTCATTAATTTTTTCCCCGAAAACAGGGTCTGCATTCATTTTTTTCACTAAATTCAAAGTAAAATCAAGACAATTCTTCTTGTCGTAATAAAAACTCATGTCGAAACCGTGAAAAACGCCTAGAATCTTTGAGTAATTCATTCCGCAACTATTCTTCATGTTGTTAACGAAAGCACGCAGCCAAATATTGCAAAAGAAAAAGTCGATGTTAGGAATATCCTCCGCCAACATCCACTCGTC
>JBDRBT010000021.1:0-45851 GCA_043822385.1 Microcaldota archaeon | reverse complement strand
TATATATCAATTGATATATAGGTGTTTTATTGTGCAGTCTATGGTGTTTAAGAATAATGTGTTGCGTTACCCGCGTTTGGATACTGTTTTGATGATTGAAGACGCGGTTAGAGCTAGCCGTGGCGATAAGACTATTACTGAAGTGTGGAAGAAGTTACCTAAGAAGGTAATGTGGCAAACATTCCTCACTACCTTGGAATACTTAGTGCATTCAGGTAAAGTTTTCATCGAGGATGACAAGACGGTTACTTGGATTTGGAATCCAAAACTGTTAAAGAAGATTAGGCGCGAGGGTGTTGAAGTTTGATTACGAATTCCAGAGCGCGCCGCGTTCGTTTTGTTGATGAAAAGATTTATCAGGCGTATTTGAAACTCAAGTCGGGTAAGACTGAAGATATAAATTTAGCTGAAAACATTGATTCTGCTATAAACGCCTTGAAGCAAAACCCTTTTTGTGGAATTAAAATTCCAGGTAGAGTTTGGCCTAAGGAGTATTTGAAGAAATACGGTATAGATAACTTGCGCAAGTATGACTTGCCGGATGGTTGGAGATTGATTTATTTTTTAGCTGGCGACGAAATTGAAATCGTTTCAATTATTTTAGAGTGGTTTGATCACAAGAATTATGAAAAGAGATTTGGGTATAAAAACAAGTGATTTTTTTATGAGTAAAGTTGTTGTTGTTACTGGAGCAAGCCGTGGAATTGGTTTGGCTACAGTTAAGGAATTAGTTTCTAGGAATTATAGCGTGGTTGCTTGTTCTACTGACTTGGCTGCGTTAAAGAAAGCGCTGGATGGAGTTGAAAATGTTTTTTGCGTGCAGGCTGATGTTTCTAATCCACGGGAAGTAGAGAAATTGTTTTCTTTAGGATTGAAAGAGTTTGGTTCAATTGATTTTTTAGTTAATAACGCGGGCGTGGGTTTCGCAAGGCCGTTGCGTGACACTGAAATAGAGGACTTGGATGAAGTTATTGATGTTAACGTGAAGGGAGTGTTGTATTGCTGCAAGCAAGCAGAAAAAGTAATCCAGAAGGGCGCTATAATCAATATTTCTTCTGTTTACGGCGTTACTGCTTCAGCTAATGTCTCGGTTTACGCTGCCTCCAAGTTCGCTGTAATTGGTTTGAGTAAGGCGTTGGCTGTAGAACTCGATCCTAAAATAAAGGTTTTCGTGGTTTGTCCTGGTGCTGTTGCTACAACGATGTTGAGGAATGATTTTGGTTTCACTGGTGATGCTGTTTCTCCGGAAAAAATAGCGGGAATAATTAGTAATTTGATTGAAAAATTCGAGGAAACTGATTCAGGAAAAATCATTGAAGTTTGGAAGATTTGATTAATTCCTTCATTGTAGTGAATTCAAAGCCTTTTTCTAACGCTTTTTCCAGGACGAGTTTAATGTTTTCAAGGTTTTCCTTGATTCTTTCTTCCTTAAGCACGCCTTCGTTTCGCGTGCGGTGAGAATGCCACGAGTGAGTTGCTATAACCATGACTTCTTCTTTTAATCCTTTATTCAAGAGTTCATAGTATTCTTGAATGTTTCTTTCTTTCTCCATTAACTTCCATAAGTACCCGCTCATTCCTTTTTCTTTGAATACTGGAATTCTAGTTATTCCCTCCTCGAAAACAATTTTTTTCCCTTCAAAAGAAGAATCGTACTTGAAGAAGCGGGCTGCAAGCTGCAAGAGTTCCGGATCAGTTAACAAGTAAGGCGCGCGGAAGCCGAATATTTTTTTCCCGAAAAGTTTTTCGAGAACAATTGTTCCTGTGGAAAAAACTTTTTCTCTTTCTTCCTGGTTTGCGGGGAAACCTGTTTTTTTTCCAGTGAAGTCTTCATGATTAAAACCGTGAAAACCTATTTCGTGTCCTGCGCACAATGCTTTCACGTCCGCGTCGTAACTTAATTTCAAAGCAGTCTTGGCTTCAAAAAACAAGGTTGCTTTAATGTTTTTTTCATTCAGTAACTCGATTAAGGCGGTTAGTCCTTTTTCAGTAGCAGTGTATCCTGGTTTTTTTTGGCCTAACGTAGTTGAACGCAAGGGACTGCCTTGAATAGAGTGAGAGGAGTCGCGTTCCACGTCTACTGTGAAAACTAGTTTAGTCATTACTTTTTATTTCAAGTTCTTCCTTTAAATTTAGGTGGTTTTATTGACTTGCAGTTTTACTTTCAAGCATTACGGTGAAATAATCAAGAAAGCCTTGAGTGAGGGGTACGTTTTTTACTCGTTTAATGATTACTTGAAGAAAAAGCCTTCCGGCAAGATTTTTTTGTTAAGGCATGATGTTGATAATCACTTCAACAAAGCTAAAGAATTTGCTTTAATCGAGAATTCTTTAGGTGTTAAAGCAACTTACTTTTTCAGGGTTCATGCTGCGTACAACTTGTTTGAGTACAATAACTTCAAGGACTTGCGTTTTATTGACGAGTCAGGCCACGAGATTGGCTTGCATGCCGAAGTAGGGGATTTCGATTTGTTCAACAAGGGTATTGGTTGCGAGGAATTGCTTCGCAGAGATAAAGCGTACTTGGAGGCTTGTTTGGGCCACAAGATTACGGGTGTTGCTCCGCACAGGGATTGGGATTACCAAGTTAATACTCTATCTATAGTGGAAAAAATGAATTTGAAAGAGTTTGGTTTCGAGTACCATGCGTACCAGGAAGAGTTTCACGGTGGAGTTGGCGAGAATGCTTCCGGCGTTAAGTACTTGTCTGAAACTTTCAAGCCTCACTTGACTTGGCGTGAAGAATGCCCTTGCAAGTTCGTTGGAAAAAAAGAAAAAATTTGCTTGATGACTCACCCCGCGTGGTGGTTTCACGAGCACCCGCGTGAAAGAGAATGAAAATAGTTTTTTGTGGTTACAGGGATTGGGCTAGAAAGATTGCTAGCGCTTTACGTAGTGACGGCCATGAACTCTTGCTTATTGAAAAAAAAGAAGACTTGACTTTAGAGCGAGTTAATGAATTCAAGCCTGACTTGTTTTTCTTGGTTGGCTGGAGCTGGATTGTTTCCAAGGAATTATTCGAGAAATACTTGATTCTTTGCCTGCATCCCTCACTGCTTCCAAAATACAGGGGCGGCAGTCCGATTCAAAACCAAATTATTAATGGAGAAAAAAATACGGGTGTTTCCTTGTTTAAGGTTACAGCTGGCTTGGATGAAGGGGATTTGTACGGCCAGGAAAAAGTTTCTTTCGAGGGTCACTTGAGTGAAGTTTTAGATAGAATCAGCGAGTCTGGATTAAGGTTGTACCGGAAAATAATTGCGGATTACCCGAATTTAAAATCGTTCAAGCAAGACTCGGCTAAAGCTACGGTTTTCAAGCGCAGGAAGCCTGAGGAAAGCGAGTTGACTCTAGGGAAAGTTATTGGAATGAGTGCTGAACAAGTTTTTGATTTCGTGCGTGCTTTGGAAGATCCTTACCCGAACGCGTTCATTAAAATTAACGGGAGACGAATTGTTTTGAAGAGAGTTGAGTTAGAGTGACTGCAGTACTTTTAGACGGGAAAAAATTAAAGGAAGAACTACTTTTAGGCTTGGAACAAAAAGTTAAGGAAAAAGGTTTGAAGCCGGTTTTAGGCACGATTCTAGTTGGCGGTAACGAGTCTTCAAGGCTTTACGTGCGTTTGAAAGAGCAAGCATGCAAGCAAGTTGGTGGGGAATTTATTCTCAAGGAATTACCTGAAACCGCTTCCACTAAAAACATAGTTGACGCAATTAACGAGTTTAATGAAAACGAGCGAGTTACTGGAATACTCTTGCAGTTGCCTTTACCTAAAGGCGTTAGTTACTTTGAGTGCTTGAAAGCTATTTCTCCAGAAAAAGACGTTGACGGTTTGAATCCCTTGAATATTGGGGGTTTGCTGCAAGGCGAGTCTCGTTTTACTGCTGCTACAGCGAAGGGAATAATTGTTTTACTAAAACATTACGGAATTGAATTGCGCGGAACTAACGCGTTAGTTATTGGCAGGAGTAGTGACGTGGGTATTCCTGTTGCTGCTGCTTTACTGAAGGAGGACGCGACTGTAACTATTGCTCACTCTAAAACTCGTAATTTAAAGGAATTGTGTTTAAAGAGCGATATTGTAGTTAGTTCTACCAGCAGGCCTGGTTTAATTAACGCTGGAATGATTAAGCCTGGAGCTGTTGTTGTTGATGTAGGTATTTCTTTCCAGGACGGGAAAGTAGTAGGGAATGTTTCTCTTGACGTTGCTGGAGTAGCTGGTTTTCTTACTCCAGTTCCAGGCGGAGTCGGACCAATGACTATTGCCAGTTTGATGCAGAATTTGGTTGAATCCTCTGAGGGGGCGCGCGTATGAAGATTAATGTTGGTTGCGGTGCAGACAAGAAGAAAGGTTACTTGAATGTTGATTCAGAAAAGTCGTCTGCAGCAGACAAAATTGTTAATTTAAACAAGTACCCGTGGCCTTTCAAGAAGAATTCTTGCGAAGAGTTTTTTTGTTCCCACGTTTTAGAACACTTGAATGACCCGGTTAAAGCTATTGTTGAAATGCACCGCGTTCTAAAACCAGGCGGCTTGCTTGCAGTAATAGCGCCGTTTTACTCTTCGCCTGGTGCTTTTTATGACTTGACTCACAAGCACTTTTTTGGTTACCGTTCTTTTGATTCTTTTTGCGACGGGCGTTCTTACAATTACATGGCTAAGGGAGTAAAATTCAAGTATAAGCGAAGGCAGTTGGTTTTCGCTAAGACTCACCAATTAATCGGGATTTCTTTTTTAGCTAACCGTTTCCCAGTAATTTACGAAGACTTTTTCGCGGGAATATTCCCCGCTAGGGAAGTGCGTTTTGTTATGGAAGCAGTTAAGGGCGAATAATTCCGCCAGTCAAACTGAATATTTCTTCATCGCTTAACACGCGGTTTTTCTCGCTTTCCTTTTTTTTCGCTAGTGCTTCACTTGCTTTCCCTAATGCTTGAATGAAACCATTCAAGAACGGAAGGCCTTGCTTTAGTGTTCCTAGAATTAGTACTATTGGCAGTGCTATCAAGTATCTTGCTAGCATTGCTTTTGAAGAAAAGTTTTTGAGTATAAACAAGTGCTTGTTTCTATTTGCTATGGTTGTAGCTCCGCTTTTTCCAAGCGACTTGATCATTGAGTCCTTGTGGTTGTGAATAACCGACATTTTCGGGTTGAATAGTATCTTCCATCCGCGTTTCCAAGCGTTGTAACCCAAGTCATTGTCTTCCCAGTAAGCCGGGTAAAATAATTCGTCTATTCCGCCTATTTCGTTGTAAACTTTTTTCCTGAAAACGCCGACTATGTTTGCTGAAATAGTTGGTTTAATTTCTTTGTACTGGCCTTCGTTTTTTTCGTTGCGTCCCTTGATTTCTAATTGAAACAAAAAGTTTTTCATGTGCGGAATGCAGTACGCGTAATCAATTAAGCCAGTAGGCATGATTACTTTTGCTGATACTCCGAAGAGTTTATCATCGCTTTCGAGGGTTTTCACTGCGTTTTCTCGGTATCCTTTTTGAATAATGTAGTCATTATTCAGGATGCAGATGAATTCGTGTTTTGCTTTGAGCGCAGCGTCATTCAACGCCAGCAAGCGCTTGTTTTCCTTTAATTGAAACCACTTGAGTCCCTTGAATTTTAACGCTATTTTGCGGGAAGAATCATTGGAATTATTGTCAACTACTAGCACTTCATCCTGAATAGTTTTTTCTTTGTAAATTGCTTTAAGCGTTTTTTCTAGTACTTGTTCTCCGTTGTAATTCAATACTATAAAAGAAATATTCATTTTTTTCACATTATTGACTCGAAAATCGTGTCAGGGTTTTCCGGGTCAA
This sequence comes from Microcaldota archaeon, assembly GCA_043822385.1. Taxonomy (GTDB): domain Archaea; phylum Micrarchaeota; class Micrarchaeia; order Norongarragalinales; family Norongarragalinaceae; genus JABWCK01. The sequence continues at coordinate 40,044 of JBDRBT010000021.1, read as the reverse complement.
ATGTTTTCGATATGTACGCTAAGTGGTAAAGCGTGTCCGTGCCAGTGTTTTTTATTGCGTGAATAACTTTAGGCGGTATTTTAACGACTACTGGCTCTTCAGAGTTTAATTCTATTTCCTGGGTTTCGCCAGTATTAACGTCTTTAAGCGCGAGAAGCGCTTTCCCGCCTATTATCGTGAACCACTCGGTTTTTTGAGTGTGGTAATGGTTTCCTCGAACTACTCCGGGTTTGCTTGTAGTGCAGTAAACCTGGCCTTCTCTTTCTTTTATTTCCGTGAAACGCAGGAATTCTATCAAGACGCCTCGCTCATCGCTTTTTTTCTCTATTTTCTTTATTTCAACGCCGTTAATCATTCTAAAAATCGCCTTCTTTTTTGAATTTCTTCAAGTCTTCCTTTAAAGTTAATTCGTTTTCAGGTTGAATAAACAAGTCGCGCGCTCTCTTTACTTCCCCGTCAGTTTTTGGAACGCCCTTGACGAGTGATTCATTCACGCTGAATTCTTTGCAAAACGCTTTAGCAAAATCGAACGGAGTAATTTTATCTATAGTTCCAATATTTACTACTCCTTTTTTTTTCGAGTCACTTAATTTTATTACTTCGTCAGCTAGTCCGTAAACGCTTATGGGATTGAAATAAGAATCATTGAACGCGGTTATTTCTTCTCCGGCTAAGAGTTTTTTTACCATGAAGTAATCTTCTGCGTATAAACTAGTTCTAATTACGATGCCGTAGTCTTCAACTATTTTTTCTGAAGCTTTCTTAGTCCAAGCGTATTCGTTGACTGGTTCAATCGCGTAGTTGCTTGAAAAGTGAATTAATTTCGCGTTGTTTTCCATACATGCTTCAAGAAGGTTTTTTACTCCGTAAACGTTCACGCGCCAGCACTCGTCAACGTTTTTTTCGCAAGCATTAACGTCAGTGAACGCAGCGCAGTTTATTACTGTTTCCGGTTTTAATTCTCGTATTTTTTCTTTCACTTGGTTTTTGTCTGTAATATCTAACTCGTTTTTGTCAAGAGGCGTGAAAGGCGCTTTTTTGAGTATTGCTTTTCCAAGCCTGCCTTTGGCTCCAATTACTATCTTCATTCAAAAATCCCTAGTTCAGTTAGCCTGTCCCTGATTTCTTCGTCAGACATCATGTGCGTGTTGTTGCTTGCGTATTCTTGAATGTTTTTCTTTGGAGGTAAACTTGCTGCATTCTCGTATTTGTGTATAATAAAGTGGTTTTCTGTTTCTTCAGCGCGAGCCATTTCCTCCTCGCTTACCAGCACTTCGTGAATTTTTTCACCCGGCCTTATTCCAATTATTTTAGTTGGATAGTTTTCTTTCTTGCCTATTTCTTTACCCATTACTTGAGCGAGTTGAGTTATTTTGCAGGCAGGCATTTTCTTGACGAATATTTCGCCGTTTTTTCCTTTAGTTACTGCTTCAAGCACTAAGTCTATGCCTTCATCTATTGAGAGGAGAAAGCGAGTCATTCTTTCATCTGTTATTGGAATTGGTTTCTTTTCAAGTATTAATTCCTTGAAGAAAGGCACTGCTGAACCCCTGCTGTTAATTACGTTCCCGTACCTGACGCACATGAATTGAGTGTCACTGCGTCCGTTTGCTGCAATAAATATTTTTTCTTGAATTGCTTTACTCATTCCCATAACGTTTACTGGTTTTACTGCCTTGTCCGTGCTTACGCACAGTGCTTTTTCAACTCCTGCTTCTATGGCTGCTTCAACCACGTTTTTAGCTCCAATCACGTTGGTTTTCACTGCTTCAAAAGGAAAATACTCGCTTTGAGGAACGTGCTTCATTGCTGCTGCGTGAAAAACCACGTTTATTCCCTTCATTACTTCCTTTAAGCGGTGGTGGTCTCTAACGTCCCCTATTTCAAACTGCAAGTTTTCAATTTCAGGGTACTGGTTTCGCATGTGGTACTGCTTGTTTTCATCCCTGCTGAAAATAACTATTTTTTCCGGGCTTAGTTTAGTTAGCCGTGAAACAATCTTGCTTCCAAAACTACCGGTTCCGCCGGTAACTAGTATTTTTTTCCCTTTTACGAATTTTTCATACATTCAAAAAACACCTTTAATAAATCTGATAAGTTAATTTATTCTCAAGAATATTTAAGCTAGAACAGTGTTTTAAACTATTTAGTTGATTGAAAAAAATGAATTTGCGTGAATTTAAGCACCGGTTTTTCGGCGTTTTTTTAACGCCTCTAGCAGTATTCGGTCCTTTTTCTTGCGTTAGAGTTTGGGCTAACCAGCTGCGGGGAGTAACGATTCGCAAGGGAGTTTGGATTGGTTACTTATCGTTTATAGACCAGCCTCCTGAAGTAAAAGAAAGCATGGTGGAAATTCATGAAGGCGTGGGAATTGGTTTCAGGAACAATATTTTTTCTCACGATTCATCCCCAATGTGGCGTGGCGGCGAGTGCATTTCAAAGAAAGTAATTATTGAGAAAAACGTTTATTTGGGTGCTAACGTCACGATAATGCCTGGAGTACACATTGGCGAGGGAGCAATTGTTGGCGCGTGTTCTCTAGTTAACAAGGACGTGCCTGCGTTTACTGTAGTCGTGGGAGTGCCTGCTAAACCAATAAAAAAAATTATTGAAAAAAACGGGAAGAAAATTCTAGTTGCTTTAGAAGAACCAGTCTACAAGAAACGCGGTTCTAGACGGTAAAGCTGTTTTAATGAAGTTTTTGTCTTCTTTTTTTATTACGCCTAGTTTTATGCACGAGTAAAAGAACAAAAGAAACGCAGCTGGAATCTGAATTAGTATGAGCCACTTGCTTGAAAGCAGCGGGTTAGTTAAGAAAATTAATACGGTTACAACCGCGCCTATTAATATTGTTTTAGCGAGGGTTTTGTAGTCTACGAAAGAACCTATTTTTTTGGTTACTAAAAGGAAAGTGATTAAGGTTATTACTGTGTTTGAAGCAAGCATTGCGTAAGCAGCTCCCATTGCTGAATTACTAGAGATTAATGCATACAACAAGCTTACTTGAGTGATTATTGCGAGGGCAGTCAAGTAAAGAGTTGTTTTCGTCTTGCCTAAGGCGTTTAGTACCGCGAATAAAGTGAAAGTAATTGACGCGAGTACTGCTGAAGCCATTAGCATTGGAAAGAAGGTTGTTGCTTGAACGTAAGTTTCAGAGTAAATAGCTGTAATAAAATTGTAGCTTGCTGCAGCCAGGAAAAATAATACGGGAATTATTATTAGCGAGAAGTATTTCGAGAATAATTTCAAGTATTTCCTTGAATTGTTTTTTTGTTTTGCTATTATCGGAAATAACACTACGCCTGCTATGCCGAATATTGTTGGAAACAAGCGTGAAATGTTGCTTGCAGCCAAGTATTGCCCCGTGGTTCCAGCGTTTTGAATTAGTGTTTGCACGAACAACAAGTCAATGTTGTTCATTAAGCTTAATGCTACTGCACTCAAGGAGTAAGGAACCGCAAACGCTAGTAAGTTTGAATAATTGAATGCGTATTTTTTTTCAACTGGTTTTTTGAAGAGGAATAAGTATCCAATTACTGGCGCTAGGGCGTAAGCAAGAATAGCTCCAAAAAGGTTGTACCCGATTACTAAGAGAATTACCGCGAAAACTGCTTTGGAAACAGCAAAAACCACGTTACCTAGTGCTTGTTTCTTGAATTCTTGAAGCCCGTTAACGAAAGCAGTTTGCTGTGAAAAGAGTGTTTGCAAGGGAATTAGTATTGTAGAGAACTGCAAGAGTCCTGCAAGGTTTTTGTTTCCCAGCAAATTCGCAATGAAGCTTGAAGAAAAGTAAACAATCAAGGCAGTTGCTATAGAGAGTATTACTAAGTGCTTGGTTGCTTCCTGGTTTATTTCCTTGGCTTTAGACGGGTTTGCAGCAATCAAGCGAGTGCTTTCAGCTGAAATTCCCGCACTCAAGAGTGTAACTAGCGTTAAGTTGATTAAGAGAATTATTCCGAAAGCTCCGAAGTCTGCTGGCCCTAGACTGCGTCCTAGAAAGCCGTTGAGAAAAAAACTTATTGCGAGGAGTATTCCCTGGCTAGCGAAAAGCAAAAAAGTTCCTTTAGACGCTCTATCCATTAATTTTCACTCGTAAGAGTAGAAGCCTTGCTTTGTTTTTATTCCTAGCTTTCCGTCTGAAACCATTTTCACTGCTAGTTCAGCTGGCTTGAATTTTTCTTCACTAGTTTGTTCGAACAGTGAATTCATTATTGCCAGGAAAACGTCTAACCCAATTAAGTCTAGTAATTTCAATGGCCCCATTGGGTGGTTTAAACCTAATTGCGCTGCTGAATCAATTTCTTCTCTTGAAGCAACCCCGTCTTCTAGAGTGAGGATTGCTTCATTCAAGAAAGGCATTAGCAAGCGGTTGACAACGAATCCAGGCGAGTCCTTGACTGTAATCGGGGTTTTACCGATTTTTTCTGCTAACTCCCTGGTTTTGTTTATTACGTTTGTTGGAGTCGTGTCGCCAGCAACGATTTCCACTAGCTTCATTTTGTGCGCTGGGTTGAAGAAGTGCATTCCAACGAATTTTTCGTTAGCGTACTCGCTGAGTTTAGAAACACTCAAGCTGGAAGTATTAGTGCATAATATTCCCTGGAATTCTTTGAGTTCGCTTAATAATTTTCTTTTCTCGTAAAAGTCTTCAATAATGCTTTCAATAATAAAATCGCACTGCATTAAGTCCTGCAAGTTGTTTGTAGTGCTTAGTTTTTTCACTGCTTCTCCTGCTTTTTCTCCTAGCGCTTTCTCTAAGTTTTTCTTTATTTTTGCTTCAGCTTTCTCAGCGCTTTCCTTGCTTCTAGAAAAAACAATTGTTTCAAAATCGTTTTGCAGGAATACAGTGCTTATACCCACACCCATTACTCCAGTTCCAATAATTCCAATCTTCATTTCAAACCAACTTAATTTCTTTTTCTTTCCTGCATTTTAAAGCAATTGCTTCCACCGTAGTGTTTTTGACGCCTGCTTCTTTCACTCTCTCTAAAACTTTCTTTAATACGCTTGTTTTGCGTGTTCCTTCAAAAAAAGCATGGCAGTAAAACACTGCGTAACCTTCTTCATCTTCCTTCTTGAGAATGAATTCACTCGTTTTCTTAATTATTTCAGGGTCGCTTAAACCCTGTTTCCAAAAGAATTCAATCAAGGGAGTAGTATCAACAAACTTGCAGTTAACCGGCACTTGCACGCAATTAAATTCCTTCCCGTTAACAACCGGCTTGAACGCGTAATCCCCACTCAAGTCACCGGAACAAGCGTAACCAAAATCGTCAAGAGCTTGCAGTACTTTCTCGTTGATTTTAAAACCAGGGCAAGCAAAGCTCTTCGGTTTTTCGCTAAAAACCGTTTCGAAAGCTTCGTTTATTCTAGTGAATCGGTTTTGCAAATCGAGTTTTTCTAAGTCTTTAGTCCACTCGCGGTGTTTCCAGCCGTGGCAACCTACCTCGTGTCCTTGAGTTTTTATTTTTTTTAGTAATTCAGAGTTTTTCAAGAAAAAGTTTTGAGGAAATAAAGCAATTCGCAGTATTTCTAGTTTCGGCAGTTTTACTCCCTTCAAACTCGTTTTTTCCTTGCTTTTCGATTGCATTGCTTCAAAAAAACCAGTTTCCCCGCCAGTAACTGGATAAAAACTCGCTTTCATTTCTAGTTCGTTGAGTATTTCAAGTATTTTCGGTGCTCCCTTCGTTAAGCCGTGCGAACAATCTACATCAATGCGGAATGCAAACATTTTTTTTCAAAACCTTTTTTCCAGGAGTTTAACTGCGATGCTTATAGCGTCGTAAGCGTGTAGTTTTCCTTTACCAACCCGGTCTTTGTAAGAAATAGGAACTACTTTCAATTTCAAGTGTTTCTTGCATGTTTCTGAAAATAATGCTGCTTCCAAATCAAATCTTTGGGCGTCAACATTCATTTTCTTCAATGCTTTTCCAGTGAATGCCCAGTAGCCAGTGCAAATGTCTGGATTCCATTTTTGGTAAACTATTGAACCGAATAAAGAGATTCCTTTAGCGCCAATAACGTGGTAAACATCCCGGAGAGTACGCATGTCTTGTTGTCTTTCACCTATAACAACGTCATAGCCAGCGTCTAATTCTTTTACTAGTCGCGGCAAGTCGTTAGGGTCGTAAGTGTCGTCTGCATCAAGCATTACGTAATACTTGTTTTCTTGAATCGCGTGTTTCTTCAAGAAAGACACGAAGCCGCGTCCTTTTCCTTTTCCTTCCTGCAAAATTAATTCACAATCCTCGCGTTTAGCAATTTCTTGTGTTTTGTCAGTGCTGTTTCCGTCAATAACAATGAATTTTTTAACGCCTATTTTCTTGAGTCCCTTAATGATGATTGGAAGTCCTTCCTCTTCGTTTAATGTTGGGAGTAGCGCGATTATTTTTTCACTAGTTTTCGCGTCAAGTTTTTTCATAAACATTCACTCCCTTGCTTTGGAATACTAAGTAATAACCACTTGGTATTTCTATTTTTCCGTCGAAACTACTTTCAACAATGCACTCAGCGTTAAGCGTGTTTCTTTTTCCAGAATAGTGCTCAATTATTCTCTGGATGTTTGAATCAATTGTTGTGCAGTGTTCTGCAGCGTATAACCCTGCTTCCCTGTAGCCGTTGTATTTAGAGTAAGAACCAAAGAAAGCAATCACGATTAATGCTAGAATAAAGTTTACTGCAATCGCTGCCTTCAATAATTTAAACCAGAATCCTTTGGGTACCGCGTCAACGCAAATTATTGCTATTAACGGCACTAACGGAACCGCGTAACGCAGCAACGGCGTATTTCCCAGTAGTCCGTATGCTTCCATACTAACCCATGCGGATAGAATTGCGGCGTAAAGCAAAGCGAGTTTCTTGTTTTGTTTTTTTAATGCGAAATAAAGAGCAAAGCTGGCTGCAGCCATTAGAATGAGTATTCCAAGAGCGTAAAGCGGAATCTTGTCTGGGAGAGAGAACGCGGTTTCATTCAACGCGAGTTGGTTTTTCAAGAAGTTTATTGCAAAGCCAAACGGGTTTCCTGTTTCGTTCTGGCTCCAAGCCATCCAAGGAATTAATGCTAAAATAAAGCCTGCTAGAACGCTGAGCGAGTTTTTTATTGTTAACTCGCTTTTCTTCCAGAAGAAAGCGTACACTCCTGCTGCTAGAAGCAAGTAAGCGCCTAAGTACCGCGTTAAGAACGTTAGTCCAGTGAGGATGCCAAAGATTGCGTAGCCGCGCCATTCTTTTGCTTTGAATAAAGCGTATATTGAAGCTAGGAATAAAGCGAAGAACAAGGGTTCAGTAAGTATTCGCGTTGACAAGTAAGCGTAAAAAGGGTTTACTGCTACGAGCAAGGCACTCCAGAACGCTGTTTCTTCCCCCGCGAGTTTTCTAGCTAAAAGGAAGGTTAGTATTATTCCTGCTGCGCCCAAGAGAATCGAGAAAAGCCGTGCAATTACTTCTGAATAACCAAAAACATTGAATAATGCGCCTAGAGTAAAGGGGTACAAGGGAAAACGGTCTAAGTCAGTGTAACCGCTTGTTGTTCCTTGCGCGAACGCTTTGCCTGTAGTTAAGTAAGCGTATTCATCTGAAGAAAAAGCGTTGAATGAAAGCGAGAATAACGCTAGTGCTAGGAAGGGCACGAGTGCTAGAGCGAGTTTCTTGTTCATTGATTCACTTAAAATAACGTTTTTTATATTAAGATGATATTAATTTACTATTGTTATTTAATTCTTTGATTTCTTTCAGTTTTTGTTTTAAAGTGGGTGGATGTTGAATTGCTTCCTGGAATAATAGCTTTTATTTTAAGTTCCTTGTTGTTTCTGATTCCCGGCGTGCTTATTGCAAGAGCGTTATTGAAGGGAACAAAGCTTGGTTTGTTTGAACAATTCATTATAGGAATCGTTTTAGGCATTACTCTCAATCCCTTGTTGAGTGCTTTATTCAATACTTTTTTGGGTTTAAAGTTTAGTTTCTTTCTTGTATTATTCAACGCGTTATTGCTGACGGTAATCGGAATATTATTGTTGTATAAGCAGGATTACTTGCGTTTGCCTGAAATTAGTTTCACTAATCCCTTGGGTTTCTTGAAGAAAAACCACATTCACTTGATTTTGTTAGTAATAATGCTTTTTTCTTTTTACCCGCGCATTGCAACGAGTTGGAATAATGACTTTTTCGAGTTCGACCCTTATTTTTACGCTAAAATATCTCAAGACGTGTTAGTTAACGGCCAAGTAGAGTATTACAGCGATGAAGTGTATTACACTGTTGACCAGCCTGAACTGGGCGTGTACGACCGGGAAATTCGTCCCTTGGTTTCGTATTTAACTGCTTCTTTTTACTCGAGTTTCTCGTTTTTCGAGGGACGGGGGTTTGACAAGGATGGTTTTATTCTAGCTAACGGGTTTTACCCGCCGTTAGTCGGCGCATTAATGGCGTTTTTTGTTTTCTTGTTGTTTAAAAGGGATTATTCTGAGTACTTGGGTTTGATTGCAGCTGGATTCGTTGCTTTCACGCCGCAATTGATTACTAAAATGTCTGCGGGAGTATTCGAGTTACAGCCTTGGGGTATATTCATTGCAGTTGCTTTATTTGCTTTAGTTTACTTGGCGTTTAGGGATAAGAGTTACCGGCTTGGCTTGCTTGCTGCCTTGTTCCTGGCTTTCAATGTTCTTTCCTCGTCAAACTATATTTGGGGATTAATGGTTATTGCTTCATTCTTGTTGTTTAAATCCTTTATTGATTACTTGAGTGGTTCAGTAGAAAAGAAAGACTTGATTATTGTCGGCATGCTTGCTGGCTCGGCTTTATTGAGTGACTTGGTTTACATTTTTTACCAAAGAATTTCTTTGAGTGAAATATTGCCTTCAATTTCTATTGGCGTTGAATTAATGGTTTTGACTTTCGTTCCTTTTGCCTTGTTTTATTTTGCTCAAAAAAAGAAATTATCCAAAAAACTAGTTGTAGGTGGCTTGGTTGCTGTAGGCGCGTTGTTCTTGCTTTTAACACCTGTAGGCAACATGGTTTTGAATTATCCTTCTGTTTTAACTGGTTTCGCGAAAACCGCTTCGCCTTTGTCTAAAACAATTCAAGAAGAAGGCGCTAGTAGTCTAGAATTATTCGAGAATGCTTACGGCATACTGAACCCGCCTTTCTTGATGTTAGCGATTACGCTCATTTTGTGCTTTAGTGCTTTCTTTTACTTGCGCAAGAAACACTCTAAGTTGGCTTGGGCATTCCTAGTCTTGTTTATCGTGTTTACGTTCTTTAATGCGCAGTTGGATGAAGTTGTTTCGAACGTTGTTTCTAGTGATTTAGCTTCATTCTTTTCAAGCCAGGACGTATTTTTGTATATGGGTTTGAGTCTTCTTGCTGCACTAATTATTTTGTTTTCTAGTGAAGAGAAACGCTTCTTCCTTCTCTTGGCTGTATTAATTGTTTTTCCTGTTGCTTTCGTTGGCTTAAGCAAATTAAAGTACACTTTCCACTTGGCTGCAGTGTTAACTATTGCTTTAGGATTGTTGCTTGGTGAATTATTCGTTTTGTTAAAGCAATTGAATGAAGAAGTCAAAATGATTAACGAGAAAACAATGCATTCGTATGTTCTTGGATTAATTTTGTTCGTTGGTGTTTTCGCTGTATTGCTTCAAGGCTTTGGTCCAGCAACTGGTTCTGACTTGTCTCGTTTTGATAAAGCAATGACTGACTTGTCTTATTCGCACATTTCTCCAGACTGGCTTGATTCAATGAAGTGGATTCGAGAAAACACTGCGCCGGATTCAAGGTTTATTTCTTGGTGGGATTACGGTCATTGGATTACTTTCTTTGGCGAGAGAAAAAGCGTTTTAGATCCTGGTAATGTTCACCCTGAATTCGACCAGGAAACCGCACACGCTTTAGTTGATGGTGATAGAGCTGAATTAGTTAGCGTAATGAAGCGGCATGGTGCTAACTATATTTTGCTTGATTCAGACTTGATTTTCAAGTGGGGCGCTTTAGTTTTCTTGAGTGGTTCTTGCGATTCGCAAATAGCTCCTAATTGCCCTGCAGTGAAAGGAATTCCGAATTGGGAGGTTGGTCCTGGCCAGAGTACTTACGAGTTAACGCATTATTTCGAGTTTTTGCAGAACGTTGGTGAGTGTCCGTCAAGCGTTTCTCCAGTGCAACTGCCTTTATTGAAGTCTACTTTAGGACCTACGTATTGCATTACTAACGAAGACTTGCTGTTACTAAACCAAGATGGTACTTTGAAAGCAATTCCGTTAAAAGTAATTGTTTTGGGAGACACTATTTCAAATGAAACTGCTTACGTAACAATGTTTCAAAATGCTATTTTGAATGTTAATCCTTACTTAGGTGAATTAGAAAGCAAGGTTATTGATGCGCCGTTTACTCGCTTGTTCTTTTTCGAGAACCTGCCTGGATTTAGTGTTGAATACGTTTCACCTAACGGTCAAGTCAAAATATTCAAGTTGAATAATTAAATTGGTTTCACTGTAAGGAAGGCAATTGCGACTACCAGTAATTCAAAGCTAATTAAAAGTAGTGAAATGTTTCTTTCTGTTGCTTTTCTTCCTAATAATTTCATTGCTACGTGAGTTAAGGAATAAATTTTTTTGTAAGGAGTTTTAATCCATCCTCCTGCTTGCAAGTCTCCGTAAGAACGTTTCTTGAATCCTCCCCGCAGTTTCAAGAAGAACTCGATAATCCACGGAGTAAATAAAACTAAACCAAACTTTTCTACGTTTCCAATTATTACTGCTGAAGCGAACATTGCGCCTGAAAAGTAAGTGAGGGAATCGCCTGGAAGCATTTTAGCTGGAGACCAATTGAATTTCAAGAAAGCTAAGAGTGAAGCAACACCTACGAAGGCGATTATTGCGCCTTCAGTTCTGCCGTTCATTAACGCCCATACTCCTAAAGCTGAAGCAGCTATAATCATCATTCCTGATTCCAAGCCGTTTATTCCCGCGAGCATGTTGGTAGCGTTTGATACTGCAACAATTGCTATTGGCAGCAAGAGTAAAGGGTATAAGAGTCCCAAGTCAATTACGCCGATGAACGGGAACACCATGCTGTTTACTCCAGCGTTTACTGCCATTAACGGAACTGCAGCGAATAGCGTGAGCAAGGGTTTCATCCATTGTTTTAATCCAACTCTGTATTCAATTGCGTCTGAAGCATTTTTGTTCAAGAATTTCTTTACGTATAAGTCGTCAAAAAAACCCATGAGGGAAATAGCGAATATTGAGAGCAATGCGGCAATTATTTGAATTAAGTCAAGGTTTTCCTTTAACCAGAATGTGTTTATTGCAACGCACAACAACATTCCAATGAAGAACGAAAACACAACCGGCATTCCGCCTGAAGTAGGTACTACTGGTTTGTTTTGTTTTTGTTGGTCTATTGCAATTACGCTAGTATTCAAAAAGAAACGCATGAAGTAAGGAGTAATGAATAGCGTAATCAAGAAAGTCAAGAGCATTGAAGCGAGTAACAGCCAAATCATGTTCAAACAACAATTAATTTAATTGCATGAAAGTATTTTTATTGCTATGATTTCACTCAATGAAGCGCTTGCAGGAATAAAACGCGGTCTTGACTCTAGTGAACTAGTTTTAGTTCTTGGCAAATGCCTAGTAAAGTATTCCGGCAGGGCTGCTTCAAAACTCAGTGAAGGCGACCGGTTGCTTGTAATAAAGCCTGACGGCACGTTCCTCGTTCACCAGAAAAGCAAGATGGCGGCTATTAATTACCAGGGTCCTGGTTCTAAAACTAGCGTTGAATTGAATGATTGTTGCTTGTTAGTTAAGTCAGAGAGATTGAAGCCAGTTGCTGAACACATTGAAGTTAGTTTCTCTAAAGTTTTTTTTGTTGACTCTTTCCCAATGAGTGATGACGAGTCGTTGAAGTTGTTTGGTTCTGAAAAACAATTAGCGCAGGAATTAATGAAGGACTTGCATTTGATTGAACCTGGTTTGACTCCCTTGAAGAATGAGTCTTCCTCGCTTAAAGGGAGTGTTGATATTTTAGCTACTGATTCTGCAGGAAATTTAGTTGTAATTGAATTAAAACGCAGGAATGCGGGTTTGGATTCAGTTACTCAACTGAAAAGATATGTGGAAGAACTTCAGAAACGCAAAGGCAAGAGAGTGCGAGGAATTCTTTGTTCTCCTAACATTACTGAGAATGCTTTGAAAATGCTGTACAACGATGGTTTCGAGTACTTTAAGCTGGATTACGAAGTTTCAAATCCTTCTTCTCGAATAAAAGGCTTGCAGCGGAAGCAAAAAGAATTGCTTGATTTTTAACCGAATTTTTTCCTGATTAATATTATTGCTGCAATTAAAATTAGTGCCAACACGAAAAGTGAAAAAAACGAGTTTTCGCTTAATTCTTCACTGTATTGTTGAATTTTTTGGTTTGTTGTTTGTTCTTGCTGAGGCGTGGGGTTTTCAGGGCTGGGAGTAATGTTTTCCCCCGGACTTAAGGGTGTTGCGGTTGGTTCTTCTTGCGTCGGAGTTGCGTTAGGGTTTTCATTAGGGTTGATTGTAGGAATATTAATTGGGCTTCCATCAGGGTTTGAGGAGGGAGTTGCATTCGGGTTTTCAGAAGGATTTAAAGAGGGCGTTGCATCAGGGTTTGAAGAAGGATTAGGCGTTGGCGTTATTGTTGGAGTTGGCGTGGCTGTGGGAGTGAATTCGCCGTTGTCTCCGTAAGGAGTAGTATCGCATGCATCGCCTATGCCGTCGCCGTCAGTATCAGCTTGGTCTGGGTTGTATACGCCTGGGCAGTTATCAAATTGTTGTGCGGTTAATAGTGACGCACACAACAAGAAAAATAGTAATTGCTTATTCATTTTTAATTCATTAATTGTTTTTTGCTAGTTAAGGGTTTTTGTTGAGCAAAAGCTAGTGTTTTTATTAGCTGTTTTTTGAATTGTTTATGAAATGGATGAAAGTAACGCTAAAATTGTTTTAGACGCGGAGTCGTTCAAGGCTTTGTCTTCTGATACTCGGGTTAGTATTTTGAAAAAGCTTAACGAGAGAAAGATGACTGCAAGCGAGCTTTCCACTGATTTAGAAATTAGTGTTCAAGCGGTTTCCACTCACTTAGCTACAATGGAGAAAGCAGGATTGGTTTCTCGAGTAGAGAGCCACCGCAAGTGGGTTTACTATGAGTTAACTGAAAAAGGATTAAACATTGTTAGTCCAGGTAGAAAAGCGTTTTTAGTTGTTTTAAGTGTTTTAGCTTTATTTGCGGTTGTTTTAGGCGCTTTCATTTTTACTCAATTAAGTATTCCAATTGCTTCATCTGCAGTAATGACGCCGCCTGTTTTTGACCGCGCGGTTGGTAGTGGTGCTTTAACTGATTTTCAGAGTATTTTGATTGCTGAATCAAACCAAAAGAATTCTGCTTACTTAGAGTCATTGTCTTTACCTGATGGAACCATGCTTAGTTTAGAGCTAGCTGTTTCTCCTGCAGAAAAAAATGCGGGTTTGTCTAACCGTAATGAATTATGCAGTAATTGCGGAATGCTTTTCTTATTCAACGCGCCTTCCAAACAGAGTTTCTGGATGCGGGACGTATTGCTTCCTTTAGACTTAGTGTTTTTGAATGACGAGTACATGGTTGTTGATGCTGAATTCAATGCGCAGCCTTGCTTGAATTCTTACTGCCCGTTAATTGTTTCTAGTGAAGATTTTTCCTTTGTTTTGGAAACAAACGCTGGTTTTGCTGAACAATACGGGTTAGTTAAGGGCGCGGTTGTTTCTGATTTAAACAAGTTTAATTAACAACTTTTTTTAAGTCAGCTTTCTTTTTTCTTTAATGCTGTTTTTATTTTCAACTTTGTTTGTTTTAGCAACTGGCTTAGTGTTGTTAGTTAAGAGTTCAGAACGGCTTATTGATGATGCGCTTATTATAGCTCGTTTTTTGAAGGCTAGTGATTTAGTTATAGGCTTTTTTTTAGTGTCAATCGCTACTACTCTTCCTGAACTCTTTGTTTCAATTATTGCGTCTATTGAAGGAGAGCCGGGACTTGTTTTAGGTAACGTGTTGGGTTCTAATATTGCTAATTTAAGTTTGATTTTAGGCATAGTTGTTTTCACTACTGCTATTACCTTGAAGAAAGCAGAGCGTTTCAGCTTATTGTTTTTCTTAGGTATTGCTGCTTTGATTTCATTTAGCTTGTTTTTTGTTGTACCTAGCGGGTTGTTTGGTTTAGTCTTACTAGCCTTGTTTTTGGGTTTATCTGTTTTTGTTTTAACTAGGCGGGAAGCTTTCACTAAAAAATTAAAGTACGAAGTGTTTTTGTCTGAAGTAGTTTGGGCTTGTTTTTCATTCCTTTTTTTCTTGGGAATACTTTTGTTGAGTGCTGACTTAGTGATTAAAACTTCAGTTGAATTAGCGGGTTTGATTGGTTTCTCAAAGTCGTTTATTGGAGCTACTGCAATTGCTTTAGGAACTTCCTTGCCTGAATTAACTGTTGCTTTAACTGCTTGCAGGAAACACCGGATTAGGCTTGCTTTAGGTAACTTGCTTGGCGCGTCAGTAACTAATTTAACGCTGGTTTTAGGTGTAGCTGCGTTGTTTGCTCCGGTTGCAGCGAGTAAAATTACTTTATTCGTTTTGCTTGCGTTCTGCTTGATTATTTATTCCTTGTTGTTTTCAATTTTGTATTTCAATAAATCACTTAGAAAGAGCGACGGAGTAGTGTTGTTGTTTGTTTATTCTTTGTTCTTGCTTGTTGGCTTTTGGGTGCAAGGCTTTTGAAATGTTTTTATGCTTTAACGTGTTTAAGGTATTGACATGGTTTTAGAAGTTTTTCTTTTAGTGGGCGCTGTTTTGCTTTTAGGCTTCGTTTCAGACTTGTTCTTCAAGGAAACGCGCATTCCCGGCTACTTGATTTTAATGCTTACCGGAATCTTGATTGGGCCTGTTTTCAACGTGGTTCCGCCAGAGCTTTTCATTCCCTTGTCTTCTCTGGTGGGTACTCTGGCTTTAATTATTATTTTGTTTGATGCTGGCTTGGACTTGAATATAACTAAGGTATTATCTGAAGTTCCGTCTTCAGCTTTGTTTACTTTACTAGTGTTTATTCTTTCAGCTGCGTTTACTACTGGCTTGCTTTACTTTGTTTTTGGTTGGAATTTCTTTCATGCTTTGTTAATGGCTGCGGTTATTGGCGGCACTAGCTCGAGCGTAGTAATTCCAGTAATAAGCAAGCTTAAAGTTTCTCAGGAAGTATCGATAATGCTTAGTTTAGAGTCTGTTGTTACGGACGTGTTGTGCATTGTAACTGCTTTAGTTTTAATCAACATAATAAATACTAGTTCTTTTGAATTAGATCAGGTAGTACAGACTTTAACCGCAACCTTTACTACGGCTATTTTGTTTGGTTTCTTGTTTGGTGTTTTCTGGATACGAATTTTGCATAGTTTTTACGGAAAGTCTCTCGGTTACATGCTTACTTTAGCCGTTTTACTAGTTTTGTATAGTGTTGTTGAATTGCTTGGCGGAAGCGGTGCTATTGGCGTGCTTATTTTTAGTTTAGTGTTAGGTAATTCAACTTTGATTGCTAACTTGCTTAAAATGGGTAGTGATTACAAGTTAGAGCACACTATCAAGTCAACTCAAACCGAGATTACTTTTTTTGTTACTACCTTCTTTTTTGTTTTCCTTGGTTTGATTATTAGTCCTTCAGTACTCGAGTTAGGCGCTATTGGGATTGCGTTAGGAATTGTTTTCGTTCTAGTGCTTGCAAGATTTTTGGTTACTACTTTATTGTCTTTCTTCAACAAGGCTATTGCTACTTCAAAGAATTTGATTTCATTCATGATGAGCCGTGGATTAGCTGCTGCAGTACTAGCTTTCCTTCCTTTAAACCAAAACCCGCCGATAGTAATTCCTTCTTTTTCTGAAATAGTTTTCTTAGTAATTATTCTAACTGCTTTCTTGAGTACTTACGCTTCTTATTCAACAGGCAGGGTTGAAACAAAAGAAGAAACTCCACAGCCTGCTGGCAAGCCGAAAATAATTTCAACTAAAAAGAGTTAGTAAGGATTACTAAACGGGTTGAACGGCATTTTCAGTAAAACTAGCAATCCCATCAAGAAGATTGCCGCGTTTATTTCACTTATTATGCCCATGGCTACGATTAGAAATAAAGCGATTATCCCTGCGATTGCTACGTTATCCATCCCTTTTGTATCCTGCTGTTTTAAGTATTTAATTTTAGCGGTTTTGTTTTTATAGGTGTTATTAGTAATGAATATGGTGATGTTGTGAATAAGTATTTTCTTTTTAGTGTAATACTAGTTTTTGCTTTGTTTTTAGGAGCTGGAACTGGTTCTGGAGCACCAGTAATGGGCATAGGAACTGGAAGTGGTTCGCTGGTAATGGGCGCTGGTTCTGGGGTTGGTTCTCCTTTAATTGTGAGTGAAGGCGCTGGAACTGGTAGTGGTTCTCCGTTAAGAGGCATGGGCACTGGTTCTGGTTAATTTTTTTTGAGAAATAGTTTTTATTCTTATTCTGTTTAATGTCAAGCATGGTTAAGATTGCAATAAACGGTTTTGGTAGGATTGGACGCGCTGTATTCAAGATTTGCCTGCAGAAAGGCATTGAGATTGCAGCAGTAAACGACTTGACGGATACTAAGACTTTAGCGAACTTGCTGAAGCACGATTCTAATTACGGCGAGTACGACGCTAGCGTTTCTTTCGACGACAGTCACTTGCTGGTTAACGGAAAGGCGTATAGAGTGTTTTCAGAGCCTGATCCAAGCAAACTACCTTGGGGAGAATTGAGTGTAGATATTGTTTTAGAGTGCACTGGACGATTCAGGGACTTGAAAACAGCTTCAACCCACTTGAAGGCTGGAGCAAAACGAGTTATTTTGTCTGCTCCAGGCAAAGGAGAAGGAATTAGCGACTTCGTGATTAGCGTTAATGAACCAAGTAGTTCTGATTTAGTGTTGTCTAATGCGTCTTGCACTACTAACTGCATTGCGCCAGTAATTCAAGTTTTGAATGATTCTTTCGGAATTAGGAAAGCATTCATGACTACTGTTCACGCTTACACTGGAGACCAAAATTTGTTAGACGGCCCGCACAAGGACTTGAGGCGGGCTAGGAACGCCGCTACTAACATCGTGCCTACTAGTACTGGCGCAGCTAAGACTACTACTAACGTAATTCCTTCTTTGCAAGGAAAGTTTGACGGCTTGGCTATTAGGGTTCCAGTTCCAGTAGTTTCCTTGAGTGACATTACTGCCTTGCTTTCAAGGAAAGTTACGGTTGATGAAGTTAATTCTGCTTTCTCGAAGGCAGTTGGCAACGAGTTGTACAAAAACGTTTTAGGAGTAACCAACCAAGAATTAGTTTCAAGCGACTTCATTAAAAATAGTCATTCTTGTATAGTTGACTTGCCTTTAACTAAAGTGGTTGACGGCGACTTGATTAAAGTAATTGCTTGGTACGATAACGAGTGGGGTTACAGTTGTCGTTTAGTAGAACAAGCAATTGAAGTAAGCAAGAAACTATGATTTTTTCCTTGTTTTTACTTTTAATTTTATTTTTTCTCGCTGTAGTTCCTTAACTAATTCGTTGTATACTTCGCGGTCTATTTCCCTGTGCAAGTAACTAGTTTCCAGTTCTTTTTCTTCTTCCTCTATTTCTAATAATTTTTTGTCGTCTTCTGTTTTTGGTTTTCGTTCACTCAACTCAATTGTTCTTATTTGTTCGCTGGTTGGTTTTGGTTTTAGTTTTTCTTCTTCTATTACTGAAACCTGGTTTTGTTCTTCTAACTCATTAATTATTTTCTTGAAGTCTACTTTTTCCTTGAATACTACGCTGTTGTTTATTGCTAATTCAACTTGCGTTAGTTCCTTTTTTTCTAATAGTATTTGAGTTGTTTTAGTTTCATTAGGTTGAATGTTTTTCAAGTAATGGCTTTCTCCGTCAATGCTTATTCCTGCATTTATTTCTTCAAGCCCGTTATTTTTTAATAGAACGTCGAAGGAATAATTTTTTCCATTAAACCTGAAGAAACCCAAGTAAAGCCTTGCTTTAGTTTTGTCGTTGTATACTTCCGTTAATTCTTGCGCTACCCTGGGTTTGTGCGTCTTTTTTTTAGTAGTCAAGAAAAACCAAATGCCTGCAAGCAAGAATAAGATTACTATTCCGCCGAATATTATTTGCAGTTCCATTAAAGTTACTACGGCGGGGTTAGTTAAAAAACTACTCGAAAATGCTTCCGAAACCAGTGGTTGCAGCGTTTTCTTCTTCCTCTATTTTTTCTGCTAGCTTGCTTTCTTCTTCAGTAGTTGCTTCCTCAAAACTAGGGATTGCTTTTAGTTTCTCAATTAGTTTTCCTGCTAATTCCTTGTTTTCTGTTTTGAATGAAACGTAATAACGACCTTCTTTCAACGACAAGTTTTTTCCTTCCTTCAAGTAATAACCTAATCTAGCGAAACTATCTTTATTCATTGAATCTGCTTCCAAAACTTTTTTTAGTGCTTGAACGTCTTTAGACTCGAAACTAAACGCGTAATCCATTTTTTTTTCACCTTTAAAAAATTGTGTTTGCCTAGTTATTAAAAACCTGGGATTCGTTATGCAATACACATGAAGTTCTTGCTTGTTGGTAGCGCTACTCTCGACGTGGTTGCTTTAGCCAAGAAAGTGCGTAAAGTAAGCTTGCTTCACGATGAACACGTGGAAAAATTCGCTTGCATTGCTTTTGCTTCAAAAACGGTTTTAGACGACGTGGTTGTTTCTCCAGGTGGCAGTCCAGCTAATTCTGCAGTAACCATAAAACGCTTGGGGGGTACGCCTACACTGGTTTCAGGAGTTGGCGGCGATTTGTTCGGCAAGATTATTTTATCTTCACTAAAGGAACAAGGCGTTAACACTAAAGGCGTTAAAGTTTTCAAGAAGGAAAAAAGTAGTTTGGGAGTAATTCTAGTTGATGAAAGCGGCGAAAAGAGCGTTTTAACGTTCAAGGGAGCTGTTGATTCCTTGAGCGAGAAAGACTGCCCTGACTCTCTTGTTAAAAACGCGGACGTAGTAGTCTTGTGTTCTCTAGCGTCTAGAAAAAATTTTTCTTTGTTCAAGAAAATTATTGTGAAAGCGAAAAAATTCAAGAAGAAACTAGTTTTTGCTCCTAGCATTACAATGCTGCGTGAAAGGCACTCTGAATTAGGCCGTTATCATCCTCATTTTGACTTGGTTGTAATGAATTTAGAGGAAGCATTTTATTATACTGGAGAAAGAACCGTTAAAGGCGCTTTCAGGAAATTAGGCGCTAGGACTGCAGTGATTACTTGCGACAAGCAGGGTTCTTACGCTTTCGACGGAAAAAACGTGTTTCACGTTAATGCGCCACACGTTAGTGTTGTAGATACGACTGGTGCTGGTGACGCTTTTACTGGTGCGTTCGTTCACTCTTTCTTTGAAAACAAGGATTTGAAGAAGGCGTTGCAGGAAGCTACGGCTGTTGCTGGCTTGAAGATTAGTTCGCTTGGAGCTCGTTTTAAGGGTGGTAAGAAGGAAGTGCGTGACTTCATTAAGAAACATCACTTTGCTTTGTACGTTAGGAAAGTGGTTTGAAATGAATCCTAGAGTTGGAGTGGGAGTTATTGTTGTTAAAGACGGGTTGGTTTTGTTAGGGAAAAGAAAAAGCAAGCACGGCGAGGGCTACTGGTCTTTTGCAGGTGGCCATTTAGAATTCATGGAGAAAGTGGAGGATTGTGCTGTTCGTGAAGTAAGGGAGGAAGCTGGGATTGAAGTGAAGAATGTTCGTTTGGGTCCTTTTACTAACGATTTTTTCCCTGATTCTCACTACGTGACTTTGTTTGTTGTTTGCGATTATGCTTCAGGCGACGTAAAAGTAATGGAGCCTGAAAAGTGTAGTGAATGGCATTGGTTTTCTTGGAGCGAGTTACCGAAGCCCTTGTTTTTACCGATTGAAAATTTGTTGAAACAAGAATTTACTCCTGTTTAGAGAGCCTCCGATGGGATTTGAACCCATAACTTCTTGCTGTCTAGCCGTTTTTCTTTAATC
The DNA here is from genome assembly GCA_043822385.1 of Microcaldota archaeon. Lineage (GTDB taxonomy): Archaea > Micrarchaeota > Micrarchaeia > Norongarragalinales > Norongarragalinaceae > JABWCK01. The sequence continues at coordinate 19,992 of JBDRBT010000021.1, read as the reverse complement.
AAATTTTCTTTCTAAGAAAATTTGGGGTACAAGGCAAGCACTCTACCGTTGAGTTACGGAGGCGTTTTTTTACTAGATTTTATGTACTTGTTTTTTGATAAATCTTTTTAAAAGCTTAGAGGAGTAATTTTATTTAAAATGGTTGTTTCTTTCGTTGTTATTGTTTTAGTTGGCTTGATTGCTTCACTAGCAATAGCTATTTACGCTTTCAAGAAGCGAGAGTTAAGTGAAGGCGGCACTATGGCTGCTTTATTCGTTGGCTTGGCTGTTTTCGTTTTGGGTGGTTGGAATTGGCTGGTTATCTTGATTTCGTTTTTTGCTACTAGTAGTTTGTTTACTCGCTTCAAGAAGGAACAAAAAAAGGAAGTAAACCTAGTTTTCGAGAAGGGTGGTACGCGGGATTTTTGGCAAGTGTTTGCTAATGGTTTCTTGCCGTTATTGTTTTCAGCTCTTTATTTCTTGAATCCTTCAAGTGAATTGTTTATTGCTTTCGTTGCTTCCGTTGCTACTGTTACTGCAGACACTTGGGCTACTGAAATTGGTGTTTTCTTCAAGAATCCTCGTTCAATAATTAGTTTCAAGAAAGTGCCTGTCGGCACATCTGGAGCAGTTAGTTGGCAGGGGTTAGCTGTTTCTTTAGTTGGCGCGTTATTAATTGGCTTGATTGCGGTAGTAACGAATAGTTTGAATAACTTGTTGATTGATGACTTGCCGGGATTCCTGGTTTCCCAGTTCGTGGGAGGTAAAACGTTTATTTTAGTTATTGGTTTCTCGGGTTTTGTTGGCGCGTTAGTGGATAGTTTGCTCGGTGCTTCGATTCAAGCGTCTTATTATTCTCCTGTTTTAAAGAAGTTTACGGAGAGAGAGGAAGTTAATGGAGTGAAATCTGATTTGAAGAAAGGGTTTAGGTTTATTGATAATGACGTGGTTAATTTTTTCAGTGCTATTGCTGGCGCTGGAGCAGCGGTTTACTTAATTAGTGTTTTTTGAGGGAGTTGGTTTGTTTTGAAAACTAATTTAAAATTTATTGCGGGTTGGATTGCTTTAGGCTTGATTCTTTTATTGATTTTAAGTATTTTGCGCGCTAGTTTTTTCAGCGAAGTTGTTGAAGAAAAAAGAATTTGGTTTGAATTGTCTTTCTTGTTGTTAGCTGCAGTAATGGCTGAATTACTCGTTGTTAGATTAAAGCAACCTACTGTAATGATTTTACTTGTTTTAGGTATAGTAATTAGTCCTAGTGCTATTACGTTGATTGTGCCCGTGTTTTATTCTATTGCTTCTTTCCTAGCTGGCTTGGTTGGCGCATCCTTGGTTTTCAAGGAGATTCCTCACTTGGTTGATTCTGACGGAGTAATCCAGGTTTTCGCGCAGTTAGGCGCAATTTTGTTGTTGTTTAAGATTGGTTTGCATTCTGAAATAAAAGAAATCTTTAACGTGCGTAATTTTGTTGTTGGGATTCTTGGAATAATTATTCCTTTCACAGCTGGTTTTTACTATGCTTCTTTCATGGGGCATGGTTTTGCTTACGCAATGTTTCTTGGAGCGGCGTTAACTGCTACTAGCGTTGGAGTAACAGTAGCGGTTTTGGATGAATTGAAACTACTTGGCTCTCGTTTTGCTAAAGTAATTCTTGGTGCCGCAGTTATTGATGATATTCTTGCTTTACTCGTTCTTTCTTTAATAACTAAGTTTCCAACTGAACTTACGGCTCCTGCTTTGTCGCCTTTCTTTACTACTATAGCTACTGCCTTGATTTTCGTTGTTGGCGGAATCAAGCTAGGGCATGTGCTTGTTCGGAAGTATTTTGATAAAGAAATTGAAGGAAAAATATCCAACCAGACTTTTCTTGGTATTCTAGCTTATGTTTTGGCTTACGCGTACATTGCTGAATTCATTGGTTTGTCTGCAATAGTTGGAGCGTTTATTGCTGGAATTACTTTGAATTACAGCAAGCTAACTCACAAGTTGTTTGAATTGTTTTACCCACTGGAAGCGTTGTTTACACCGTTGTTCTTTATTTCCTTAGGAATGCTTGTTGACATTCCAGCGTTGTTGAATAACATTGTTCCAATACTCGTTATTACTATTCTAGCTATAATTACGAAGGTAGTTGGTTGTGGTTTAGGCGCGGTTTTAATGAAAGTGCCTTTCAAAGAGAGTATTGCGGTCGGGGTTGGAATGATTCCGCGCGGTGAAATCGCATTAATTATTGGTTTGTATGGTTTGACTGCTTTAACTTCAACTGGCGATCCAATTTTGTCTAGCGCTGAATACGCTGTGATAGCGTCAATGGCTTTCTTGACTACAATAATTGCGCCTGCATTAATTCAAAAAGCAGTAAAGTTGAACGCAGGGGCCGAGATTTGAACTCGGAAGGGTTTCCCCACTAGTTAGCTAGCATCTTTTGAAAGAATTGTTTTTAATGCAACTTTTCTTTAAAGTTGCTTCGAGACTAGCGCAATAACCGGGTTCTGCCACCCCTGCATAATATTATTTTTGTTGTGCGGTTTTTATATTAAGGAGTTATTTAATTTTATTCAAGGTGTTTTGAAAAGTGTTTATTGACCCGTGGGGTTCTTCATTGCCTGAGGATTACGAGAGAATCATTAAGGATTTTGGTTTAGAGCGTTTTGACGCTAAATTGTTTCCTGAACCTAATCGATTAATGCGCAGGGGAATTGTTTTCGCTGGCAGGGGTTTGAAGAGTATTTCGTCAGTGTTGAAGAGCGGTAAAAAGTATTACTCGTTAACGGGAATCATGCCTAGTGCAGAGAGAATTCACTTGGGTACTAAAATGGTTATTGAAAACATGCGTTATTTTCAGGACCACGGCGCTCATTGTTTTGTTTTAGTTGCTGATTTGGAAGCGCAGGCTACGCGAGGCGTTTCGATTGCTGAAGGAAGACGAAGGGCTTTAGAGTTTTATATTCCTGCTTACTTGGCTTTGGGTTTGAATCCTAAAAAAACTTCTTTTTATTTTCAATCTCAAAACACTAAAGTTATTGAAGTAGCTTTTGATGTTGCTAACCGCTTGACTTCAGCTGAATTCAAGGCTGCTTACGGTAGTTACGAGCCGAGCAGGATTTTGTCGGCTTGCACTCAATTTGGTGACATGCTTTACCCTCAGTTGAAGGAGAGAATGCCTGGAATTATTCCTGTTGGCATTGACCAGGAACCGCACATTCGCTTGTGCAGGGATTACATTAACAAAATCAAGTTAATGAAGTACTTTCCAGTAGCTTCCTTGTACCACAAGTACGCGCCTTCTCTTGACGGAGACTTGAAGATGAGCAAGTCAAAGCCTGACTCAATGATTGAGTTACCAGAGGACGCGAAGAGTGTTTCGCGCAAAATAATGCGTGCTTTAACTGGAGGCAGGGATACTATTGAAGAACACCGGAAGCTTGGGCCAGTAATGGAGAAAGACATGGTTTTCGAGTTGTTGAAGCAACACTTTATTGAGGATGACAAGGAACTGCAGGAAGTTTACGACGAGTATTCTTCAGGTAAAATGCTTTCAGGTGAATTAAAGACGCTTGCTGTAGAAAAAGTTTCTAGTTTCATGACTGATTTTAACGAGAAATTGATTCATGCTCGCGAAGCAGTCAAGAACCTGCATTTTATTGAGGAGTGAGTTTTGAAGTTTGTTGTAGGGGAACCAGCAGTAATGATTGGTTCTACCTTGATTGTTTCTGACGTTCACTTGGGAATGGAGCTTGAGTTGCAGGATAAGGGTTTTCAAGTTAAGGATTACTGGCGCATGGAAGTAAAGCGCTTGAATGCATTGATTTCTAGAACTAAAGCGAAAAAAATAATTGTTTTAGGTGACTTCAAGCACGATTACTACGGCTTGAAGAACCGCGAGTCAAGGTTGTTAACGTCTTTCTTGCGCGAGTTAAGCGTTCCTTTAACAATAATTAAAGGCAATCACGACTCTGGCTTGCAAGACTTGCCTGGCGTTACTTTAATTGAGCCTTCAGGACTCGTTGTAACGCACGCTGGAGACTCGTACGGCTTGTTTCACGGCCACGCGTTGCCTTCCAAGGAAGTGTTGGAGAGTGATTTCTTGCTTGCAGGTAATATTCACCCTATTATTAAGTTAGAGGAAGCTGAGGGATTCGTTTTTTTTGATAAAGTGTTTCTTGTTGCTAGCGCTTTGCGCGGAAACAAGCTTAAAATAAAAGGCAAGCTAGTGGTTTTCCCTGCTTTTTCTGAGTTAGTTGGTGGTTTTCCCGTAAACAAGCGCGAGTTGAGGGGGCCTTTGTTTTCGAGAAAATTGTTTAACTTGCCTAAAGCCTCAGTTTTCTTGTTATCTGGCTTGAAGTTGGGTTCTTTAAAGGATTTGAGTTAATGGCACTGTTTTTAAAGTCTTTTTCATATTATTTATTTCGCTTTGTTTTTGAGGTTAATTTGTTGAGTTTATTGGGGTGTTTTTATTATGGCTAAAGGTAGACGCGGTAGCGGAAGTAGGGGTCGTGAAAAAACAGTTAAGTGCGCTGGTTGCGGCAGGTCTGTTGCTAGAAGCAAGGCGGTTTACATTGAAAAGCCGGTTTTGCAAAATCCTTTGGAAGCTAAAGATGTTTATTCAGAGCATTACGACCGAGTTTTGACTCGCGAGTTTGCTTACTGTATTTCTTGCGGAAAACACAGGCGTATTTTCGAGAAAAAGAAGCAAATGGCTAAAGCACAACGCGAGAGGTCGTTCTTAGCGCCTAGAAGGCCGTACTCACCTGTTCGCCCTGGAATAAACCGCGAGAGCACTGCAAAACAAGATTCAACAACTCCAGCTGGTGAAGTAAAGGACTTGGAGAAAGCTTCTGTAGATTCTTTAGAATCGTTTACTGAAGATGAAGCTGACTCAGAACCAGCTGAAGATTACTTGGAAGAATTAACTGAAAAAAAGAAAGATAAGTTAACTGAAGACTCTGTTGGCGCGGTTACTGAAGAAGAAGTAGAAGACGATGATTCTAAAGAATAACCTTTTCCCTTCTTTTTATATTTTTTAATTAACTACTATTACTCTAGAGTTTTTTCATTTTTTGATCAAACTTTTGCCTTTTTGGTGAAGTTTTTTCACTAAAAAGGTTCTGGGCTCGTAGTCGAGTGGCTAAGACGCTCGCTTCACATGCGAGAGATCCGGAGTTCAATTCTCCGCGGGCCCATTCATTCGTCTTCCAGGTCGTTGAGTACGTCGTCAAAAGAAAAGGGAGCATCTAGTTTTTTTCGTAGTAAAATAGATATTTCGCGTTCAATGTTTTCAAACTCTTCTAAATAGTAATTTTCTACTGTGACTTTTTTCCATTTATTGTTTGCATGAACGTTTAATTCTGAGAAGCCACCATCCATTATTGACGGGTCTTTGTAAGTTTCTTTAAGTGAGAAAAAGTTGTTTTTAATCATTGTTTCGTATAAAGCACTTTTTTCTTTTTGGCTCAAGTTGAACTTGTATTCTTTACTTGTTTCTTCTATTGTTTTAGTGTAAGTTGCTTCGCCGTTTTCTTTTACTTCCAGGTGGTAAACGCCCCATTCCGTGTGCATTGCTCCGGTAGAGTAAATAAACGAGAAGTCTGAAGGGGTTTCTATTTCAGTGGTTGAAGTACAACCCAATAAAAGAATCGCGATTATTAAGCTCGTTATTGCTTTTTTCATTGCATGCACCTGAAATACTTAACTCTTGTTTCTTTTTTATTAGTTAAGGTTTTAATCTTGTTTTTCCTTTCTTGTTTAAGGGTGGTTTTCAGTGTTTGAATGGTTATTATTGTTTTTCGTAGTTGTTTTCTTTTTCTTGTTTGGAATAAGAGTTATTGACCAGTGGCAGAAAGCTATTGTTTTGCGTTTAGGAAAGTACTCGCGGACTTTAGGGCCTGGCTTTAACTTGATTATACCTTTTTTTGAGCGGAGTATTACTGTTGACTTGAGGATTGCTACGATTGATATTCCGAAACAGGAAGTAATTACTAAGGATACTGTGCCAGTTAACGTTAATGCGGTTGTTTACTATAAGGTAATCAAGCCAGAGGACGCTGTAATCAAGATTCAGGATTATTCTTACGCTTTATCCCAGTATGCGCAAACTGCTTTACGTGATGTTATTGGAAACAGTACGCTTCAGGAAGCGTTGCAGGATAGGGATAAGATTGCTGATGAGATTCGTACTGTAGTTGACGAGGAGACTGATGAGTGGGGTATTGATGTTACCGCAATCAAAGTTCAAGACATTGAATTGCCTATGGATATGAAGAGAGCAATGGCTCGCGAGGCGGAGGCAGAACGCGAGCGACGCGCGCAAATAATTATTTCTAGTGGTGAAGTGCAAGCTTCCAAAAACTTGGCGTTAGCTGCCAAGACTCTATCAGATAGTCCTGGTGCACTACATTTAAGGACGCTGCAGACTCTAGCTGACGTGAGTGCTGACCAATCTAATACTCTTGTTTTCGTTACTCCAGTTGAAGTGCTTGATGCGTTCAGAAGGTTTTCCGGAAAGAAATGAAACGCTTGTTTATAGTCCGGCACGCGCGCAGCAAGGGTAATGACGCTCGCGTTTATGAAGGCTGGTTAGGCGGCGAGTTAACTCGTTTGGGTGTAAAGCAAGCTCGTTGTCTTGGAAAGTATTTCAGTAACATTCCTTTGGATTCAGTGTATTGTTCTGACTTGAATCGCGCTAGGCAAACGCTTGAAGAAATGCGTTTAGGCTTGAAAACTCGTTTTTGCAAGGAATTGCGTGAAAGGAATTACGGCGATTTCAACGGCAAGGATTACTCTTCTTTATCTAGAATGCCTGAACACCCGGACTTGTTTCATGATTTTTACTTTAATATTCGCGTGAAACCATCTGGCGGCGAGTCTATTCTTGACGTGAGGAAGAGAGTTTTAAGTTTCTTTAAGAAACTAGATAAAGAAAAAACTGAAAACGCTTTAATTATTACGCATCATAATCCTGCAATGCTTTTGCTTGATGAAGTTGCTGGAACTCCTTTGAGTAACTGGCGTGTTTTTGTGCAGTCTAACGCTTGCATTAATTCATTAGTTAAGGAAGGCAAAAAATGGAGGATTTCGAGAGTTAATGACACTAGTCATCTGCATTATTGAATAAAGAGATTAATTTAAGAAGAGTTTTTTACTTATTTGTTAGTTATTTTTGAGGTTTATTATTTTGAATAAGTTATTTTTGCTTGTTTTTTGTTTCCTAGCGTTTTCAACTCTAGTTGCAGCTCAAGAACACGCAACGCCAATATACGTTTTTCATTCTACTACGTGTCCTCATTGCATTGAGTTGCTTGATTTTCTAGATGGAATTAAAGACAAGTATCCTTCTCTTGAAGTAAAGGAATTCGAGATTCATGAAATTGCTAATAATAATTTATTTCAGCAATTAACTAGTGCTTACGGGCAGGAAGTTTCTGGCGTGCCCGTTACTTTCATTGGAGAAAAAATGATTGTTGGTTATGCTACGTTCATGGCGCCTGAAGTAGAGGGAGAAATAACTTACTGTGTTGAAAACGGTTGCGTTGACCCTATTGAAAAACTCGTGTCTACTCCAGTTCAACCTGAAGTAGAACAGTTAACTATTCCCGCCGTAATTTTAGCTGCGGCTGTTGACGCGATTAATCCTTGTGCTTTCGCTGTATTGATTTTATTGATTACTGCTGTTTTAGCTTCGGGGAATAGGCGTAGAGCTTTGCTTGCTGGTTTAGCGTTTACTCTTGCGGTTTATTTGGCTTACTTTGCTATGGGTTTAGGTTTGTTTAGCGTGATTCAAGCTAGTGGCTTGTCTCAAGCGTTTTATTACGCTGTAGCAATTTTAGCTATTTTTGTTGGCTTGTTTAACTTGAAGGATTACTTTTGGTACGGCAAGTGGTTCATTATGGAAGTGCCGTTGAGTTGGCGGCCTAGAATGAAAAAAATAATTAGTCGCGTTACGTCTATTCCTGGTGCTTTCTTTGCTGGCTTGATTGTTAGCTTGTTTTTGTTGCCTTGCACTTCCGGTCCTTACATAGTTATTCTTGGCTTGCTTGCTAAAGCTACTTCACGTGATTACGCGTTCATGTTGCTAGTTTTGTATAACTTGATTTTCGTTTTACCCATGTTGTTGATTACTTTAGGTATTTACTTTGGTTTTACTACTTCTGAGCAAGCTGAAGACTGGCGTAAAAACAAGTTGAAGACGCTTCACTTGATTGCTGGCGTTTTAATGTTGTTGCTTGGAGTAGGAATGATTGCTTCTATTTACTTAGGTTGGTTTTAAATAACTCTTTCAACCAAATTTTTTTTCTTAAAGCTCCGATCGTCTAGCCCGGCCAAGGACCTCGGCTTCTCAAGCCGGTAACACGGGTTCAAATCCCGTTCGGAGCACTAGTGCCCTTTTCGGGACTTGAACTTTAATTTGCGTAGGGTTTTATTTGTTTTCTAGTAAGTATATTTTAATGGTGCCAACTCCGAAACAAATTGAAAAAATTCATGAAAAGTTAAACCATATTTCAGGTCCCGCTTATACCCTCTTTAATGCTTCTAGGAGTTATAGGAATAAAGTCGGAGCTATGCTTATTGGCACGTCAAGCGAAGGATTAGTGTATAATCACCCTAAGTTTGGGGGCGCATTTGGAACCGACACGCATTCTGAAAAAGTACGTAAAGTAGCGCAAGAATATCTAAAAAAATTGGAAGAAAAGGATAAGTCTAATTTGTTTCCTTTTGGTCGTACGTTTTTTCATTTAAGTCGTTTGACTGCTGAACGCATTCTCGATTACATGGATACGCTTACGGACAAATCTAGGAGTTCTGAAGAGAAAAAGTTCGGGTTTGACTTTTTAAAACACGCTGGTTTTAGTAAAGAACAGTATCCTGCTAGGATTTTCTTGGATAGTGAAGGTAGGGCGGTTTTTATTTGGTGGACTTTAGCGCCTTACTTGCATAACGAGTTTGTGCGTAAGGGTCTTTCACCTAAACAATCCTTAAAAGTATTAATTGATTGGGCTAATTACACAAAAAAGCGAGACAATTATAATTGGGATTTGCCAGGAGTTCCGATGAATCTTGAGCGGCCCTTGTCTTCTCTTGATTCAGAGTTAGGGCATAAGCAAGCAAGGGCTTTTGCTGAAAAGTTTGCGGATGAATTCATAAAGGTTTTTCACAAAAAATAGTTTTTTTTGAACGCTTATTTTAGTTTTTGAGTTTAGGGATTTTTTTAAATAGTGCACACTCGTTCGGAGCATACGTTCTCGGAAAGAGCATTATTTTGTGTGAATCCGCTTGGTTTTTAACTTCTTTAGTGGTACTAGTTTTTGTAAAATGAAAAAGTGGGATATAGCTTTAATCGTTGTTTTTGTGTTGGCGCTGTTATTTTTGTGGGTTTCGTATTTGTTTTTGCCTACTCCTGATACTAGGCCTAGGCCTGTAGAAGCTTGTCGTGCTACGTTGGCTCAAGTGCCTGGTTGTTATGTGTCTGGAACTAGTGAGTGGAATTCTAGCGGAGTAACGAACTTCCCGCCACAATCTTGTCTTATTTTAGTGTCTAGTAATTTGTCTAGTGAGCCTGTTAGTTCGTGTGAAGGAGTGGTTGATTGGATTACTCCTGTAGTTACTAATGGCGGGGTTACGGGTTGGTGTTGTGGTCCAAATCCTAGTACTTAGAACTTGTTGTTTAGGGATTTTTTAAAATAGATTACGCTCGTTCGGAGCACTAAATCCCTATAAGGGACTTGAACTAGCAAAGTTTTAAACGAGTTTTTCTTACTTGTTTTCGTGAATAAGCTTTTTCTAATTGTTTTGTTTGGTTTTTTGTTGTTTGGTTGTGTTTCAACTAATCAAGAAGATGCTTCTCCTACGCCGACACCTGTGTCTACAGTAGAAAATAGCGCTACTCCAACGCCTGTTGTTGATTACTTTGAGGGAACGTTTGATCCTAATGCGCCTGGTGAATACAAAAACTTTTTTGATGAGTTACTTGCTTCAGGAAAAAACTTTGACTGCAATTATACCCCCGCCAGCAAGCTAGTTGGTAACCGTTTGCTTAAGAGGAAAGGTAATTTCTTAAAAACGGTTTCAGATTCTTCTGCTGGAGAAATGATTCATATAGCCGAAATGGATTCAAAAAAGACTTTCTTTAAGCTTTATGAATCGAAAGCTGAAGAAACAGGTTGCGATTGGGTTGTAAATAATGATACTAGCGAAACGCCTGGTGGCGAAGGTTTTGCTATCAACTACGCTTGGTTTATGGTTTCCTTTGAATCAGAGTACGAGAACGGGTTTATTGTTTGTTCTAAACCAAATTTTGCTGAAAACGAGTTTTCGGTAACAGGTGAAATTTGTCCAGTTGAACCGGTTTATAGTTAATTGCGTTAGGCCTTCGGCAATACTTTTTAATAAGTGAAAAAAATTAAGGATACGTGGAAATATTTTATACGATACTTCAAGCTGCAACAATAGCTTTAGCATTAACTTTTCTCTTGCTAATAGTTTACACAACTTTCTTTGTTACTTTTTCAACAATAAGCCTTCTTCGTTGTATTAACAAATTACCTGAATTTAATTCAGAAGGGCCTAACAAGTTAAATAACAAAATTAAGAAAACAAGTCTTCTTGTTTCAACTCCGTTTAAACTTCTTTTAGCAATTACTTTTTCAGTATTTCCGTGGTGGGCGTATTATAGCACACTTAACAACCCGCCAGGAACGGAATATATGTTTCCGCCGATTTTCCTTGTAGTCGCTGGAGTAATGTTTTCTGCGTTAACAATAGCTGGTTTTGTAACTGGCTTTAAAAGCAGGGTTGAGTTAGTTACTAAAACTAGTTTTGAAAAAGTGATACAAGTTCAAGGAAAAGGAGTTATGGGCATAACTTCTCTGGCGTTTCCTGAAGAAACTTGGGAATACAAATTAGTCGAAAAATCCAAAATAACAGGCAGAATTATAGGATATACTTTTTCGGTAATGGCAGTAATAGCAACTATTTTAATAGTCATTCTCAGTTAAAAAGATTAAAGCGATTTCTTGTTGTTTTTTTCTTGGGTTCTTCTCTTTTTCATACTCCTTTTAGTTATTGGGTTTAGGGATTTTTTTAAATAGAGTACACTCGTTCGGAGCACCAAATTTTTTTATGCAAATCCCTAATTTATCTAGAGACCGCGTATTTTTTTAACCACCTCATTTCACTTATTTGTAGGTGATTGCTTCTTGAAAATTAATTCTATTGTTTTTGGTGTTTTGATTGTTTTGGGTTTTGTTGTTTTAAGCCAAGTATTCAGTGATCAAGCGGTTTATTCTAGTACTAGTGTGCCTGCTGCGCCTCCTCGTCCTTCAGCGTCTTTAGCGCCTATTCCTACGAGCATTTCTCCTATTAACGTTCGTTGCGGGCAAACAATTACTAGAAACACAGTTATGCAGAACGACTTGCTGAATTGTCCCAATGACGGTTTGATTATCGGTAAGGATGGCATTACTCTTGATTGCAATGGACACGCGATTGATGGGGTTTTAGGCGATATGTCTGCTGGAATCAGAAGTGTCGATAGGAATTATGTGACTATCAAAAATTGTAACATAACTGATTTCCGAACCGGGATATATGCGATTGACGGGCGTTCGATTAATTTATTCTACAATACGCTTGAACGAAACGGCGGTAGCTATCACCGCGCAGCTATTTTCGTTAGTAACATTAGTTCTGCGTACTTGTTGCAAAACTCCGCTAATTACAATCAAGGCGGGTTTGCTGTTTATTTCTCAGATAACGCACGTTTGGTTAACAATACTGCTAAGTTTAACTATCAAGGTAATGCTGCTTTTGAGTTAAGCGGTTTGGATAATGCAGTGATTGACCAAAATATTGCTGAAAGTAATTCTTTCGGCGGTTTCACCCTGCAACCGAATTATGGTGGCAGGCCTTCTGCGAACGCTTCTTTTTCTAGAAACGTTGCAAATAAAAATGACTGGGGCTTTTACTTGCCTGTTGAATACAATATTACTGTTGAGCTAAATACTGCAAGTAACAATACCGAGTACGGCATTTTTTTGTTTAATTCCTCTTACTCAAAAATAAGCGGAAACATCGCGGAAGGAAATGGCAAGGAAGGTTTTTATTTGAATGGAAAAAACCTTGCGATCTACGGTAATTCGGCTAAATCGAACAAAGACGGTTTTGTTTTAGTACTTTCCGATGGAGAAATTTACAAGAATCTTGCTTTTTCTAATATTAACAATGGCTTTTCTTTGACCGGGGGTTATTACGCTTGGCAATGGGCACCCAACAACACCGTAAACAACGAGGTTTATGAAAACACTGCAAATAATAACCTCAAGGGTTTTGTTATAAATCTTGACGGATTTTTGTCTACCAGCCATAATAAGTTGCAAAACAATTTTGCTTCAGATAATAAGGATGCAGGCTTTCTCATTCAGTCGGATAACAATTCCATTCAACAAAATACTGCTAAAAACAGCGAGTACGGGCTAGTAGTAGTTTCTTTGGATGGTGGCAGCCGTGTTGTGCGAAATAATGTTCTTGAAAGTAATATTGTTGAGAACGCGAGTGGCCTCGCTATTGGGTTGTACCGTACGACTGGCACAAAGATTCTGTCTAACAAAGTGCTTGTGCCGACTGGGCCCAGGGAAGGCATAGTAACTTATTATAGTGATTTGATGGAAATTAGGGGGAATAATATCCTTTGCGAGCCTACTGGTTATCCTTTCTTTGCTGTCGGGCTGGTTTTAAATGATAGCACTAATTTGCAGGTATGGAATAATGTTATAACTAATTGCGGAAAGGGTTTGACTTTAGCTGGTACACTAAACTCTAAAATTAGCGAAAACAAGCTTGCATCCAACCTTGATGAGGCTAGCACCAAGGGAATATCCCTATTTGCAAGCAATTCTAATTTCTCAACCCTAAACACTATTTGGAACAATACGCTGATGTATAACTTGAATGACAGCATGAACGCTTATGAAGCGGAAAACATAATCGGCAACTCTTGGGATTACAACGGCGTTGGTAATTCCTGGAGTGATTTCTCTCAGAATCCTGGTTACCCGAATACTTACGTGATTCCTGGTTTAGGTGATGGAGTGGATCACTACCCAAGCGGACCGTAAGTTATTAGTTCTCTTCCCCTTTTTGCGCTTTTTTTACTTTAGTTGCTCGTTCCGTTCGGAGCACTTCTTATTTTATTAAGATCCCTAATTTATTGTAGATTTAATGGCAAAAATAAGGCAGGACGGGATAATTATATGGCTGAAGTAAAAGTTTTGATAGAGGGATATGCAAAACAGCTTGAGAATGGATGGGTGGCTAGTTCTACCACTTGTTTGGTTACTACAGAAGACAAAAAGATAATTACTGATCCTGGTTGTAATCGTAAAAAGCTGTTGGATGCACTAGCAAAAGAAAGGTTAACCACCGCAGATATTGACTATGTTTTCTTATCTCATCGTCATCTTGATCATGTTTTACTTGCGGGGATATTTGAGAATGCAAAGTTCATCACGTTTGACAGTAACTTAATGTATGATGGAGATTTATTGACGGAGTTTGACAAACATGAACTAGGAAAGGACATCGAGATTATTGAGACGCTTGGACATGTTGAGGAACATCTTTCACTCATAGTCAATACGCCTAAGGGTAAGATGGCCGTTGTTGGTGATGTTATTTGGTGGCTTGACGGAGAAAAGCAGGAACTTGACATTAATCAAAAAGACCACTCACAAGCAAAAGGAATGGACGTAAACAAATTAATTGAGTCTCGTAAAAGAATTTTAGAAATTTCGGATTATATAATTCCTGGCCACGGAAAAATGTTTAAGGTGAAACACTAGCGGGTTCGAATATCTTTTCGGGACTTGAACTTCAGATTTCTTTTTTTAGTTTTGTGATGTGTTTAGTTATTTAAATATATAAGTGTAAACTAATATTGATGACTGGTGTTTTGAAAGCTGTTGCGGACGAAACGCGCCTTAAACTGCTAAAGAAAATAAGCAAGGGCGAAATTTGCGCTTGTGAGTTGCCGGTAGTTGTTAAGAAAACTCAGCCAGCGGTTTCACAGCATTTGAAAGTTCTTTCTGATGCGGGGCTTGTTGAAATACGCAAGGAAGGTACTAAACGAATTTACTTTCTTTCGCGCAAGGGAATAAAAGTGTTGAATGATGTTTCTAAGTGGTATACGTGAAGATTGAAGTTTTAGGCAGTGGTTGCCCGAAGTGCGTTGAACTCGAAAAAAGAACGCGAGAAGCCGTTAGGCGTAAAGGCATAACCGCGAAAGTAGAGCACGTTTACGACGTTAATACCATAATCGAGCGGAACGTCTTCAATACGCCTGCTTTAGTTGTTGACGGCAAAGTGCTTGTTTCAGGAACTCTTCCGACAGTTGAAGAATTAATTAAGTTATTGTAGTGGCTCGATGGATTTTGCTGTAATACTCGGAAGCGGGTTTGCCGCTATACTTGATTACCTAGCTGCGCACACGCTTTTCTGCCTGGTGCCTGCTTTTTTCATTGCTGGCGCCATGGCTGCGCTAGTCCCTAAAAACGAGTTCCTGCGCTATTTGGGTAAGAACTCGCCTAAAATTGTTGCTTATCCCGTAGCCATTGTTTCGGGATTGTTGCTTGCTGTTTGCTCGTGCACTGTTTTGCCGTTGTTCGCGGGAATTCGAAAGAGCGGCGCAGGGCTTGGACCTGCGATAGCGTTTCTTTACACTGCTCCAGCAACTAACATCGTGGCGATTCTTTACACTGGCAGCTTGATTGGATGGGATATTGCTGTAGCGAGAATATTCTTTTCAATCCTGTTTGCTTTGTTCATAGGTTTGGTTTTAGGCTCGATGTTCAAGGAAGAAAAAGATGAAGCAGTTAAAGATTTTGCTGAACAGGCTGCACCGCAGAGCGCAACGAAACACAAAAAGAGGCGACTTTTTTACTTGTTTGCAACGCTGGTGGCAATACTCTTAGTGGGAACGCGCGTAAGCGAGGAACTATTGAAGTACGGTTTAACTGCCGCGTTAATCGCTTTGACTGCGTTGATTACTAAAACGTATTTTTCGAAGGAAGAATTTAATGCTTGGATGGGTGAGACCTGGGGTTTCACGAAAAAAATATTTCCGTTATTGCTTGCAGGAGTTTTTGCTTCGGGAATTATTCGCGCTTTGCTTCCTGGTGACTGGGTTTCGACTTTAGTTGGGAGCAACACGCTGACTGCAATGATTATCCCGGTTTTGTTCGGTGTAGTCGTTTACTTTCCGACGTTGGTGGAAGTTCCAATGGCTAAGATGTTTCTCGAGCTGGGAATGTCTAAAGGCGCACTTTTAGCGTACTTGCTTGCAGATCCAGTTGTCTCGTTGCCGAGCCTGCTCGTTTTGAGGGGAATACTGGGTTCGAAGAAAACGCTGGTTTACGCTGGGTTGATTGTAGTGTTAACTGTAAGCGCTGGTTTATTGTTCGGTGCGTTGATAACTTAGGCTTGCGTGAAATCAAATATTTGTTTTTTACGCTAACGCTTTTTTTCGTTATTGGGTTTAGGGATTTTTTAAAATAGATTAAACTCGTTCGGAGCACTTATTTTTTTATTTTAATTTATTAATCCTTGCATTATTTCTGGTTTTATTTTAATTGAGTTTACTTTACCTAGTTTTTCGACTTCCAAGACGTTTTTGGAAACTAGCTTTTTGATTGCCCTGTGCGCTCTGACTTTACTTAACTTGGCTGAGTACGCTATTTCGTACTGCTTTGCCTTGCCTTTCTCTGCGAGTAATTTCTCGATTACTACTTTCTCGTCAGAATCGAGCAGGTTCAGTAAAACCAGTGTATTTTTCTTGGTTATTTCTTTCTGAACACCTAGTTCCTGGCTAGTCAAGTAATAAGCTATTGCTCCCACAGCAATTCCGCCCAAGCCAATTAACAACATGAATTCAAAGTGATACTTGAAGATTAGTCCTGTAATCCCGTCATTAACGCCTGTTGAGTTAACGTAGTAATGCGTTCCTAAGACTACTAGCGACGCAAAAGCTAAAACAAGGATTATTCCTATTAACTGCCTTTTGGTTTTTTTCATGATTTCATTATAGTGAAACCCTGATTTATTAGTTTTGTGATAGTTTCAAGAACTGGTATATATAGTTTCAAACAACGGAACTATGTTGGTTTTTTCAAAAAGAGAAAAAGAGGTATGAATTTGAATAAAGCGTATTTAGTTTTAGGTTTGATTGCGGTACTGCTTTTTTTTGGTGCAGTAGCGTTGCTTTGGGTTAACCATAGTCCGGCTGAAACTAATCTAATAGTTCCTTCTTTGGGTGGTGGCTTTTCAAGTAGTGAAGTGCAGGAAGTAGAGTTGAAGGCGTTAAGCACTGGCTCGTACGACAAACAAACGCTTACTGTAAAAGCGGGTATTCCAGTTAAGTTAACTTTTAGTGCAGAGAAAAACGCTGGTTGCGGTAGGCAGTTAGTGATACCTGATTTTGGAGTTAACTTGGTGGTTAATGCTGGTGAATTCAAGACTGTTGAGTTTACGCCTGTAAAAACTGGTGAGTATGCTTATCGTTGTGGAATGAACATGTTTCGAGGCGTATTAAGGGTGGTTTGAAATGGAAATGATTGAAGTATTGTCTTATTTATTTAGTGTAGTAGTAATCGGAGCGTCCGGGTATTATGCTTTTCTTAAGAAGAAAAATTTAGACCACATGTGTTGCATGATGGTGGGAATGATTTACGGAACTCTAGCTGCTTTTGGTATAGGCACGCTTTACGCGTTTTTCACTGGCCAGTACTTATTAGCTAACGTGATTGCAATAGTAATCGGAGTAATAGTTACGGTTGTCTTGAATATTTTTTCTGGAATTGGAGATGAATTTGCTAGAATGGAGGGAATAATGGGCGCGGTAATGGGTGGCTTGATGGGTGCAATGCTTGGCTTCATGATTCGTTTTGAAGATAAATTCCTTTTCTTGCTCTTTTATTACTTTTTGATTCTTTTACTTTCTATAGAAGGCGCGTATTTTATTTACAAGCACTCTAAAAAGAAAGAACAAGCTTGTTGTTGAAGGGGGGGTTATTGTTGAAAATATCTTTTAAAGTAAACGGAATTCACTGCGCTAGTTGCGCTTTGAAAGTAGAAAAAACGTTAAAGGCCTTGAACGGCGTGTCTAGTGTTTCAGTTAATCCCGTAAACAATATTGCTAGCATAGATTACGACCCTAAACGCGTTAGCGTGGTTCAAATCAAGGATTCAGTAAAGAAAGCGGGGTACGAGTTAGTTTGAAACTAAGAATTTACGGTTTGAATTCACAGCACTGCGTAACGCTGGTTGAAACCGCTTTAAAGCAAGTTGAGGGTGCAACTTCAGTTAGCGTAGTGCTGGCAACAGAAACTGCTGTTGTTGAAGGAAGTGCGTCTTTTGATTCTCTCCGTAACGCGGTAGTAAACGCTGGTTACGACGCTGAATTAGTTGCAGACGCTTTCGTTGCGCCAGTAATCGAGGACGAGGTTGCTGGTTACTGGCAGAAATTCCTGGTTTCCGCAGTTCTAAGCATTCCTTTACTAGTAATAATGATTTCAGATTTTGGTTTGTTTTCTTTACCTGAAGTAGTAATGCAGAATTTGGGTTTAATTGAGTTAGTTTTAGTGCTTCCAGTATTGTTTGTTAACCGGGAAATATTTATTCGCGGAGTAAGGAGTGCGTTAAACGCGTCACCCAACATGGATTCGTTAGTTTCGTTGGGAGTTGGTTCAGCAGTGTTGTATTCGCTTGCAGTAGTCTTGGGTTATTCAGGCCACTTGTATTTCGAGGCTGGAGTACTTATTTTAACGTTTATTGCTTTAGGCAAGTACTTGGAAGCAGTAGCGAAAGGGAGAACGTCTGAAGCAATAAAGAAGCTAGTTGGCTTGCAGTCAAAGACCGCGTTAGTTTTGCGTAAAGGCAAGGAAGTGGAAGTTAGTATCGATGACGTGATTGTTGGCGATATAGTGATTGTCAAGCCTGGTCAAAAGATTCCTGTTGACGGGGTAGTAGTGAATGGCGAGAGTTTTGTTGACGAGTCAATGGTTACTGGCGAGAGTATTCCTGTTTTAAAGAAGAAAGGAAGCACGGTAATAGGCGCTACAATCAATCAACAAGGGTTTCTTCATTTTAAGGTTACTAAAGTCGGTAAAGACACGCTCTTGTCTCAAATAATCAAGTTAGTAGAGGAAGCACAAGCTTCCAAATCCCCCATCCAGCAGTTAGTTGACAAGGTTTCCGCTGTTTTCGTGCCTGCCGTCTTGTTTATTGCGTTTCTTTCTTTCGTTTACTGGCTTTTTGTTGCTGGTTCAGGGTTTGATTTTGCTTTAACTGCTTTTGTTTCAGTGTTAATTATTGCTTGCCCGTGTGCTTTAGGCTTGGCTACGCCAACTGCAATAATGGTTGGCACTGGCTTGAGTGCTGAAAACGGTATTTTATTCAAGTCTTCTTCTGCTTTACAAAAAATGAAGTCTGTTAACGCAATTGTTTTCGATAAAACCGGCACGTTAACTATAGGAAAGCCGGTTGTTACTAATTTAATTGTAGTTAAAGGAATTACTTCAAGCGAGTTATTGTCTTACGCAGCTAGTCTTGAAAACCACTCTGAACACCCGCTTGCAACCGCGATTGTTTTTGAAGCAAAAAAACGGAAAATTCTTTTCAAAAAAAGCGTTGGTTTTAAGTCAATTACTGGAAAAGGAGTTCAAGCTAAAGTTGGCAGCAAAATAGTTTTAGTTGGTAACACTGCTTTCATGAAGGATAACAAGGTTTCCTTTAGTGGTTTTTCTAGCGAATTAGAAAAGCTAGAATCTAAAGCTCGGACTGTTATTTTAGTTTCTGTTGGTGGTAGAGTTGTTGGTTTGATTGGGATTGCTGACGCAGTCAAGGATTCGTCTATTCAAGCAATTAAGGAATTAAAGAAGCGAGGAATTAAGCTAGCAATGATTACTGGCGATAACGAGCGCACTGCTCAAGCTATTGCTAAGCAAGTTGGTATAGAAACTGTTTTTTCTAGAGTATTACCTGCAGAAAAAGAAAAGTACGTTAAACAGCTTCAAGATGAAGGGTTTAATGTTGCAATGGTTGGCGATGGAATAAATGATTCGCCTGCCTTAGCTAAAGCAGACGTTGGTATAGCGATTGGTTCAGGAACTGACATAGCGATTGAAGCTGGGGAAGTTATTTTAGTGAAAAGCGATTTGCGTGACGTAGTAACTGCAATCAAGTTGAGTAATTTCGTTTTGCGCAAAATAAAAGAAAACTTGGTTTGGGCTTTTGTTTTCAACGTGATTGGTATTCCTTTGGCTGCGGGCTTTTTTTACCCGTTTACAGGGTGGTTGTTGAATCCAGTTATTGCTGGCGCAGCAATGGCTTTCTCAAGCGTTACTGTAACTACTAATAGTGCTTTAATGAAGAACTGGCGTCCTTGATTTTTTACTTTCTTGCTTTATTCCAGTCATCCAAGAATGCTTTCAATCCACTTTCTGTTAGTGGGTGGTAATACATTTTCTTTAAAATTCCGAATGGAATAGTAGCAACGTGAGCTCCTGCTTGTGCTGCTTGAATCACGTGCAGTGGGTGTCGAATGCTTGCAGCAAGAACTTGAGAACCAAAACCGTATTTACTGTAAATATCTATTGTGTCGCGCACTACTTGCATGCCGTCTTGACTTAAGTCATCTAATCTGCCTACGAAAATGCTGGTGTAAAACGCGCCTGCTTTAGCTGCTAAAAGCGCTTGATTTACAGAGAAAACGAGAGTAACGTTGCATTTTACTCCTTCTTTTGAGAGTGTTTTAACTGCTTTTAATCCCTCAATGCCGAAAGGAATCTTTACTACAACGTTGCCAGCAATTTTAGAGAGCGAGCGGGCTTCCTCAATCATTTCTTTTTCAGTAATGCTCAAGACTTCAGCACTCACGTGCCCGGGAGTAATACTGCAGATTTCTTTCACTAGTTCCTTGAAGTCCTTTTTTTCTTTAGCAACTAAAGAAGGGTTCGTGGTAACGCCGTC
>JBDRBT010000020.1:0-32428 GCA_043822385.1 Microcaldota archaeon | reverse complement strand
TACTTAAAGAAAAACAATGCGAGCATAATACTTGAAAAAGGCAAGCCAGACAACGCGATTTTAAGTTATGCTTCAAGAGAAAAAGCAGTTGTTTGCACGAATGATTTAAAGCTTAAAGCAAGGTTAAAAAAGCAGGGTCTTCAAGTTATTACGTTGCGTGAAAAACGCTTTCCCCGTTTTTAAGCTATTATTTGGGTGGTGTTTAGTTGTACGAATTAGTAAAATGCAAGCAAACAGTACGCGTTCCTCCTAACTTGTTTGGGTTGAAACTCGAAGACGCGGCTTTAACTATTTTAAGAGAAAAAAAAGAAAGAACAATCGATAAAGACTTAGGAGTAATAATTTCACTTCAAAACGCTGAAATAACTTCAAACGGAAAAGTACTGCACGGAGACGGATCGGCTTACTTTGACGTTGAATACGAATCATTAATCTTCAAGCCATTCGTGAACGAAATAATCACTGGAGAAGTAACTGAAATAGTTGAATTCGGTGCCTTCGTTAGAATGGGTCCAATAGACGGGCTAGTGCACGTTTCTCAAATAGCTAACGACTTCTTTAGCTACGACAAGAAAACCAGCATGCTGGTAGGTAGAGAAAGCAAGAAAAGCGTAAAGAGGGGAGATACCGTAACCGCTAAAGTCGCTACAGTAAGCTTGAAAGATACAGTAGCAAACTCGAAAATCGCTTTAACAATGAGACCCCTTGCTAAACCTGGAAAAACCGTTAAAGGCAAAACAGAAAGGAAGAAAAAAGGCAAATAATTAATTTTAAAAGGTGTCTTTGAAACAATGGTTGAAAAAGCCTGCAAAAAATGCAGAACAATAGTCGAAGGAGAGGTTTGTCCTCTTGACGGAAACACGGACCTAACTAGAAGTTGGGAAGGATACATTTTATTATTCAACCCAAGTAACGATATAGGAAAAGCACTAGGAGTAAACGCACCTGGAAAATACGCGTTGAAAATAAAGTAGGGGGTAGAAAAAAGAATGATTTTCGACAAAGTAACTAGAATAACAGTAATGGTTGCTACGTTCTTATTTGGCGCTTTCGCCTTGTATTCTTTGTGGCCATTTTACTTAGGCATTCAAAATGCTTTATTCCCAGCATTAGTAGAAGGATGGGTATTAATGATAACTACTACCTTAATCGGTATTGCCTGTATTTGGAGCTCGTGGGGAATGTACAAATCTCTGCGTTCACCGTTGTACCCTCACTTAAGTGAAAACAACTTAATAGTAGCCGGAATGGCAGCCTACGGAATTGGCTTCACTGCCTTGCTTTACTTGATTGATTTCGTGTACTTATCTCAAGAAGCATTCGTGTTTGACTTGACTTTCGGAATAATCGTTTTAATGGGAACAGCTGGACTCTTAGGCGGAAGACTACTCACAAACGCTGGCTTAAACTTAAAGCCTCACGAAAGCGCTACAAGGCACTTACTCAAAAAATTTGGCTTAATTAAAGTAAGAACAGCTCCAAAAGCAGGAAAAAACAAGAGAAGAAAGAAATAAAAAAAGAAGTAATGCACTATTATCATTCCTTCTTTCTTTTCATTTTTACACGGGTGAGTTAATGAAAATAATCAAAGAAAACAATAATCCATTGTTTGATAGAACTGAAATAACCGCAGAATTCGATTCAGAAGGCGGAACGCCAAGCAGGCAAACAATACTAACTGAAATGCAAGAAAAGTACAGTAAAAACTTAGTAATAATAAAAATAAACCAAGCTTTCGGAAGCAAGAAAGCAATAGTGGAAGCGAGAGCGTACAAAAACGAACCCGACTTACACAAGTACGAACCAAACTACCGTTTCAAGAGATCAGAACCAAAAGAAAAGAAAGCAAAGTGATGTTGAATGGCTGAAAAGAAAGAAAAAAAAACCAAGAAATACGAAAAAAGAAAAGCTTGCCCAAAATGCGGTGCAGGAACTAACTTAGCAGAACACAAAGACAGGTTGTCTTGCGGCAAGTGCGGGTACATGGAAAAGAAAAATGCTTGAAACCATTCTAATCACTGCAAGCTTAATACTATTACCAATCTTTCTTCTACTTTTTTTCGAGAAAAAACAAACAAAGCAATTAACAAGCGAGCTAGGCTTGAAAACAAGAAAACCAATCCTAACGCTTTACAGGGCAATAAGAATATTCCTACTTTTATTCATCGTTTTATTCATATTAGTGCAAGCACTAGCCGTGCTTGGTTTAACTGATTCTGAAAAAGTAGCATTTAAACTAAAAGAAACAAGTTCAATCACACTATTAATGGCGTTAACTCTAACTCCTTTTGCTGAAGAACTATTCTTCCGCGGATACTTAGTTCCCCGGACCGGCGTGTTTCTTTCAGCAGTCTTGTTTGGAGTGCTTCACTATGGCTATGGAAGCATTACTGAAATAATCGGCGCGTTCATTGCAGCAATAATAATTGGTTTTGAATTCAAGAAAAACAAGGACTTACTCGCTTGCTTTTTAGGCCACGCGTTATACAACGCGTCAACACTAGCAATAATATTTGTCTTCCTACCTTAAAGTGAATTAAGAATGAAAATACTAGGAATCGAGTCAACAGCACACACGCTTGGAATAAGTGTTTTCGACTCTGAAAAACAAGAAATAACAAGCAACGCAGTTAATCGTTATCCCTCCAGCAAAAACGGGTTTATCCCGAGAAAACTAGTTGAACACCACGCTAAAAACTATAAAAAAACTCTAGAACAATCACTCAATGAAAGCAACACTAAATTAAGTAAAATAAACGGCATAGCGTACAGCCAAGGCCCGGGAATAGGCCATTGTCTTCACGCGGGCTTCGTAATCGCTAAATCCTTGTCAGTTTTAACCAACAAGCCTTTGATTCCAGTAAACCACTGCATTGCGCACATTGAAGTAACTCGATTTTACACTAAACTAAAAGACCCAATAGTACTATACGTATCAGGTGGAAACACTCAAATAATAACTAGAGAAAAAAACCATTACAAAGTACTAGGAGAAACACTTGATTTGGGTTTAGGAAATTTTTTAGACAATTTAGGTAGAAAAATGAAGTTAAACCCTCCTGACGCAGTTGGAGTAATGAAAACAGCGGAAAAAGGAAAACTAATAGACTTGCCGTACTCAATCAAGGGAATGAACACGTCCTTCACAGGCTTGCTTACTCACTGCGAAAAACTTTACGGCACGGTTTCAAACAAAGACTTGTGTTATTCAGCTCAAGAAACAGCGTTCTCAATGGTAGTTGAAGCAACAGAACGCGCGTTAAAACACTTAAGGAAAAAGGAAGTAATAACTTGCGGGGGCGTAGCATGCAACAAGCGCTTGAAAGAAATGCTTTCAATAATGAGTAAAGAAAACAACTGCAAATTCGGTTCAGCACCAGATGAATTCAACAGAGACAACGCAGGAATGATTGCTTTAACCGGGTGGCTTGAATACTCCAGCGGTTTCAAACCAATAGAAGAAGAAATAAACCAAAAACAACGCACGGATTCAGTAAAAATAACGTGGAAATAAGGTTTAAATTCAACTGGAAACAAAGTTCTTAACGGGGGCTTTTCAAAATGAAGACTAAAATAGTTAAAGTAGAGTCGAGAATAGACAAAATGGGTAAAACCATTGACGTTGCAGTGAAAGCACTACACAACAAAGGCATAATCATTTTTCCCACTGAAACAAGCTACGGATTAGGATGCGACGCTACTAACGAAGAAGCAATAAAAAAAATATTCGAGCTTAAAGGAAGAGACTACGAAAAATCACTACCAATCATAGTAAGCGACGCTAGAATGATCAAAGAATACGCAAATCTAAACCCCTTAGCAGAATACTTAATAGAACAATACTTACCAGGCCCACTTACCATAATCGTGGAAAAAAACGAGAAAATCAGTGATTCACTAAGCAAAAACGGCATAGCATTCAGAATACCCAGCAGGGAATTCACGCGCTTGCTAGTGCAAGAAGCAGGAGTACCACTAGTTTCCACGAGCGCGAATGCTTCAGGCAAACAACAACCATACAACATTAGCGAAGTAATACAAGAATTCGATGGAAAAGTTGACGTTATAATAGATTCAGGCAACCTACCTCCAATAAACCCTTCAACAATAATAGACACGCGCAGGGAGCCACCTGAAATACTACGCGAAGGACCGTTATCAGGTAAAGAACTCCTTAAAGAAATAGCTAAACACAAAAAGTGAATTAAAAATGCGGTTGATAGGGGAAGGAGCTGAAGCAAAACTATTCCTGGAAAAAAACAAAGTAACTAAAAAGCGCTTTAAAAAAAAATACCGCGACTCGAAACTCGATGAAAAGCTCAGGCGCGAACGTACTAAAAGAGAAGCAAGAATACTAGCGAAAGCCAATGAAAAAAAACTAAGCACACCTGAATTTTTCAGCGTTAATGAAAAAGAAAATGAAATAGTTTTTTCGTTTGAGAAAGGCGTTTTAGCAAGCAAGAAAGAATTAAGCAAGAAAACAATTCAAAACATTGCTAGCGAGCTCGCGGGCTTGCATGAAGCGGGAATCACTCACGGCGATTTTACTACCAGCAACATACTAATCTCGAAAAAACCAGTAATAATTGACTTTGGTTTAAGCGAGTTTTCTTCCTCTACAGAAGAACAGGCAACAGACTTGCTATTGTTTGAAAAAAGCGTTTCACCAGAACAATTCTCGTGGTTTAAAGAATCTTATGCTAAACAATTCACTAACCACGAGAAAGTATTCAACCGACTTGAAGCAATAAAGAAACGCGCGCGTTACTCACAAAGAAATTAAGAAAACCCTAGTAGTTTTTTTGCTTCGTCACTCATTTTATCAGGAGTCCAAGGCGGGTCCCAAACCATTACTACCTCAACACTCTTCACACCTAGAGACTTGACGGCGTCTTCAACATCCTTAGTAATATCGATTGCTAAAGGACAACCAGAAAACGTCAAAGTCATTCTTACTTCAACCTTTTCGCCTTCAATTTTTAATCCGTAAATAAAACCCAAACTAACAACGTCAATCCCTAATTCAGGATCAATTACTTTACGCAATGCGTTCAATACGTCTTGTTCGGAAACCATTTTTTGATTCAACCAGCAAAATAAGTTAAGTAAACTTTAACGATTAAAGCAACCCAAGTAACAACCGCCATTCCAGTAAGCATTGGAACTCTCTTGTGCGACTTGAAGGCTTTGTTCACGTAAAAAAACACGGTTAAAACTAAAACAAAAGCAGAATAAAAGAAAGCATAAAGCAATTCAACGCGCAAAGCAGCGAAAACTAATTCAACAGAAGCAGAAAACAACAAGCCTAAAACAAAATAGTAAAACCATGAAGAACGCTCGGAATACATTACTCCATAGTAAAACTCGTAAACTTCTGCTTTAGAATAACCAGCATTAATTAACTGCGCTTCTATCCAGTCGTAACCACGGCCTTCTTTTCGCCACTTGTTAACTATTTCTCGTAAAGCAAGAAAATCTTCTTCCACGAAAGAAATAACTAAAGAGTAGTTTATAAAAAGAAAGCCCTAGTTAAAACTAGAGCTCGCCGACTCTGCGTTTCTGCATTCGCTTCTGGCGCTTTCTGCGTTTTTTGCGCCATTTCCATCTCATCTGCCCCTTTTTCTTCCATTTACGGGGCCGTGCTCCCATTTAAAATACACCTTACTAAATAGAATGATAAATAAGCATAACTACTGTGTAAAGATTAGTTTTTATTCCTTTTTCTGAGAGCAATTACTTTAAAATCTGCTTGATTTCATCCTTACTTAACAACTTGTAGTCTTCACTGCTCTTTACCCTCGCAGTAAACAATTTTCTTCCTCGCACTCTACCCACGCCCTTAATCCTACACACGTCAAGTAATTCTTCCTTGATTCCGTGTTTTATTCTCCGCCTCATTTTCTTCGCGCTAGCGTAAACACTAGTTTTATTCAACAAGAAAGCTAATTCAGCTAAACAATAAGCAAGCCATTCTGAATTCCTTACTCTCGCTTGCACTACTCCCGGCGGCAAACCAAATTCCTCTAAAATACTAGCCTCATTTTCCTCGTTAACCCACGCATTCAAAACCTTAGCAGTAACAAACTTTTTTAAAGAATCAGAATCCTGTTCTAGCTTAGTGAAAGAGTAATCATTCAAAGAATACAATTCCTCCCACAACTTTTTCTCTAAAGAAGCACTGCAAGAAACTAACGGCCTTGATTCAGTAGCGTGAGTTAAAGCAACCAAGTAATCAAAATCTTGAATAATTGTTGGCGCAGTACTGCAAAAATCAACGAAACCCCAAGCAGTCAACGGGTCAATATACAACTCGCTTACGCGCTTCCCTACAGGCGTTGCCACGAGCAAACCACTTTTTTCACGTAAGAAATCCATTTCTTTGAGTTCAAAAACAATCTCTTCAATCAACGAAAACAACTCGTCTAACTGCTTGTACTGGAAAGCAAAAAAAGTTGATTCAAAAAAAGAGTACAACGACTTAAAGTCCTTAACAAAACCACTCGCTACGAGCGCAAGCACGTGAGAACGCAATACTGCTTGCGAAGACAATTTCGAGAAAACACTCTCTACGTCACCAAAAACGTATTTCTCAAACACTTTCTTTCTATCCTTAGGAGAACAACACAACACGCCAATGCCTTTAGTATCATAATTAGGCCTGCCTGCGCGTCCAAGCATTTGTTGTGCTTCGAAATTAGGAATAAACTCGCTGAAAGCACCGTTAAAACGCTTCAAGTCACGCACAACCACCCAAGAAGCAGGCAAATCCAAACCCATTGCTAAAGTCGTAGTAGCAACAATCACTTTAATGCAGCGAGCTTTCTTGAAGCCATCCTCCACTATAGCTCGTTGTTTTGAAGGCAAGCCAGCATGATGAAAAGCAACTCCCTTCTCCAAACAATAAGACAAATCCTTGCACTGAGCAGTAGGCGTGGAAAAAACCTTTAGCGCTTTATTCGATAACGCATTGCAATCATTCTTCTCTAAATCGTTTCGTAAAGAAACAGTAAATTCACCAATACTCCGCGCTAAAGACTCTGCTTTTTTTCTTGAAGAAACAAAAAACAACGCTTGCCCCTTGCCCTCGTTTTCGCTTAACGCCTTGAAAACTAAATCCTTTTCAAACTCGCTTAACTTTTCTCTTTTTCCAATTAATTCAAGTGACTCGCCGTCACAAACACCCTTGTGCAATACAGTCGGCCGGTAATCACTCTCAAATAACTTTGCTGAAAGCCATTGAGATAATTCAATTGAATTAGGAACAGTAGCGCTCAAGCAAAGCAAGCGAGGCGCGGAAAGCATTTTCGTTAAAACAATTTCAAGAGTAGCTCCCCGCGAAGAATCATTCAACAAGTGAACTTCATCAACAACCAGCAAACCCACGCTCTCCAGCCACGAGGCTTCATGCCGCAATAATGAGTCTAGTTTCTCGCTAGTTACTATGACTACATCGTATTGAGAAAGAACTTCAGAAGAATCATCCAAGTCACCAGTTGACAACGCCACGCTCATTCCAAACAAAGCGAGCTTTTCAGTGAATTCCCTGTGTTTTTCTGACGCCAAAGCGCGAAGAGGAACAACGTAAACCGCTTTAGTCTTCGTTTCAGCGTAGTTTTGAACAATTTTCAACAACGCTAATAACGTTTTACCTGAAGCAGTAGGAGCACTAACTAAACAACGATTACTCGAGAGAAAACCTTCAGCAACTAGTTTTTCCTGCATTTTATTCAAAGAAGAATAACCAAGCTTTAGTAATTCCTCACTAACCGTAAGCATAGAAAAATAAAATGCGTCTAGACGAATAAAAACAGTTGCAGACGTAAATTCCGGTGGTTAAAGCAATTTCTTTCCGCTATCCAAGTCAAAAACTTCTTCAACATTAACTAAAATCGCGTTCTTCACAGAATACTCTTTGTTTTTAGAAACGCACAAGTCAAAGTACTTTCCTGAAGAAAACACTTCGGCACTGCCCTTCAACCTAAAATACCCAGCAACAACGCAAACGCGTTTGGAATTCAAAATATTTTTCATAGTTGAATTCATTTAGCAATCTGCAATCAACAATTTTTCGTCTACAAAACCAAGAGACATTACTACAATAGCATTAGGCGTGCAATCCTTGAAACAAGTAGCTAAAACTAGTTCCTTACTTTCAGCAAAACCTTCTCGCCAATTCATAGTATAACAATAAGCTAAGTACGATATTAAAAAATTGCGTGAACACATAAAAATTAAAAAAAGCGTAAGGGTTGCGAGAGCGGCAATCAAAAAGTTATTGAGGAATATCTCCTGTGTGATTAAGCCGCTTCGCTTCCACAGTCTCGAACCTTTCGGTTCAATTAAGACAACACAAAACAAGTATAAATAAATATCGCTTTAAACAGCTTTAAAACACAAAAAAAGGCACGGGAAGGCTTAATTTGAGAAAAAGAAGGCTCTAAACGCGTTCTTTCTGCGTTTTTTTGCCTTTTTGAATCTAAAGTAATTAATGAAACTCTTTTTTTAAGCCTTATTATTCTTTCTACTTAAAATCTTATGAACGCGCGATTCCTTTATTCCTAAAACCTCGTTAGACAACACTAAACCCGCAACCACGTCAGGCATTACAACGATTTCAGCTCCAGCAGAATGCAGCTTGCTTATTGAAGACTCATTGAAAGCACGAGTAGCCACTTTAATTCCGGGTTTCAAATCCTTAGCAGTTAAAGTAAGAAAAACATTTTTAGCGTCATCCGGTAAAGCAGCAATAACTGCTTGCGCTTTATCAACACCTGCTTTAAGCAAAACACTTGAAACCAAAGCATCGCCTTGAATTGCAGGAATTCGTTCAGAACGCAAGTGCTCAATAACATGCGGCCGCATTTCAATAACTAAAAACGGTTTACCCAAGCGAGTTAACTCTCCGCATACGGTTTGTCCTAAAACACCGTAACCGCAAACAATAAAGTGATTCCGTAACGAATTAATCGTTTTCTTCATTTTTCTACCCCCAATCAAGTCATTCAAGAAAAAGTCAACTCCCGCAGAAACAATAACTACTAAAGCAGCCATAGTACTCAAACCAAGCAAAACGTGAACTACTTTAGTTGAAAAAGAAGTTGTTGCTGAACAATCTACATATAAACTAGTGCAAGCACTCTCTAAAACAGCGTTCGAAACGCTCTTGCCTTCAATTAAAACAAAATTAAGAATAGCAACAGTATACACTAAAACAATAATCAAAACCAGCCACAAGTAATTACGCGAATCCCCTGCCCTAATTTTTTTTAAAGCTAAACCCATAAAACACCAATAACCATTAAACAAAAAACAATTTTAAACCCAGCGAAGGAAAGTAAATAATGGTTTTCGGAAACAAACGCGCTGCAACTTACTTGAACAAGTTTCACCCAGAACTCAAAGAAATTCTAGACGAAAACAAATTGCAAAAGTACTATCCCTGGCTCTGGAAAAAATCATTAGAAGACTGGTACCTGAAGGGAAACAGTGAAGTAATAGACGAAATAACTAACTCACTGCAAAAAATTGAAAAAAACAAGCATAAAGAATACTTGAAGTTAATAAAACACGAGTTAAAACAACATGAATCAAAAGAAACAATAACTTCAATAAGAAACGCTTACGAAAAAGGTTTGATGAGCAATAAACGAATAAAAAAAATGATCATAGTTGATTATTCCAACGCCGTAAAGGAAAAAACATTCAAACACTTAGACCACGTATTAAACACGTTTTACCCTGAATTATTCAAAAAAAATAGTCAAATGGAAATGCTGAAAAAAATGAAGAAAGAAAAAGCGAAAACGATCAGCAGCGAGTTAGAAACAATCTTAGAATATAAAACCCAAGGCAAATTCAAGGATTTTTTGCTCGAGTTTTTTGACGCGCACGAAAAACTAGGCGGAAACAAGGAAGAATTAGAAAAAGAACTAGCGAAAAACCTGCGGTTAATACGAACTGAAAAAACCAAACTTAAACTAAACGCAGGCCCGGTTTTTAATTTAGCAAAAATAAGTGAAAGAAAAGAAACAAACCAAATAACTGCTGAAGAATACTTGACAGAAATAAAAAAAGCGTTTGAAAAAGGAATGTTACCCGAACACTTAGTTAAAGCGGGCGAATACCTCGCGTACAATAAAAACAAGGCGTACGCACAAAATCGTTTTTTAATGATAAAAAATGAGCCCTTAACCCTAGTTGAAATAATAGAATACGGCAACGCAATGAAAAAATATGAAGAATAGCCCTGGGCAGATTCGAACTGCCGTCACCGGATCCAGAATCCGATATCCTAAACCACTAGACTACAGGGCTAAAAAAAGCGAACTAAAAACACTGGTTGAAACAAAGATTAAAGAGTTTTCCTTAGCCTTGCGATTACGCTTGCTGGTTTTATTTTCATTGCGTGCAACCACAACAAGAAAACCACACCAGCATCAACAAACCACAACAAGAAATGCACTACATTTAAAACGTCAACGCCGTAAAAAACGCCCATAATTAGCGTTAAAAACAAGCGAAGCAAATTGAAAACAAACAATACTGGAGCAAACAAAAGCAAGAAAAATATTTTTTTAGGCGCGTCAGTAGAATAAAGCAAAGCAAACAACAAAACGAACATTACTGCGCCAGTGCATTCAATAACTATATCAAAAGAAATAGAACCCGCAAAAATAGTTGAGCCGTCTAAAAACACTGGAACAAAAAAACCAAGGAAAAACGCCTCGATTCCCGCAACAAAACTAGTTAAGAAACTAAAATCAAAAACGTAAAGCAAGAAAAATGGAATTAAAAAAAATAGTGAAAAAGAAACTAAAAACGTTTTTTCCCAACTAGTTATTTTTACCATGGTACTTTCTTCAACTTTATTTTGTGAGCAAAAATATTAGCGCTCAAATGAACTATATACGTTAAAACAAGCAAAAACAACACAGACCGGGAATCAATAAAGTCCCACAAGCCAGTGTAAAATAAGGAAGAAAGCAGTAAAGCAACTACAATAAACAATAATTGGTCAAGCAAGAAAATAGACTCTCCCGGCGTTACGCCAAGCCTGCGTTTTAAGAAACTACCAAGCAAGTCACCAAGCATAGCGCCCAAGCCAAGCAAGAAAGAAACAATTATTTTCTCGCTAAAACTCAAACCAATAATAAACAAGTCCGGCAACAAAAAACTCAAGATTAAGCCAGTTAATACTCCTGCAAGAACTCCAGAAATAAACCCGCGAATAGTCTTGCTTTTACCAAACCAAGGCCGGCCGTCAACAAAATTCTTGTTTAAATCAATAGTCTGCCCGCCGCCAAACAATAATGGAACCGCGTTAGCCAAGTAAGCAGGCAAAACAAACAACAATAACGGTAACAAATCGATTAATGGAAGATTCATTAATAGAATTAACGAAAAGAAACGATTTTAAGCCTTTGATTAAACCATTCAAAGCGTGAGAAAGAGTTTTTAATTTTACTGCGTAATTCTTTTAACCTTATAACCTTCACTGGTGATTAAAAAAACAATGCATACAGATTTATTAATAATGAATTGCAGAGAGTGTTATTCAAAAAAAGACTTTGCGGTACCGCTGAAAGAAAACGGAAGCCACTTGTTTTGCCCTATTTGCGGTAGCAAGTACAATACTAGCAAAGGAGAATTAATAAGATTATGAAACATGAACACAGTAATTTATCTAAAGAAGAAATAGAAGACTTGATTAACGATGCTTGTGGCAAAGGCGCAGTCTTGGCTTTATTTTATTTCGATGCTCACGCTAAAAACGAGGAAACAGTAAAAACATCGCTAGTAGACTTTATGGATAGAATAAGCAAAGAAAAAGGAGTTTTGTACTGCACTGGCGAAATCGAGCCAGCGCTTGAAAAAGATGGAATGTATTCTTCAGCAACAGAAACTAGAATACTAGCAGACCGCTTTGAAACACTAGTAATTCTAGCGTTGAAATACGGGCCAATAGCTCTAGAAATAATAAAGCCAACGTCAATAAAAATCAATGCTGACGAAATGCAAGGAATTCTAGTAGACGCTTCGCAAATAACTCAAGAATTCACGGAATACATACTGAAAAACACGTTGAAAGGCGATTCAAAAGAAGAATTCGACAAGAGATTAAGCGCTAGAATAGAACTAGGAAAAAAAATAGTTGAAAAACAATCAAAGTAACTCGCGATTACGCTTTTCGTCAATAATTCTTTTCTCTAATGCATCATAATCTAATTCAGTAAAACCATTAAATTTTAATGAAACAACAGGCTGGTTGTGTTTACCCCCGGTCTTATGAAAAAGCTTGTGTTTGGCATTTAGTTTTCTTAAAGAATTGCTAGTTTCAAAAGCTACATGCATTAAAGAATCTATAGCTTCGTTACGCCCCTCTCCTTTTATCTTGCAGTAACAATTTAAAGCTCCTTCTTTATAACGAGGAATAACTTGAAAACCATTATCGAAAGCATGCTCCAATAAATGCAAAGCCAATTCTCTAGGAGTGCTCATAATAACCAATTTGAAAAAAGCAATATTAGAAACTATTCTTTGAAGCCGTATAATTCTTCAACTAAAGCACTGTAAGCAGGCCTAGTAACTCCAACTCCAATTAATATACCTAGAATAGTAGCAAGAGCAAAACCCATTACTTCAACTATACCACTCAAGAACAACGGCAACATTGAAACAATAGCAATTCCGGCAATAGCGAAAATAATGTAAAACGCTCTACGCAATTGTTCTCTCTTTGAAATTTCTTCTTCCTTCTTGCGCTTGCTCAACAACTCGTCAGTAATAACAATTTGGTTGTCAACTCCAGTACCAATTAAAGCAATAACTCCAGCCATAGCACTTAATTCAAGAGTACCGAAAGAACCAAGCAAAGCAAGCAAAATAGCTATTTCAATAACGTTAGTAAAAACAATCGGGATAACTAGTTTTATTGACTGGTAACGCAAAGCTAAAACAATACCCACCGCTAACACAGCAACAATAATACCTAACAAACTGTAAAACAAGAATTGCCTACCTAACGTAGGCGCTACATCATAATAACTACCTACAATCGTACTCACTGGAAGTCGGCCTCCAGATAAAACTGTTTTTAATTCCTTTATTTCACGCACAGCATTCTCGTACGCTTCCTCTTGAGTGCTACCGAAAGCGTTTCCAGTAATACTATACTGAGTAATAGCATTTTGTTTTACTGGTTCTACACGCAAAACAGGAGTAGAACGCAAGCCAATAGCACTCCAAGAACCAAGAGACTCACCCATGATTACAGGAAGCATTTCACTAGACGCCTTGAATACGAGTTTCTTTACTTCCCCGCCCTCAACAAAACCATTTTCATTCAAGAAACTAATTAAAGAAGGATTACTCGTTTTCAACGACTCGTCTAAAATAACAGTAGTTTTATTTAAAGAAATAAATTCTTGTTCTCGCAGCAATACTTCCTTCTCGTTAAACAAAACCAAGTCGTCCCCGCTTTTCTTCAAAGCACCGGAAACCAAAAGCGAGTCAACTGAATCATTAACAATTATAACCGCGTTTTCAGGCCGGTCTAAAAACATGTGAACCGCCATTCCAGTCTTGCCTGAAGCTAATTCAGCAAACTTTTCTTGCCCATCGCCAGTAACACTGAAAGCTAGTTGCCACTGCATTCCACCAGAACTTACTTCCTGCAAGCCCTCGCCACCAGAACCGCCAACTGAAGAAGTAATAATGTCATCCCCGTTTAACACTTGGTTTCCGTCAATAATAGCTTCAAAACGACCTTGCTCGCGTAAAATGCGTTCAATGCTTTCAATAGCACGAGAATCTGCTTTAGGGATTTCCACAATAATTTCTTTATCGCCTAACGGCCGTACAATTGCCTGGCTTAAACCAAACTTGTTAATTCTTGACTTAATGGTTTCAACCAACAAGTCCATCGTGTCTGAATCAACACTCTTCTCTAAAGAAATAGGTACTCTAACTCCGCCAACGAATTCAATGCCTAAATTAACATCTAGAGTAAAGGGATTTAAGTCCTTCAAAAACAACAAACTCATTGACAACACGAAAACTAGCAATAAAATGCGAATCTTGTTGTTTTCAAGCAGACTCATGTTTATTTCCCTCTAAAGACCATAAAATCAATACCGCGTTGCCAGCCCAAGTAGCAACAAAATCAACTGCCCCACCAATAACTGCTACTGCACCAATCTGGTAGTAAGTAGGAATTTGTAAAGTTATTGCTAACAGAGTCAAAACTCCGAAAGCAACTACCGTAGTAATATTCATTAACAAACCAGTCTTCAACGCATTCCAAACACGAGTTACAGGCGTGCCTTCCTTCCGCTTAATTACTCTAACCGTAAGCATTACGTCCGTATCTAAACTAAAACCAATCAACATCAATAAAGCAGCTACAGACGCTAAAGACAACGGAATATTAAACAAAACCATTGCACCTAAAGTAATAACTATATCCGCAACTACCCCGAAAATAACTGCTAAACTAGGCGCTAACTTTCTGAAAATAATGAATACTAGAATAGACGATAAAATGAAAGACCACAAAACAATTTCACTAGTTTTATTCAAGAAAAACTTGCTTAAACTCGAACCAACTTCCTTGAACGAGTAAGAATCAATAGTAACTACTGAAGAAATTTTAGAAACCAATTCTTGCCGGTACTCGCTTTTCGCGCTAGAAAACAATTCACTCACAAGCTCTAATTTCTTGTGAGCATCACTCGGCGCAACACCAGAAAAACCAACTAAACCACTCAACTCACTAAAACGCGAAGAAATTTCCTGGTTTAATTCAACAACCGTTGCTTCCTCTCCTTGAGTTACTTCAGCGCGCGCTAAATCCGAATCCAGAGAAATTAATTCTTTGTACAACACTTCCGCCTGCTCTAAATCCGGGTTGTTAGGTAATTGAATTTCAAAACCACGGCCTCCAGGACCATCAAAAGAACGAATTTCAGCATCAGGCAAAACAACAACTAATTCAGCAGTAGAACCCTCGTTAGTAAAAACAGTGAACAACAAGCCACCACGCAAGTCTATTCCTTGCGTCAAGCCAACTCCGAAAACCAAGTACAAAGAAGCAGCCATTAACAATAAAGGCAACACTAGCAACAACTTGTAATTCTTGTTCTCGTAAATATTAGAAACCAAAAAAAATCCCACCACTAAGAAAGAAAAACAATAAAAAAAATGTTAATAGAGATATATAAAACGCTTTATTAACATTAATTCTAACGCGATACGCTGGGGTAGCAAAGCTTGGCCAAATGCGCGAGGTTCAGGGCTTCGTCTTTTAGGAGTTCGAGAGTTCAAATCTCTCCCCCAGCACTCTAACTACAACGCATTCTGTTTTTTTGAGTAAAGTAATGAAAAACAACTATCGCGAGCCACACTCCCCCTACGCTGGAAAGTAAAACTCCCGCAACCCAAAACTCGGCGAAAAATCTAGTAATCAAAAAACCTAAACCAACCACACCCATTAGAACACTCATTTCAGACAAGCGGTTTCTCTGCCACGCTAATTCAGTGCGTTCTTCAGCTAAATTCGTTCTTATTTTATCAAGTTTTTTTTCTTCAGGCAAGAATAAACACCTAATTTAAAGTCCAAATAAAGTAATTCAACAACATAGCAAAGGAAACCCAAGACAAGTAAGGCGCTAACAACAAAGCAGAATGCGTAGACACTTTATTGAAAAAGTAAATCGTTGCAATAATGCTAGCCCACAAAGGAATTATTACTAACAAGCCAAAATAAGGCGAGTGCAAGCCAAAGAAAGCAATACTCCAACCAGCATTCAAAAGCAACTGCAAACCAAACAACACAACCCCGATTTTAGCGTTTTTTGTATTCAAGCCCTGGCTCCAAACCAAGTAAAGCGAAACCGCCATTAAAAAGTACAAGAGCGTCCACACTGGTGAGAACACCCAGTTAGGCGGATTAAAGAAAGGTTTTTCCAACCCAGCGTACCAAGTTGGAATGGATTCAAACGTAAAAACAGAGCCTATAGCTGCAGCAACAAAACACAAAGCCAAACAGATACCTAGTTTCTTGAAATCAAGCTCCATTTACAAACAATAAATAATAAAACCAGCCTAATATATTATAATGAACCGCATGCCAGAAAACCCGCTAGAATTACTAAAAAAGCACTCTAAAGACCTTCATAAACACTTAAAGACATTAAATGAAAAGGAACAAACGGAGTTTGCAACTAGATTAGAAAAAAAACTAGGCAATATTTCATTAAGTGAGATATTTCTTTTACCTAAAAACCTTGAAAATATAAAAAAGAATAAACAAGGGAAGATAGAAGAAATTGCCGAAAACAACTTGAAAGTTCACGATCAAAAAATAACAGAGGTTCTAGACAACTTACAAGCGGATAAACTAAAAGTACACATGACTATACCTGAAAAAAACCCGCGAGTAATACTAAAAAGAGAGCTTTGCGAAGGACAAGTAGAATTAGATCCTCTAGCTGAAGGAAAATTCGATATTACGACTACTAACCAAAAAACAGCTGAAAAATTAAGAAAAGCACTGGCAAAACACGCGAAAGTTGATGAAGAAGTAGAAACATTTGATTTAACCGACCACTTTTTTTCGTTTAAACCAAAAAAAGGAAAAGAAGACGCAATCTGGAACATTCTAGTAAAACACTTGAAAGAACTTTACTAGCGTTTGAATTCTTCTACTTGAACTCCAGCTTCCTTCAAAACATTCAAGCCTTCTTCATCAGGATAACGGCCATCAAAAACTAGTCGCTTTATTCCCGCTTGAGCAATCATTTTCGCGCAAATGCGACAAGGAGAAGAATTAGTATACATCGTTGTTCCCTCGCAAGACACGCCGTAAATAGAACACTGAATAATCGCGTTTTGTTCAGCGTGCACAGCCCGGCAAACTTCGTGGCGAGTCCCGCTAGGAATCTTTAATTCATCACGCAAGCAACCTAACTCCAAGCAATCCTTAGTTCCACGCGGAGCGCCATTGTAACCAGTAGCAATTATTCTCTTGTCTTTAACTAAAATAGCAGCAATATTATGCCGCCTGCAAGTACTTCTCTTTGCAACTAACTCCATCATATTAATGAAGTACTCATCCCAAGAAGGACGAACGCGTTTTTCATCAGGCCGATCTAAAGACATTTCCAAAACCAATTATGCTGTTAAAACTTTAAAAAAGAAGCTGTAAAAATCAAATTAATTCAACCACGCCTAAAACCAGTAATTGCACTCCCCGCGCAACCAAAAACAAGCCCATTACTCTAGAAAACACTGAAATAAACCTGTGCCCCAACCACTTCTCGAGTTTGTTAGCGTAAGACAACACTAACCAACTAGCTGCAACAACCGCTATTATAGCAAAAAAAGTAACCACGTAACCAGAATCCCTACTGCTCAACAAAACACTAGTTAAAACTCCAGGCCCAGTAAGCATTGGAGTACCAATAATCAAGCCGAGAGTCTTAGGGTCTTTTTCCTGTGGCTTTGAACTAAACTTAATATTCAAAACCGTTTGCAAACCCAAAATACCTAAAACAATTCCCCCCGCAATCTTAAAGGAAGAATTAGTTAAACCCAACAACTTCAAGAACTCAGGGCCAAAAAACAAGAAAGCAATAGCCAAGCCACCAGCAACTAAAGAAGCTTCATACAAAGCAAACCCTTTTTGTTTAACCGTGAGTTTTTCAGCTAGAGACAAATAAACTGGAATACTAGACAACGGATTCATTATTATGAATAATAAAGCAAAAGAAGCAATGAATTCATCAAACAAGCAAAACCAACTCTAACACTAATAACGAAAAAAGGTTTTTTAAACACGCGACCCTAGTAAAACGATTTTAAAGAAACAAAAACAAGAATTAATTAATGGCTAGAATAATAAACACACAAAAACTCCAGAAAATGCTTAGTCTTTTTTCACAAATACACGCTTTACCTTACGAAAAAAGGCAAAAAATAAAAGTAGCCGGAGAAAAATGGTTGAAGGGAATAGCCTTAGATCATTATGAAGAAAAAAGCAGGCTGCCTACTAATGAAGAATGGAGAACACACAAGGAAACAGCAATAGACCTTTACACTTTATTCTTGATAGAACGAAAACACAACCCTAAAACAATTGAAAAGGAAATAGAAAAATACTCAAAAAGAATAGAAAAAATAAAACTCCCTAAAATTAACAAGCTGCATGAAGAATTTAAAATAAGAAAAGCAGCTTAAGGACTAATTCTAGTTCTGTCACGAGGGAACAACGAGCACTCGCGAATATTTTTTTGGTTAGTTAAAGCCATAGTGATTCTTTCAGCGCCAATACTCCAACCAGCATGAGGAATAGGCCCATACTTGAAAGCATCAATATACGATTCAAAAGACTCTGGTTTCAAACCCCGCTTCTTTAAAGCAGTTATCAAAACACTGGGATCATGAATCCTTTGTGCTCCAGAAGCAATTTCCATTCCCTTATACACTAAATCGTAAGCTAAACACTTTTCTTCATCTTCCTCACAAGGCTGGGAATAAAACGCGCGCGCCATAGTAGGCCAGCGAGTCACAAGAAACGCCTCGCTCTTCATTACTTCAGGCAGTTTGTGTTCTACTTCTTTAGGAAAGTCATCCCCCCAATTCAACTTAACGTCGTGAGAAGCTAACGCGTCTAAAACTTCATCGTAAGTAAAACGCTCGAGTTTTTCAGGAACACTCAATTCAACTGAAAGCAAACTCAAGTCATTAACGCAATTTTCTTTCACGTTTTTCAAAACACTCAAGAAAACTCGCTCTAACTCATTCAAAGCATCATTCTCTCCAGCAAAACCCATTTCCGCATCCAATTGAGTTACTTCATTCAAGTGCTCGACAGTATTGTGTTTTTCAGCTCTGAAAACAGGCGTAACCATGAATACTTTATCCAAGCCACCTAAAACCGCTAGTTGCTTATACAACTGCGGGCTCTGAGCAAGAAACGCTTTTTTCTCAAAGTAATCAACAGAAAACAAGTCAGTTCCTCCTTCTGTAGACGTTCCCACAATGCAAGGAGGACTAATTTCTTGAAAACCATCCTTAACTAACTGGTTCCTAAAACCCTGGAGAACTTGGTGTCTAACCCTAAAAACAGCGTTAGTTTTGAGAGTACGCAAGTCAATAACTCGATTATCTAAACGAACATCCAAGTCAGCAGGAACTTTCCCCGTAACATCCAAAGGAACTTTCTTCAATACTTCCCCAACAACACTTAATTCAGAAGGAAAAACCTCGACTCCAGCATTAGCTATTTTTGATTTCTTAACAATTCCTTTAACGACTATAGCTGTTTCCTTAATTAGTTTCCTAGACAATTCAAGAACTTCAGGTGGCGAACCCTCCTTCTTGAAAGTAAGTTGCACTACGCCGGTTTTGTCACGCAAAACAACGAAGTTAATAGCCCCAAAAGTCCTGGTTTCGTGAACCCAACCAGCTAAAACCACTTCCTCTCCCTCGCAGTCAGAAACTTGGTTCACGTAATGAGTACGCATCATGAAAACAATAAGGGAAAACAAAGTAATTAAAATTACTCTAAGTGAAGAAAACTCTTCCACCATGACTTTCTCAGTTCAATAGTGTTTTTTGGTAAATACTTAATAAAATCTGGCTTCATTTCTTCAATAAAGTTTGCAGGAGTTAAACTCGATTTTTTTGCAGTAAAACAATTAACAAGCTGACGCACGTTAATTTGAGGGTCGCTGCCAGCTAAAATCAAGTAGTCTTGAATCAATAATTCATTAGGGCTGAAAACATCCTTAACCCATTTTCTAGCAAGATAATGTGAAGACGCAAATTCATTCGGGTTCTTTAAATGCGTCTGCAACTGCATTAACTTAAACAAAGCAATATACCGCCGCTTCGAATTTGTTTGCTTCTTCCAAATAGAATGATTCAAACCTTCCCTTAACCAAGCATTGTAAGTACCTAGCGTCTTAAGAGCTTTCTATTCTTCTTTAGGAAGTATTCCCGCGCTCATTATAACAATAAAAGAACGTCAGTGTTTTTCTTTCTTTTTCCTAGATGACATCATTGATCTAGCAGAACGCTTTATTACGCGAAAGTTTTCTCTCGGGCTCAAAGTCTTTATTATTTGGTCATGCATTCTAGTTTCCACGTAATAAGCCCCGGCTTGACTTAAAGCGTAAAACATTATTGCTACTCCCGAAAACATGTAAAAAACAGCAAACAACTTACTTACTTGAGTTGTTGGAAACAAGTCACCGTAACCAACCGTAGTTAAAGTGGAAGTAGAAAAATACAGCGAATCAACAAAATCCCACCCTTCAAATAAGTGAAAAGCAACAGTGCCAAGCAAAATCCAAGCAAAAGCTATAGCTAAAACATACTTTACTTTCAATTTCCTCTCGCCGAGAATTTCCTCCAAACTAAACCCACCTATCTAAGCATAAACCAAGCAGGATTAAAAACACTTTTCGTTTTCATCAAACTTTTCTTTACTTAATTTTTCTGTTTTTGATTAAACTTTTCGGTAAAAGTTTAGTGGGGTCGCCGAGATTCGAACTCGGGTCGCTAGACCCCGAATCTAGAAGTCTACCAGGCTATCCTACGACCCCAAAAAAAGCAATACTAAAAATAGTGGAATACTTGCATTTAAATTCGTTGAAACAGTTAAATTCTACGCCCACCGAGTGAATGAAAAAATGATTGGAGGAATCAGTAGAAAAATCCAAGCTATCCCTAGAATTGTAAGCATTACTCGGAGAGAAAAAAGCTTGCTTGACCACCGAGAAAACAATGTAATTGATTACAAAAGCATTCGCGAAGTACACTCTCTAATGAGTGATAATGAAATAAAATTAATTGTTTTGTGGGCAATAATTTCTCCCTTAGCTGCTTTAGCATTCATTATTTGGAATAAATACAACAAACTACGCTGGCTAGCACTACCCTTGTTCGTAATAAGCCTTTTCCACTTCATCGGGCAATGGGGGGGCTTCTTCTGGATACTAAACCGAATAACCGCGCCTTAAGAAAAGCAATAAATTAGTTTACCTACGAGTTTCTTTATACAAAAGGGCTTATAGCTCAGCCTGGATAGAGCAACTGCCTTCTAAGAAACTTTTTTTTAAAAAGTTTCATCAAAAATAAGTGTTTTGATCAAACTTTTCAGTAAAAGTTTGGAAGAAAGCAGGAGGTCGAGGGTCCGAATCCCTCTAAGCCCGTTATTTAAGTGCCAAGCGGTCTATTCTTCCATCCGGATGCAGTCTTCTTATTACTGGCTCAAAACCCGCTCTAAACAACTTTCTTTTTTCGTCATCCAAAATATAATCCGTAAGATTATAATGCCCGGTTCCAACCATCATTCCTAACACTGAATGCCGCTTTGACAATCTATGCAAGCCTTCCGCCATTACTGCATTCCTTACAGCAAGCATTAAACCGCCTTTAACATCATTAGGAAGCTTATTGAAATCTTCAAGCGTAAAAGCAGGAGTTACTTTTTTCAAGTCAGCTCTAGCCTTATCAAAAATCTTTTTTTGCTCGAGATTAAACTTTGAACCTAATTCAAATCCAGTTTTTAAGTAGGCAGTCCCCATAAACAATGCTACGCCAGAAACAAGTAAATGTTTTATAAAATCTCGCCGAGATAATTTCTCTTTAGAAACCTTAGCATACAAAGCAAGACCAGCAGGCGTACTAATCAAAAGACCGCCGAAAACTTTTAAAAAACTGCTTGCAGTTGCTTCATTAATCGAAGTTCCAGCGCTATTAACTAATTCAGGGTTTTCAACAAAATAGATTGGTTTCCTCATTTTATGAAAATCCATTACTACTTTTCTTCCCCCCCTGCAAATATGCAAATTTTCTTCTAGAACCAAAGCTTCAATTTCACTTGAAAAAGTGTTTTTAAGGGCAAGGGCATGATTAACTAAAGCGAAGTGGTATTCTTTTCCTTCGTGCTTCAAAACTAAAGGATTCATAAGAAGATAGAGAAAAACAAAAAATAAAAGAACGCTGATTAGCGAAGGGAGTTACTTTTTTATTGTTTTTCACGCTTGAACCTATACCTCATTTAATTAAAGAGAAACAAAAATGCAGAAAACTAATAGTTTAACAATAAAGTTTGCAGGCGCAGCAGGCGCAGGAATAATAGTAATGAGTACTTCATTCGCTAAGTGCTTGCAAAAACACGGCTTGAATGTTTATTCAACTAACGATTACCCGTCTTTAATCAAGGGCGGACACAACACCGTTTTTTTGAGGGCGGAAGAAAACGATTTTTACAGTCATTACGATTACAATCAAATTGATGTTCTAGTAACACTTGATAAAAAAGGGGTTTTAGAGCACGAAAAAGAATTAACTGAAGGCGGAGCAATCTTATTCGACAACAAAACAGTAAACATAACTCAAGAAGAATTAACTAGAAAAGACGTGAGACTGCTTTCAGTTCCATTCCTTGAAATCGCTAGTAAAAACGGCGGGGCAATAATGCTTAACACCGTTGCTTTAGGCGCTTCTTTAGCAGTATTCGGAATGAAACTCGATTCATTGAATGAAATAATTGAGAAAGCCTTCGCAACAAAAGGAGAACAAGTAATAAACCAAAACAAGGCTTGCGCTAAAGAAGGATACGATTACTTGGCTAACTTGCTTAAAGAAAAACCATTCAAAATAAACGTGAAGCCAGTTAAGAAACGAGAAAAAATGTTTATTAACGGAAACGAGAGCGCGTGCATTGGAGCAATAAAAGCAGGATGCAAATTCATAGCAGAATACCCAATGAGTCCTTCCTCGTCAGTGTTGCACTACATGGCTAAACACGAAAAACAATACAACCTAGTAGTAAAACACACTGAAGACGAAATAACTGCAATGAACATGATTGTTGGCGCTGGCGCAACCGGCGTAAGGGCATTAACTGCAACAAGCGGCGGCGGTTTTTCATTAATGGTTGAAGCATTAGGGCTAGCAGGCTTAAGCGAAACGCCTTGCGTAATAATAAACGTGCAGAGAGCAGGACCAAGCACTGGCTTGCCTACTTACACGGAGCAAGCAGACTTGCAGTTCGCGTTGCATGCTTCTCAAGGAGAATTTCCTAGAATAGTTCTAGCACCAGGCGACATTACTGAATGCTATGAAATAATAGGTAAAGCCTTTGATTTAGCAGAGAAAGTGCAAACGCCTTGCATTGTATTACTAGACAAGTATTTAGCTGAAACAATGCACACAGTCAAGCCATTCGATCAAAACAAAATAATCGTAGAAAGACACAATTTTTATTCCGATGAAGAAATGGCTGTAATGAAAAACTACAAGAGACACAAATTAACTGAAAGCGGGGTTTCAAAGAGAGCCGTTTACGGCCAGCCAAACGGAATGCACGTGTGTTCTTCTTACGAACACGACGAAACAGGTTTCTCTAGTGAAGATCCTGAAAACAGGATTAAACAAATAGACAAGCGCGC
This sequence comes from Microcaldota archaeon, assembly GCA_043822385.1. Lineage (GTDB taxonomy): Archaea > Micrarchaeota > Micrarchaeia > Norongarragalinales > Norongarragalinaceae > JABWCK01. Next base: position 8,966 of record JBDRBT010000020.1, on the reverse strand, counting down.
TAGGAAAATGAAGGTAATTCATGAAAGCGAGTTAGCGCCGAGAGTATTCGGTAATGAAAACTCTGATGTTACTCTAGTGTGCTGGGGTTCTACAATGATGGTTGCTCGCGAAGCATTATTTCACTTGCAAGAAAAAGGAATCAACGCTAAATTAATTCACTACTGGGCTCTAGAACCATTTCCTGTTGAAACAACAATCAAGTTATTGAAAGGAAACGAACCCAAAATAATTTTTGAAGGCAATTCTACAGGACAATTACGCGCTTTAATCAGAGAAAAAACCGGAATTAAAATCGAGCACGCGCACTTGCGTTACGACGCCAGGCCTTTTATAGTGCCGGAAATAGTTGACGCTGCATTAAAACTGGTGAAATAAATGGCTTCCTTAAACAATTTCAATGAACCAACGCACACTAACAACTGGTGTCCGGGGTGCCCTAACTTTGGTGTTCTAGCAGCACTAAAAAAAGCGTTAGTTGAATTAGACTTTCAACAAAAAGACGTGGTAGTAGTTTCAGGAGTAGGTTGCTCTAGTAAACTACCTCACTACATTAAAACTTACGGGTTCGAGAGCTTGCACGGACGCTCGCTGCCACCTGCTTTCGCAATAAAACTAGCTAATCACGACTTGAACGTGATTGCAGTAGGAGGAGACGGCGATGGTTACGGAATTGGTTTAAACCACTTGATTCACGCCTTGCGCAGGAACCCTAACATTACGTACATTGTAACAAACAATCAAGTTTATGGATTAACTACCGGGCAAACCAGCCCAACTAGCTTGAAGGGAATGAAAACAAAAAGCACGCCTGAAGGAGTAATTGAAAACCCAGTTAACCCAATGGCTATTGCACTAGGCGCGGGAGGTTCGTTCATAGCAAGGGGTTTTGCTATAGACGTTCCTCATTTAACTGACTTAATAATTCAAGGAATTAAACACAAAGGATTTTCTTTCATTGACTGCTTGCAGCCTTGCTTGAGTTTCAATAAAATTAATACAATAAAGTACTTTCAGGAAAGAGTTTACAAATTAAGTGAAGATTACGATTCAAGCGATTACCATAAAGCCATGGAAAAAGCGTGGGAATGGAACAATAACGACAAGATTCCATTAGGCGTGTTATACAAAAAAGAAGCGCCTACTTACGAAGAACAAATAAGTTCCTTGAAAGAAAAACCGTTAGTAAAACAAGACGCGACTCAAGTAGACATTAGTGCGTTAATAAAAGAATACGTGTAAAAAAAACTTAAACTAATTTTTCGTTGTTCTTAGTAACGTGAATAACATTAACTGGACACGATTTAGCTGCCTGCATATTGCAATCAGAGTCAGCGTCAGGAACTTCCAACTCTTCCCACTCGTCGCTCCTCGTAGTTGCGCCAACAATACTGCTTTTGCCGTCGTCATGCATTAACCAGTACTTCGGGCAAACCGCAACGCAAGCACCGCAACCAATGCAATTAGGACGATCGTGTTCAATCTTTAAAGACACTTTCACATCACCAAAAAAATTAGGAAAAAATAAGGAAAAAAAAGGTTTAAAGCAATTTTTAGTCAAAACCCTGCATTCCGCCAGGACCGCCTGGAGGTTGAGCTGGAGAACCCCTGCTCGCAATAATATCGTCAATGCGGAGAATCATTTCAGCTGCCTCGCTAGCGCTTTGAATAGCTTGCCTCTTCACGTGCAAAGGTTCTATTACACCTACAAGCTTCATGTCACCGATTTTTCCAGCTAACACGTCAACTCCGTAATTAGAATCCTTCTTTTCGTGCTTTGATCTTAACTCTACTATAGCATCAATAGGGTCAATACCACAACTTTCAGCTAGAGTGCGAGGAATAACTTCCAATGCTTCAGCAAAAGCTTGAATAGCTAGTTGTTCTCTCCCACCTACTTCAACAGCGTGCTTGCGTAAAGACATTGATAACGCCATTTCAACACTACCGCCGCCAGTAACGTAGTAACCATCCTTAATCACTGAAGAAACCGCGCCTAACGCATCAGTAATAGAGCGTTCAGCTTCATCAACAACGTACTGCGTACTGCCGCGAACTAGAATAGTAACGCTCTTGGGATCCCTGCATTCTTCAACGAAAATCATTTGTTCCCCGGCTACTTTCTTTTCCTCTACTTTGCCAGCAAAACCTAAATCTTTATCACTCAAGTCATCTAACGTAGTAACCGACCTGCCGCCAGTAGCGCGAGCTAGTTTCTCCATGTCACTTTTCTTTACTCTGCGAGCAACCATTATTCCTTGCTTAGACAAGTAGTGTTGAGCAACGTCATCAATTCCTTTCTGGCAGAACAACACGTTGCAACCAGTGGAAACAATTATTTCAACCATTTTCTTAAGCATTTTTTCTTCTTGCTCCAAGAAAGCAGTCATTTGCTCTGGAGTGTTAATATTTATTTTAGCGTCAGTCTCGGTTTTCTCTATTTCAATCGCTACGTCAAGCAAAGCAATTTTAGCGTTCTTTAATTGCTTAGGCATTCCAGAGTGAACTATTTCTTTGTCAATCAAAACACCGTTAATAACGCTAGTATCCAAAACGTCTCCACCTTGCTTTTTCTCTAGCTTGATGTAATCCTTGTCAACCTCAAAGCCAGAGTCCGTCTTCATTGAAATTTGCGTCATGGCAGAAACAACTAACTTTGCTAAAAAGTCTTTAGCCTCGCCTGAAGAAACGGTTTTGGAACCCATTGCTATTCCCGCAATTTTTTCCAGAATCTGCGTGTCCTTAAGTTCTACTTTTTGTGATACTTCCTTCAAAGTAGTTATAGCGCGTTTTGAAGCTTTCTTGAAACCCGTAATAATTATTGACGGATTAATGCTTTGATCCAACAAATCTGCAGATTTCTTAAGCAATTCTCCAGCAAGCACTACCGCCGTAGTAGTACCATCACCAACTTCACTATCTTGCGTCTTGGCTATTTCAACCATCATTTTAGCGGTTGGGTGTTCTACATTAATTTCCTTCAAAATCGTTGCGCCGTCATTAGTAATTATGATGTCACCCATGTCAGACACGAGCATTTTATCCATGCCGCGCGGACCAAGCGTGCTTTTTACAGCTGAAGCAACAGCATACGCAACAGCAATATTACTTCTTTGAGCGTCTCTACCTAGAATTCTTGAGCTTCCTTCCGGTAAAATTAAGACTTGTTGACCATTCAATTTTCCTTGAGTCATATAGTTAAAACCCCCCTTTTCAAACATTTAAAACAAGCGTTAGTTGATTAAGAAAAACAATAGCATAATACTCTGAAAAAACAAGTTAAAAAAGTTTTGTTTAAGACAATCAACGAAGCCTAATTAAATTGCTTTCCTCAAAATATCCTTCATGAAGTACTTAATTACAGCAGCATTACCTTACGCTAACGGCGAGCTACATTTAGGGCACCCTCGAAGCACTTACTTGCCTGCAGACGTATTTTCAAGATACTGTAAACTACGCGGTAAAGACTCTTTGTTTGTTTGTGCTAGCGACGACCACGGCACTCCGATTGAAATAAACGCGGAAAAGCAAGGAAAAACGCCTTTAGAATTAACGCAAGAATACAGAAAAAAACACTTTAAGGACTTGAAGGACTTAGGAATAATTTTTGACGAGTTTTACTATACTGATTCTAAAGAAAACCACGAGTTAGCTAGCGAGTTTTACTTGAAACTAAAAAAAGAAGGATTAATTTACGAAAAAGAAATAGAACAAAATTATTGCAGTAAATGCAACCGCGCCTTACCTGATCGTTACATTAAAGGCAAGTGTCCTAAATGCGGTGCTTCAGACCAGTATGGAGACAATTGCGAAGCATGTGGAGCAGTTTACACTACTATTGAATTAAAGGAAGCTTATTGCGTTGTATGCAAAAGCAAGCCGGTGCGAAAGAAGAGTAATCACTATTTTTTTGCTTTAAGCAAGTGCAAGGGCTTCGTTGACAAGTACTTGGAAAAGGAATTACTACAGAAAGACGTTGTTAATTACTTGAAAAACTGGGTGAAGGAAGGAATTCAAGACTGGGATATTACTCGAGACGGGCCTTACTTTGGAATTAAAATCCCTGAACACGAAGACAAGTTCTTTTACGTGTGGTTCGATGCTCCAATTGGGTATGTTTCAAGCACGAAAAAATACTGCGACGACCACTCCTTGAATTGGAAGGAATACTGGACTAAAGACGTTAAACTAATTCACTTCATTGGCAAAGACATACAGTACTTTCACTACTTGTTCTGGCCAGCAATGCTTTACTTCGCTGGCTACGCTACACCGGAAAGAATGCCAACCAAAGGATACTTGAATTTAGAAAACGAAAAAATGAGTAAGTCCAGAGGAAACGTCTTGTTAATTAAAGACTTTTTGAAAGACTTTCCAGCAGACTACTTGCGTTATTACTTAACGGCTACAACCCCGAACAACACTAGCGACGGGAATTTCTTGTGGAAGGAATTCCAGTCTAAAGTAAACTCTGAATTAATTGATAATTACGGTAATTACTGCTACCGCGTCTTGTCAATAATTAAAACTAAAGCCAACAGCGTAATACCAAAACCTGAAGTATACTCGAAGGAAGACTCTGAATTCAAAGAAAAAATATTAAAAATTTCTGATGAAGTAGCTGAAGAATACGAGAAACCAGATGCTAAACGAGCTTTAGAAAAAATAATTGCGTTCTCTACAGAATGCAACAAGTACTTTAACAACAGGGCACCTTGGAAACTATTGAAAGAAAACGAAGCAAACACGGTTTTATTCTTATCAGCAAAAGCAGTTTTAGTTTTAACTGCCTTACTCAATCCAATCGTGCCTTTCACTACAGAAAAAATTTCTAAGCAATTAAACGCTGAAATAAAGTGGGGCGAATACGAATTAAATGAAAACGCTCTTGAAAACGTGGAGATTGTTTTGCACAAAATAGAAGACGAAAAAATAAAAAGCAAGTAGGAAGAATGGAGGTTGCCTCCTTAGGGTTACGTGAATAAGACAGTTCCTCCACTACCACGAATTTGTCTCTTTGTTAAGATAAGCTACAAGAACGTTAATAAATATTAACTGCAATTTAATTAACAAAAGTAAAGAAAAAGGCGTTAAAAATGAACAAAAGTAAAAAAAAGAGCGAAAAGCCCTCATTTAAGTTAGATGAATTAGACTTGAAAATAATTCAAGAATTACGAAGTAATTCAAGGCAAAGCTGGAGGGAACTCGCTAGAAAAATAGATACTTCACCAGTAACTATAATTAATCGAATTAAAATCCTTGAAAAAAACAAAGTAATTACCGGCTACAGCGTCCGCCTTGACTACAAAAAAATGGGGATGGATTTAGCTTGCTTGACTGGCGTTTCAGTTCCAGGTAAACACTACTCGAAAGTATTGAAGGACTTAATGCAAATGCCGGAAATAAGTGATATTTACGCAGTAAGCGGTGAATTCGACTTAATGATTTACTTCAGAGCTAAAAACGCTGACGAATTAACCCGCATAGTGCAAACAATATACCGAAAAGAAAACGTTAAAACTCAAACCTACTTTTCAAGGTCGCTAAAGGAAGACTACCAAAAAAATCCGAGCGAAAACTCGTTAAAGAGCGCGTAACATAAAAATAATAGGTAAAAATGAGAATAAACGAGATAATAGCTAAAGCGCCCGGGAATATAAAAGAGATAAGGGCTAAATTGCCCTGGAATAAAAAGAAAATAATTAAAGTACCTCAAAAAGAATACTTGCTAGTAGGCGATACTAATCTAACGGAAGTAATAGAAGACGCTAAACAAATGGGTGCCACCGTGCGCGAGAAGTGGGTGGAACTCAAAGACCAACAACACGTCCTCGACAACGAAACACTTCAAGACACTAAACTACTAATAAGCAGATTAACTCCTTTAACGGAATTAAAATTAAGAATTACTCACAACTTACGATTAACGCCTAAAATACCTAAACTAAAAAGAAAAATTAAAGGCATAGAACTAAAAACCGCCACGCTTGAAGATTTAGACCAAATAATGAATTTAGAAAAAGCTTGTTTCAAAGGAACTGGCGGAAATAGAGCAAATAGACCAACTTGGATCAAACGAATAAATAACACTGACGTATTAAAAGCAGTAAACTCGAAAGGCGAGATAATAGGCGCGTGGGCTAGCGCTACACGAAGAGTACACGACATTAATAGCTTAATACAAAATGTAACCACATTCAAACCACAGCTTTTTGGCCACCACTATCAATTCATAGATATAATGATTGATCCAAAATACAGAAAAAAAGGAGTTGGACAAGCACTAGTTGAAACAGGTATACGCCTGGCAGAACAACGCAAATCAACAAAAATATTTATTTACGCAGTAAGTCCAGGGGGAAGAAACCTCGCTATAAGCAACGGCTTCGTACTGGATTCAAGATACCATCCAAAAACCACTGAAAAAATTCCAGATAAAAGCGTATTCATGATACCCTTGTCAACAGGGGTAGAAGAACAAAAAATAAAAGATCAACACACAAACTGGATAAAAAAATTAGAACAACTTCCAAAACAAACAAACGAATTAAAACCAACATTACAAGACATAATACGCGGAATTAGAGCAAAATACCCCGAAATAATGAGGTTATCCTTGCAAGAACAAAAAAACAGCATAACAGATTTATTAGTAACTGAATTACAACACAAATACGGCGAGACACTATGGGGACACCCTGTTTTCTCTAAAAAACCGTATAAAGACTCTTTTGAGTATAATAAAAAAGCAAAAGAACGACGCATAATAACTAGTTTTAGTAACAGCGTGTTTATAGCGCTCAAAGATCTAAAAGGAAAAAAGCCACAGTAAGGTATAAAAGCTTAGCCAGAATAACGAGATTAAGGAAAAGCCAAAAACGCTTTTTTCTTAAACTTGCTTCGGAGGGAGTAAAAAAATGGCAAAGAAAAAAAAGAAGAAGAAATAAGGCCTCTTTCTGAAAAAAAATAATTTTTTATTTCTCCTTTTTCTTTCTTCCTTTAAAAAAACTAATTCTCAAAAACAAAGTTTAACAAACTACCTAGTTAAATTATAGTATAAAATGAGTAAAAAAATCAATTCCAATCTCGCTAATAGAATAACAAGCGAAGCAAAGCGCGCCCACACCAAATTTGAAAGAAAATACGGCAATTTTGCGCCGGATTGGGATTATATCTTTCCAAACTTAGGGGCAGCGGGGAATTATTCCGAAGCAGAAAAAAACGTAGCAAACAAAGTAATACTACAAAGCAGGAGCCAGTTAAGCCTACATGAAGGATCTGGCATTTTCGGGGATATTTCCAGAGGAGCACACGCCATAGTAGCAATGCACTACACCTCAGAAATAGCAGACTCACTAAAACTTAATGAAAGAAAAAAGACCCACTTAAGGATGGCAGCTCTACTACACGACTTAGGACACCCTGTTTTTTCACACGAAGTTGATAGAATAATAGAAAAACAAATAGGGCTAGACCATGACGAGTACTTACAAAAAGAACTACGCGACGGCAAACTAGGAAAACAACTAAAAAAACACGGACTAAACCCTAAGCTAGTCGCAGACTACGCGGCCGGAAAAAAAGAAGGCGTAATACTAACCGAATACGCCGACAGAATGTCATACGCCGCTCTAGACGCTCAACGCTTATTTGGGAGAAACAAACGAGTAAAAAAAGTACGTAAAGCAGTAAAAGAAATGAAAAACAATTTCACTCTAAACAACAGTAAAATAGTAATGAAAAACGAAGGAATAGCTAAAAGATTCTTTAAATTATTATTGTTAAACTGGCAAGAAGGATACCAAGGGCTCCCAATAACCCTAAATGGAGCAGCTCTAAACAAGGCAGTACAAATAGGACTTAAAGAAAAAATGCTTGATTTAAAAGAGTTAAGAACCGGGGATGAGTTTCAAACTTATAATAAACTATACGCGCACCCAAAAATACATTCCATACTAAAACTCGGTAATGCTTTTTTCACGAATCAACTAGATCAAAAAACTAGTTTTGGAATAATTAATTATGATGCAGACTTACGCGAACACGGAAAACTACAAGAACTAGGTGAAAACATTTCACTCATACACTTGAAAAACTTGACTGCTAAGGGGCAAAAACTACTAAAAAACGGGGAGTTAAAAAAACTCTTGGAAAAAAACGTAGAAAAAAAAATTCCGTTTCATGAATTCATAGTAGGACAAAGTGTTACCCGGAAACCTTTTGCTTTCTACAATAAAGACGGAAAAGAAAAAATACTAAAACCAAACGAAGGCAACATGGTAGTAGTACTTTCTTCACATCATTCTGAAGCGAAAAACATTTTTAATGAAACACTTAAACCATTTATTAAAAAAAGGTGATTTAAACGAAAAACGCAGTAATTATTTTGTTGTTGAGTTTTTGTTTGTTTGGTTGTGTTGAAAGCGGACAGCCCGCAAACAACGCTAGTAATTCAATTAATATTACAGGTGGTAATGCAATGGAGGAAATAGTTAAAGCAGGCGATGTAGTAAAAGTTGATTACGTTGGTTCTTACGCTGATTCAGGAAAACTCTTCGATACGTCAATTGAGAGCGAAGCAAAAAAGGCCGGATTACCGGTTAGACCTTACTATGAGCCGTTGGAATTCACGGTTGGATCAGGTCAAATGATTAAGGGTTTTGACAAAGCAGTAGTTGGAATGAAAATAAACGAGGAAAAAACCATTACGATTCAACCTGAAGACGCTTACGGCAACCGTGATGAAAACTTAGTTTTAATAATTGACTTGAACGAGTTAACTACTCAACTAGGCGACGCACCTAAAGAAGGCGACTCACTTCAAACTAATTCAGGCGCAACCGGATTAATAACAAAAATCGAGTCAAACAACGTTACAGTAGACTTCAACCACGCACTAGCAGACAAAACACTAGTATTCAAAATCATAATGAAAAAAATCAACTAAAAATAGGAATGCTCCTGCCGA
>JBDRBT010000019.1:0-3278 GCA_043822385.1 Microcaldota archaeon | reverse complement strand
CTGGCGACGTGTTGGTTTCTCATGCTACTAATCCTAACTTAGTGCCTGCAATGAAGAAAGCGTCAGCTATTCTAACTGACGAAGGCGGAATTACTTGCCACGCTGCTATTGTTTCTAGAGAATTAGGTATTCCTTGCATTGTTGGTTTGAAGATTGTTACTAGCTGGCTGAAGGATGGAGATTTAGTTGAGATAGATGTGAAGAAGGGTTTGGTGAGGAAAGTATGACTAGTGAATGGTTTTTGATGGAGGAAGTACCTAGGGGAACTAATATGTCTCTTACTAGTATTTACGCTAATTTTGCGTTGAATGCTAAAGATTTTGGTTTTGAAAAAAACTTTTCTAAGTTAGTATTAGTATCGCAAAACCATGATTGCTTGCTTATTGTTAAAAAGAAGGATTTGGATGAGGCTGCTGAATACATTTTGAACTGCATTCTTGCTGATCCTGGTTATGCAGAGGAATTGAATAATGCTGTTCTAGAAAATGGAAAAGAGCTTCGTCGAGTGTCTAGAAAAGTTTTTGAAACTAATGAATCGACGCTCAGCGATCCAGAATTGTTTGCGTTGTTTGACGAGTTAATGAATGTTTACCGGTTAGCTCACTTGTCTGGCTTGTTTGCTTACATTGTTGATTACAATGAGTTGTTTAGTAATTATTTGCAGGAATACTTGAAAACTAAATGCAAAAGCGATTTGGAAGTTAATGAAGTCTTTGCTGTTTTAACGACTCCAACTGTTCTTACGCCTATTAAGCTAGAAGAAAAAAACTTGCTTGAAATAGCGTTGCTTGCTTCCAAGGATGAAAAAACTCTTGTTTTGTTTAAAGAAAAGCTTGCGGGAGAAATTGAAGCGCATTACCAAGAGTTTTGTTGGATTCCTTACATGTATGTTGGTCCTGCTTGGTCTAAAACGCATTTTATCGAGTCTTTATCTGTCTTGCTTAATCAAAAAATTGCTTTTCAAGAAAAAATAAATGCTATTGACGAAATGCCTAGTTTAACTAGAGAAACGCAAGAAAAATTATTGATTGAATTAGGCGTTGATGAAAAGCATGCACTCTTGATTTCTATTGCTCGCGACATGGTTTTTTACAAGGGTTACCGCAAAGATGGCTTGTACTTAGCGCTTTATAGGGGAGAGCGATTGTTTAAGGAAATAGCTAAGCGCTTGAATATTACTCTAGACGAGTTTCGTGCTTTCTTGTGTTGGGAAGTAGGCCCTGCTTTGTTGAATAGTGTTTTTTCTGTTAATGACTTGCGGGAGAGACTTAAGTATCATGTTTTTGCTATTTCTTCTCCAGGTGGGCATGAGTTTCTTTACGGTGAGGAAGCAAAAACCTTTGTTACAAACTTAAACTTGCCTATTGCCTGTACGGAAATTACGGAATTAAAAGGAACTTGTGCTTGCCCTGGTTTTGCTAGGGGCGCGGTGCGCATAATTAATTCCCCTGAAGAAATGACTAAAATGCAAAACGGCGACGTGTTGGTTGCGCACAATACTAATCCAGATATTGTTGTTGCAATGAAGAAGGCTAGCGCAATAATTACTGACTTGGGTGGAGTTACGTGTCACGCTGCGATAGTGAGTCGTGAATTGAAAATTCCTTGCGTTATTGGAACTAAGATCGCTACAAAGTGGTTGAAGGACGGCGACTTGGTGGAAGTAGATGCAAATAAAGGTAGGGTAAAGAAAACGTGAGTAATTTTAGTATTTTGAATGAGGAAGACGGGGCTAGCGTGTCTAGTTTTTACCAGTTTATTCTCGCGTTCAATAAGCTTCAAGAACGAATTGGCGTTGGTTTCGAGTGTTACGTTCACTTGCAGAAAGACCACATGGTTGCGTGGTTGAATGAAGAATACTTTACTGCAGCTAGAATTGCTTTCAACAAAATGATTAGTGACGCGAGTTTCTTTCCTTTAGTTAAAAAAACGTTAGTTGGTTTGTCTGACGACTTGACTAGTTTTTCTAAAAAAGTTGCAGAGCGAGATTTAACGAAAGTTTCTACAGCGGAATTGTATTCGCTTGTTGATGTGCAGTGCGAGAAGTTGTCGGTAATGCTTTCTTGGGCAATGCTCGTGACAATAATTGATTTTCAGTCTGAATTAGTTTCGAAAAAACTTCACGAAACGCTTAGTGCACACGAAGCTGAATTAAAGAAAAAAGGTTTTAGTGTTCCTGAAGCGCTTGTTATTTTAACTACCCCTGATGAAGAGACTACTGCAAAGAAAGAGTTTGATGAATTAATTTCGTTAGCTTGCGAGTTTGGTAACGCAGTGCCTTACGCGTGTATTCGCGAGCACGCGAAAAAGTATGGTTGGCTTTATTACGGTTACAGTGGTCCTGCTTGGACTGAAAAAGAATTCACTAGCGAGCTGCTTGCGTTAGTTGAAAAGAATCCTGTGCAGCTTAGGCAAGATTCTCTTGAACAAGCTAGGGAATTAAGTGCGCACAAGCAAGAGTTGGAAGTTCTTTTTAGTGAGGAAGAAAAGCGCGTTATTGATTTAGCGCGGGAAGTAATGTTTCTGAAAGCTTATAGAAAGGAAGCAATGAATTACTCTTTTTTTGCTTTAGGTTTTGTTCAAGAAGAATTAGCTAAGCGATTGGGTTTGTCTTTACGCCAAATTCGTTGTTTGATTCCGCTTGAATTAATTAGTGGCAAGTTTTCTAAGGAATTATTGGATTCTCGTTTTGAGGAGTGTGTTTTCGGCTTGTACGGAAAAGAAAAAGACTGGAATCTAGTTTTCTTTAAGTCGGAGGAAACTAGTGAAGCGAAAAAGATTTTCGCGCAAGAAAAAATTGAAGAAGCTAGTGAGCTGAACGGTTCTTGTGCTTGCCCTGGCTTTGTTAAAGGAATAGTGAAAATAATTAATAGGCCTGAGGACCTGAGTAAAATGAATGAAGGCGACGTGCTTGTTTCAATTGCTACTACTCCTGATTTGGTGCCTGCAATGAGGAAGGCTAGTGCGATTGTTACTGACATTGGTGGTTTAACGTGTCACGCTGCTATTGTTTCTAGGGAAATGCGCAAGCCGTGCGTTGTCGGCACTAAGGTAGCAACAAAGATTTTCAAGGACGGGGACTTAATAGAAGTTGATGCTAGTAAGGGTTTAGTGAAGAAATTATGAAGAGCGATGGCGACGAGTGGATGTTGGCGGAGGATATTCCTAACATCGACTTTTTCTTTTGCAATATTTGGCTGCGTGCTTTCGTTAACAACATGAAGAATAGTTGCGGAATGAATTACTCAAAGATTCTAGGCGTTTTTCACGGTTTCGAC
>JBDRBT010000018.1:0-22454 GCA_043822385.1 Microcaldota archaeon | reverse complement strand
TCAGCTTCCTTCTTTCGATTAGCTACACTAAAAGGATCAATACAATAATCAAAAGAGTTCTTTAATTCCTCAATCATTTCAAAACCACCTTCAAACCAACCATATTTTGTGCACTATCTGCACGATTCTAAAGTATAAATAAAGCACGTACAAGTACCATAAAAAGGTAATTACTGAAGCTAAAAAAGGAATGCAAAACAAAGCAAAAGTAATTACTGAAAGAGAAGGGTAAAGCAAGCTATTCAAGTAAAAAAATTCTTCAAAAGAACCGTGCCCACCGAAAATCATGGCAATCAAGTGAATCAAGCCACTCACAACCAAACTCAAAACAACTGAAACAACAATAAAAGAAACAGTAATCAAAGGAATAGCAACAAAACTAAGAATACCTAACAACCCACTGAAAGGAAAAGGCAAAGAAATAAAATCAACTAGAAAGAAAAAAGACAAAACAACAGCAACACCCAAAAAAAACCCGTAAACAGCAGCATACTTAGAAATCAATAAAACGCCCTTGTAAAGACGCGCCTCTTTTTTCTTGAAAGCAAGTTTTTCAGGTTCTACACAATAACCCAAGCTCTCAAACAAAAAACCCAACACTTTACTCCCCTATCTTTCCTGCAAACAAAGAACGCAGTTCTCCACTCAACTCGCTAACATTAACACGCCGCTGTACTGTAGAATCACGGTCACGTAAAGTAACGTCATTATTTTCTAAAGAATCATAATCAATAGTAATACAGAACGGACAACCAATTTCATCCATTCTAGCGTAACGCTTTCCAATACTCCCCGCATCATCATACTCGCACACGAAATCCTTCTTCAGTAAATCAAAAACTCCCCGCGCCTTCTCAGCCAAACCATCTTTCTTCATTAAAGGAAAAACACCAACTTGCACTGGCGCAACTAAAGCATTCAAACGCAACAAGTTCTTCTTTTCCCCGCCTTCAGTCCTCTCGTCGAAAGCTTCAGTAAGCAAAGCAAAAAACAACCTATCCAAACCCAGTGACGGCTCTATAACGTGAGGCAACACTCGTTCTCCTGAAGCTAAATCCATCACGCTTAAATCTTTCTTGGATTCCTTCGAGTGAGAAGCTAAATCAAAATCACCGCGGTCAGCAATACCCATTAATTCCCGCCAACCCATGCCGGGATACTCAAACTCGAAATCAAACGTTTCCTTCGAGTAATGCGATAATTCAATTTGCGTGTGCTGTCTCAAACGCAAGTTCCTTAAACCCAAGTCCTTGAAAAACAAAGCGAATTCAGCAATCCAGTAAGCCATTACCTTGCTCTTCACTATCTTTCCACTAACTAATTCTTTTACGGAAAGCTTTTTACCCGCGTGCTTTTTTTCTTGTTCTACAGCAGTCAAAACAAGCAATTCAACACTCAACTGTTCTTCAGTCAAGGAAAAATCGTTTTTCTTTTTAGGGTGAACAAAATACTCTAACTCCATTTGAGTGAACTCGCGAGTTCTAAACAAAAAGTTACGCGGAGAAATCTCATTCCTGAAAGCACGACCCACTTGCGCCACGCCGAAAGGCAGTTTTTTTCTAGAGAAAGAAGTAATTTGCTTGAACGCCAAAAAAATGTTTTGAGCAGTTTCAGGACGCAAAAATACTTTCAACGATTCTTCAGCAGGACCAGCCTTAGACTCAAACATCAAGTTGAAATTCCTAGCTTCACTCAACTCGCCTTTACACTTCAAGCAAGACAATTTGTGTTTTCGCAGTAACTCGCTTAATTTTTCTTCACTCAAGCCTTCAACATCGAGTTTTAATTCTTCTGAAACTAACTCGTCCACCCGAAAACGCGACTTGCACTTCCTGCATTCAACTAAAGGGTCAGTAAAGTACTGCAAGTGTCCTGACGCCTTGAAAACGCGTTCAGGCAAAAGCAACGCTCCGTCTAAACCAACCACGTCATCACGGTCTTGAACAAAACGCTTCCACCACAACTGTTCTAATCTTCTCTTTAATTCAATGCCGTAATAAGCGTATTCAAAAAAACCGCTTACTGGCCCGTACAATTCACTAGTAGGGAAAACTAAACCCCGCCTGGCACACAAGTTCACTACTTCGTCAAACGACTTCATTATATTAACCTTAAATAAGTGTTCAAAGAATAATAATAATTCAAAGGTTATTAAAATGCAGTTAGATACACGAAAAAAGTTCCTGGAAAAAGCCAAGAAGCAAATAAAAAAAGGAATTGGGAAAGACATTCTAGCAATTCAAACGATAAGATGCATTGACGATACAGACAAAGTCAAGAGCTTGCTTTACTCAAGAATGCTAGAGTGGGCTAGACTTAATTTTCCGGAAATATCTGGAAACGACGACGCAATAATAAACTTGTTTGCTGAATTCGGCTGCAAGGAAGACTTTGAATTCGATAAGCTTCAAGAAATACTTGGCGAAAAACAAGCCCTCAAGATACTCGAGAGAAAAGAAAACAGTTTCGGAACAGATTTTTCGCTTCAAGACAAGAAAGCACTGCAAACGCTAGCTTCAACAATCAGGGAAATAAGCAAGCTAAAAAGCGAGTCTGAAGATTACTTGGAAAAAACCATTCGCGAAATAATGCCTAATGTTTTCGTTCTCGCAGGAGCTAACTTAGCGGGAAGATTCCTTGCTTTGGCAGGAAGCCTGGAAAACTTAGCTGAAATGCCTTCTTCAACAATTCAAGTTATTGGAGCAGAACGCTCTTTATTCAAGCACTTGCGGTCACACACTCTGCCACCAAAACACGGAATAATATTCATGCACCCAGCAGTAAACGCTGCGCCAGAATCAAAACGAGGAAAAATAGCTCGCGCGCTAGCAGCAAAAATATCTATAGCAGCTAAAGCAGATTACTACACGAAGCGCGACATTGTTGAAAAACTAAAAAACGACTTTGAAAAACGCTTGAAACAAATTCATGAAGCACCCGAAAAAAAGAAGCACCACTGGAAACCACCGTTAAAACGACCTTACTACAAACGTTAAAGAGCAAGCTCACACATAAGTACTTATAAATGACATCTGATTTTAAAAAGAAACTAAGAGAAGAATTAAAAAAGTGCGACGACTACTTAAAAAATAATTATCGTCAAACTCTGCAACAAAGAGTAAAAGCACTAGTAAAAAGCATTAACCCAAGCGAGTTGAAACGTGAATCCAACGGCGTGTTAGAAGACACTCGCTGGAAAATCAAAATGCTCAAGCGAAGGGAAATAATTCAAAAGAAAATAAACGAAATAAGTTAAACCCTTAAGCTAATAATAACTAAAACAACTAATTATTTAAAATGAAGAAAATTTTTGAAAACGTTTTTGAAGCAAGCAACTGGATTTGCACTAAAAGCATGATTCCTGGATTTCGCGTAAAAAACGAGAGCACGTTCAAGGAAAAAGGCATTGAATACAGAGTTTGGGATCCTAACCACAGCAAGTTATCTGCAGCAATCAAGAAAGGCTTGCTTGACTTGCCTATAAAACCAGGTTCAAACGTATTGTACTTGGGTGCAGCGCAAGGAGTAACGCCTTCATTCGTTTCAGACATAGTGGGAAGAAAAGGTTTTGTTTACTGCGTTGAGTTTTCTAAAGTAGCTATGCAGCGCTTGATTCCTGTTTGCGAAAAACGCGAAAACATGGCGCCAATACTCGCGGATGCACGCAAGCCAGAGGAATACGAGGAAGTAGGTAAAGTAGACGTTGTTTTTGAAGACGTAGCTGACCGAGATCAAACTAGAATAATGATTGAAAACTCGCGCTTTCTTGAAGATGGAGGACACGCTTTACTCGCGTTAAAATCCCAGTCAATTGACTCGACGGTAGATCCGAAGAAAACGTACGCTAAAGCCAAACGCGAACTACAAGAAAAATTCGAGTTAATTCAAGAACTCGATTTAAATCCCTTTGAAAAAGACCACGAATTCTACCACTTAAAGAAAATCTAATTAAACAACGATTCTACTTCTGTAAGAAAAGGCTTGTGTCTCAAAAGCAAGAAATCAATATAGCGTTCTAAAGGATTTGCATTACTAAAACATTCTGCTTCAGCACGCGTTTTTTCAAATGCTTCCTTAAAACTAAATCCTTTATTCTTATAGCCCGTTAAAGCATTGCGCAGAAGCGAATAACGTTTTTCAGTAATATTCTTAACAACCCCCATCTCTTCCTTTCCATTCTTAATCTTTTCAATCAAATTAATTAAGTCCAAACCACCCTCTCTAACAAGCAAAGGAAAACGAAGAAACTTAGGTTCTAACGAAACGGCTTTTGTTCCAGCTATTTCACTGCGCTTCTCAAAAAAATATTTTTTTATAAACTCCTCGCGTTCTTTTCCAGCTAAAGGAATTGAAGCTCCCGCAGTAAAACCTAATACTGCTTTCCTGAGAATGGGATCGTCAGGTAAAGGAAACTTTTTTTTAAACAATGATTCAACAAAACGCGGGTGGTAGTCAGGTAATTTAGAACGCCTAGTAAATTCCGCCATTTTCAAACCATTAATTAAACACAAGAAACCAATTTAGACTTAACTATTTTTCTAAAACTAATCACTTAAACTGTGGTTCGCTCAAGAAATAAGTTAATGGATTAGACAACGCTTTCATTTCAGTTTGTTGGTTAGCATAATAATTACCATAAACTTCGCCCCACCAGCCGTTAATCACGTATGTTCCATAAGGATAAAACTCCCAGGTGTAAGAACCCGACTTCCAAAAGTACTCGTTACTGTTATTAAAAAAACCCACAGACCAACGCCAATCTGACCCGTTTTCAGAAGTCATGTTTAAGCGAGAGTACGTAAGGGGAAGCAAAGAAAGCTTGTGCGTGTCACGCCCGTTCTCAATAGCGTAAGGCCCGTTAGAAAATTCATAGAAAGCATCAACTGACGGCTTGTAAAGAGTTGCTGAACCGGGGGACATGCGCATAAAGAAAGCAGCAAGGTATTGATCGCTAGTAACATTCATTTCAAAACTACACCAAGGATAATTAGCGTAACACTCCATAGTGTTATTTAGCGTGAAAGTACTTCCATTCTTACTTGACCCGTCACCAACAGTTTGCACAGCAGCAAAAACACCATTATTGCTTAAAGTAGTTTTACGAATTGAAGGTACAAACGAGGTGCAATCATAAGGCCCATTGCAATCCCAAACGAAAATCCCTGGTTCGCTCGCCCCAACTTTGTAAAGTCCGTCCGCCCAACTAATGTTTGTTTTAGAGTTCTCAACCCCGGCAGAATAAGCCCTCAATTGCGAATCAGGTAAGTAAACTGGTTTCTCCACACTCGAATTACTCCAGTAAACAAAGAAATTAGTTTTGTTCCTCTGAGCGTGAGACGAATCGGCAGTAGAACTAACGTTCACCTGGAATTTAACGCAAGCAAAATCAACTTTGCCGTTCGAGTAAGCTTCATCGTAAACAAAGCTAGGAATCTCTTTCTCTCCATCGCTGGTGTTAATACTCAATCTAGCTTCTTTAGTGAAATTAAGTGGCTTATTGCTTGGCGCAATAGATGCAAAGTCAATGCAAACCTCAATCGGTTCATTATTACGAGTTATTCCTTTGTTTTCACTTACATTAACCGGCAGTCTTGCGCTCCAACCATCAAAAAACCAAGGCTCGGGGGTAGGTGTTGGAGTAGGCGTTGGAGTGGGCGTGGGAGTAACATAAGGCCTAGGCGTTGCAATTGAAGCATTCACTTTAATCTTGCTCGTAATATTCAAGTAAGACAAACTACTTGGAAGAACAGTAACTAAACCGTTTTTGTAATCGTAATTACCCAAGTCCTGCGGATCGTACTCGTCGTCATCGTAAACACTTACACTCGAAAAGTAAAATTGACTCGAACCCGCAACTAAACCCGAGAAAGTAATATTCAATAAAGAACCATTCCCTGCAATGCCGGACGCGTTAATGCGCACGCAGCGATAACGAATCAAACCAACCGTGTTGTTGTAGTCAGCGAAACCAAAAACTTCTTTCCCATCAAAATCAAGGAAACTGTTTACGCAGTCAATTGGTGAAAGCGAAACTACGTTCAAAACATTCTTGTTGAAACGCAAGTCAAACTCAATACCATTAGTTAGCGCCTCTTCACTCAGAACAACACTTACATTGAAAGGCAAACCAACCTTCTTTGAAGCATTTTGAACCGCAATAAAGTTCGGCGTGAACGCATTCTGCACATTAAAGTTCCAAGAATGCTGCAACAACGCTCCATATGGATCAGTAACATTTATCGCCACCGCATGTTGCCCAGATGAATTAAAGTTAGCATAATAAGAATATGTTTCCCAGTCCATTCCAACGGGTTGTTGGTCTAAGTCCCAAGAAAAGTAAATCTCGTCACCATCAGAATCAGAACAATTCACTGCCTCGAATTCTTTAGTTTCACCTTCATTCATGTTAGCGTTCGCTGGAGTAAAGCCAGAACAAACAGGCGGCCGGTTAACATTCAAAACATTCAAAGCCCACGAATGTATAACCTCGTGCGAAACATTTCCATCGCTAATTTTGACGGTAATAGCGTGCACTCCTGAAGAAGTGTAGTCAGATTGGAAAATATACTCTTGGTCAAAATCAACAGGACTCGAGTCTTCATCAACAAACCAATTGTACGTTAACTCATCATTATCCGCATCAGTGCAATAAGCGTCGAATTGCTGGTTCATTGTTTCGTTAATAGTCGGGTCTGAAAGCGGATAAAACTCGCAATTCGGCGGGCTGTTCGGAATAGGAATGTGCCAATCAACCACTACTTGAGGCCCATAAGTACCGCTTTCTTTCGAAGTCATGTTAATGTAATTCGGGAAACTACTCACGGGAGCATAAAAGGTAAATGCCACTCTCAACGGCGCGCTGTTTTGGTAAGCAGTCCTAAATTCTTGCGTGCAATTCCAGTCAACGTAAGTGAAAGTAGGTGGATTGTTAGTAAAATCATCGTAAGTTTTAGAAGAAATAACGTAACCAAGGTTAGGTTGAGTATAGTACGTAATAGTATTTTCATCCCAATCGCTAGTAACGGTATTGAAGTAAACCGTCGCATATTGCAGTGCATGATTTTCGTAGTAAACCCTGCACATTGCTTCGTCTATAACCCTATTTGAATCCCAAGAACCCTCAATTTGCGATGAATAGCCTATAAAAGTATTTTTATCAGAAGAAACCGGAAAGAGCTCTCTACCAACACCTAAGTTTTTACCGTTAAAGTTCTGAGTCGGGTAAGCAGACTCTACGCGAGCATCTTTATTTGCGTTAATAAGGGTAGTTTCAGCGAAAACAATTGAAGCGAAAACCAACAACATTAATAAAGCAATTTTCGTCATTTTAATTCAACTCTTCAAAAACCAAATCCAAATCCGTCTGGTTAATAACCCAATCCTCGTTTAAGTCGGCAAACGCGTCATAATACTCACTAGTCACGTTTACACCAATTTTTCTAGCAACAATCATTGCATCAGCTAAAGTAACTTTAGCATCAATATTAACGTCACCAGGAACTCTGCGCAATTCAAAAGAAACATTCTTCACTGCTTCGTTACCACTGCCATCAAGAGCAGCAACCTTGAACGTATGAATTCCGTCAATGAAAATGCTGGAATAAATTCGTGAATTCCTGCCAACTTTGACGTTGTCAATAAAGGAAGCAAAATCTTGAATTCCGCTTGCATCTTGAGTAGTATATGCCAAAGAAAGTGGTTCGCCCCACGAGTAAACGCTTTGAGTTGGGTTTAGTATAGTAATCACTGGCGAAGTCGTTTCTCTTGAGGTCGCAGACTCTATTTGGCTGAAGTCAGAAAAGTGCGTCAATTCTTTCAAGAAATAATTATTGCGGTCAGGAATTGCTTTGATTCCAACCCACTCACTTCCATGATAAGCCGCATCCCATGAAGCAGGATTGTCTAGATAACTACTAGTTGGCTGTAAAGCAACTAAATAAGAATTATACAACTCACCATCGCTAGTTGAAACAGAATAAAAACGATTATTAACGCCACTTTCAACTAACAGCGACGCATCCTTGCTTATAGTCCAAGGAGGAATCGTAATTACCGAAGAATCATTAAGAATTTTTAGAACTCCTTCTGGATTATATTTAGTTTTCTGTTGTTCAACAAAAGCGGCATATTCGCTCTCTACACTATTTTGTTCTTTCAACCGACCAACAGGAGTATACTCAAAAACACCTATATCTGCGTTGCAATTATTCGAATTGTCACAAGAATAGTTGAAACCATAGGCGGTAAGATAATTCGTATTTTTGTAAACAACGTAGTGAGAAAATAAATCGAGTTGCGAGAAATTAAAATCTTGAAGTCTAGTATTACCAACTATTGGCGAACAATCTGGATTAAGACCACTCTGAAATTTACAACTTCTCTTGAATGCATCTCCCTCGCCAGGATTTGAATACGCATTTCTCAAAACATCGTTGAAAAACAATCCTCCACTCCCGCCCTTTTCACCTTCTTCGATTTTAGTACAATATTCGGCTACCGCAGATGGATCCATATTTCCACTCATAAAACCACGAATAACTCTAGGATCATACGTGTTCCAAACGCAATTATACCATCCATCAAAAATATTCCAATAAGGTGTTTCAAATTGTTTATTTGCATGAGAAAGCAGGCCATCTGTTACAGTTACATACGCTTGCCTCCATCTTTTTTGTTCTTCATCGCCATAATATAGATTAGTACAAACAGAGACTTTTTCACTAAGTTCAGCTAAAGTAAGAACACCTTCTGCGGCTATGCATACTGGGCCAGTAACAGGCACAGTTTCAGGAGCACCAATTGTAAAAGCTACACAATTTATTAGGAGCGTTGATCCTGCAGCAGTATATTTTCCCCAACGAGCCATAACTTCTTGATCTTGTTGCTGAGTTACACCCTCTCCAACGCTATACGCTAT
Source organism: Microcaldota archaeon (assembly GCA_043822385.1). Lineage (GTDB taxonomy): Archaea > Micrarchaeota > Micrarchaeia > Norongarragalinales > Norongarragalinaceae > JABWCK01. Next base: position 13,537 of record JBDRBT010000018.1, on the reverse strand, counting down.
ATTACCATGTACCTCAATAAGCGGCCCCCCCATTTTGAAAATTGCACCCGCAACTTTCTGAGGAATCAAAATTACATACGCATTCTTCAAACAATTCTCGTATTCGGTATCACTAAAATCACTTTCCCGACAATACGCCCCACTCCCACTTGCAGCTTCCATGCAATATTTAGACCATTTAGTTTCGTCAGTAGTACACGTTTCATAAGGCTCAACAGGTGAGGACCAGTCACGGCCGTAAACGCACTTATTGTAAAGCACGCCATTAGGAGATGCTTCACACAAGTACTGGAAATTCGTTTCGTAAACAGTCGTATGGTCTGCAGGTAAATCACCGTACTGCCCGTAACTGCAAAAACGCCTAAAACCAGAAGGTCCACAGTGCTCATCTGCATAAAGACACTCTGGAACAGCAGAGTAAGTAACGAAAGCTATATCCTTCGCTCGGTAAACAGGTGGATATCCAATGTAAGAACCGCCCTTGTTATAACGGTCGGCATAGTCATCAAAACCAGAGTAAACAATAAAGTTGTCTGAAAGATTGTAGTAATTACCACCCGTCAACTTCAATTCAATCCAGTACTGAGTGGATCCGTCAACAATAGGCAAGTGAATTGGTGATGAAAAAGAAGCGTTAACCCACCTAAGGCCTAACCCGCCAGGATTTTTCAGAATATCCGAATAAGCTATGTTAGTTTTACCAAGGTACTCGTTAGTCTCGCGCTTGTTGTATTCCTTAATTCCAACTTGAATAGTTAAATTAGGATAATTAGCTAAAGTAGACCGAGCTAACAAAAGAGAAACAACAGCAATATCATTCTTTTCAGGAGTAAATGACTGCCACAAAGGCGCGCCACCCCAAAACTGCGCAGGCGTATTTGAGTTATAAAGCCAATTCTCTTGATCGACAACAAAATTATAAGCAGAAGTTAAACCAGAACAAAACAACAAAAACAAGAAGAAGCAGAGTAAACTGTGTTGGCTTAAGTTTCTTCCCACCATAACACCGGTTGTATAGTGCAAGTCAGAGTATAAAAAACCCTACGCTAAAAAAAAGGTTATTTTTCTGCAATCAAGCAAATGTTTCGGCTATCGAGCTTTTTAGTTTTTTCGCCATTATCCTCAAAAAATATTTCCTTTACACGCAAGCCAGCACGCACTGCTAACGACTTCAATTCATCCTCGTCAAAAAAATAGTAATACCTCTTTGCTCTCCTTCCATAGTAATCAAAACCAATTAACGCTTCTTTTTTCACTCCCTTAAAGCGCTTTTGATACTTACTCCAGACAGTAACGAAAGCCATTCCTCCTTTTTTCAATACGCGGTGCATTTCCTGGAAAGCTTCTTCCTGCTCGCCTACCTTCAAGTGGTGCAAGGAAGCAAAATAAAAAACAAAATCAAAAAAATCGTTTTCAAAAGGCAGTTTAGTAAAATCGCCTTCTAAAACCTCAACTTTTTTTAAAGAACTAGCCCTGCGTTTAGCTAACTCAATCATTTTACTCGAGGAATCAATACCGTAAACCTTTATTGCTTTACCTGAAAGCAAAGCAAAATGCCTGCCAGTACCACAACCAGCATCCAACACTATGCCTTTCTTCTTTACTAAACTCGCAAGAGTTTTCGCTATAGGCATTGGTTCCGGGTGCGCCTTATCCCAAGACTCCCCGATTTCATCAAAAGCTTTCACAATAGAATTTAAACAAAGGTAAAGAAATAAGTTTACATGAAACAACTAGCGCCATTACTAGTACTAACACTAGTTTTAATCATAGCTTTTGCTTCAAGTGAAACAGTGAAAGCAAGCGCATTCAACGAAAACCTCACTATTTCCTTAAGCGGAGACTACAACAAAGCAATAAGCGCTGCAAAACCATGGATGAATCCAATACTAACACAAGAAGAAATAAAAGCAATAGAATGGGTAAAACAAAACACGCCAGAACGAACCGTTTTCATGAGCGACATTTTTGGCGGGGAATTACTAATGGCTAACTTAAGAGAAGGAGTTGAAGGAGGAGACTGGGCTATTATTCCGAACGTTATAGAAAGAATGGATGACGTTCAACACAATTTTTACGAGGCAGAAACCGTTGAAACCGCTTGGAACACCGCGAAAAAATACGGTGCTGAATTCGTTTGGGCGCCGAACAGGCAAGTGTTCGCGGGATACGCTTGGGTTAACATACCGTCGTTTCTTGAAGAAAGCGAGTACTTTGAAAAAGTTTTTGACAACGGAGCTAGAGTGTATAAAGTAAAATGAATGAAAACGAGTTGCGAGTAATCTTTTTGACTATCGCGCTAGTGTTAAGTGTGCATGCTCACTCTATGATATTCAACGAACAATACTACCCTACTTTCGGTAACACGAATATTCACGTTGCTTCAGAAAACCACTTGATTCAACACGGCGAGTACCCGCTGCAAAACGATTATTCTTACGGCGGGGGAATACCTAACTTGTACGTGCCGGTTTACAGGTTTTTTGCTGCGCAAACAATATTCTTAACGGGCTTGAGTTTCAACGAAATAAACCGTTGGATAGTAATACTATTCGCTTTGCTTTTACCAATTGGGTATTACTTGCTTGCGAAAGAAGCCTTTGGGGAAACAGCCGGCTTGTTTTCAGCAGTTTTAGTATCAATAGTTCCTGAAATGCTTGTTTACACTATTCGCCCGTTACCGCAAGCAATGGGTTTAGCCTTACTACCCCTAGCTTTTTTCGCGATAATAAAAGGAAGCAAAAAAATAGCTGCGCTCTCGAGCATAGCAATCGTGTTAATTCACCAGGAAGCTGGAGTTTTCTTGGTAGCAAGCGTTTTCTCTTTCGCAGTACTCTCAATAATAATAAACTTTTTCAAGAAAGAAAAACTAGTTTCAAAACTAAGCGAAAAAGCGTTAATAGCTTGGTTCGCAGGCACTCTAGCTTACTTTGCTTGGCACTTTTTCGTTACTGGAAACTTAGACGTTTTTGGTTTAGCGCAATTCCAACACCATGAAGGCGCAATAGTTTCAATACAGTTCTTAATAGAAAAAACAAGCTTGCTCGTGCTACTCACGGGCTTGGTGGGCGCGGCGTTAACTATTGCTTCAGGCTTGAAACAAAAACAAGAAGCAATACTAGTACTAGGCATTTTCTTGTTCAGCTTGTTCGCAATAAAAAACGATTTAGTCGGGTTGCAAGTATTCATGGACCGGTTCATCGTGTTCCTGCAAATACCCTTAATTTTATTTGCGGGAAGCACTCTAGCTTTCGTCAGCAAACTAGCTTCAAAATACTTGGGTTCTCGTAAACAACTACAAAACCACTAGTAAAATCGCCTACTGCGTAATCATTCTCTAAACCAGAAAACAAAACGTAACTAACACCTAATTCCTTCAATGCAATGCAATCCCCGTTAAGCACTGCAAACCCTAGTTTTTCTTTTAATTCAGAGTGACTCAAGCCATGACTCCAAACCCAGCCCTCGAAACCAAGAATAGTTCTCCTGCCAGTTAATGAAGGCACAATTACATTAGGAGCACGAGGAGTTAAGAAAACAACGTCTGAAGGCGTGTTTTCAACAATCCAGTAAGCAGCATTCAAATCATTCTGGGAAAAAATAAGGTAATGCGCTTCAGGTTGCGAGTAAGAATAAACCGCGTGCGCTCCAGCCAAAACTCCCAAAAACAAAACTATAACCGCAATCGAGGAAAAAACTATTTTCGGTTTTAATGAAAATACCTTGTTTATTGTTACGGCAGCAAAAAAAGCCAAGGCAAGGAAAGCATAAAAAAAGAATTTAGTATTATCCCAATCCCAAGGCTGAAAACGAATAAAGTTAGCTAGAATAAAAAAAAGCAAGAAGGGCGCAAAATCCAAACGCGTTTTTTCTTTAACTAAAAACAAACCCACCACGCCGAAAACCAGTACAATCCAGCCGTTAGACAACCAAAACCAAGTAAAATCAAGCAATGAAGTTCCAGCAAGCCATCCTGGCTGGAAACTAATTAAAGAAGCAGCGTTCTTGTTGAACAAAAACCAAGCTAACTGCGGCAAGAGCAATACGCAAGGAGGAATAAAGTAAAGCCAGTCTGAAACGGGTTTCCTGAAAAAGAACCAAGCAACCATTACACCAGCAACAACGAATGAAGCAGTATGCGATAACGGAAGTAAAGCAAAAACAAATCCTGCAACAAACAATTCTTTTTTAGAGGGATTGCGCGTTAAAACGAAAAACAAGAAAGCAACCATTGCAGCACCTAAAATAAAATGTCTCTGCGGAGCTAGCAAGGAAGTAACAAAATTAATCAACCGGAGTCCCTGATCGGAAAAATTAGTGTAATCCTTTAACTGCAAAGCACCTGAAGCAAAGTCAGTTAAAACATTAATTGAAGCTAATGAACTAAAAAAGAAAAATAAAGCCAAGAAAATTAAAGCAGTTTTCCGGTTTGAATAATTTTTAGCAATAAAGTAAAGAAAAACAATCAAGGAAAACAAAACTAAAACAGAAGGAATACCTAAAGCAAGCGAGAACTCTAAACCCAGTATTGAAAGTATTGCAGAAAAAAAGTCAAAAAAGAAAGAGTAAGCTAAAGGAGCGTTGAAAATAAAGTAAGAAGGCGGGAAATTATTATTCAAGAAAAAAGAATTCAAGACACCCAAATGAAAAGGATAATCAGAGTGAACGTTTTGAACTGCCCGGTAATTTCCGTCAACCAACTGAAAGGAAGTGAAAACAAAAAAACCAATTAATAAAACAAAAAAAAGTATTACTGCGGAATCCTTCACGTCAAAAGAAAAATTGAAAGAAAGTTTCGCTCTGTAAAACAAAACGAAAACGCTTGAAACTAAAACACCTAAAATAATTGAAAACAAAGACAAGGAACCTAAAAGCCAGGAAAAACCTAAAACAAGAAAACCATTAATTAAAACACCTAAAAGTATTGCCGCAGCTAGTTTTTTTAAAGAATCATTAAAAGAAACGAATGCAGAAGCAACCCAACCGACTAAAACACAATGCAGTAAAAACAAGAATGCAAGAATCAATTCAAACCACCAAACGAGCCCGGAGGGATTCGAACCCCCGACCTACTGGTTTCCCCCAAACTTTTACTGAAAAGTTTGATCAAAACATTTTTTTTGATGAAACTTTTTAAAAAAAAGTTTCTCCGAAGCCAGTCGCTCTATCCAGACTGAGCCACGGGCCCGCCGTTAAAACAAATTATTGTTTAAAGAAGTTAAAAAAGCGCCAGCTCAACCCAAGTACTTGAACAAACCGAAAGCAAAAGCAGTGGAAAGAATCTTTATTACGAAAGCAACTGAAGCCGCAGCCATTAACGCAGACAAAGCTAACAATAAAGGCAAGTTATCTAAGAGCGGCTTCAAGAACTCAGCGCCTTGAACCGTTTCAACAATCCCGCTGTCAGCAGTTACTTCAGGTAACTTAGCGGTTATCGCACTAGCAATATCATTCTTTTCAAGAACTAACTCGCTTCTTAATTCCTTGATTAAAGAAGTATACTGCGCGTCTTGCATTACTACTGCCCCGAATGAAGCCTTCAATACTTTCTCCATTGTTGTTTTAGGCAGCATTTGCTTCAAAAAGTCTTCAGTAAATGTTTTCTCTACAGTGTCACCGCTTACAATAAAACCAACGCTTCCGCCGGAACTATCAACCGTGTAACCAACTACTCCGCCAATTAAAGCATCAGAGTAAACTTGTTGATTGGCGGATGCTTTAGCAAAAACAATTACTGCAGTTAACAACAATAAAACAAGCAAGGCTTGGTCAGCAACATTCCAAATCCTGCCCCAATCCAAATCTTTCTTGATTGAAGCAAAAAACGCAGCTGAAGACACTACTACCCCTAACGCAATGAACGGCAAGAGCAAGGCGGGAAAGAAAGCTAAACCCATTACTAAGGAAGCAATTAAACTAACGGGTAGAGTAAGCATAGCTAGCCAGGGACTAATGCCGTTTCCGTAAAAAATGCTTAACGCAATAGTAATCGAAAAAACAATCAAGAACAAAATAAAGCCTAAACTGTAAAACTTTCCTAAAGTAGCTGCGAAATGACTTAAGTCAAGCATGTCCGCAATCTTGAAGTTAGCTTTATCAAACAAAACAGCAGAAAAAATAAATAATAATAGTATTACGAACAAGAACGGTAGTTTGGAAATAAAATTCTTAGTAATAGGAATGTTTAATTGAACGCTAATTTCCTTGTCGCTAGCGTGAGTAGGCATTGGAGCGTGTTCCTTCTTCAAGGAAGCAAGCTTCTCGTCAATAGAGTGCTCTTTATGCGATTCAAGTTTCTTTTGATGAGTCATATCTGTGCAAAACATTACTCGTTAATTGCTTAAAAAGCTCACGCGAGGGTTCTATTTGAATACTTAGAGCGTTGAATAAAAACATCTTAGCTTGTCCAGGGCGCTTCTTCTTTTAGGGTAATGAGTTTTGTTTTCACAAGAATTTTATTTGTTGAAATCTAGTATTTATTTTGATGAACACGCCTAATTTAAAGGAATTGAGTACTCTTGCTACTATTAATTTTTTCGCTAGTAAAAAGAAACCAGTTTATTTAGTTAAAGGTTTAGAGGTTGACGACTGGCCTGAACTAGCCGATCTTAAGAACAAGTATGGAGTAAAAGCGATTCTCGATCAGGAGGGCTTTAAACGCTTGAAGGGCAAGGAAGATTCGGATTTTTTCTTTGTTTCAAGGGGAGGTATTGACGCGGTTCTGGGAGTTCCTTCTTTATACAAGTTTTTATTGCGTGGTTTGAATAGTTTGCCTAAGCGAGATTACGCGCTTCCTCCTCAAACGATTATAGAAGAAAAAATGTATTCAGCTGGGTTAAAACTTCCTGTTCAACAACCTGAAAAAATAGTTTTAGTAGTTAACCCGAAAAGTCGAAGGCAAATAATAAAACTCATTCCAAAAAGTGGCGGTAAGCAAAGTATTATTGCAGTTAATGCTCCCAAACCAAACAAGCCTATTGCGATCTTTAGCGAGGGACAAAGAGTATTGCTTGATAGCAAGCAAGTAGTTGGTTTCTTAAAAAAGCACGGAAAAGTTTTCGTTAAAGCGGAGGGAGTGCATGCTGGTTCTGGAATAGCTGTTTTATATGTGAACCCGGTTGGAGGGGTTTATGGGGTTATTCCTAGCGATCGTTTTCCGTTTAAAAAAGAAGTGATTATTAGCAATAAGCGAAATATTTACATAAATGTTCCTAAATTTATTCGATCTCTTGCCAAAAAGAATAATACTTTAAGAATGGTTGTTGAACAAGGCGTGCGGGGAGAATTGTTAGGTAATTTTAGGAAGGTTGAAGTAAGGTTTATTTTAGAGGATGTTAGTAAAAAGCGCCTCGGAAAAAGCAAGAGTAGCGTTTTAGGTGATTACTGCAAACTTGGTTTTCCTAACAGCGAGTTTGGTAACATTCGATTTCATGGTACGAGCGCAGAAACAAAATCTTTGTTCGTTGAATTGTACAAAAAACGATTTCCTGAATTGAGTACAGAAGAACTAGAAAAAAAAGTTAAGGCAACTTATTATTCGTTTAGAAAAGCAGCGCTTCAAGTTAGTAATCATTTTCAAGGCGTGCATTCTAGTTTGCATGAGGAAGGCAAAACGCGTAAACCAAAGTTTTTTGCGGTTGACTTGATGCCGACGTTTAATAACAAAACAGGCTTGCTTGAGCCGTTTTTGATGGAGGTGCATAGTCAAGCAGGACTGCACGTTATAGGCATGAGTGGGCTTAAAGACGTTAACCCAGCGGCATTCAACCAAATTTCAAAGAAAATGAAAAAACACACTTTAAGCCAATTAGAATACCTTCTCAAAGAACATTCAAAACCGCATGCTAATTTTCTTTTTAGACTTAATAAGTAGTTTTCTTGTTTTTAGGTTAATTGGTTTTGTTCCAATCACTTTTTGTGCGTTCTATACTTTTTTGACAGAGTCTGGGGGAAGTTACTTTTTCCTTACCCTACCTAAACAAGGAGTTTTCTTTACTTGAGGAAAACTTCTCACGCGAGGACTTTAACTGAATCAGTTTCAACAATCACCGTGTATTCCTTTTGCGAAACTAAAGAATCTTTAGTGTCTTTAAGCAACGGGAACGCCATTAATAGTTCCTGCTTCAACAAGTCTCTTAAAGCTAAATTAGCAAGAGCAGAATTCATTTTCGATTCAACCCACCTCTTGCAGAACGGCAGGGTGCCGAAATCATTAGCAATTAATTCAAGCAACTTGCGGCTTGAATCCAAACGAACATTCTTTGGTTCAACAAGCATGAATATTTCCGTGTGAGTAAAATCGTCTGAAACAACTCCGGAACCAGTTGAAGCAAAAGGCTCTACCGCAAACACGTCTCCCTCTTGCAAAACGTAATTTCCTCGTTCAACATTAGGAATTTCTTCACCATCATGCAAGGAATAAAGACTAATAGAGTGACCACACAAGTTTTCAATCGGTTTAAAGCCACGTGAAGTAATAGCGTCACTAATTACTTTACCTACTTCACTAATTTTTTTTCCAGCACGCATTACACTAACCGCATCCTCTAAAGCTTGTTCAGACGCTTCTAACAATTTAGCGTTTTCGCCAGTTAAATCAATCGTGCGAGCAGTATCAATAATGCTACCGTTAACACTAACCCCAAAATCAACCTTTACAACATGAGCAGTAGTGAAAACCAGTTCGTCACCAACCGTAGGCGTGCGGTGCGCAGCCTCATTATTCAAACTAAGATTAACTGGAAATGCTGGCTTGGCGCCTGCAGCAATTATTTCAGCTTCAATAGAATCAGCAACACTAAACAAAGACTCGCCGGGCTTAACTAAATCCTCTAAAGTAGCGTGAATGCTTACCGCAATCCTCTGGCCATCCAAAAAGTCTTTTTCTACTCCTTTACCTTCAGTAATATTCAACTTTAATCCACCGCCTTGAAAACACTATATGAGGAACAACACTAAAAATGATTTCGCTACCAGCCTCCAAGACCCTTCTGCTTGGTATTAGTCTTCAAGCCTTCTTCATCAAAACCCAAAGCACCAAGAATCTTCATTACTGCAGGCAACACTTGATTATTAACATAGTAATCAGGATCGTAATTTTTTGCTTGAGCAAAAACGCGCGCTTTATCCGAAATACTCTTACCGTCTTTAGTAATAACGTAATCAATTACTTTATCACTAACCTGCAAACCAGTTTTTTTAGCGTACTCGAAAGCAGAAACCGCTGGACTCTTTAACAAATACTTTTTCTTGCGCATTCCAGAGTAAATAACGCAGTCTTCTAAAGGAATTATTTCTTCCTTCAAGTCAATTACTACCTTCCTGACTAAAGCAACTGCTTTCTCTACAGAACCCTCCTTCAACAAAATTTCCAAAACCTTTTTCTGTGTCCTGCGAGCAATCTTGCTCCAATCCCTACGCACTAATTCAAAACCCTTTATTTTAATTCGCCCGGAATCACTAATCAACGCGTACTTCTTTTTAGCTCCCACTTCTTTTCCGCTTACTTTCTTTGAAACAAAAATTCCTCTAGAATAATAATCCTCTAAATCCAACTCCATTCTACTAGGAAGCGTCTTGTTGAATTCCTTCATGAATTCCTCAACCAAATTCTTCTTTTCGTATTTAACTAAAATCGAGTCTGTATCCGTGTAAATAACTTTCAAGCCTTTTTCTTCAGCTGCTTTAATCGTTTTGTGAATGAATTCTCTAGCCCAAGCAGTAGTCGCCTCGCCACACGCTCTAGAATACCAACGCGAACGAGCAAACAATTGGTAACCATAAGCGCTATTTGCCAAAATCTTGAGTCCCCATTGTTGCGCGTCTAAAGAAGAATACTCGCTAGACTTCTTGTCAAGTTTCTTCATTGCGTCTTTTAGTTTAAACCGCTCATCCAACACTTCACCCAACACTAAAGGCATTATTCCTTTTCTTTTCCTGCAAAAGCGATGGCCTTGAGGGGAAACAAAAGCATCTTTACAGCAATCGCAATTCAACGCGGAGTAATCAATATTGTGACTAATAATTATTGACGGGTACAAAGACTTGAAGTCAAGCATTGCTAAATTATCGTAAACGCCTGCTTCCGGGGTTTTAACGAAAGCGCCTTCAATTGGCTCTGCCTTAACGTCAACCGGCTTGTTAGGCGCTATTTCATTTAAAGAAAACGCTTTCCTCAACAAAAACGTTTCAACTAACTGGGAACTCGTTGCCCGCGCGCAGTCGAACAAAGGCATTCCAACTAAAGCACCTAACTCTAATTGCAAAGGCAAGAACTTTTCAGTTAACTCGAAACACGCTTTAGCGTCAACCAAGTTGTATTCAGCCAAGTAATCTAACTCTTTAGTTTTTCCGTCATCCCACAACTTCCATAACTTAGCTTTATCTAAATCTAGTTTTTTCCCGCCAAGCAATTCAAAGTAAACCTCTTCTAAACGCAAGCGCGGAACGTGAATCGTGCCAATGAAATTAAGGAAAGAAACCACGGGAAACACGTCGTAATGAATCCTGCCACCGAGTTTTGACACTAAACGAATACCTGCCTTTCTGGTTTTCACTCTAGAACCATCCCTGCTTAAAGAAAACGCGGCGTTAAGCTTGTCAGCTCTCGCCTGCAAGAACGGCAAGTCAAACTGGTCGCCGTTGTAAGAACACAACACGTCAATTTTTTCTTTCTTTACTAATTCAGTGAAGGACTCGAGCATTTCTTTTTCAGTAGAAAAAGAAGTAACTAGCTTGCTGGAAAACTTCTTTGAATACGAGTAAACACCTTTCTTTTCGCCGTAAAAACCAATCATTAAGCAAGCATCTTTCTTCGGGTCACTAATTCGGTCTGGATTGTACGTTTCAATATCTAACGAGAGAATCTTCAAAACTGGCTTCTTGTTTTCACTCAAAGGCGTTATTGACTTAACTAGCTTGCCTTCGAAAACAACTTCATGCAACTTGTTTGGTTTCAACTGGTGGTCAATAACGTAACGCCTAGTAAACGGAATGTCGTACTCGAAGCAATCACCCAACCGTTTAGCTTCATGTTTTAGTTTCGGAACATCACTGGCAGTGAAAGCAATTACTTTCACGAGTTTTTTCTTTACTCCCTCGCATAATTTTTCTACTGCTTCAACGCGCTTTGCGTTAACCATTCCAGTGAGTAAGGATTCAGCCTTGCTTAAAGAGGAATTCAAGTAAAAATACGGCGCGAAAGACTCATCATACAACCTGAATGACTTGCCTGACTCTGTTTTCAAAAACAAGCGCAAAGCTGAACACTCTTTTCGCATAACGTGGTCTACTTCAAGCAAGAAAGCCTTAACGCGCATAAAAACACCTACTTAAATAATTAAACAATAAAACGTTTTATAAGCTCTTTTTGAGTAAGTATTTCTGAAATGAGAGACAGACTAGCTCGAAAAACGCAAGAAACAGTTGGCACAAGCGATGAAGTCAAGACTCTAGATTCTAAAATAAACCTTCTAGCGCAAAGAATTGCTACCATCGAGAAAAACTTAGAGGTAGTAGGCCGAACTATGGTTGCTTTAAACGACAAGATAGAGAAAACAAGCAAACTAAAACTAGAAGAAAAAGGAGTTGATTACGCGCAGTTAGACAAGAAATTCGCGTCAAGAGAAGACTTTCTTGAAATAAAAGCAATTATTGAACAAATCAATCCCTTGAGCTTCGCTACAATCAACGAAGTAAAAGAATTAATAGAAGAAAAAATAGAGAAAGCAAACAAAAAATAAAAATTACTTCTTCTTTTTAGCTTTCTTAACTTTCTTTTTAGGCTTCCTTAATACGAACAACGCACCTAAACCAATCAAAGCAACTAACACTAAATTCAAGTCAGGCGTTTGAACTCTCTGCTTGACTACACGGAAATTGCATTCAGCTTTAGACGCTTTAGGGCCATTATCATCGTAATTAATAATAAACTTGGAATTGTATTCCCCAACATTATCTTCTGAAGTAAAGTCAACCAAGTTACTTAAAGCAAAAGTAACTACCCCGTTGTTGCAAGACGCGTCAGCATCCCCAAGATTTTGAGGATTAACAACAGGAGGAACGTCACCCGTTTCTTCAATAAACGTTAGAGTTAAACCAGTAGAGTAAGTTGAAGAACCAGGACAAATGCCGTCACCGTTCCCAACATCAATTACTTCAAAAGAAACACTCGAAGCGCTACCACTAACTGTTCCAGGACAAAACGCTTCAGTAACAATAAACTTTCCAGAACCCGGCGGAACTACTGTAGGAGTAGGCGTGGGGGTAGGCGTGGGGGTAGGCGTTGGAGTAGGAGTAGGAATACTATTGTCAATTATTTCAAATTCTGCAAAGCAAGAATCGTCTTTACCGTCAAAACCTAGTGGAGAATAATAGAAGTAAGAAGAAAGCGCTGGGTCAGTAGGAATTCCATCGTAAGCATAAACTTGAAACGCGCTTCGCATTAAACCCGCATTTTCAGGATAATCGTGGTCATTAAAACAAGACGCATCTAAAGGACCAGTAAATGGAGAATTGCAAAGCCTCTGCGGTTCAGGACAAAGAAGATGATCATAATTAATAGAATCAAGAGAACAAAGAGCTTCATTAAACATGTTTCGTTCTTTAGGATCCGCATCATCAACACTAAAAGAATAAGAAGATTCACTAAACTCGCAAGGCATTAATATCGTGGGTTCAGCTGAATCAACAACACTAACGACAGTAGTACACTGAACTGGACCACCATTGTAAACCCCTTTGCCCTCTAAAACTCCTTCACAAATATTTGGGGCAACGCAATTTGGAGAAGGAACTGACGGTAAAGTCTTAACGCACGGATAGATACTAGAACAAGTACTAGCTTCTTCCGCAACCATCATTAACGTGGGAGGAATTACGCCCGCAATTTGAAAAGAAAAATCCAAAGGACAAGGATAAAAACCAGAACCCGTAGCATCAAAACAATAATAATGAATTCCTTCAATCAAAGGCATTTCATCAACAAGATGCAGAGTAAATGAACGCGTGAACGCGCAACCCAAGTTTTCTGGTTCGGTACTAGTTAAACCACAAACGTCTTCATCAAAGTAAGCTTGCGTGCCGTAACAACAACCAGTTTCTGAAGGAAATATTTTTTTATCGCTGGAACCATCACAGCAAACGCCTTCGTAGTAAGGGTAATTGCATACTGCGCCGGAGTTAGCTGCAACTAAGGAAAACAACGCGAAAACAAACAAAAAACTCAAAATTTTTTTCAACCCTTCAAACCACCATTTTAAAACAAAAGGAAAGAAAAAGAACTCACGGAGTGCAACTGTAAGACACAGCAACGTAAGTAGTTGGTAGAGACAATGCATTATCAGCGTCGTCTATAGATTTAGTTACATCAATTATGTCTACCCCCCCTATTATTGTGTTAAGTGAGGAAGGACTTGCGGTTGTTGACCATCTAGAAGTATTGTTACTACTCCAATTAATTGATTTAACACTCTGAACTGCGGGAGAAATTGATAAACCAATCAAGCCATCTCTAACTCCACTCATAGGTAAATCAAAC
>JBDRBT010000017.1:0-19758 GCA_043822385.1 Microcaldota archaeon | reverse complement strand
GAAAACCAGATTATTCCAGTGAAAATAATTAAGCCTAACCCAACAAGAAAAATCCATTCTTTTCCACTAACTTTTTCAGTCACACTAACAACTCCATTCCCTCTATTGCAGCAACAGTATTCTTGAATTCTTTCTTAGCTTCATTAACCAGAACCCCCCGATCAGGATACCGGTGGCTGAAGTGAGTTAACAACAATTTTTTAGCTTTAGCTTTTTTAGCAAGCAACGCTGCTTCACCCGCAGTCAAATGCTTTTTTTCTCTAGCTAACGCCTTGTCAGTCAAAGAAAAAGAAGAATCTAAAACCAGCAAATCAGCTTCACTAGCTGCTTTCGCTAATTCAACGCAATACTCCGTATCACCGGAAAAAACTATTTTCTTTCCCTTCTCAACAAAAGAAACATCTTTAAGCAGTATTTTCTTTTTACCAATTTTTACGAAACCCTTTTCTTGAATTTCAGTAAACATAACGCCCTTCAAGCCTAGAGACTTTGCTTTCTTTTCGAAAAACTTTGTTTTAGGCGCTTCCTCCAAAACATAACCTAAAGCCACAGCAGAATGCTTTACTTGAAAAGCAGTTACTGAAAACAACTTGTTTTCAAAAACTTTTTTTCCAGAAACCTCAGTTATTTTCACTGGAAAATTGATTCGCAATTCTTTTAAAGACAAAGCGGTTTCCAAGAATTTTTTAGTGCCTTTTGGACCAAAAATCTTTAATTCTATTTTTCGGCAATTCAATTTCATTGATTGAAGCAAACCAAACAAGCCAAGAAAGTGGTCAGCATGCAAGTGCGTTAAGAATATTGCTTCAACGCTACCGTAATTAGCGCCGTACTTCATCATTTGTCTTTGCGCGCCTTCGCAACAATCAAACAAGAATACTCCCCCATATTTTACTGCAAAACAAGACGGGTAATGCTTAGGGCTAGGTAAAGACGCTGAAGAACCCAAACAAATTAATCTAATCATTTAAACCACAAAATTAAAAACAAACAAATCAATTTAATACTTAATACTCATTCTTTTAATTAATTCAATTGTTACAAGGAGACAGCTGAAAATGGCTAAAAAGAAAAAAGCACTTGACTTCAAAAACACTAGCGAAATAAAAGTACCAACATCACTAGTAGACCAAGTCATTGGGCAAGACAAGGGAGTAAAAACAATAAGAAAAGCCGCAAAACAAAAAAGAAATGTTTTGCTAGTCGGCACGCCCGGAACGGGAAAAAGCTTGCTAGCTCAAGCAATGAGCGAACTACTACCAATTTCAGAATTACAAGACATTCTAGTAGTTCCCAACAACGAAGATGAAAACATTCCTTCAATAAGCGTGGTTAACGCAGGAGACGGCGCTAAATTAATTCAAAAACAAAGAATGCCGGTAAACGTTACAGGAGGAAACTTGAATTTAATCATTGGAGTATTCATGTTTCTTTCATTCATTTACTTGCTTTACTTCGGCAGGGAACAATTCGGCGACGTAATAACCGCCGCCCTCTTAATTTCGCTAGTATTAATTAGTTTCTTGTTTGCTCTAGCAACCGCGTTAGGAAGCCAGTTAAACAGAGGAAAAGGACTAATAGACTCGGGCGCGCGAGCAAAAATACTCGTAGATAACTCTAAACAAAAAAGAGCGCCATTCATTGATGCTACAGGCGCAAGAGCAGGCTCACTACTTGGAGACGTTCGCCACGACCCATTCCAATCAGGGGGATTAGGAACGCCTCCGCACTTGCGGGTTGAAGCAGGATTCATTCACAAATCAAACAAAGGAATACTCTACATTGACGAAGTTTCTCTACTCTCGCAAAAAAGTCAGCAGGAACTACTTACTGCAATGCAAGAAAAAAAATACGCGATTACTGGGCAAAGCGAGTTGTCATCAGGAGCAATGGTTAGAACAAAACCAGCGCCTTGCGATTTTGTTTTAGTTGCTGCAGCTAATTACGGAGACATGCGGGAAATGCATCCTGCATTAAGATCTAGAATCAGGGGTTACGGTTACGAAGTGTACATGGATGAAACTATTGAAGATACTCCTGAAAACCAAGAAAAGCTAGCGCAATTTGTTGCGCAGGAAATAAAAAAAGACGGAAAAATTCCTCACTTTAATCGACTGGCAGTAATTGAAATAATTAATGAAGCAAGAAAAAGAGCGGGAAGAAAAAACAAGCTCACACTCAAATTAAGGGAATTAGGGGGGTTAATTCGCGCTGCAGGAGATTTAGCTGAAGAAAAAGGCTTGAAACTCGTAACAGAACAAGAAGTGCGAGAAACAAAAGAACTCGCAATAACCCTGGAAGCACAAATGGCTAAGCAAATAATAGAGTTACGAAAAGACTACCAAGTATTTTCTAGCACTGGCTTCAAAACAGGGTGCGTTAACGGCTTGGCAGTAATGGGCGACGCAGGCATAATTCTACCAATAGTAGCGGAAGTAGCACCTGCTTCATCAAAAGAAGAAGGCAAAATAATCGCTACAGGCAAGCTAGGAAGCATAGCAAAAGAAGCAGTTGAAAACGTTTCAGCACTAATCAAAAAACACACGGGTAAAGACACGTCTTCTTTTGATATTCACATTCAATTCCTGCAAACGTATGAAGGAGTGGAAGGAGACTCAGCGAGTGTTTCAGTTGCAACAAGCGTTATTTCCGCAATAGAAGAAATAAAAATAGACCAAAGCATTGCATTAACAGGTTCACTAAGCGTCAGGGGAGAAGTACTACCAGTAGGGGGAGTAACGCAAAAAATCGAGGCTGCAATAAAAGCAGGAAAAAAAACCGTAATAATACCCACTTCAAACAAGGATGACGGGGTGCTTGATTCTGAAAGCGAGAAAAAAATTACTATACTAACTGCAAAAAGGTTTTACGAAGTCTTGAAATACGCTTTAGAAGACGGTCGTAAGAAAGAAAAATTATTATCACAAATAAAGAAAGAATTCGATTAACCCAAAAACGAGTTAAAACCTAGTTATGTGTGGGTTTGATTTACCTCTATAATAATAGAAAAGTTTTTAAACAATCTTTGATAAACTGAATATACGCGAATTTTGTCTCAAAGAGTGGTTGCGAGGGAGAAGGGAACAAAATTCGGCTTCTACGGGATTGCCTCCTTGGGGTTGCCTATCTCCTCGTACCACAGTCTCTTTTTTTAATACAAAATCCCTTTCAAACCACTCTTGGGGCTCACAAACCGTACCTTTTCTTTAACGCTTCCACAATTTTTCTGTGTTCAGTAATAGACGGAATTAAAATAAACTTAATTTCTTTTTCACTAATCGTCAATCTAATGTTAGACTCGTTGTGATTAGCCATAGTAATAAGCCCCGATTGAAAAACGCCTTTTTGTTTAGTAAAAGAATTACTACGCAAAACATGCCCAACTAACTCAGCAAAGGGAGTAATACCAACCGCGCTTCTTTTAATAACTAAATGATCTTCTTGAGGAACGCCTTGTTGTGAATGAATTGAATACAAAGAAGCGTTCTTTAAATCAATCTTTACTTTAGGGTTCTCTAAAATTTTCTCTATGTGATTCACAAAAGGCTTCAAAACAAACACCTCTAATACCTAATGATTATTTTTTCTCCTGCTTCAGCAACGCTGTTGAAACCTAAATCAATCTTTTGACCGGACGTAGTTTGCACAATCAACGTCTCGCGCTTCTTGTTGATTCCAACTACCTTGCCAATAAATCCACCAATTTCAGTGTAAACATCCTTGCCATCCAACTTCATGCCGGAAATAATAGCGCGCTTAAACTCGCGAGCCAAGTAAGCAACAGCAGAAATAGCTACAATACCAAGAATCAAGGAATAAAAGAAATCCTTAAAACTAACCAAGCCAATAACCCAGTCAACTCCAGTATTCAAAATCAACCAGAACAACAACAAACCAGAACCACTAACAATGTAATTAGGTAAAACGTAATTCCGCTTGTCTTGAACAGCCTGCAACACTTCCCCAATAACCACTAAAAAGATAGAAATCGGAAGCAGTTTCAAGAACTCCTTCAATACTACCGCAATTTGCTTAGGCACGCTCAAGCTCTTTGAAGAAACAATCAAAACTTCATTTAAACCAAGCACTAAAGCAATAACGAAAAAAGCTAAAGCAGCAAAATAAAAAACAAAGTTAGTCTTATCAAAAGAAATTCTAGTTCGAGCAAAAATACGCACGAGCCTGGCATCCAAACCAATTCCCTTCAAAACCAAGTAAGCACCAAGCAAACCCAGCAACAACCTAACGCCCAAAAACTCGGAGAAAGCAAACAATACTAAAGCAACGCCGGGAATACCAAAAACAATTCCCGCAACGTGCGGTTCCTTCAACTTCTCTAACAAAATAAAGTAAGTAGACTCTAACTCCTTAGCTTGTTTTATAACAACTTTCTCAATACTAATAATTTTAACTCTATTTTGAATCAACGGCAAAATGGATTCATCACTAGGGCCATCAGAAATGAAAATGCAAGCTTCAGGGGAAAAACTCATTATTACTTTCTCCAACTGCCGCACGACTTCGCTTTGAGCATGATAACCCCCGCCAACATCCCCCGTAAGAGTAGCGATTTCAACGTGCTTGTGCTGCTTATTCAACTCGTCAAAAACTTTTACTCCAGCAAAAATAGCGTTAGCATCAGAATCGCAAGGATCAGCTTCAGCAAGTTTAACCGCAGCAGCAAGGTTTTCTTTCCTGCCAATAACTGGCCCGCGCACTCTAGCTTTCTCGCCCAAGTCATTGTCTATATCAACATTCAAAACAAGAATTCTTTTTTCATCCATGTAAATCAAAGTAGTCTCCCAAGGTATTTAAATAATCAACAAACAGTATCGTATTATGAGTAATGGAGATGGAAGGGAAGTACTCATATTCATAGCAATAATTGCGTCAGCAATTATACTAGCTTTCGCTTTAATGAACAGCGGACTTGAATTAATTACAGTACTACCAATACTAGTCCTAGGCATTTTAATAATAACGTTTTTCCCTCGATACAACGAATTTAAAGAATACGAAAGAGGCGTTGTTTTCAGGTTAGGTAAATTCAGCCGAGTAGTTGGACCGGGATTCGTGTTCTTGATTCCTTACATAGAAAAAATTAATACAGTAGACTTAAGAACGCAAATATTAGACATTAAACCCCAAGAAGTAATCACTCAAGACGACTTGCATTTGGAAATAGACGCGGTAGTTTACTATAGAATAAGCGACCCGAGAAAAGTAATTATTGAAATAAAAGACCACAAACAAGCAATAACCAACCTCTTGCTTTCACAAATTCGTAACGTCGTGGGAAAAATGCTGTTAGAGGAAGTACTAGAAAAAACAGAGTCAATCAACTTGGATTTATATTCAACAATAAAAGAAGTAGAAAACGACTGGGGAATAACCACTTTGAGGGTGGAAGTACAAAGCATTGAAATGCCTAAGAGTTTAGTAGAGTCATTCAAGAAAAAACGCGAAGCCAAAGAATACAAGGAACAAGTTGAAACTGAAGCGCAAGCAAAACAAATCTCGATAGAATTACTAGACCGCATAGCCAAGAACATTGACAACAAGACTCTCGCAATACTTTACGTTGATGCATTAAAACAAATAGCAAGCGGTAAAAGCAATAAAATAATTTTCCCTCTTGAATTAAGCAGCATGGCAGCATCAATATCTAAAGCAATGAAAGGAGAAAAAACCGACAACGCGGAAATAATAAACAACTTATTAACTTCTTACCAGGAAGCTAGAGCTAAAAACTTTGATGAAGGCGTAGAAAAACCGAAAAAACTAGTGAAAAAGAAAAAATAAAACTAATTACCAGTAGCCTCAATCAAAGCACCTACCGCAAGAATAACAATCGCCCAAGCGCCGAGCTTCACTACATCGTAAAGAACGTAACTAAACTCTTTCTTTTCATAAACCTTACGAATTATAGCTGAAGAAAGAATTCCACCCGAAAGAGCGCCAATCAAGTAAGCAATCAACTCGAAAAACCCGTGCGGCAGTATACCTAGAAAACCAAAACCAAGGCCTTTCAATATAGCGGTGGTAGTTCCCTCGGCAAGAAAATACGTTTTAGCAAATTCACCCAAAAAAACCGCGATTACTGAAGCATTCCAAACTAAAATGAATATGGCTCCAGCACCGTAAAGCAAAGAGAAAAACCAAATCAAGCCCATTACTTGCAGGTTTTGCAGGAAAATAGTTTCAAAAATCCCGGCATTTAGAGTAAACGCGCCTTGAAATTTAGCGGTTATAGTTCGAAGTTCAGTCTGCTGCAACGCAAACAACTGGTTTACGTCACCAGTGTTGAGAACTAAATACCAAAAAGTAAAACCAATAATCAAACCCAGAAAAAACGCAGCCAAGTAAACAATAGTCGGGCCGTGGCATTCTAGAGTCTTCCGGCGGTAGAAACCGCACTCAAGGTTTATTTCCTCGTTTTGAAAACCCTTCAAAATAAAGGGAATTGAAGGTAAAGTAACAAACAAAATCAAGACAAACTCGCTTGTCTCGCCTAAGTGAAGAAACAGCGTAATTAGAACCGCCAAGCTAACAAAAAGAATGCCGGTTAAAACCAACAACCAAGGATTGCTTCTTGCCTTGTCAGGGTCAAGAATTGATTCTAAAACCACAAGGAAATATAGTTTAAAAACACTTTAACTCTTTTGCTCAAGCATTGCGACAATTATTTAAAGACAATTAAACAAAGTTTTAGTTATGAAAAATTATGAAGGTACTGAAAAAGAAGCTTATATTGAAGGCAGGTTACTTGGATTAAGTGAATTAATCAAAGTACTGAAAGAATCCATTAACACAGAAGGATCTAACCATGAAGTAATTCAATCCATTGTAGAACACGTTTCAAACGAAATGAACAACATTCTAGAAGACATGGATGGCGTACCAAGAGAACACATTGAAAAACACGCTGAATTGAAGACTAAAGTGGAAGAACTAAAAAAGGTAGAGAAACCAAAAGAAGAAACAAAAGAAGAAACGAAAAAAGAAATAAGCAAAACCGCGTTGTTTAGAGATAATGTTAATGCTGCAGACAAGTTAATGAAAGACTTAGTAAAACAATAAATAAAAATTTCTTTTTGTAAGGAGTGATTCTAAAAAAATGAGTGAACTAATTTATCCTGGAGTTGCAATAGCCACTTCGGAAGAAGTAACCCCGACTTCAAATTCTTTTGAAGAAGATGGAATGGTATACAGCGCTATAACTGGAACCATCGAAAAAGAAAGGCACGACGCGAAAATAACGGGAAAAAGCATTAAAACACTAGCCGCGGGTGACTTGGTTTACGGAGTAATTGAAAACGTTTTAAGCCCTCAAATGGCGTTAGTAAAATTCGAGCCAATTGAAAAAAGCGCTATAACTAATTCCTTTGCGTTCTTGAGCATTTCAAGCGTAAAAAAAGGCTATGCCGACAGTTTTTCGGAATACGTTAAAATCGGCGATTACATTAAAGCACGAGTATCGGAAATAAAAAAACTAGGCATTTACTTAACTACTGCAGACCCTGACTTAGGAGTAATAAAAGCATTCTGTGGAAAGTGTGGAAAACAAATGAAACAAGAACAAAACGCATTCAAGTGCTCTTGCGGCAAGATTGAAAAAAGAAAAATACCAGTATAATTTAATGAGGTAAAAAAAATGAAGATAATACTAAACGAAAAAAATGAGCTTCACGTGTCTCTCGAGGGTTTCGACTTGGGTTTCGCTAATTACTTAGTTGAAAAACTACTGCAAGACAAGGAAGTTGATTTCGCGGCTGCGGATTACGACCACCCGACTTCAAGAAACCCAATAATAAAAATAAAAGCAGCGTCAGCAAAGAAAAAACTTCAAGACGCGTTAAAGGAAGTTGAAGAAGAACTAAAAGCTTTAGAAAAAGCATTAAAATGAATTACTTAAAAATCCTGCAAAAACACCGAAACAAAGTAATATACGCAGGAATACTTCTTTTTCTCGCTTTATATGTTTTAATCAACCAAGCTTTTTTTGGTTTCCTTGTTTTTCTAGGTTTACTGGCACTAATACTAATTGACTTCACGCCAAAAAAAGGGGATTGGCAAACTTCAGTAAAAGAAACGGCAATAGCACTAGGATTCGCGTTAGGTGCTTGGTTCTTACTTAGTTTCTTGCTGAATACCTCTTCTCCATTAAACGTAGTTACTTCATGCAGCATGCTACCTAATTTGTACAGGGGCGACATGATTATTCTGCAAGGCGGCGACTATACGCTTCCTGAAATAAATGTAAACCAGCCAATAAGTGAAGTAAAAATAATGCTTAACAAAACAAAGTGTTTAATCGGCAGTAAAGAAAGCTTGTGCACTACTAGTTTACTGATTGACGGTAAAACCTTCGACGCAAAACCATCTTCAAACGACGTGCTAGTATTCGAGCCAACCCCAAAAAAATACGGTTTGATAATACACCGAGGAATGCTTAAAATAAACGCTTTAGACGGCTCCTTTTACTTAACTAAAGGAGACAACAACCCTGTAATAGACCAGGAAAGCACGTTTGAACTCGTAAAAGAAAAGGAAGTTGTCGGGAGAGTCTTATTCAAAATCCCGTTGCTGGGATACGTCAAATTACTCTTATTCATGCAGTTTGATATTCCACCTGGATGCGACCGCACGATTTCATACTCTTAACCAATAATTATTAATTTTAAGCTTCAAACTAATTAGGTAAGCTAAGGGGGGTTTTAAACAATGGAATTAATTATTGCTGATGCTAGGGAATTCAAAAGCGCGGTTGACGGAATCGTCAATTTAATTGATGAAGGAACTTTTGAAATAAGTGAAGAAGGACTAAAACTAAGAGCAATGGATCCCTCGCAAATAGCGTTGGTTGACTTCAGCTTGCCTAAAAGTGCTTTCAAAAAAATCAGTCTAGACTCAAACATCAGCATTACCTTGAATTTAGTTGACTTCGCTAAAGTCTTAGCTTCAGGTAAAGCAGGAGACGAATTAACTATAAGCCTTGACGAAAAAGCCAACAAGCTGCACTTGGAATTCAAGGGAGAATCAAAGAAAAAATTCAAATTACCTTTGTTGGAAACCAATGCTACTCAAGCAAGAGAACCAAAAATCGAATTCGACGCCTTAATAAAAATGCGCGGAGGCTCGCTCAAAGGAATGCTGCGTGACGCGGGATTATTTTCTTCACACGTAGTAATTCAAGCAGATGAAACTGAATTTGTTGTTGAAGCAAACGGTGATTCGGGAGACCTTCATATTCAAACTACTAAAGAATCAGGCGCAATAGCAGAAATAAGCACTAAAAACAAAAGCAGGGTAATGTTTCCTTTCGAGTACTTGGAAGACATAACGAAAGCTTGCGCAGATGACGCGTTAATGGAAATAAACTTGAAAACAGACGCGCCAATAAAAATAACTTACCCGGTTTGTAGAGCTACTTTAACTTACTTTTTAGCTCCAAGAGTAGAGAACGTTTAAATGAACAAGTGCTTCTTGTTTGACTTAGATGGCGTAATCTTCGATACTTACGAGTTAATTCAACAATCCTTCGAATACACGTCTAGTCAAAACAAATTAGTTTTGCCGGAAAACTACATGCACTCGGTTCTAGGAAGACCCTTGGCAGACTGCCTCCGGCTGTTCGGCTCGAAAGAAGAGGAACTCCCTAAACTAATTGAACGGTACGTATCCTTCCAAAACGATAACATTGCACGGTTAGTTAGAGTATTCCCGGAAGTAAGAGAAACCCTAGATTACTTGAAAAGCAAGGGATTCAAAATAGGGATTGTAACCGGCAGGCATAGAGCTTCCACCACGCAATTACTCTCTAACTTCGAACTAGACTCGTACTTCGATGCAATAGTAACCTCGGAAGAAGTAAAAAACTATAAGCCGCACCCGGACCACGTAACTAAAGCCCTTGAACTCCTTGAAGCAGAAGCATCCAAGTCATTCATGGTTGGAGACGCGGATGTTGACGTTATCGCGGGTAAAACCGCGGGCGTAAAAACAATTGTTACGGCGTATACCGCAGGCACGTCGCTAAACCACTTAGGGCCAGATTACGTGATAGACGCGTTCAATGAACTAAAATCCCTGGCTGTAGACTAAAAGCTTTTTTAGTAACACTACTTTTTACTTATTAGTCAGGTGAAAAAAAATTGGGGGTTATCGCTAAGTATCCCTTCTTGAGCGAAGCTAAAACGCACTTGAAGAATAATAGAGTTTCATTCATTGAACTAGAGCAAGCCATAACCCTCGTGCTAGACGCTTTAAACAAGCAAGAAAAAACTATTTTAGGCAGTGATGAAGAAGAAGCCAGAACGTTAGTAATAGCTCGCTTGCTGTTAGCGTGTTCAGCTAACTCGTTAATAAGAAAAAAATTCGCTGAATACAAAGCCAGGGAATACGCGTCAAACTTACAAAGCGATGAAATAATGCTCGTAAGCAAAGATTTTTACGCTTCAATAAAAAAAAGCGGCGCGTACTTAATTCCAGTTTTAGAATACTTGCCTTACGGTAGAGACTTGCGTACAGAAAAAATTAATGCAGGCGTAATAGAATTAAATGAAACTGCGTTGAAAGAAAACTTAAGGAAAGCAATAGCACACAGATTAAACGATTACTCTAACTTTAATACTAAAGACTTGCCTGAACTAGTAAAACAAGCAGCTAAAGACTTGGATGAACGAATTCCACGCGAAGCAACAATAAAAACTAGTTTCAAAGGAAGCGTAGTTGCGTTAGGTTGCGTTCAAAACGCGTTATCAGGCTTGCATGAAGGAAAAAGGTATTACGGAGCAATGAACCTAGCTATAGCTTGCTTGAAAGACAACTTGCAAAAAGAAGCCGCGATAGAATTAATGAAAAAATACGTGGAAAACTCGCGCAAAAGCACTCACGAATTCACTTTAAGGGAAGCAGAAACAGTATTAACTTGGGTTTACAACCACCCGAACATAGGTTTTTCATGCAGATTAACTCTAGCTAACAGTTTAGGTGGAGAATTCTGCAAAAAATGCGTTTACCCATTCAAAGCGAGGGATTTGTTGAAATGATTACGCAGTTCCTTAGAAAAAAATACAGCGAGTACTACTCTAAAAACAAAGTTAGTGTAGAAGACTTGCC
Organism: Microcaldota archaeon; assembly: GCA_043822385.1. GTDB lineage: Archaea > Micrarchaeota > Micrarchaeia > Norongarragalinales > Norongarragalinaceae > JABWCK01. The sequence goes on along the minus strand of JBDRBT010000017.1, from coordinate 8,637 downwards.
TCACCGTGAATTCGGGTTCGGCTTCAATAATAAAATAGATTTACGGCACAAAGCATTTTCAAGCGAAGAACAATTAAACAATTTTCTAGTAAATGACTCGCCAATGTACGTTTCTTACTCGCTGGCGCACTACAAGCTTCCAGCAGCAAAGCCAATGGACAGAAAAGAATTCACTGGATGCGACTTAGTTTTTGATTTGGATTACGCGCCAATAGAATTAGGATTGTTCAGTGAAGAATACGTTTCAAACGTCAGAGACTCCGCATTAAAACTAACTGAAGAATACTTGCCTGCCTTGGGTTTCTCGAAAAAAGAAATTCAAAGCAATTTCTCAGGGCAAAAAGGTTTTCACGTTCACGTGAAAAACGAAGCAGTCCAGCAATTAAACCAGGAAGCAAGACGACAATTAACAGCATTCAGTGAAACCCCCTCAAAAACATTTTTCTTGAAAGAAGTAACTAAACCAAAAGAATTAATCGGGCCGAGTAAAGAAAGCGGTTACTGGGGAAAAAAATTCTTGAATTACTGCACAGAATTCATTGAAAAAACGAGTTTAGACGAGTTAAATGAATTAGGCTTCAATAAAAAAGAATGGATTGATGAAAAAGAACTAATAACAAAAAACTTGCGTAAAGGCAAGTGGGGACCAGCTAAAGGAATAAGCAAGTTGTGGGAAAAACTTTACGAAGAATTCAGCAAACAAAACACGGTTCAAATAGATGCTAAAGTAACCATAGATTTGCATAGATTAATCCGATTACCTGAATCCCTTCACGGCTCAACAGGATTTAAAGCAGTTAAAACAGACTTGAAATCTTTTTCAATAGAAAAAGCAATTGCTTTCGGAAAAAACGAAGTTGAAATAACTTCAACTCAAACCGCTTCATTCAAGCTAGTGAATACGTACGAGTTTAAAGCGGGAGAAAAACAATTAGTGCCGGAATTCGTGGCAGTTTTCGCTGAAAGCAAAAAAATAGGCGAAGTAAAGGCTTTTTAGTTATTTTCGTCAAGTTCTTTTTCGGTGGGTTTTTACGGTGTTAACAGAAATTAGTTACGATGAATTAAGGAAAACGCTATTGCAAGAAAGGCAAAATAGCGCTATAGAAAGCTTGAAGGAAGACTTTTACTCCGAATACGAATCGTTAATAAAAAACAGGGAGGAAGACCTCCAGCAAAAATACTCTATAGAAAAAGCAAAAATAGTTGAAAACTTAAGGAAGGTACTTAACGACTTAAAGAAACAAAGACTGCATAAATTACTGTTTAAAGCACTCAAAGACTGTGAAATGAATTCAGGAAACAAAGACGGTTTGATCACGGAAGAACAAAGTTTATACGAAGAATTAACTACTTTACTGCGAGAGTATTTAAGTCAAGCTAAACAAAATAATTCAAAAACTCGAGAAAAAACAACTGAAAAATTCAAGGTCAAAACAAAAATAAGCGAGTTTGTTGGTTTTGACGGCAATAATTACGGGCCCTTTACTGAAGGACAAGTAATAGAATTGCCTAAAGAAATAGCGTCTTTCCTCGAAACGAGGCAAGCAATTGAACCCGCAGGGGGTTAAAGGTGAGTGAAAAATGATGGTTCCAAAAGAAAAAAAAGCGTACTGTCCTACATGCAAAAAAGCTACGGTACATAAAGTAAAAGTAAGCACTACTAAATTCAAGAAAGGTAGAACCTTATCCTGGGGAACACGCAAACACAATAGAAAACTAGCAGGAATACATGGTAAAGTAAAAGGAAAAGCTAAAGTAAAGAAACAAGGAATACGCAACAAAATAATGCTCGAGTGCAAAGTCTGCAAAAAAAAGCACGAACGAGTAATTAGCGGCAGAATGAAGAAAAAAGCAGAGGTAAAGAGATGAGCAAGTACTTAAGCGTCCAGTGTGACTGTGGTAAACAAAGAATAGTGTTCGGAGACAGCAAATCTCCAGTAAACTGCGAGTGCAGTAAACTCATCGTAGAGCCAACTGGGGGGAAAGCAAAAATAAACTGCCGAATACTAGAGGTACTAGGATAATGAAACCGCAATTGAACGACTTAGCAATAGGCCTAGTAAAAAAAGTAATGCCGTTCGGCGCAATCATTTCCTTAATTGAATTCAACAACGCGGAAGCATTCGTACACATTTCAGAAGTTTCTTCAGGCTGGGTTAAAAACATCCGAGAACACCTGAAAGAAGGACAACTAGTTGTAGCAAAAGTAACCCTCGTTGACAACACTAAAAACCAGGTTGACGTAAGTGTTAAAAGAGTCTCTGAAGTAGAAAAGAAAAGAAAACTAGCAGACTACCAATCGCAAAAAAGAGCTTTAAAAATTCTTGAAAGGCTAGCGAAAAAAACAAGCCGAACGCTACAAGAAATGCAAAAACTCGTAGAACCACTAGTAGAAGAATACGGCGATTTGTACACTGTTTTTGAAGCATTATCACACGACCACCAGCCAAACGCAAAAATACCGAAAAAACTATTAACTGAATTAATTGAAACCGCAAAAAAAGAAATTAAAATAAAAATAATTGAATTAAAAGCGGAAGTAAAAGCAATTTCTTACTCAACTAACGGATTGAATGAAATAAAAAAATTCTTGGAAAAACTACCTACCCCTCATTACTTAGGATCAGGCAAGTACAAAGTAAGCGTTTCCTCGCCTGAAATAAAACAAGCAGAAAAACAAATGCAAGCAATCGAACAATTAATAGACAAAACAAATTCTTCAAGTTTCGAGTGTTCAATTGAAAGGCTGAAATAATGCAGTTAATCAAAAAATGCGTTGAGTGTGGAGAATTCACTTTAAAAGAAACTCACTGCTCGAAAAAAACACTCACAGTACACCCCCCTAAATACAGTTTTCACGACAAATACGCGTATTACAGGCGTAAAGCAAAAGGCTTGGCATAACCCTTTATTACGCAAAAGAGTAAAGAAATAGAAATGGAACCAACTTTTACTACCTCATTTATTAGATACAAGAAAAAAATCAAGACAAAAAACGCTTTGATGGTAATAGGCTTGCCGGGAATCGGCTTCGTGTCTAAAATGGCGGTAGACAATTTAGTAACCGCCTTAAAATCAAAAAAAATAGCCACGATTTACTCTCCTCACTTCCCGAATCAAGTACTAACCATGCCTTCAGGAAAACTACGTCCTTTCTCAATAAGAATTCACTACGCTAAAATCAAGAACACTCCAGTATTCTTGTTAAAAGGAGACTTACAACCACTAACAGTTGAAGGACAATACGAAGTAAGCGCTGCCATACTAAAACTAGCTAAAGAACTAGGCGTGAAGGAAGTTCTAGCAATGGCTGGCTTCGCGGTTCAAGGAAAGAAAAACCCTGAAATATACTGCGCTTCAACATCCAAAAAACTATTCACGTTATACAAAAAACTAGGCGCAAAACCACTTCAACGAGTAATACCGGTAGTAGGAATGGCTGGCTTGCTGCCTGCTTTAGCAAAATCATTCGAAATAAGCGGCAGTTGTTTGCTCGTCGAGACACCTGGAACGCAGCTTGATTCTAATGGAGCTAAAGCACTCACGAAAATGCTAGGCAAAAAACTCGGGGAAAAATTCGATACTAAAGATTTGGAAAGGAAAGTAAGGAAAGCAGAAAAATTATTAAGCCAAATTGAAATGCAAGCCAAGAAAGAAGAAACTCAACTCATGCCAAAACCAAACGAAGCAATCAAAGACGCATTAAACTACATCAGATAAAAACGAGTTTTGGTTATACACTCTTTATGACTAAATCAGTTTGGGGTAAAGGCGATCGCGAAACACTTGAACTCCTCAAAAAGCAAGATTTGAAAGGCAATTGGCTTAATCTCGCTGCAGGCGACGGGCGTTACAACTCGTCTTTACTAGAAAAAGTTAATACGCTAACTGCAACAGATAAAGACGCTAACGAATTAAAAAAATTATTTGATTCAACCCCTAAAAAAAATAAACACAAGCTCGAAACAAAACAGCTAGATTTAACAGAACCCCTTCCATTCAACAAGCATTATTTCGACGGAGTTTTTTGTACTGGAACGCTTCACTTGTTTCAACCTGAAATTCTGCAAAAAATTGCGGCGGAAATCAACCGAGTTCTCAAACCAGGTGGTAGTTTAATAATAGATTTTGCTACGGACGTAAAAAGAGTATTGCCAGATGGTAAATTACACTTTTACGAAAACGAACCACAATACGACTTGCAAACCGCTAAAAAACTATTAAGCCAGTTATTCAAAGACTATAACTTAAAAATAATTAGCTCACAAGTTCCGAAAGAAAAAATAAACAAAGGAAACGTAAAATACGGGTTTACTTGCAATTTCTTACTTGCAAGTGGAAAGAAAAAAGATTAACTTTTAACGCAACTATATACATTCATGCTTTACTATGCTGACTTGCACTTGCACTCGAAGTACTCGCAGGCAGTAAGCAAAAACTGCGATTTAAAACACTTGCGAGACGGCGCCTTGAAAAAAGGCTTGCAAATACTAGGAACAGGAGACTTTACTCACCCCGAATGGTTCAAGGAATTAAAAGAAAACTTAGTTGAAAGCAAACACAAAGGATTTTACTATTACCAAAACAATGAAGACGTCTTATTCACGTTATCATGCGAAGTAGCTAATTTTTATAACGACGGCAAACCAAGAAAAACACACAACATTATTCACACTCCTTCAATAGAAGAAGCAGAACAATTAAACGACTTGCTTTCAAAAAAATCTAATTTAAGCGCTGACGGCAGGCCAATGCTCGCTAAAACAAGCAACGCTGAACTCGTTGAACTAGTTGAATCAGCAAGCGAAAACAATTACTTGATTCCCGCTCATTGCTTTCCTCCAGACGCATTGGTCCACACGGATAAAGAAATAAAAGAAATTTCAGAAATATCAATCGGGGATAAAGTCTTAACTCACAAAGGACGTTGGCGTAAAGTTACTGAAAAATTCGAACGCCCGTTTGATGGCGAATTAATTAAAGTCGTACCGTATTATTTTCGTGAAGGCATAAAAACCACTCCAGAACACCCTGTTTTTGGGGTTAAATCAGTTAAAAATTGTAATTGGACCGGCGGAATATGTAAACCTACATGCAGTGAAAAAGCCTGTAAGAAAAAATTCTTCGAAAAATATTCTTGCGAATGGATACCGGCAAAAAACCTTCAAAAAGGAGACTTCTTAGTTTTTCCAAAAATTAAAACGATCCAGGATTTAGAACGAATTTATTTAAGCGATTTTGTTAAATGCGGAACAATTAATGACAAAAAGCTTAAACCACTTTCAAGCCGTGGAAAAGAAATAAACAATGAAATCAAGATAACACCAAACTTCTGTAGATTAATAGGATATTATTTAGCAGAAGGATACATTAACTCAAATCGAGACTCGATTGCATTCTCTTTTCACACAGAAGAAAAGACCTTCTTAAAAGATATTAAAAAAATTATATTCGAAACATTTGGCCTACAAAAACACACGGTATTAAAAAACGAAAGCAAGGGTTTAGAAATAGTTTATTATTCAAAACCGCTAGCACTCTTTTTTGAAAAGTTTTGTTACAACGGTGTAAAGAACGCTAAAGGCAAAAAAATTCCCTCTAAATTTATGTTCTTACCTAAGGAAAAACAGGCAGAATTGTTAAGGGGTTGGTGGCGGGGCGATAAAGGCTATACCATCTCGAGACAACTAGCACACGGCATGAAAATCATTTGTTTAAGACTAGGCATAATTCCTTCAATAGGAATAGATTCCTCAGAGTCATTTCTAAAAAGAGGAAAACATTTAATAGGAAATAGAGAAATAAAGCCAACCAGCGATTTAATCGTTTTTTCTAACTTATCTTTCTTCGAAGACGAAGGTAAACTTTTAAATGACGCTTCATTTAAAAAATTCAATACTAAAAAGAAAACCAGACACGGATGGACTGATGAAGAAAATTTTTATTTACCAATAAGAAAAATCTCAAACGAAAAATACTCTGGAAAAGTATTAAACCTTGAAGTGGAAGAAGATAATTCTTATACGCTTGATTTCGCTTGTGTACACAATTGCTGGACTCCGTGGTTCGGTGTGTTCGGAAGTAAAAGCGGGTCAAACTCGTTGAAAGAAGCTTTTCAAGACAAGAAAAAAAGCATTTTCGCTATTGAAACAGGCTTGTCTTCAGACCCCGAAATGAATTGGCGATTAAGCGAACTTGATGAAATAGCGTTAGTAAGCAACAGTGACGCTCACTCGCCGTACCCCTGGCGGTTGGGGAGAGAATGCAATGCTTTTGAATTTGAAGAAAAAGAATTAAGCTACTATAACTTGTTTAAAGCAATTCGAGAAAAAAACAATCACTTTGCGTTCACTATTGAAGTAGACCCGCCTTACGGAAAATATCATTTCGACGGCCACCGTTCGTGTGATTTTTCTTGTAGTCCGGAAGAAACCAAGAAACTCAACGGCATTTGTCCAGTATGCAAAAAACGGTTGACTATTGGCGTGCAAAACCGCGTGGAAGAATTAGCAGACCGGCCTGAAGGCTTCAAACCAAAAAACGCGGTTAAGTTCAAGAAACTACTTCCATTGCATGAATTACTCTCAAGCGTCTTGAATACTGGCTTGTACTCAAAAACGGTTTTTGTTGAAGCAGCAAAACTAAGTGTTTTAGGAAACGAGTTGTTTGTTTTACTGGAAGCAAGCGAAAAACAATTACTAAGCAAAACAAGCCAGCAAGTAACTAACGCAATAATTCAAAATAGAAAACAAGAATTAAAAATAAAACCAGGGTTTGACGGGGAATACGGCAAAATTATCTCTTGAATAACCAAAGCACGACAATAACTAGTTCAATTAAAACAAACAAGTCTAACGTAAGCACGCCAATAACAGTGAGCAGTAGAGTAACGGCAGTGCCGAGCATGAAGAAAGTAAACGCATCCATGCCGAAAATGCTTTTTGAAGAGTATACTTTCGGAGCAGTTCCAGGACCAGCTTGGCCTTGAGGAACGCCCCCTTGATTAATTACGTTAACTTCCCCTGTTTGAGGATCTACTTTCGCAGCAAAACCACAACGCTTGCAGTAAACAACAGAGTTTTGTTCATCCACATCCAACTGCGGATTACCACACGAAGGACACGCTAAATCAGCCATTTCTTAATTTCATTAAACACTCTTTGTTTTTAAAACTAGCTTCTTTATTGCAATGGTTTTATTAATTTAAACACCACTATTTGTGTTTATCCAAAATGCCTTTTAAAAAAATAATTCAGTGGTTCAAAAATATTTTTAGTTCAAAGAAAACAGTTAGCCTTGGCTTGTACGGAAACGTAAACACCGGCAAGTCAACTCTCGCTAACAGAATCAGTAAAGACTGGACTGGAGAAGAAATGTCTGAAGTTTCTGAAATACCGCACGAAACCCGGAGCATAATAAGCAAGGAACAAATCGTAATTCAAGCTGAAGGCAAGAAAATTACTATGAACTTACTGGACATGCCAGGAATAGCAACTAAAGTTGATTACCGAGAATTCGTTGAGAAAGGCTTGAGCGTAAAAAAAGCGCAAAAAAGAGCAAAGGAAGCTACTCGCGGAGTAGTTGAAGCAATAAAATGGCTAGAGAAAGTTGATGTTGCATTAGTAGTAATGGATTCAACTGAAGACCCCTTCACTCAAGTAAACTTAACTATTTTAGGTAACTTGGAAGCGCGAGGAATTCCGGTAGTAATAATTGCTAACAAAATCGATTTGAAGAAAGCAAAGCCAGAGCGAATAAAAGAAGCATTCCCTCAACACAAAGTAGTAGAGATTAGTGCTTTGAAGGGAAAAAACATTGGAGAATTGTATAAAGCAATTTCAGAATTAAACTTGTGATAAAATGAGTGTTAAAATAGAATTTATTTCAGGAAAAATCTTAAAGAGCATGAATTCTGAAGAAAAAATAGATTACGTTTTAAGCAATGTCCGGAAAGACACTATAATTGTTCTAGAAAACCCTTTGAGTCCGCAAGAAGAAAAACTATTGATTTCGCAAACAATGCAGAGCGTTAGCGGCAAGTTCACTGGAATAGAAGTTTCCTCCCTAGGTAGGGAAACAAACGACTTCAAGAACCAATTAATAAAACTATTAGGCGGTAAAACAGGGGGATTAACTATAATCGGGCCTTCTTCTCTAGTAAAGAAAATAAAACGCGATCCAGATAAAATAAAATTAAGCGCGGGTAAATAGAAATGCCTCACAAGTGCGTCAAATGCGGAAAAATTTATGCCAACACGTCTAAAGAACTTCTTGACGGTTGCGCTTGCAGTTCTAGAATATTCTTGTTCTTGAGGGACGACCAAGTTACTTTGAAGGAAGCAGTTGAAAACAACTTAATAATGAATAACAAAGCAGTAGCTGAAGAACCAGTTGACGTAAAAAAATACGAGTGGCTTGAAGGAGAATTAAGCGGCTTAACTAAAGAAAAACCAGTTAGCATTGATTACGACTCAGTTGAAAACTTGCGGATTTTAGAGAAAGGTAGTTACGAAATAGATGTTTCAGCGTTAATGAAAGGCGAACCGTTGATAGTAAAAAACGAGTTCGGAGTGTACTACATCAAGCTGCCTAACAAAATCAAGTCTTGACGTAACCACTAATCCGGTTTTTGTCTCT
>JBDRBT010000016.1:0-7760 GCA_043822385.1 Microcaldota archaeon | reverse complement strand
AGTATTATCGCCTCCAGGCGGCCACGCCGTTTACATTGACGCTAAAGAATACTTAAAACAAATACCTGAAACCGAGTACCGTTCAGACACGCTAGCGTTATTGATTTACGCTTTAAGCGGCATTAGAAGCGTTGCTATAGGCAACTTAATGTACGCAGAAAAAGACGTTAAAGGCAAAATTTTGAAGCCAGCTAAAAACGATTTCGTTCGATTAGCTGTGCCTAGAAACGTTTATTCTCTAGACCACTTGCTTTACGTAGTGAATTCATTTGAAAAAATTCACGCCGTGAAAGATAATTTAACTAATGGTGTTTTAATTGGCGAAGGTTTCAGGAACGACCACTTTGACCACTTCGACTGCAACTACGAACTAGCAAGCGAGAAAAACTTTTTCGAAACAATACTAAAGTAATTATTTCAGCGTTTTATTGTCGCGTCTTCCTTCATTACTATTTTTACTATGAGAAAGACTACGAACGCAATTATCAAAAAGTCAATTAAAGCGCCAACAAAATCCCCAATCAAGAAATTAATTGGTCCTACTTGCAGAACAGATGCCCGCCAATCACCATTAGCCGCAAGCAATCCTACAATAGGCATTACTAAATCATTCACTAAAGCAGTTACTAGCTTGGTTGAAGCAGCGCCAATAATAAACGCGACCGCCAAACCTAACACTTGATACTTTTTCAAGAAATCCGAAAACTCTGAAACAAAACCCATTTTCAATTCAACCTCTTTTCTTGATTAATTTAAGGTAAACCAAAACAATTAAAACAATAACTAGCAAACCAATAAAAATAAAACCGTAATCAAACGAACTCGTTTTAGGTTCTTCGCTTGCTTTCTCATTAAAATCAAACGGCTTTTCCAAAACAATTAACTCTGAAGAAAAAGAAGCGGTTTCAAAACCAGCTTTTTCAGCTGAAGCGCTAATCTCGTACGTTCCTGCCGCCAACAAGCGTAGTTCAGAAGGCAAAACTAGTTTTGCTTCGCTCCCGTCAGGCTTTTCTACAACCGCGTTAACCAAAACTCCCTCAGTTTGCGGATTCAAAACTGGTTTCAGGAAAATGCTATCCCCCTTAATTGGTACACTAACCCGCGTTGAGCACTCCGCATCATTGCAAATCAAGACTTGCAGGGCAAAATGTCGCGTAGTTCCTTCAACACTGAAATTCGCTTGACTAGCAGTTAACTCAACCCCGTCCTGCAAGAGTCTTAGTTTCGCTTCGTAATTCCCTGGCGGAATACCGTCATCAACTTGAAACAAAACTAAGCTAATTGTTCTTTCTTCATTAGCTGACAACTGCAAAAACACTCGTTTTGGTGCAGGAGGCAAGCCTTCACCAACAACATTAGCTTCCAAAAATAATTCAACAGCTTCATTGCTTTGAATAGTAACGAGCACGGTAGCATTTTCGCCTTTATTAAAAACGTTTTTTTCCGCGATTGCATTCATGCTAACTGCGTTTGCAAGCATTGCCGAGAAAACTAAAAACAAGAAGAAGTTAGCAGAAACCACAATCGTAACCTCCTTCTTCAGTCGGGTAATGCACTTCAACAGAACTAGTATCCGGAATTCTATACAACGGGTCACCAAGCATCAAGTAACTATCGCGACCGTCGCAATCATCCGTGCCAGTCCAACAATGTTCTGAACACGAATCCAAGTCTCGATTCAAAATACCTAAAGTAGTACTACCCCGCCGCCAGTAATTCGTGAATCGTTCCGCCTCACTAGTGTAAGAACCAAAACCACCACAATCGTAAGACATAGTAACGCCAACCGCACCAAAATACGCTGAAGCACCCTTTCGAATCCACCAAGCACCCATAGTGTACTGGCTTCCGCTCCAGAAATTATTAGTCAAGCAAGCATCGCCAAAAACAACCGGTGAATTAAGCCCGCAAGGCAAGCCAGTTCCGCCAATAGTGTTATGCCACGCGTCATAACTACCATGGTCTAAATAAGTAATGAAAATCTTTTCCAAGTAATTACTCGAAGGCGGACTAATGTTCGTATCACAACCCTCACCACTAGGTGCGTGACACTCCCAATCAAAACCACAACACCCGCGAATATTCCGAGCACTCACAATATCCTCCATAATACTGTGCGTTATCAACATTGCAGGCATTGAATAATAAGAACCCCACGAATCCCCGCCGGTATATTCAAACAAGCTACTGTAACTAATGAATACAGACCTAGCAACGTAAGCACTAGCGTCAGTAACCGTAATCCCGTAAATTCTTCCCACCACGCCATCCGGATTATACTCGCGGTCAACTTGAATACGCATTTGTTGTCCATCATAACAAGAAGAATAATAAGAATCAACAATAAACCTTGGATCAGCAACGATGGTTAAAGCCCCCCCACTCAAACTAGGTGATATCGCGGCTATATCCCTCGTTACCTTATTATGCAACGCGGTGTGAACCGTAGAATCGCAAGCACCATCATTTTGCGTAAACGGTTCGTCAGCATAAAACAACAATTTTTCGCGCCTGGCAACAGCTAAATAAGGCGCTGCAAGAGACATTCTAGCAAAAGATTTTACTGAAGCACCGCCATTGTGAACAGGCCAAATTTCAGGCCTAGGCATTGAAGGCCAGTCCCTAACGTCACGCGGATTAACTAGAATAGTTTTACCTTCAGAAACAGAATCGAAACCACTCTGCAATTCGCTAACACTACTAGCGCCTTCATTCACTTGCTTCGCGTACGACTTGAGTACCGCTTCCACTCCAGCACTAACGTCAACAGCAGTAACATTTTTTCCGCGAATATCGTCAAAAGAAAAATCATTCACTAAATACAAAGGCAAGTGATAGTAAGCAGCAAGAACTGAATTCTTTAACGCACTCTCGTAAGTATTTGGACTAACTAAAACCCTGTTTTTTATTTCAAAAAAGAAATCGTAAACCGGAGTAGCATTGTGAGGGTCGAAGTAAAAGAAGCGTACTTTAGCATTCGGATTCACTTCAATTCTTTGCATCGTGTCTGGAGCTGGGTTTTCTAGAATCCCGTTGGAAGCAATCTGCGTCCAAACCACGTCGTCAAAATTAGGATTGGTAGCTAAATTAGTTGGAAGAAATACTGTAACGTGCTTTACTTGGCGCGGAGCAAAACGCTTAATGAAATTAATCGCGGCATCCAAATCAAAAGCGCCGTTTTCTTCTTGATGAAAAACTATTAAGGGATATTTTTTTTCAGTAGTAGAACCGTACTGAGAACCACTATCAGGCCAAATAGTTACCGGAAGCACTTGCAATACCGCCCTCCAGTCAGTATCCGGAACAAGGAAAATCTCGTTTTGTCGGTAAGCTTCCTCCCTCCAAGCATTCAACCTGGTTTCAGGATTAATCCAGACTTCTAATTCAGGTTGCTTGCTTTCAAAAATCGGGGTTGAATAAGGCGTTGGCAATGAATCAAAATACTGTTCAAGGAACCGCTTGTTGCCAGCTCCATCGCAAACACTAGCATTAACCGTAATCGCGTAATTCGTTACTCCCTCCGCGTGACTGCCTCTAGTAGCATTAGGATTACTTGCTTCAATTACTGAACAAAAATTAGTTCGACTGCAAGAATTTGAAAGAAACTCGTATTCTGGATAATCCGCGTAATCACATACTTCAACTCGTTCTATTGGCCCGCCGTGTTCATACTGTACGTCTTCCATCCTGCAGTGCGTCTTAACTCTATTAGTCTTGTCAATCAATACCTGCATTTTTATTTTTTGAATCCCGTTCTCGTCAGAAGCATTCGTTGAAAGCCTGAAGCCGTCACTCATGTTAGGATACGCTGGATCAAACTCAAACTTTATTTCAGGGGGAGTAGTTTCAAGCGGCCTGAAAAAGAAAACAACGTTGCTAGCATTGCTTGAATTAATTATTCGCGGGCCACTGTTTTCTCCAGCTTCATCTGCAAAAGTGCCTACCCACCTGCATTCATCACTGAACGGTTTGTAGTAAACAGAGACTTTGTAAGTGTTTGGGCATAAGTTGTTGAATTCGAAAGTGTTGTGTGAAGACAAGTTAGCGTAACGAGGTGAAAAAGAAGGGTCGCAAACCCAGTTGAGTTCACTGAAGGGAAGAACGCTTTCAATCAACGGCAAAGAACGGCTAGTAATAAAGTTAACTGGCGTTACAACCCCCATTCCAGCTAGGGTATTACCTAAACCATCTCTAATTCCACCGCTGCCGCCAACAATAAAACTCGACGCAGAACGACTTTCTCCTCCAGGACTTAGTCTCAATGCTTTGCACAATTGAATACCAACCGTGCGCGAGTCACCACGAAAATCCTCTATTCTACCGCGCACTGAATCAAAACAACCAGTAAACACTGGAGTGGGGGTAGGCACAGAAAAAATAGACGGCGAAGGCGTTGCAGTAGGCGTTGGAGTCGCGGTAGGAGCTTCCTTTATTACTTCGAGAGTGCAAGCATGCCAGTAATCCGGCCCTAACATAGTTCCTTTAGCAAAAATAATTTCATAAGAAGGCCAGAAACTCCATGCGCCTTGCGAATCAAGTTTCCTGCTGGCTTGAAGCAAAACCGTTTCACTTGGCTTTATTGTTTTTCCTTGCGAAGTGAAACCAAAAGACGCGTCTCCCTGCTTTGAATCGCGTGCAGCAACAAAAACTCCTTTATCCGCGAAGGTAATTGGCGTTTGCCCTAAATTCTTGAGTGAAAAACTAACGTCGATAAAATCTCCCTCAACGAGTTTCTCGTTTCCTGAAACCGAAAAGTCAGTTAATTGAAGCAAGTCTTGCGATAATTCGGGACCCTTAAAGTAACACAATTGAGTTGAGCTAACGAAAACCGAACACAATACCAATAATAAGAAAAAGCGCCTCAACAAACCCACCTGAATTAAGTAACACAACGAGAATTTAAAACTAAGTCCATTCTACTTATTCAATGACTTCCCAAATCCTTTTGGAAATAAGAAGCGAATTAAATAAAAATGCTGACCCTAAAATCAAGGCTAGTTCTAAAAAATTCTTTAAAGAAAAAATAACTTGCTACGGCATGAAAAACGCGGTAGTAAACAAAATCGCTCGAGAATACTGGCCGAAAGCAAAACTCTTAGGAAAAAATAAAGTCTTCGAGTTATGTGAAGAATTGTTCGCTTCAGATTACTGCGAGGAAGCATTCATTGCATGCAATTGGGTGCCGCGGTTCGCTAAAGAATTCGAGGAAAACGACTTGAAAACATTCGAGAAATGGATTAACGCTTACGTGAACAATTGGGCTAAGTGCGATACCTTCTGCAACCACTCTGTAGGTGAATTAATAGAAAAATACCCAAAGCTTGTTGTTGAATTAAAAAAATGGGCGAAATCAAAGAACTTGTGGGTCCGCAGGGCTGCAGCAGTGTCATTAATCATTCCCGCCAAGAAAGGATTGTTTTTACGCGAAGCGTTTGAAATAAGCGATTTGCTTTTGTTGGATGAAGAGGACTTGGTGCAAAAGGGTTACGGTTGGTTGTTAAAAGAAGAAAGCAGAAAGCATGAATGCGAAGTATTCAATTACGTAATGAAGAATAAAGCTAGAATGCCACGAACTGCCTTGCGTTACGCAATCGAATTAATGTCTTCCGAAACAAGAAAAAAAGCAATGAATAAGTACGTTCAATTATAAAATGTGATTAAGATGAGTAAACGAGGTAGAATTAAGGATAATCGAAATAAAGGGATAATAAGTCCGTTTCAGGCTCACGAAGCAGAGACTGCGATTGGTAATTATACCGCACAAATTAAGAGTACTCAAGAAAAACAAACAAGAGAACTGAACTTACGCCAATTATCTGAAAAAAAGAAAAGACTCATCATACTTTTACGCGAATATGAAATTAGAGACCCTACTTGGAGAGAACACGTAGGCGGCCCTCACGAACACACTATTTACTACCAACGGAAGTCAAACGAATTATTCAAAAAACTTTCTTGAATAAAAAAATACTATTTTTAAGACCTTGCTTCGTTGTAGTTAATAGGTGATTTTTCAAAATGAAGAAGTTAATTGCGTTAGTTTTAATTGCTTTAGTTTTTGCTGGATGCACGCAAACCCCTCCAGTTCCAACTCCTACTTCGCTCCCTACCGCAACTCCATCCGTAACCCCCACGCCAAGTCCTGATGTTATCTTAGAAGTAAATTCTTCATGCGGCGAAGCAGAAGGAAAAGAATCCTTCATTAAGTTTACTCAAAACTCTTTCGAAATAATTGCTTTCGCTCAAACACACACGCTTTGCTACGATTACTACTTAGAGTCAAGTCAATTACTAGAATCATACCCGGAAAAACTAGTTTTAAACATTAATTCCGCACCTAACGCTGATTATTGTATTGAATGCATTGGTTTAGCTACACTAACCCTAAACGGAGGAATAAACGAAGCAATAGAAGACTACATCGTGAACTTGAACGGAGAAAAACTCGTTGAATTCAAGACAAGCGAAACAATGTGTGGTGGCTTTGGCGGGTTCCAGTGCCTTAACGGGTATGAATGCGTTCTCGAAGGTTATTACCCTAACGCGGCAGGAAAATGCATGTTAACGAGCCAACCGTCAATAGAAGTAATTGAGGCAGCACAGTCTTGCGTGAACGATTACTTAACTAACCCAGTTTACTCAATGTACAACGAGAACTCCGAAACGTACTGGTTTGACTTGACTGACGCAACCAATCACTACCCGGGTTGTTCTCCGGCTTGCGTAGTAAACGCTAACTTAAGCACTGAAATCAATTACCGGTGCACCGGACTAATACAATAAACGCCCTTTTCCCTTTTCTTCTTCAATTTTTTCTAGATACGTACAAACGCAATAACCTGTCTTTTTTTCATTTCCAAAAGTAGTAAGAAAGAGTGAGTTTTAAATTAAACTGATTCGCGCTTTTTCCATTGTCTTTGTAAAAGAGGATGTGACTTTTAAAAGGAGCGCCCTGGACAGGATTTGAACCTGTGGCCTGCTGATTAACAGTCAGCCGCTCTAACCAGCTGAGCTACCAGGGCATTTAGAAAATAATACTTAATCTCTAGTTTATTAAGCGTTTATGCAGTGTCTACAAAACAATTATTTTTGCTTCGAAAACATCCGTCTTCGTTAACTTTCTCTTGATTTCGCTTGTTTCAAACAAAACTAACTCCATCGTGTAAGCCACTAGAGCTGAAGCCAAATGACCACCAACCACGCTGTAATCATGCCTGCCTAATGAAACGTGAGCATGCAAACCCGTTTCAGTAACATTCCCCAAGAAACTCAACAACTCGAATTCTTCACTAAACTGTTTAGAATCAAACTTTTTTTCCTTAAAATTATACACCCACAAATCAACGTCTTTTAACGCACCAATTCCTTGAATGAACCCGCCTTTAATGTTGTTTTCCTTAAAGAAAGAATTTAAAGTAGAAACTACTTCCTCATTCAAATCTAAAACAATAATCCACTTGTCGCCTTCTTTTCTATACTTCATTTCAAATCACGGTAGGAAGTCTGCGGTATTGATTTTTTCCGGCAAGTACGTCTTGCTAATGTACTGCAAGTTCTTGCTCGACAAAGCCTGAATTTCCGCTTTAATCTTCTTATCCAAAAACTTGTTAATTTCCTTCTGCCAAGCAGGATACTTAAACCAATCGTAAGCAAGCATTTCCTGCGCGCGCTTAATGTCAACATCCTTAGCTCGAATCGTTACTGCCTTCAAGTCGTAATGCTCAATATCCGACACACTCATTCCCAAAAACTTCATTTCA
>JBDRBT010000015.1:0-67459 GCA_043822385.1 Microcaldota archaeon | reverse complement strand
CTACCGTACTGTCTCGCGACGTACTGAACCCAGCTCATGTGGGACTTTAATGGATGAACAACCCAACCCTTGGCCGCTCCTACACGACCAGGATGTCCCAAGCCGACAGCGATGTACCAAACCGCGGGGTCGATGTGTACTTTGAAAAGAACCTACAGTTCTTTTCCAATCTCCCTTATACAGTGAGATTAAAACAAATAATCATCAGGTAAACCTAATGACCTTTGATTAAAATTTGCCATTGGAAAAATGTCGGCAAATTTTAGTGTACTCTCACCCGCGACGAGCCTGTTACCTCCAGGGTAGCTTGTCTGACAGCTTGAATCCTCATCAAAGGGATTTCAAGGTTCGTTAATCCCGACTTTCGTCTCTGTGTTTCACACTTTTAGGAACACAGTCAGCCCTGCATTTGTATTTAACCCTCTACTTCCGATTTCTGACCGGAATGAGCAGAACATTGGGCGCCCTTGTTTCCTTTTCGAGGGCGTACCGCCCCAGCCAAACTATCCACCTAATGCTGTCCCCTTGCGGGTAAAGCAATACAAAACCTACTAAGTGGTGTAACACTTTCGCCTATCCATACCCCAGAAGGCATAGCATAACGGCTCCCACTTACTCTTGGTAGTAAATCTCATATTACAACATCAGACTATAGTAAAGCTCCATGGAGTCTTCGTGTCCCTCTGGAAGTTTCCGGCATCTTCACCGGACAGTGAGTTCACCAGGTCCCTGGCAGGGACAATGGAAGTGTCGTTACGCCATTCATGCAAGCCGCCAATTAAGCGGCGAGGTATTACGCTACCTTAAGAATCTCAGAGTTAGATCCGCTCTTTAGAAGTCCTTTGCTCCCTTGAAAAGGAGTTTGAGATACTTCCAGTGAGCAGGCGTCAACCCCCGTACACAACGTTTCCGTCTTGCGGGGATTTGTGTTTTTGATAAACAGTCGCTGTTCCCTAGTAACTGCGACCTAAAAACCCCTCATAGATAAATCTTGAGAAGAATTTAGGCAGCCCTTCTCCCTAAGTTACAGGCCTATTTTGCCGAATTCCCTTACCTTAGTTCTCCTGTCTCGCCTTAGCTTGTTCCGCTAGGACCACCTGTACTGGTTCTGGGTACGATTACTTTGAATAATTTTGATTGCCTTTTCAAGGGCTCATGGATTTAACCTAACCTTGCGGTTATTCCCAGCTTAGAAAAATGCTCCTCATTACGAGACTTCTTTTTCTTATTCTGGTTAAACAGTATAACAACTGTAAGGCTTATCCGCAAGCGTCAGCAAACAACTAGCGTTGCCGCACTCATCAAAGTAGTACGCGAATATTAACGCGTTTCCCATTCCTCCATGGTAATACGATTACGTGTAGAGTTAGGATCGACTTACTCTTGGTCGATTAACGTTGCCAAGAAAACCTTGTCCATTCGGCGTCCAGGATTCTTGCCTGGAATAGCTGCTACTAGCACCAAGATCTTCATTACTAGCCGGTCCACAAGACTTCACAGCCTTGCTTCTAGCCGACCAGTACGCCCAGCTACTACATCCGTTGCATACACAACGTGTCTGAAGTGTCGGTGATTAACTTAGTCCCGATAGTTTACGGTGCCACGAGTCTTGATGGGTCCGCTGTTACGCGTTGTTTAAAGGATGGCAGCTTCTGTTCCTACCTCCCCACTGTCTTAGACAAGTAACACCTTGAGTTTACACTCAGTTAATGCTTAAGGACCTTAACTTCAGTAAGGGTCGTTCCCCCCTCGGCGTACGCGCTTGACTCGCACGCCCGACTCCCTTCTTCTACGACATTGTTAGCTTCGGAGTTTGATAGCAAAGCGAGGGATTTCTCCCCCATTCTTCGCATTCAGTAGCTCTACCTAACAATTGTCTCCAAAGGGGCTGAACTGCGGTTCACTTCGCTGGGAACCCGCTATCGCCAAGCTCGAATGAACTTTCATCCCTAAACCAGAGTCACCCGAACAGATAGACTAGTAACGGTTTCGGGCCTCCACCATCCTGAAGGACGGTTTCACCCTGCTCTGGCATAGATCGCTTTGGCTTCGGGTCTCAAAATAGTGACTAACAGGCCGATTAAGACCCTGAACCTGGAGGCTTGCGCCTTTGCGTTCAATCGCTTTCGCTATGCTTAATGCTTGCCACTACTATGAACTCCTTGGCTCTTGCTTCAAGAAGTAGGCCGTCACACTGGTTCCTAATAAAAGGATCCTTTCATGCAAACGGCTTAATGTAGCTGTTCAATTTCAGGCACTTTTAACTCAGCTTTCGCTGTTCTTTTCAACGTTCCCTCTCGGTACTATGCGCTATCGGTCTAAAGATATATTTAGGATTACGAGTTAATACTCGCGTATTCATACTCCCAAATCGGGGAGCACTACTCTGGAATTCCTCACAACCACTCTACACTTCGCTTACAGGACTGTCACCTTCTATGATACTTTTTTCCAAAAGACTTCAGCTCGCAAGAATGGTTTAAAAGAAGAACCCAAACCCCACATTTCACAACGCCTTACGGCGCGGATTCGGTTTGTCCTTTTACGCTTTCGTTCGCACTACTAGCGCAATCACTATTGTTTTATTTTCCTCAGCCTACTAAGTTATTTCAATTCAGCTGGTCTTCCCTCCTCTCGGAGTAATTCAGGTATCCGTGGATCAAAGACTGCATGCGTCTACCCACGGCTTTTCGCAGCTTGCTACGCCTTTCATCGATTCTTTAGCCTAGCCATCCACTGAACAGCAGCAGCAAAACCTATTCCCGGTATAAAAAGCCGAAAAACTTATTACTCGCTTCATGAAAATTGTCAGCAACTCGCTTAAGACTCCAACGCTCACTACAGAACGTCGTTCTATCCAAAACGGCTTTTTCCTTCCCTCGCTTTTGAAAGCGAAAAGAAAGTAAAAAAATTCTTTTTTACTAAAAACTTGTTTTTAAATTTTTTTTTTCTTCTTTGATTAAACTTTCTTAAAAAGAAAGTTTAATGGACTCGGGGGGATTTGAACCCCCGGCCTCCTGATTTTCTGAAACTCTCAGATTTTCTTTTTCCAAAAGCTTGTGCAAATCAGGCGCGCTACCACTGCGCCACGAGCCCGAAAGCGCTAGCGCAATAGTGGCGCGAAAAAAAATTTCGATGAAGGAAAACCCATTTGCGTTTTTTAAAAAAAAGGTTATTTACAAAAGCTACTTAAAGGGTAGTTTTTGTCCAAAGTTAGTTCTTTCGAACAATTGGAGGTGATCTAACCGCAGGTTCCCCTACGGTTACCTTGTTCACGTTAATCCACATGTCGCCATGCAGCGTGGACTATATCACCATCTCAAAAACCTTTTTGTCGAAAAAGCTTTAGCAAAAAACTTTTTTTGATGAAACTTTTCCTAAAAGTTTCTGAGAGATCTGCGTGTAGTCTCTGAGGGGTCAATCACTAAATAAACACTTTCCAGCGTCTATTCCGGTGACGACTTCCCTGCTGATTTACCCCACTTGAATCGTTACCAATTCAAGATGCACGGGTGATTCCAGCATATAGCAAATTTTTTCCACAACCTCGCGATTGTGGGTCGCAACAAAATTACGACTTAACCCCCCTCACGAAGCCCTAGCTCGAATTCTCCCGGAGGAGAAGCCTCACTAAAACCTCGCTTGGATGGCTTGACGGGCGGTGTGTGCAAGGAGCGGGGACATATTCACCGCGCGATGATGACACGCGATTACTAGGGATTCCAGCTTCATGGGGACGAGTTTCAGCCCCCAATCCGAACTGAGGTAAAGTTTAGGAGATTGCCTTCACCTTTCGGTGTCGGAACTCATTGTCTTTACCATTGTATGCCACGTGTGGCCCCAGAGATTCAGGCCATACAGACCTAGCGTCGCCTCTTCCTTCCTCCTGCTTAGCGCAGGCAGTCTCCACAGAGTGCGTTAAAAATTTCTTCTCAACTAGCAACAGTGGATAGAGATCTCGTTCGTTGCAAGACTTAACTTGACACCTCACGGCACGAACTGACGCTGGCCATGCAACACTTCTCAGCTTGTTAGCCAAAGTCTTTAGCTTGGGCTTCATCCTGCTGTCTCTCTGGGTGAGCTTCCCGGCGTTGAATCCAATTAAACCGCAGCATCCACCCCTTGTGGTGCTCCCCCGCCAATTCCTTTAAGTTTCAATCTTGCGACCGTACTCCCCAAGCGGCAAACTAAACGGTTTCCCTACGGCACTACAACAACTCGTAGTTGTTGTAACGCCTAGTTTGCATCATTTACTGCTAGGACTACTCGGGTATTTAGTGCTCTTGAAAACAAAAAATCAAAATCAGAAAAATTAATTCAACGCATTCAAAGAACATTTAATTAACTTTTCGTAGTTTTCAGCGAAGAAAAGTTTTTAAATTGTCCTCGTCAACATGCGAAGCTAAAAATAATTTTTTGATTAAACTTTTTTAAAAGTTTATTTCAAAAGCAAATCTAATCCGATTCGCTCCCCTAGCCTTCGTCCCTCACCGTCAGACGTGTTTTGGTCAAGCGCTTTCGCCACAGATGGTCCTCTAAGGATTACAGGATTTTACTCCTCCCCCTAGAGTACCCTTGACCTCCCCCACTCTCAAGCCAAGCAGTCTTTCCTGCACGCCTATCAGTTAAGCTGATAGATTTCACAGAAAATTTACTTAGCCGGCTACGGACGCTTTAAGCTCAATATTCGTGGATACCACTAGCTCTACCTGTGTTACCGCGGCGGCTGGCACAGGATTTACCCAGAACTTATTCGCCTGGCTATTCAAGCCAAGCAAAAGCAACGCTTTCGCGCTGCACTCGGATTCCCTCCGTCACGCTTTCGCGCATTGCGGAAGTTTCGCGCCTGCTGCACCCCATAGGGCTCGGGCCCTTGTCTCAGTGCCCGTCTCGGGGCTCCTACTCACATAGCCCCTACTGATCAATGGCTTGGTGAGCCATTACCTCACCAACTACCTAATCAACCGCAGTCTCATCTTTCGGCGAAACCAATTGCAATTCACTGGCTCCATTCAAACAAGACTCATTCCAGAATTCTTGTCCCGCCGGGCATTACCCTCAGTTTCCCGAGGTTATTCCCGTCCGAAAGTTAGATTGACTACGTGTTACTGAGCCATTCGCCGTGGTTCGAAGCTCGAACCACTAAACTTGCATGGCTTAGTCGAAATCCGATAGCAGTATCCTCCAGCAGGATCAACTGGTGTCGACTCCCCCCCTCAAAAACGAGGAGGGAAAGTACAGTAGATCGCAAGAACTAGCTTTAATTGCTACCTTTTTTTAAATTTGCGGGTTTTTCCTTCATCAGTCAAACTCGAATGAGATAACGCTGTTTAAAAACGCTTAATCTTTGTTCGAGCTTCCACGCTCGCTATAGTTGAAAAATGCAATGCCCTTCATAGAAATTAGTTAATTCTCTGGCTTGCCGGGATACTATAGCATTAAAAAATTAAAAACAAGTTTTACAGACGTAAAACCTGCTTACAAATATTGGAGAAAGAGTTTATAAACGTTTTCGAGGCGAGGAATTTAATGCTCGGAAAACGCATTCAAAACACTAAAAACGCTCCAAAAATCTTTTAAAGCACGCAGGAAGCGTTGTTGCGGTTTTTGTGAAGGTAAGTTTTTAGTTGTAGAAAACTAATAAACTAACATGCTTAATTGTGTTTTTTGCAAGATTATTGCAGGGGAAATTCCTTGTTTTAAAGTTTGGGAGGACGACGCGTTCCTCGCGTTCCTCGATATTAATCCGAACACTAAAGGAATGACGCTCGTTATTCCGAAAAAACATTTTGATTCCAACGCGTTCGAAATGAACAATGAAGACTACTCTGCGTTTTTAATTGCAGTAAAAAAAGTTGATTCACTCTTGCGGAAAAAACTAAATGTAGAAAGAGTTGCGCTCGTAATTGAAGGCATGGGGGTTAATCACGCTCACGCTAAATTATATCCCTTGCACGGCGTTGGAAAAGAATTCACTGCAATGGAAGCAAAAGAAAAAGTTTTTTACGAGGAATACCCTGGTTTCGTAACGACTTTGTTAGGACCGCAAACTGACTTTAACGAGTTGAAGAAACTAGCAGAAAAAATTGGTGAAAAAAATTGAATACTTACCCTGAAGTTGCTGTTGGCGCATTTATTTTGAATGATGACGGCGAGCTTTTGCTTACTAAATCACACAAGTTTAACAATAAGTGGACTATTCCTGGCGGACACATTGAATACGGCGAAACTATTGAGCAAGCATTAAAACGAGAAGCACTAGAGGAAACAGGCTTGAAAATAAAAATTTTGAGTTTCATTCAAGTTGAAGAGTGCGTTAAAAACAAGGAGTTTCACGACGAAAACAAACACTTGATTTTCATTGACTACTTGTGTAAAGCAGAAAACAATGAAGTTAAATTGTTAGAAAGCGAGTTGCAGAAATTTGTTTGGGTCAAGCCGGAAAAAGCGCTGGAAATGAATTTAGCTATAGCAATAAAACCAGGAATAGAAAAAATAATGAAGCTTAAAGTTTCTTGACGATTAAAACAACATCCAAATATTTTCCGCCAGTCTTGAAGTGTTTCTTCAAAACACCGACTTCCTTGAAACCAAGTTTCTTGTAGAAAACACGAGCACGCTTGTTAGCATTAATAACTGAAGAAGAAATCAATTCAATTCCCTTGCGTTTAGCGAAAGCAAAAGCTTTAGATAAAGTTAACGCAGCCAAGCCAGTTCCATGCGCTTTCTTAGTGAAAGAAATACCAAACCCCGAAACGTGGCTCATCCGTCCCTTGTCAAAACGCAAGTCCACACTACCAACTACTTCGCCGTTACTCTCGCAAACAATCCACGCATTCTTCTTAGACTTGTTTAGTTCCTTAATGCGTTTTACTGCAGACGCTACTGAAACAGGTGGAATTAACAAAAGAAAATCATTAACGCCCTGCTCTTGAATTATTTTATTCAACGCTCTAGCATCACGCAAGCTAGCGGTACGCAAAACTAACTCACCGTCTTTCAACTTAATTTTTTGTAATGGAAACTTCACGTTATTCTTAAGAAAGGATTGATTTTTTAATGATGCTGGAGTTCGTTTTTACGGGTGATTTTTTGAGTTTAATTAAACTATTTTCAGTTTTGTGTGTAGGACTACTGCTTTTTGGTTGCACTAGCACGCCAAGCACTCCAAACGCAAGCAACCAGGCAACAGCAACTCCTGAAACAGGGGGAGACGATTTTACTTCAATAATGCAGAAAGCAACTATAGTTGAATACAAAGCTGACTACGATATAACTACAGTTGCCGGAGGACAAACTTCAACAATGACTACCACTGAAGCGTTCAAGAGTGGTAAAATAAAAATGGAGTCAACAATTCAAGGACAAACAACCATCACGCTCATGATGAATAACAAAATCTATATTTGCACTAACGACCTTTGTTTTGAAAACGAGATTGAAGCAACAAGTCAAAGCTTAGACCAACAAATACAAGCAAACCCGGAAGGCTACACTATTATTTCAAAACCAGCTAGAACAATCGCAGGAATAACGGGAAACTGTTTTAGTTTAACTAGCGCAGAAACAACGGGAATCGAATCTTGCTACTCAAGCGAGGGCGCGTTATTACACATGGAAACGTCAGACGGCTCGTTCACTAAAACAGCTACAAGCGTGCAAATCGGTTCGGTTTCAGATAGTGAATTCGAATTACCAGCAGAACCAACTACTCTACCAAGCATTCCAACACTACCTTAAACTCTTTCTTTTTTCTTCCTTTTTTTAATCCCGACAGTGAAACCCGCCTTTCTCAACCCGCTTGTTGACTTTCTCAAACTTATCCATTAAAACTTTTTCTGCGTCAACACCTAACTCGGAAAGCAAGAGGAAACCGTAAGTAATAACGTCAACAGTTTCTTCAGCTAACTCCTCTTTATTCACAGGAAAATCACCGCGCTTGATTTTCTTTAGTTTATTCAAGAGTTCACCGCACTCTCCACCCATAGCAATAGCGTAATACTCCCAATTAAACGCTTTATTCAAATCAAACTTTACTGAACGCTCGTGATTAAGTTTAGCAAAATCATTTATTTCCATTTCAATTCAATCCTCCTTTCACAATATCATCTGCAAGCAATTCCCGCGCTTTCTTAAACGTTTCAGGCGATTTAGAAAACGGATACGGATTCAAAACCAAATCAAAAGCATTCTGCCTTGCTGAAATAGACGCTTTATACAAATACTCGTAATCCTCCATTCCATCAATAAAGGACTCCCAGCGAATCGAAGTAGTAACACCCTCAAAATCATTCATGGGGGTATACTGAGAAATTAAAGTACTCGGATAAAAAAAGTAACCATCACCATTAGAAAAACCAGGACCTACACCCCCAGTATGATCCACTAATTTAGGATCATTCCAAGGATTGTTTTTAAAACTACCCCAATAAGTCACAGCCCAATTCAAGTACCCGTTTGCTTCAAGCTTATAACTATACCAAGGCATTATTCGAGAACTAGCTACCTCGCGATCCAGTATGTTTGGCGCAGGATAATCCGCGCCATTACCCCCATTATACCACCACCACTCTTTACCCTCGTAAAGAGATGCGTTAGTTCGTTCAGTTAAAGCAAAAACACGCACACTCGGACACCAAATATCAATGTGTTCGAGGTCGGGCCAAGTATTGTTTTGCTTAGTAACTTGTTCAGTAATCATGAATTTAGGTTTCGGGCTAGCAGAAGCAATTATGCGGCTCCAATTATTTGTTTCAATATAACTAGAAAGACTATTCGGTTCATCAATAATCCACGTGAAAAATTCTATGTTATTCCAAATTCCTTCTTTCTCGTACAACGCTATTGTTTTTTCTAAGTATTGTTTAAAGCGCTCGTTGAACTCGGGACTGAATTTTGTTAAGCCAGAAACAAAACTTTTATTCGCCATCCAAACGCCTATTGGAAACTGCCAAGCACGAGCATTATACTCGCTTAAGTATTTCTTCAAGTAAGTAATTTGTTCGTTTGAAAAAGAAACTACCACTTCCGTGCCATTCCAAACTACGTTCGGGTAAAGAAAAGAATTGCCAGAACTAAAAGGAGTAACCTTGTTTTTTAGCATGAAAGTAATGTACTCATCTAATTTTTGATTTAAGTTCGAGTCATTCAAACCATACGCAATTTTAATTGAATCCCTACCAAGCCCAAAAAGAACAGTCAAAGACGGCTCGTCTGGAATAGTAAAATTCCAAACACTCAAACTAACGGGCACTTCAACAAAACCAGCGTTACTGCTTTCTATCCTTATTTTACCTGAATAAACCCCCTCAACCGCGTTTTTCGGAACGCGCATTTTAACCCAAATGGGTTGATTACGCTTTTTCTCTACATTAAAAACATTATTCAACGGCGGGAGAGCATCAGCATAATAACCCGTTCCACCTAGAAAATCCGTCGGCTCACTTATTTTTACAAAGTACTCGTAAAACAACTCAATGCTTTGGTTAGAAATAACTGCGCCGTCAGAATTCAAAAAATCCGAAACAAAAATCTGAATGTTTTCTACGTCAATAGAAGCAGCGCTTATTACTAATTGAACAGATTCACCTTCATTCTTAGCAGAAGAAAGCTTCATTTCCTTAAAAAGCTGGTTAGATTCATTAAGAAGCGTTAAATCAGCGTAAGGCCCGACAGAATTATGTAGTTTCACCATAGAGGAAACTACGTAAACCTCGAAATCAGCAGGTGTAACAAGCTTAGGCGGAAGAGGTACTGAAACGAAAGCTATTCCCGCAACAATCAAAACTACAATAACCGCGAACAAAAATACAAACTTTTTTTCCATCAAAAAAACCATCTTAAAAAATAATTACTAAGTTATTCAGCGAGTTTCTTTTTCAAATCCATAATTTCTTCATGCAACGCGCGGTTTCTCTTTAACGGGTCATCCATAGCTTTTTTTTCTAATTCTACTAGTTTTGCTTTAAGATTGCTTTTCTTCCTATTCAAAACAGACTTAGACATACCCAAATTCAACCACACCCGTAACAATAAATCGTTACTAGTTAAAAGACGCAAGGAATATCTTGTTTTTTACGCGCAACTTAATAAAAAGCTATAAGTTATAAGCTACGCTCTTCAAAAATAATAAAGCACAAATGGTGATTTAATGAAAGGAAAAGTAAAAATGTTTAACACGGCTCGTGGTTTCGGTTTTATTACCGGCGACGATGGTAAAGACGTGTACGTACACACTTCAGCAATTGAAGGTGGAGTAGCTCTAGAAGTTGGCGACGAAGTAGAATATGAAGTCGAAGCAAGCGAACGCGGTGCACGTGCAAAAGACGTAAAAAAAGTTTAAACTAGTTTTGCGAAAATAACATACTAACGACGCAAAATTAATTCCCCTAGCTTTGCGCATACAAAAAAAGAGTGCAGGGGGAGAGATTTGAACTCTCGAACCCCTAAAGGATTGGCTCCTAAAGCCAACGCATTTGGCCAAGCTTTGCTACCCCTGCATTGATTAAGTATTTTGCTATTGAAAGAAATTAAATAGTTCGCTTTATTGAATTTATTAAAGGTGGGTAAATGATTTCGAAACAAAAAGGTTTATTCATAGTTCTCTTCGGTTGCGCTGCCTTGCTAGCAATGCAAGTAAACTTTTCTAAAGTATTAGGCACAGAAAACCAGTACTTTACTTTATTTCAATTCTTCGCGCCAATAGCCGGCGGGTTCCTTGGTGGAATAGCTGGTGCAGCAAGCATCTTAATAGCTCAAACCGCAAACACACTAATTTTCAGTAAACCAATTGCCTTGCTTGACTTACTTAGATTCACGCCAATGTTATTCGCTGCATTCTACTTCGGTTCTAAACAAAAAGAATGGGCTAAAACAATAATACCCCTAGCAGCAATAGCATTGTTCTGGCTGCACCCAACCGGCAGCCAAGCATGGGCTTACGCATTGTTCTGGACTATTCCATTGATAGCGTTCTTCTTTAAAGAAAACTTGTTTGCAAAAAGCTTGGGAGCAACGTTCACTGCTCACGCAGTAGGCAGCGTCATTTGGCTTTACACTCTGCAAACCACTCCCGAATTCTGGCTTGCGTTAGTGCCAATAGTAGTTTACGAGAGATTGTTATTTGCGTCAGGCATAGCCGTTTCATTCGTTGCATTCAATTCAATCCTGCACAAAATCGAGAGTGTCCTACCTAAAGGCGTAATCAACATTGACAAGCGCTACGTAATTAAGTTACCCGCGTAAAGGAAGACGGCTTACCCGTACATTGGATTTTTCTCAAGGTTTTGGTAGTCTTTATGCAAGGACTGCATTTTTTGCATTGAGTCCTTCATTTTCAATTCTATTTCCTTGCCTTGTTTTTCTAAACTAGTTGTATCTAAAGAAACCTTCAATAATTCAGCTATTTTCTTCAGCAACCTAGAAGAAGCATAAGGATCGAAAGGCTTGTTTGTTTCAGCCATTAAGTTAGCTGCAGGAAAACCTAGCGCAGCACACTTAGCAATCAGTATACCTGAAACTCCTTGCGTAGCTCCTTCCTTGACTAATTCAAAACCACTCTTAGTCAAATCGTCAGAAATTAATTTAGTAGAAGCAATTGCATGGAGTTTATTAGTGGGTTCCTGCAAAGCGATTCCAGCAAGCGAGTAAATCACTCTAGCATTCTTTGCTTTGCTCCACTCTAATACTTCTTCTGCTAAGGGGTAAACTGCTCGAGCAGGAATAACGAATTCAGAAAACAAGACAATTAAATCGTATTTTTCGCTAGCGTAAATTCTAGTTGGAAAAACAGGTTTAAAGTCGTGAATAGCTGAAATAGGCGGGAATTCAGGGGAAGAAAAATAACCAATTAATTTCATTTCAAGTTTTTCAGCTAAGAAACTAGCGGCAATAGTGCCGATCATTCCAATACCTGGAAAGCCTTCTATTACTAAAGGATTTTTTAGTTTTACTTTAGTTGTTTCCGTAATTTTAACTCGCATCATTAACAAGCACTACTCAAGCAATGATTAAAATAGTTTCTAGACACCCCCCACAGAAAAAAACAAGAATAACACTTGAGTCACGACTACTAAAAACAACGCGTAAACAATAAAAAAGTCCTTCCGTAATTCTATTCGAGAAACGAAAAAAGAAGCAAGCAAGGAAAAAGCAAGCAAGTAAGCACTAGTGCCCCAACGAACAACGGTAATCATTTCATTTTCAGTCAAACCAGCAGCAAAAAACTGCATAACGCCCAAGAGAATTGAAGATAACAAAACGCCCCCGAACAAAGAATACTTCAAAGTCTCTAACTGCGTTCTTGATTCAGAAAAAGTTTTCTCCAACAAACGCAGTCTCTCAGCAGTTTTTCCAAAATCAACACTACCAAAATAATAATAGTGAGTAATCAAACGCTCTAAAGCACTCAACGACGCGGAAGTTTTAGGAAAAAAAGAAAACGCTTGTTTTAAACTCAATCCCTTATCCAAGTTTTGTTTTACTTTAAGCAATTCATCACCAAGCGGGCTTAAATCATTACAACAAGAAAAAACGTCGTTGAAAGAAATAACCGACTGCATGCGCGAAAGAGCTTCAGGCACTTGCTTCTCCATGACAGCCCTTTTTTCATTAAACAAAATCAAAACACCGGCACTTGCTTCAACATGAAAAACAACAAAACGTAGTCAACAACAGGAAAAACCACTATAAACAAAGCCAACACTTGAAGGTCTGAAAAAGTTAATTCAAGAAAACTAGCTCCAATAGTAAGAAACGCAGAAAACAACGCTGGCACAACTAAACTAACTGAAACAAACACTAACCCAATCAAAGCTGCTTTTGAAGAAAAAGAACGCAAATCATTCAATTTTTTCAGCGAGTACGCCTCGCCTAAAGCATTCAATTCAATGCAATCATTCTTAAAGAAAAAAGACTCGAGTGCTGAAGCCAGCTTTCGGCAAAACACTGAATTGTTTTTTCGCGCGAAAGCGCTCAAAGCATCACTCACACTAACTCCCTTTTCTACGGCTAATAAAACTTTTTTCACTTCAACAGATAACTCGCCGAAACCAGTAGTTCCTTCCCGCAAACGCTCTTCAAAAGATGAAGTAGAAGCAGAAAACAATTCAATAAATAAAGGAATTTCTTTTTCAACAAGCTTCAATCGCTCTGACTCGCCACTGAAAAAACCATTCTTGCCTAAAAAGAAAAAAAGCAGTAAAACAAAAAACAAAGCTACTACTGCAGAAAGCAAGCCTTGAAACAAAAACAAGCTAGAAAAAACACTAACGCAAACAACTAAAGCAAAAAACAAGGCTTCAATCGATTCGCCATTCTTCATTAAACTCACTCCAATCCTCGCTGCCAGCAACTATTTTTTTTTCTCGCTCGCGCAGTAAAGAAATAAATTCGCGCTTGCTAACACAATAACTCTGGCAACACGTAGAAAACAAGTTAGACGCGTAAACTTTCTTTAAATCAAGCTTGCTGTTAGAAAACAAGGAACGCGATTCGCAACCAACTATTTCAGCTAAATCAGTTACTACGCGTTTTTCCTCGCTTTTACCGTTCTTCAGGAAAGTAATTCTTTTTTGAATTAAAACCAATTTAATTGCACTCAATTCTTTTTCTGAAACACCGTGAAACAACAATCTTGAAATCGCTTCATTGCTTGATTCAGCGTGAAAAGTAAAAAAACACGATTTAGCTTGACCGGATAACAACGAGTCAAACAACGCGTTAACGTCCTCGCGAGAACGAACTTCACCAAAAACTAAGCGGTCAGGCCGCATGCGCAATCCGTCTTTAACTAGAGAACTCAAGGAAGCATTCAATTCCTTTGAAGACGTTAATTTAACAACGTGAGAGTGAGGTAAGTTAACTTCAGGGGAATCCTCAACAACTAAAACACGGTCTTTACGCGGAACAAATGAAAATAAAGAATTCAAAGTAGTAGTCTTGCCTGAACCTGTGTTTCCAGCAAGCATTATCGTCAAATCACAAGACGCAATTAAAGACAATAAAGCAGCAGTTAAGGAATCAAGAGTGTTAAAGTCAACGAGTTGCTTTAAAGAAAAAGGTTCTGCAGAAATCCTGCGCATAGTTAATTCAATTTGCTTCACGCAAATAGGCCAAATACTCGCGTGCACCCTGAAAGAACTGCAAGAAAAATCCAACCTTGGTTCCTTCAAAGAAAGCCGTCTTCCACTTGATGAAGCCAGCCGGTTAACTAAGTGAATAAAATACTCTTTCGAATTCACCGCGTAATTAGTTTCAACCCAGCCTTTCTTCCTCTTGAAAACAAAAAAAGTCTCATTCAAGCCAGTAACAGCTATTTCCTCTATTTCATCATCTGAAATAAACTCGTGCAAAGGGCCTAAAGACTCGAAATGCAATTCAAGCAATTTACTCAAAAAAGTACTCTTCTCGTTAGTTAAGAAAACTTTTTTTTCAACGCAAAACGCCTTGAATGCAGGCGCTATCTTGGAAAAACTAGTTCCAGCGTAAAAAGAAACAAAAGAAGAAACAATTTTTTCATCCAACTCGCTTAAACTAAACCCATTATTCCAACCTAAAACAGACATTCTAAATCCTCACTCAAAACGGAGTTTAACGCCTTCAACAAAACCCTTTCGCGAAGCGTCGCCGGGGAAAGTTTCTATTAAAAACAAAGCTTTCCTCGAGGGAGGAAAAAACGCGTTCGGTTTAACTCTACTAAAAACGTCAGTAACAACAAAATCTTCAGAAACAAAAATCGCGTCAAATTCAGGACAGAAAAAAGAGTGAATTGAGGCGCCAGTGCGTGAAGGCTTGCTAAAGAAAAAAACTAATGGCCTCAAAACACGGGAAGAAAACATTAAACCCCTAGCTTTAGCTAAACTGTTCTTCAAAGCAACAGCGTTATCATAAACCAAACGCTTGGCAATAAAAACTTTCATTTAAAAAGATTAGTTAAACAACAATTAAAAACCAACAAAAAAGTGACTAAAAATAAGCAAAAGTGAGAATTTCTCTGCATAAGGGCTTAAATAAAGAATTTAAAATCGTTAATGCGTTAGTTTTAGGTGACAACAAAATGCGTAAACTAGACTATCTAGCAATCATACCAGATGGAAACCGGCGTTTCGCTAAAAAACATGCGTTAACCACTACTAATGGTTACGCTCAAGGCTTCAAAAAAACAGAGGAAGTAATAAAATGGATAGGCGAAACTGAAGCAAAAAAAGCAACATTCTGGGCGCTCTCACTCGACAACTTAACTAAGCGAAGCAGTTTGGAACTAAAAATCTTGTTTAAACTAATGGAAAACAAACTAAAACAAACACTAAAAACTCATGAGCTAGTTGAAAACGGAATTAAAACAACGTTCTTCGGAAAAACACAATTACTCCCAACTAGTACGCGAGAATTAATCAATAAAATAGCGGAAAAAACTCAAGACGGCACTCAACTAGAATTAAGCATTGCGCTAGCATACAACGGGAGAGAAGAAATAGTAAATGCAGCAAACAAAATAGCGGAAGAATACAAGAAAGGCACCATAAAAAAAGTGGATGAAGAAGCATTTCAAAAATACTTGTATTACGAACACTCCCCTGATTTAGTAATACGCACTGGAGACAGCCCTAGATTATCCGGCTTAATGCCTTGGCAAACAATTTATTCAGAACTCTACTTCTCAAAAAAACTATGGCCTGAATTCAATAAACAAGAATTCAACAACGCAGTAAACTTCTTTTACGAAACAGACTCGCGCAAAGGCAAGTAAAAATCAAACTCTATCCCACAACTTAGAATCAGTTTCTTCAAACAATTTTTGAACTATTTTTTCAGACAACGAACCCTTCAACTGCAAGTCAGGCAAGTGAAACAACAATTCTAAAATAATCTTGAATACTTTCCGGTCATCAGATGGGTTTTTGTTGCTATTCAAGAAAACAACTAACTCGCCGTTGTTCCTTGAAAAACCAAAACTATAAACGCCGTGACCGCTGCCAGTATCAACCGCTAAATTAACAACATCATCAATCCGCTCGTTATCGTAATAAGAAATTACTTCACCGTGAATGATTCCTTGGTAAATACTAGAAAACTTTTTGTTAGTAGGGTCAACACTCCACCAGAAAACACCTGGCTTACCCATTTTCTCACCGTCAACCTTGCGCCAAACAGACTCGTCTAAATCAACACTCAAAAAAGGAGATTTCTGCATGAAAAAAACCTTGCTTAAACTACTTTATTATTGAATCCATGTCGCCGAAAGAACTCAAAAACCAAGGCAAACCAAGAAAACTAGAAGCACGCAAACCAACACTAGCCACCTCGCTAGGTACAACATTCAAAAAACGCCTAAGCAAATCATGCGTTCTCAAAGCGCTAAAATACTTACGCCGCCATTCTTCCTCGTAATTCAACGAGCCCCCGTCAAGAAACCGCTTTACGCAATTAGCTGCAGTACGGCCGCAATTACCCCCAAACACTATTCCACCCCCAGTAGTACTCTTCACTTGCCCGGCTGCATCGCCAGCTAGTAAAATTCTTCCTTTCTGCGTTTTACTCCGCGTTCTCAAGGGAATTAAGTGATGAAACGCCCTGACTGGTTCTACTTCAAGTAAATCACGTTGCTTCAAAAAACTTTTTTTCAACAAATTAATTTTAGTAAAATCACTGCAACCAAAACCAACCCTAATCGTGTTGTCATTAACGGGAATGCTCCAACCAAAAAAACCTGGAAAAGCCTTATTGTCAAGAAAAACATCCACTTCATCAACGCTGCGCACATCAACTCCGGGGAATTCTCCCTCAAAACACAACACGAAGTCCTTCAAATCAATTCTAGGAAAATCATTCAATGAAGCAGTAGAAGAAGAAGCACCGTCGCAACCAACAACTACGTCAGCGCAATACTCTTCAACCCCGTTTGAAACAATTACTTTTTTTTCTTCAATAAAAGAAGAAGCTCGAAAGCTAGTTTTCAAAGACGCGCCTGCTTCCACAGCCTCGCGAACGCATTCTTCATCAAAAGCCTGGCGGTTAATTACTAATGCAACATTCTTGCGTTTTACGTCGAAAAAGTTTTTACCAAAATGAATTCTCGCGCCATTAATCTCATTCAAAACGCTTTTCGAGTAATCAACACCCAACGAATCAAGCCCTTTAGTTGAAACCACGCCAGAACACTTGTGCATTTTGCCTGGAATCTTGTGTTCTTCAAGCATTATTGTTTCTAAACCAAGTGAAGCGCACTCCTTGGCAGTAATACCTCCGACAGCTGAAGCACCAATTATCACTACATCCATGACAAAGAATATAATGACTAGAAAATAATTTATTCCAATGGTGCAGCTACTACTAGCAATAATATTGCTCGCGGGATTATTTTACGCGTTTTATCTTAATTTCAAGCAAAAAGAAACTCAAACAGCACTAGGCTTTGCACTATTATTTACAATAATCATACCCCCCTTGTTGTTAGCTTTCTTGAATTTAATACTAAAAATAAAATTAGACTCGCCAATAACATACTTAACGCTAATTATTCTAGTTGCAGTAGCGTACTATAATTCTAAAACCGGTTTTTTAGAGAAAATAAGTCAGAAAGCATTTTCCAAGCGGTTCTAAACAAGTGTACTTCAGGAGCGCCACCAGAAACATGACTCCAAACAAC
Source organism: Microcaldota archaeon (assembly GCA_043822385.1). Lineage (GTDB taxonomy): Archaea > Micrarchaeota > Micrarchaeia > Norongarragalinales > Norongarragalinaceae > JABWCK01. The sequence goes on along the minus strand of JBDRBT010000015.1, from coordinate 49,812 downwards.
GGGAACTTCTTTAACCTGCAACCCGTGCTTGCGCGCAATTAAAAGCATTTCAACATCCCAAACAAAACCCTTAGACTCTGATTCTTTAGCAATAATCTGCATTGCCTTCTTGTTGAAAGCCTTGTAACCACACTGAGTATCAAAATAATTCAAACCAAACAACAAGCGCACTAGCAAGTTAAAACAACGACTAACAAACCAGCGGTTAAACGGAACGCTCCTGTAAGAATCCTTTAAGTAACGGGAAGAAATAACTACATCCGCTTCACTCAAAAAATCAAGCAAAGACAAGGCTTGTTCAACTGAAACAGAAGAATCGGCATCCATTACAAGCGCTTTACTAGACTTACTCGCCTTGAAACCGCGAATAATCGCATTACCCTTACCCTTGCGTTCGTTAGAATGCAAAACGCGTAGTTTCTTAAAACGCTTTTTGAAAGAATTAACTACGTCAACAGTTGAATCAGTACTGTCGTCAACAATAATTACGTCGCAATCTTTTTTTTTCAAGGCAAACGCTAACTCGTTGAGAACAACACTCACTCGGTTTTCTTCATTAAAAGTCGGAAGTATTACTGAAAACATTTCAAAGCTTGACTCCGTATTTTTTCAATTCTATTGAAAACAATTGTTTTACTTCATTCATTTTTTCCTTAGTTTTACCTTCAAAACGCAAAGTAATTTTCGGTTCAGTGTTAGAAACCCTGGCAAAACCCCACGCGCCGTCAATAACCACCTTAAGCCCATCCAATTCACTGAACTTAATTTTCTTTTTCTCGAAGGATTTTTTTATTGAAGAAATTATTTCTTTCTTGTTTGCAACAGTAATTCTATGTTCAGGATCAGAAAAATACTTGGGAATCGAGTCAACAAGCAACGACAAAGGCGCGCTTGAATTTGAAAGCAGTTCGATCATTCTTGCTCCAGCAAACAAACCATCATCAAAACCATTATTTTCAATAAAACAAACGTGGCCGGTAACCTCACAAGAAAAAACCGCTTTATTAGAAAACAAGCCTTCTATTGCAGCAACTCTGCCTGCTTTTGCTTCAACAAATTCTCCACCCACCTTAGCAACTTCCTCTCTCAAAACCATTGAATTCCTGAAATCACCTACAATCTTGGCGCCTGGCTTTTTCTTTAAGGAATCACGAGCAAACAAAACATTAGAGTAATCTCCAGCAACCGGCCTTCCCTTGTTATCAACAAACAAGCATCGGTCTCCGTCAGCATCCAAACCAATACCTAAATCTGCTTTTTCGCGCACCACTGCTTCACGCAGCCACTTCAAGTTCTCTAGTTTGTACGGATCTGGATTATGGTTAGGGAAAGACGCGTCAGGCTCTAAAAACAATCCAACTACTTCACACCCGAGTGCAGTGTACAGTTTTTCAGCTAAAGGACCGCACACACCATTACCCGTATCTAAAACAATCTTTAGCTTGCGAACTGGTTTTACTAAACTCAAAACATGTTGCAAATACGCAGGTACAACGCTTGCACTTGATTCGCTGCCTTTTCCCGCAACAAAGTAGTTTTCATTGAAGTTTTTCTCTAAGTCCTTCAAGTCACGAGAAGAAAGCGGCATTTTGTTTTTTAAAAACTTGAATCCATTGAATTCAGCAGGCAAATGACTTGCGGTAATCATTACTCCCCCGTCAACGCCTAGTTTTACTATTGAATAATAAAGAACAGGCGTAGGCACTAAACCAACGTTTACGGCTTTACCGCTGCTTTCAACAAAACCAGTTAAAAACGCGTTGAATAACTTCTCGCTTGAGTCACGATTGTCGAAACCTATCGAAATATTTTTAGTAAAGAAAGCAAAAGCTTTACCCAAACGTCTTGCAACGTCTTCATTCAATTCCTGTGGGCACTTGCCCCTGACGTCATAACCGCCGAAAATACTCAAAAAAATCACCTTTTGCAGAAAACAATAAGCATAAAAACAATTAAATACCTTACAGTAATACTTTCTCATACTTTTTATTAAGTGGTGTGAATGGTTGAACGAATAACAATAACAATCAACGACAAACTCCTGAAAAAAATCGATTCTACCGTAGGCAGCAACAGCATTAGGAACCGGTCTCAAGCAATAAGCCTGCTACTAGAAAAATCACTAGGTAAAACACAAGAAATGAGCGCGTTAATATTATGCGGTAAACCTGAAAACGCATTGAAAAAAGAAGGCGGGCTAACAACACTAGAAAAAATACTAAACTACTTGAAAAAAAACAATTTCACGCGAGTAATACTTGCTTTAAGCACAAACAGCCAGAAAATCATTGACTTGCTGAAAAATTTTCACGGAATAAAAATAGAATACGTTTGGGATGAAGGAAAAGGCACAGCCCTAGCACTAGAAAAAGCACAAGGCTTGCTGAAAGAAACCTTTCTTTTGAGTTACGCTGACGTTTCATATGAAGAACTAGATTTAAACGACTTCAAGGACTTTCATAACAAAAACAAAGGCGCATGCACCATCGCGCTGGCTGAAGCAAAAAAACCCCTTGAATTAGGCGTAGCTAAATTAATGGGATCTAAAGTAATTGACTTTGAAGAAAAACCCACAGCTACAGACACTAACTTAGTTAATGCAGGAGTTGCTTTATGCGAGCCCCAAGTATTCAATTACATTAATTCAAAAACAACCAGCTTCGAAAAAAACCTTTTACCTTTGTTAGCAAAACAAGGAAAATTAATGGGTTATAATTATTCAGGAGAATGGAAACACTACGGGTGAATTGTAATGGAATTGTTTATTTTACCTTTCGACCACAGATCTTCCTTAATTAAAAGCAGCGGCGAAAAACCGACTGAAAAGCAGAAAAAATTCTTGCGTGAAGCAAAAAAAATAATTTACGAGGCATTCCTCGCTTCAAGGAAAAAAGCTGGCGGAAAAGGCGCAATACTAGTTGATGAAGAATACGGCAAAGAAATACTTTTAAACGCGAAAAAAAGGGGAATTATTACCTTGTACACGCTGGAAAAAAGCGGTTGCAAAGAATTCACGATTCAATACAAAAATTGGCTGCAACGAATAAAAAAAATAAATCCGGATTACTGCAAAGCGCTAGTTCGCTTTAATCCAACCGCGAATAATTTCAAGCAGTTAAAGGCATTAAAGAAAGTTAGCAGTGAACTAGAAACACACGGGAAAAAATTCTTGCTTGAAATGGTAGTGCAACCAGTCAAGAAGATAAAGAATTACGAGGAAAAAATAAGACCGGCGTTAATGATTCACGCAATAAAACAAATCCAGCAAGCAGGAATAAAACCAACAATATGGAAATTAGAGGGAGTTAGCTCGCTAAAACAATGCAAAACACTAGTAAAACTAGTTTCCAATGTGCCTTGTGAAGGAATAATAATTCTAGGTCGCGGCGAAACTAAAGCAAAAACTAAACAGTGGGTGAAAATAGGCGCGAAAACCAAGGGAGTAATTGGCTTCGCTGTAGGCAGAACGGTTTTCGCTAACCCACTCAAAAAACTTAATGAAGGAAAAATTAACAGGAAAAAAGCAATTAAAGAAATCAGCAGGAATTATGAAGAATTCATTAGTGTGTGGAACAAAAACAAGAAAAGGTGATTTTTAATTTGAAGAAAGCAATTTTGTTAACAGGAGGCTATTCAACTCGCCTTTACCCGCTTACTCTAAAACGACCCAAAGTATTACTTCCAGTTGCAGGCAAGCCAGTAATGCAATACTTAGTGGAAATGTTGAAGGACTCGGGAATAAAAGAAATAACAGTCGGCTTGAACGTCAAGCAAAAAGCAATACAAAAATACTTTGGTAACGGTGAAAAATACGGGGTAAAAATAGATTATTGTTTTGAAGAAAGCGCTAACGACTCGAATAAACTAGGCGGGCTTGGAGCAATAAACTACGTAATAGAAAAAAAGAAAATCAAGGAAGAATGCTTAGTGGTCGGTGGAGATAATTTTGTTTACGGTCTTGACTTGAAACACATGAAGCACGAACACCCCGCAAGCATTGCGTTGTACAACTTGAAAGACAAAAACTTAGTGGAACAATTCGGAATAGGTATAGTAGACAAAAACAAGCGCATAACCGCTTTCCAGGAAAAACCTAAAGTAGAACAAGCAAAATCTAAACTAGCTTCAACCTTGATTTACCGGCTTTCTGAAGAATTTGTTAATCAGCACTTGCCGGAATACATTAAAGAAAAACACAAGAAGGGAGAAAAAGCAGACCGGCCCGGAGACTTGTGGCAGCATTACGTTGAAAAAATTCCTTTGCACGGACTAGTTTTTGAAGGAATTTGGGGAGACATTGGAACTGCAGAAACTTACATTGAAACAAACAAGCTAGCAATGGAGTTACTAATCAAAAACGGTTCAGACGAACAAGTAATTAAAGGGAAAAACGTGGAAATAGGTGAAAACGCGGTAATACGCGGCCCAACAATAATTGAAGACAACTGCAAAATAGGTGACAACTGCATTATCGGGCCTTACGTTCACTTAATGAAGGGAACTGAAATAAGTAAAGACTCCACGGTTTCTGGAAGCATTTTATTCGAGAATACTAAAGTAGGTGAAGCCAGCAGAATTTACGACGCAATAATCGACTACAACACGTCAATAGAAAAAAACTGCAAGATAGACGACCTGGTAATAATTGGTCACGACTGCGTTATAGGAGAAAGAACTCGCGTGTTAAGCAGAAGCAAAATATGGCCATTTATCAAGATAAAAGCTAACTCGATTGTTGAAGGTGAGCTTTCCCTCGACTTGGATAAAAGCGAATTACTTGAAACTTAATCAAAAACGCTTAAATCGTCGTCAGTGTAATTCAAATCACTACCTAAATCCATATTAAAATCCAGGGTGTTAACCGTGTTATCAATATCTCCCGCAAAATCCGTAGATATCTCAGGAGTAGGAGTGGCGGTTGGGGAAGCCGGCTGTTGCAAACAACCCAACAAAAATACTGAAATAACCAATAAACCAAAAACAAACCGCTTCAAAATAATCAATCCTCCTCAGAATCTTCAGAAACCGACTTTAATTCGCCGTTATTAAATGCCTGCACTACTTCAGCGTGAACCATCTCTGGAACCGCATTCAATAAAACATCTTCAGAAACACTGGCATTCAAGTCAGAAGGCGTTACAGGCTGGTTGTTAATCTTCTTGAGAACTACTTGCTTTAAAGAACGCAAGGAATACTTTAAACGGTAAAGCTCAGCCCACTCTAAAACCAAACCTTGTGAATCATCTTCAATAACACGCAGTTGTACACGCACACGATTAGCTGCTTCATCGAAAACAGTCACGTTAATCCCACGCTCAACCAACTGCAAACGCACTTGCTCGAGCTTACCTAAAATCTCAGTAGTATTATTGATTGCTTGGTCTTCTTTGTAGTCAAGCATGAACCTAAGGGCTTCCCGCCTGAATTCACGCAACTTTTCATTAGTGGAATCAAGTATTTCTCTTACTTCAGTTTTATTAGTAGTATTGGAAATAGCGGCCCTCTGCGCTTGTAAATAGTCCTTCATTTCATTTATTTTACTTTCAGGGAAACCAAGCTCAATTAATTCATCAAAAATCTTGCTGAAGCCATTCCAGTGAGCGTGAATAAAAGCAACCACGTTCCTTTGTAAAGAAGAAACACAATTTGCTTCACGGTTACACTCCCGTACTCTAACTCTTAAATTACTAGCATTATACTTAACTCTCAGCGCGTCTACGGTCTGCAGCTGGTTTTGAATAAGCGTTTTTGAACGGATAACCGAAACAGATGCATTGATTTCGCCCCTAGCAACTAAAGGCGCGGTAACCACTCTAACGGAATTTACTAGCCCAGTTATTTCTGCGGCATAAGTCTTTTCCGCATTTTTATTGTTAGTTCCGACTGCAAAAACAAGACTTGCTAATAAAACAAACAATAATAATTTTTTCATAAAATCCCCTAATAATAAACAAACCTAGTGTTTTTAAAAGAACGCAAAATCACTAAAAAGAATTCCTTATTATTTGGAAAAAAACTATTGACTAACGAAATGAGGACTGAAAAACGCGTTCAAATAATTATTTTCAACAACCAGAGAATTCTCCTAGCTAAAAGAAAAGACCGAATTAAAACAAGGTTTTACTGGCGCTTGCCTAAAGGAGGAGTAGACGACAACGAAACTCTGGAAGAAACACTTAAACGCGAATTAAGAGAAGAAACAGGAATAACTCAAGCCAGTGAACCAAAACAAGTGTATTACTATGAAGTAAAAGGAAAACACGCTCAAAACGTAACTAGTTTTTTTGTTGAAACAAAACAAAACGCTGAACTCACTCTAGACGCTATGGATGAAGGAATAATTGAAGTGCAGTGGTTTCCACCTGAAGAAGCATTAAAAAAACTTTTTTTCAAGGAAGAAAAACAAGCAATTAAAGAAGCATTAAAACAAAAGCTAAGCTAGCTTCCTGCCTTTAATGTTGGAAACCATTAAACCCGCAATAACTAGACCTAAAACACCAGCGTAAACCGGGTTAAAACCAAGGAACGGCGTCAAACCCATGAAGAATAAGGCAGCGTAAGGAACCGGCAAGCCGTAATACACTTTCGAATTCTTTTGCAAATTAAATTTAGCCAAGCGAGTCAAACCAGCCATCACGAAAACAATCACTGAAAGCAAAGCGAATAAAACAATCTCGACTTCAAAAACCTTGTTCGTAACTGAAAACAACACGATTAAGCCAGGCGCTACAACAAAAGAAACCGTGTCGGCAAGAGAATCTAACTGCTTGCCGAAATCATTAGACGTCTTCGTCTTGCGAGAGTGGTAGCCGTCAAAAAAATCAAACAATATTGCTAGCAAAATTAGTGAAAAGGAAACCAAGTAACCAAAAGACAAGAACGCTACTGCCATTACCCCCAAGGCAGCGTTAGCCAGAGTAAAAGAATCCTTAGCCTTAAACATGAAAAAAGAACGAAAAAGCAGAATAAAAGGAGTGGGCCTGGAGGGATTTGAACCCTCGACGTCCAGCTGTCTCAGCCGACTCAAAGCACTTAATTTCTTTGAGCGTCGTATAAGACTGGCGTTCCAGCGCGCTTTAACGCGACTCTAAACCAGGCTGAGCTACAAGCCCATTAATAGCAACGAATTATTTTGCTAGTTCAAGTTTTTAAAAAGAAACATTGTAAGACTTCTAGTGAAAAAAGGAATAGACGCTAGAAAAATAGCCGAAGAACGCTGCACTAAACTATTAGCTCTAGCGAAAAAAATGTGGAGTAAAGACGAAAAACTCGCTTTACGCTACGTTGACTTAGCGCGGCGAATAGGAATGAGGCACCGCGTTCGTCTAGGTGGTAAAGAATTCTGCAGGAAATGCGGCACTCCCTTTGTTTTTGGAGCTACAGTAAAAAAACGACTTGACTCAAAAAACAAATTCATCGTCCTAGAATGCATCAAGTGCGGCGTAAAGCGAAGAACAAAAAAATACAAGAATTAAAACAGTGTTTGAGCAGTTAAGGGGTAAGCGGTTGTTTTCTTTATGTCGGTTAACCCTAGAACGCTTTGGGAAATGCGAGAGAAACCAATTCCAGCCCCACAATGCAAAATCGGGTTGGTTTTCACAGTATTCAAGTAATCCTCAAACTCTTTCATAGTAACACCGCGCTTAGAAAGCATTGCGTACATACTGCTCTCTAAAAGACGCTTAACCAGCAAGTCGTAGTCGTTCTCGCGTTCTGCTGCACCAGCGCTTTCTCCAGAAAAAGGCATTATCAAGTCAGCACTATTAACAATCTCAGGGTTCTCACGATTAACGCGCATGTTAAAGAACTTTATTTCACGCGGAAAACGCGTAATAAACACGGGCTGATTGTACTCTGAAACAATTTTCATTTCATCCTCGTGCTTCAAATCAGCGCCCCACTCTACTCCGCACAATTCAACCGCGTCATCGTAACTCAAACGAGCAAAAGGCTTCAAATAATCCTCGCAATGACTAGTGCGGCTCAAGTAATTCAAATCAGTTCCAGTTTTAGTTAATGCACGCTTTACCATTGAGTGAACTAACTCTTCCATAGTTGACAAGAGAACCTCAAAATCACCTTGCCTCTCGAATTCTAAAAGCGTGAATTGATTCAAGTGCCTATCATCAATTTTTGATTCAGCCCTGGAACTAGTAATAGTAGTCCAAACTTTCTCGTGAACAGGAATTTTCGCTTCCAAATAAAGCTGGCCGGTTTGCGCTAAAAACGCTTGCTTGCCAAAGTGGTCTAAAGCATAAAGAGTGTCAACATTCTCGCAAGCACCTGTAATGCTAGTGATAGTGGGAGTTTCAACCCAAGTAAAGCCGTTTGAAAGAAAGTATTCCAACGCGCCCTCGTAAAGCGCTGCATTCACACGATCTATCCTTTGCATTCCATTCATTTCAAACCACACCCTTCAAGAAGACTCGAGCAAAGCATTTATAACAATGTTGCAGAACATTCTACAACAAATGACAACTAATTTAGACGCACTGCGAGAAATTTTAACTGAAAATGAAGCTAAAGTCTACTTAACTTTATTAGAACAAGGCTCTTTGAAAGCAGGAAAAACCGCTAAAGAAGCTAGTTTAGACCGGAGTTCCACGTACAACGCGTTAAATTCACTTATACGCAAGGGATTTGTTTCTTACGTAAAAATAGGAACGGTAAAGTGGTTTCAACCGTCAAACCCTGAAAAACTACAGAGCTTCCTGCACAGAAAAATTTCGGCAATAGAAGAAATACTGCCAGAATTAAAGAAGAAACACTCTGCAGCAAAGCTAGAAGAAAACGTGCGCCTATACAAAGGGTTAGAGGGGGTAAGGACGGTTTTAGAAGACATTGTTCGAAGCAAGGAATTAAACCGCATTTTCGGGTCAGAAGGACAAGTTGAAGAAAGCATGCCGTTATTCGCTAGAAAATTCATTTCAACACTACAAAAAAACAAAATTCCAGTAAAAAGCATTGTGCGAGAAGGACGCTCACTGAAATCCGCAAAATACAGGCAAGTAAAAAGCATTCCAATGCGCGTCAAGTCTCCAGTAGTAACTAATGTTTACGGAAACAAGATAGCTATAATTCTCTGGAGCAATCCACCCGAAGCAATTTTAATTGAAAACAAGCGCGCTGCAGACACTTACAAAGAATTCTTCGACTTCATGTGGACGAACTCACATTCAAAATAAAAACGAGAGTCGAACTGCTTTTTAACCGCTTTTTGTTAATGCGTAAGATGAACAAAACACTCGCACTGCTGGCGTTAATGCTTTTAACAGTGGGTTGCTTGGAAGAGAATCAAACAGGAGAAACCACTAACACCGCTCCGCCAGGAGTTTTCCAGCTTTCATGCAACACGGACTCGCCACTTAACCCCGCGGTAATAATATTCACTCAAACTCAAATGGGCGCAACTTTCTGTGAAGTACGAAATGGAAACGAAGAAGGAAATTACATAATAACTGTAGAAATTCCAGAATGGAGCGAAAAAGCATCACAAACCGTTTTCCTCAAACCAAACGAAATTAGGGTACTACAGTTCACTCTCGCGTTCAAAGACAAGCTTTACAAAAACCGCGAGTACCAAACCGCGCAAGTCAGTTATGCCGCAGAGAAAAACGGCCAACAGGTTTATTCTGCAGTGCAGGATATTGGAATAACTTCCGCAACTCAGCTTGTTTTTGTAAAAGAATTCGGTAACGAAACTGTTTTCGTGCCTTTCCTTGCAGCACAGTGGGTAACCCCTAACGATCCGTGTGTAGAAAAAGTTATTTCTGCTGCAAAAGAATTAATGCCGAACCGAGCGTTTTCTGACTACCAGGGTTATGCAGGCAAGACCGACGAGGAAAAAGCGCTTCTTACGATGCAGCAGGCACAAGCGGTTTACGAAACTCTGCAGGCACACGGAATGTCTTACGTTAACAGCCTAATTACGTTCGGCGATCCTAAAGACTTCTCGCAAAACGTGCGCTTGCCTTTCGAATCAATAGAAACAAAGAACGCTAACTGCATTGACGGAACAGTTCTTTACGCAGCAATATTCGAAAAAATAGGGCTAGAACCAATAATAATTATTGTTCCAGGACACGCGTTTGTCGCAGTTCGCAACGACCGAAACAGTTCTAGCGTAACGTTCATTGAAACTACCGCAACTGGCACAAAGTCTTTTCAGGAAGCAGCGATTGCTGCAGAAGAACGATACAACCAAGAAATGGAGGACCTCAGGCAAGGAAACAACCAAAGTATGGCCGTAATAATAGACGTCAAAACAGCTCGGTCGCTTAAAGTCCTGCCGTTTCCAAACACTCGCGATACTTGTTTGGCTAACGTAACAACCCCCGTAATTCAATATCCAAACGTAATAAAACCCCTACCACAAACACAATACAACTGTCAAGACGGCACACAAAACTTCCAGTGTTCAACAAACCAACCAAACATATGCCTCGGGGGAATTCTTTGGCCCGACTGCTTTACCTGCGGCTGCCCAACAGGAACCAATTGTTTCTTTGATGGAAACTGCTATTCAAACTAAAGCGAACACGTTTAAAAACCAGTCTTGGCAGTATTATTTACAGCTGTAAGTTTCTTTGTTTGGAATGAACCGTAGCTGGTTCGACAAAGTATTTCAAAAATAGGTGAGCAAATGAGTATTCTAGACCATCCTGCTGACAAAGCAATTAAAGCAATCGCGGGAGAACTAAAAAAAATAGAGTCACTAAAACCCCCAGAATGGGTTGGGTTAGTTAAAGCAGGAGCAGGTAACGAAAGACTGCCTGAAAGCCCGGATTTCTGGTACCACAGGCTAGCTTCAATACTTTTAACAGTATACAAACGAGGACCAGTAGGAACTGAAAGACTACGCAACAAGTACGGAGAACGAAAAGAACACAAAGTAAGCCGGTTTCACCACAGGAAAGCTGGCGGAAAAATAATTAGGTTAGGATTACAAAAACTAGAAATGATCAGCTTCATTAAACAAAACGAAGCGAAAAAGAAAGGCAGAGTAATCGCGCCAAAAGGCTTGTCATTCCTTGAAAAATTGTTTAAAGAAGATAAAAAATGAGTGAAGACGAAGAAAGCAACGAATTGTTAAGAAAACAATTGATTGAACAAAAAAAGAAGGAAGTAATGCGAAGCTTGCTTGATTCAATTGCTTTCGAAAGACTTCAAAACATTCGGGTAGCAAACCCCAGCTTGTACGAGAAAATTGTGCAAACAATTTTGTACTTGTACCAAAACAACCAGATTCAAGGAAAAATAAGCGAAGGCATGTTCCTCAAGCTCGTTGAAAGATTAAACGAATCAAAAGAAACTAAAATAAGTTTCAGAAGGAAATGAAAAAGGGAGTTGATTTAGTTGGGTAGCATAAAAAGCGCTTCAAAAAAGAAATTCTTAAGCAAAAAACTAAGGCAAAACAGGCGAATACCAATATTTGCTATAGCCAAGACAGGTAGAAAACTAACGCGCAATCCTAAAACAAGGAATTGGCGACACCAGAAAATAAAAAAGAGCAAGAAAATGAAAAAGGAAATGAAAAAATAGATAGGTGAATTTTTATGGAAGACACAGCAGTAACAAAAAAAATGCTTCAAAACCAAAAGGAAGAAAAAAAAGTAGTTGAAGAACCAGTTGAAACAAAAGAAGAACAAAAAACCGAAGTAAAAAAACCATCAACTGACGAAAAAAAGACTAAACCAAAAGAAACGAAAAAAGAAGAAAAAAAAGCGCCAATTAAAGAAGAAGAAAAAAAGCGTGAAATAGTTCTGGAAAGAATTTGCACGATAAACTTATCTAAAGCACTCGCAAAGCCAGTTTCAAGAAGGTTTAGAGCAGCGGTACGGATAATTAAATTGTATTTAATAAGACACTTCAAAACTACAGCCATTAAGATAGACAGCAAAGTAACAAACAGCCTTCTTAAAAGCAAGGGCGTACACAGAAAAGTAACGCTTAAAGTAACTAAAGACAAGGAAGGCACGGCGCTAGCCGAGTTGAAAGTATGAGTTTTAAAATAAGCAAAACTAGCATTCAAAAAAACCCGTTCATAGGGTTATTTACCGTAACCAATAACGAATACACGTTAATACCTAAAGCCAGCCCGCACGATTTTGAAAAAACAGTAGCTGAAACTCTAGGCACGGAAATAGTTCACGTCTTGATAAACGAATCAGGATTAATCGGCTTGTTTGCAGCAATGAACGCAAAAGGCGTAGTACTACCTTCTTTTGCTGAAAATAAAGACGTGCAACAACTAAAAAAACTAGGGTTAAACGTGTTAACGCTGGATAAAGCGTATGCTGCAGGAAACGTGCTATTAACTAACGACAAGACTACTCTAGCAAGCATTGAAATGCCTCGCGAGTCTTTGAAAAACATTGCGGATTGCCTTGGAACTGAAGTTATTCAGCACCCGATCGCGGGAGTAACTACCATTGGAAGCCACAACGTGGTAACAAACAAGGGAATGCTAGCACACAACGACACTAGCGAAGTAGACTTGAAGTACTTGCAAAAAATATTCAAGGTACCAGTACTAGTTGGAAGCACTAACATGGGCGCCGGCGGAAATTCCCTAGGAATAACTGCAAACGACAAAGGCGCTATTGTAGGTAGTTTAACTACTGGTTTTGAAACTCAAAGAATTTATGAAATACTAAGCGAGTGATTTAAAATGGATGAAGAACTAAAAAAAGAGTATTTAGAATACCAGTATTTACAGCAACAAGCACAAACACTTCAAAACCAAGTAAACCAAGTGCGCGGAGCAATTGAAGAAACTAACGCTAGCATTCAAGCTCTAGAAAGCCTTGCTGAAGAAAACATTTTTTCAGTTGGTTCAGGCGTTCTAGTAAAAGCAAAGCCCTCAAACAATAAAGTACTAATGGACGTAGGCGGAAAAATTGTTGTTGAAAAAACAATTCCCGAAGCAACAACTGCTCTTAAAGACAAAAACCAAAAGCTAGAAAACGCTTTGAAAGAAATGGGAAAATCATTCGAGGAAGTAATAAAAACCATGCAGGAAAAAGAAAATTATTTGCGTAAAGCCACTGAAAAGGAGTAAACAAAAAATGTTTGGTTTCCTTAAAAAAACAGTAAAGAACTTCGTTGACGGAATCACTGGCGCCAGCGGAAAAAAAGAGGAGCCAAAAAAAGAAATAATTCAAGAAACAATAAAACCCGAGCCAGTAATTGAAAAAGAAACAAGTAAAATAAAAGAACTAATTCCTGAAGAAAAAACTAAGCTAAAAGAAACAAAAATAGAAGACGTAAAGCTTGAAGTAAAAGAAGAAAAAACAATTGAAAAAAAACCTGTTTTTGAAGTAAAAGAAGAAAAAAAAGAATTCAAACCGAAACTCGATTTCTTTACTAAAGTAAAAAGCGCGTTCACAAACCAAGTTACTATAAGCGAGAAAGAAACAAACCAAGTATTTCAAGAACTAGAACTTTCTCTATTAGAAAGCGACGTTTCCTTCGAGACAACTCAATACCTAATTCAAGACTTAAAAAAGCGCTTGGTTGGAAAACAAGTTGCTAAAAACGAGTTGGAAAAAACTATTGAAAATGAAATAAAAAACGCGTTTAAAGACGCCTTGCAAACAAGCAGCGTTAACTGGCTTCAAGAAATAAAAAACAAAGACAAGCCAGTAAAAATATTATTTTTAGGCCCTAACGGCGCTGGAAAAACCACTACAATCGCAAAATTAGCTCGCTTCTTTAAAGAAAACGGCTTGACTAGCGTAATAAGTGCTAGCGACACGTTTCGCGCTGCAGCAATAGAACAATCCTTGATTCACGGTGAAAACTTGGGAATTAAGGTAATCAAGCACCAGTACGGTTCAGACCCGGCGGCAGTTGCTTTCGATGCTATAGAACACGCTAAAACCAAGAAAATTGACGTGGTATTGATTGATACTGCAGGCAGGCAGGAAACAAACCAAAACTTGCTTCGTGAAATGGAGAAAATCAACCGAGTAATTAATCCAGACTATAAAGTATTCATTGGTGAAGCCATTGCAGGCAACGCTTTAATCGAGCAAGCTAAAGCTTTTCACGAAAAAATTGGTTTAAACGGCATTATACTAACGAAACTGGATTGCGATGCTAAAGGCGGAACCAGCCTGAGTCTAGCACACGACTTGCAAGTGCCAATACTATTCGTTGGAACTGGACAAAATTATGAAGACTTGAAGGAATTCAATCCCGACTTCATTATCAAAAACATTGTTGAAACAGAATGACTAAACTACTTTGCTTGAAGGACTCTTACTTGCAAGAATGCACTGCACGCGCAGTGGAAGTTAACGAAAACGAAGTAATTTTCGATAAAACAATTTTTTACCCAACTGGAGGTGGAGTGCCTTGCGACACTGGAACTATTGCTTCAAACGAGAAAACAATCAACGTTATTGAAGTACGCAAGAAAGAAGGAAAAATAATTCACGTTACTAACGGCAGTTTAAACATTAACGATGAATGCACGCTAAAAATCAATTGGGCGCGGCGTTACGCTTGCATAAAAATGCATACTGCAGCACACGTCTTGGGTGCGACAATGTTTGCGCACAACGCGTTAATTACCGGCAACCAAATTGGTGAAACCGAAACTCGTTTTGATTTTTCTCTGGAAGAATTCGACCGCGAAAAAATAAATGAAATCGTAAGAGACGCTAATGAAAAGTTAGCTAGCAAAGCTAAAGTACGAGTTTACGAATTACCTCGCGAGGAAGCATTCAAGATTCCCGGCATAGTCAAGCTAGCTGAACGCTTGCCGCCGAGTATTGCAGTACTGCGTATTGTTGAGATAGGTTCGTTCGACACGCAAGCAGACGGGGGTTGCCACGTTCACAACACTAGTGAGTGTGGAGAAATAGAAATAACTCGCTTGGAAAACAAGGGCGCTAAAAACAAGAGAATCTACTTTAAACTAAACGCGCTAAAAGATTAAAGTGAATGAATTAAACAAGAGCTTTCTTGCAGTAATATTCTATTCTTTATCAGCTGGAGCAATAATTGTAGGCCTTCCCTTGTACTTGAATTCAATCGGCGTTAGTTTAATTGGAATCGGCGCATTGTTTGGAAGCGCAGTACTAATAGCTGGAGTACTAAAAATAGCCGCAAGCGCTTGGACAGATAAATTCGGTAGAAAACGCTTGACTCAAGCAACCAGTGGAACGCTCGTCATAAGCACTACTTTGTTTGGAACGTTAACTAACGCGCTGCAAATAGGTTTAGTAAAGCCGTTGTACGATTTTTCGTCAAACTTTTACTGGATTCTTCAAGAAATACGCGTAATGGACTTGACTAAACCCACTGAAAGAGGGAAAGCACTATCCGTTTTCTTTGCTATAACCGGCGTATTAATGGCTATAGGCATGTTTGCAGGAGGATTCATTTCGCAAACACTAGGCTTTCAAGCATTCTTTTTCGCTGCAGGCGCTTGCTCACTGGTTTCAACAATAATAGTATGGAAATTCAAGGAAAGTAAAAAAAGCATTAAAACAAGCATTCACCTCTCGCTGGAAGTACTGAAAAAAAGCGGGGCGAAAAAATTCGCGGCAATAAAAATACTAGATGGCTGCGCTTGCGCACTAGTATACACTTTCGCCATACCCCTGTTTTTTCAACAACAATTCAATTTATCCTTTGAACAAGTAGGCTTGATAGTAGGTAGCCTCTTTTTAGTTTGGGGCGTTTCTTCATTCATTCACAGGAAAGACGTGGAAAAACTAGGCGTCTTGAGAATAGCCAAAATCATTTCAATACTCGAAATAATATTTTTCCTCGGTCTGACGCTTATTACTAACAACTTGTTCTTCGTCGTTGTTTGGTTGTTGTTAGAGAATATAGCGTACGGAATATACCCTGCAGCAATAGGTAAAATTAGTTCTTTGATTCCAAACAAAGAAAACGTGGGTAGAGACGTTACTTTGTTTGATTACTTTGCAGACTTAGGTAAGGCAGCAGGCTTGTTTATAGGCGGAATACTAGCAACAATTTCTTTCTCAACAGTATTCGCTGCACGCGGAATAATCTTCATAGCAATATACTTGCTACTACGCACCCTACCAAAACACTTGGAATCTCAAGTATCAAAATAAACGTCCAGGAATTAAATACATAAAAATAGATAAAAATAAGAACAAGAAAAACAAGAGGAACGGCACTAAACACAGTAAAAGAAGATAAAAACCGAACACCATTAAAGCAGACCAACCATTGAACAGCCGATAAGCAACATAAATTGGTGCAAAAAAACAGAATAACGCAACAAAAAACAAGGGAATATTAACAAACGGTTCTTTGATGAAAACCGCGATAACAATACACGCAATAATCCCCGCTATACCTAAACCACTGAAAATTGCGGATTTCTTCCAGTCACTCGCCTCAGTTCGCTTATTATTTTTAATTTTATTGCGAAGGGCGTAAATCAAGGCACCTAAAACAATCAAACCAAACAATATTTCAAGAGTATACAATGAAATTAAACTTTCAGCGTACTTGCCTCTAACCATCAAAGTATTTCCTTCCGCCAAGTTCCTTCGTTCAGTACTAAGACCCCTAGCGTATTGCAGAGAATTAAAGTTTTCTGAATACATGTCACTAGACTGAACCCCGCCACCAGAGGTAGCTGCAAGCAAACCAAACGGAACAGAAGAAAACGATCTTTCTGAAGAGATTCCGCTCAACATAAGGTTCTCATCCACATCTACGGCTACACGCATTTGTTCTGTTTCGGCATTGAATTTAAGGGTTTCAAAAGAATAATCAAAAGCAAGAAATTTGTGGGCAGTACCAGACAAAGAATACTTTAACATCAAACGGCGAGCACGCCCTTGAGAAAGAGGCTCGATTTTAATAGAATAAACCCCCTCGTCCACTTCTTCTACTGTGCTTTTATCAATAATTTGCAAGTGATGAGAAGAATAATAGTAATTGTCATTATCCGTTGCAAGGTAGTCCTCATCCGACCATAGTTGTTTCAATTCAAAAGAGCCCTGGGGAACCATAAAAGAAATAGAATTTATCGGCTCGGAACCCGTGTTTAGAATTTCAATTCCTACATTAACAGTAGCAACACCAATCTCATCGTAAACAACTTGGTACCACTGGTTTTTTATAACAAAATCCGGGGAAGCAAAACAAAGAGTAGATAAAAACAATAAGGCAAAAAACAATTTAATATTCATAAAATAAAAAAACAAAACCACTTCTTAAGCCTATCAATCCTTCAATCCAGCTAGAATTAAAGGCAAAGCAATTGTAGCGTCACAATCAACGAACGCAGTTTTCGCTTTCTCGTTAATTTTACCCCAACTAACTGCTTCCTTCGTTCTTGCACCACTCAGTGAACCATCATACTCTGAAGCAGTGCACACGTAAACAGCATAATCCAAACCACCACGCACTAAATTCATGCCAATAACGTGGTGTTTAGCAAAACCGCCACCCAAAATAATCCCGCCAGTTTTTTCAGCATTCAAAACTAGGTCGGATAACGACTTCATATCTCCAGTAACATCAATCCCGAACTCAGCATGGTCTTGCTTAAAGAAAAACAATTGCAAACCAAAAGCACCGTCAGTAGGAGCAGGACAAAAAACAGGAATATTATTCTTGAAACACCAATACAAAAACGAGTTTTCATCCTCAATAGTTTCACCTAAATCGCGAATTACTTCACTTGGAGACAACAACCTGCCTTTTTCTTTCTGTTTATTTAACTCTTTCAAAAAGAAGGGCTTGAGCATTTTCTCTAGTTCAACGTAACGAGCAGTAGGAACAAACACGTTACCAATACGATTAATTTCCTTTTTGTGAAGTTCAGCGTCGTCAGCATTAAAGTCACCTAAAAAGAAAGGCGCCTTAGTTTTCATCAAGTCCTCCTCAACACTACCAATACTCGTTACAACAACATCAACTAGCTTATCCCGACACATTTGAGCAAACAACTCGCGCAAACCAGAAGAAACCATATTCGAAGTAAAAGACAAGAAAATAGTCGCCTTATCCTTGCGCATAGACCGAATCACGCTAACTGCCTTCGCTAACTCGCTTGCTTGAAAACCCAAGCTAGAAAAAGAAGCAACTAACTCGCCAGCAGTCAAGCCGCTTTTTATTTCAAAACCTTTTACTTCAATCATTCCAAATCACGCCTCTTTAAAATTCTTTCAACAACACTACGCGCCTTAAACCACTCTTGCACTTCCTTCACTACCTTAGTAGAGTCAAAAGGCTTGCACGAAAAAACATCCACGTTAACAGACTGCAAACGCGGAAAAGTGTGAACACTAACGTGAGATTCAGCTAACAAAACGAAACCAGACAAACCCTCATCCAATCGGTTAGAAACTTTCTTCACTAACGGACGAGAAATCTTGCGCATTCCTATTCTTGCAGGAAGAACGCTCAAAAACTTTTTCAAAGACTCTTCATTCTCCAACTTGCTAACACTGCAATCATACAAATCCAAAACCAAGTGCTGGCCTAAAGAACCTGTTTGCGCGCGTATTTTCGCTCTAGCAAAAAACTCTGCGAAAACATAACCACCAACATCGTAACTCAAAAGCACTAAGAAATACAGCCATTCACCCGTTACAGCGCTTACAGCAAAACAACAAGCTTCAAGCAACAATCGGTGTTCCCCAATTAAGTTCACTATCGCATTAATTTTCTTTTTCAAGCGCTTGGCTTCATCAACAAAATCATTCACGTACTCATCAAACAAGCCAAATAACACGAACACGCATAACAATACGGCATTAGCTCCTGCAAAGCCATTCAAGCCTAAAACCAGCAAAGCCGCGCCAGCAGCTGCTTGGTGAGCGTGTTTGTCCATCTTTCCTGCAAGAAAAACTCCTGCAGAAACAGCTAAAAGAACAGTAGCTACTTCAACACTCGCGTTCAACAACCACCCTAATAAAACTCCATAAACTAATCCAGTAACGTACTGCGCGTTCTTGAACAAGAAGAGCTTGTCGTCAACAATGCGGTCAGTAACAATACTAAAAAAGCCAACTAAAAACACTGCAAACAATACTAGCAAGTCAATCAAAATATCACCTTAAAACCAAGAAAATTAAAACTAGACAAAAAAGAGTTAAGGACAAGCTTTTTTCTTGGTTTTCACGAGTAATTAATTGTTTAAAGATGTTTATAAACTACTCCAAACAAAATCTTGTTTAAATAACTTTTTTTCTCTGGTGATTCAAAAAAGTGAGAATACTTCAATTGCATTGTGACTACGTTTCCTTCAAGCCAAAACAAAAAGCTTTGAAGAACGCTCCGGAATTAAGCGAGGAAGAAAAAAAAGGCGCTAAACTAGAAAACGTGGTAGTAGTTTTTTCTTCGTTTGAAGTTGGAGACAACGAAGCAGTCTTGCTTCAAGCAGTCAAAGACGTGCAGAAAAACTTTCAAGAAGTAAAAGCAGAAAACTTGCTCTTGTATCCTTACGCTCACTTATCTAACAACCTAGCTCCACCCGGCGACGCTATTCAATTACTAAACCGTTTTCTCGAATTAAGTAAAATAATTGCTAAAAACGCAAAAAAGAGTCCTTTTGGTTACTACAAGGAATTCGAATTGAAATGCAAGGGACACCCCTTAGCTGAGTTAAGCAAAAGCATTCAAACAGGCGCTTTGGAAGAAAAAGCCAGCAAGCTAGGCGCTAAAGAAACAATAATCGAGACAGTACGCAAGGGACAAGAATTAGTAAGCGAAAGCATAAAGCAAGAAGCAAAAGTAAAAAGCGAGTTAAAAATAATGACGCCGAAAGGCGAATTATTCGATTCAAACAAGTTTGATTACTCTAAACACGATAAACTAAAAACATTCATTAATTACGAAGAAAAGAAAAATCGTTCTTACGCAGTAGAACCAGCTCACTACAAAATAATGCAAGAACAAGAACTAGTTGCTCAAGAACCTGGAAGCGATTCAGGAAACTTGCGTTGGTACCCTAAAGGAAAACTAATCAAGAAACTATTAGAAAAAAGAGTTACGGACTGGTGCGTTGAATACGGAGCTAATGAAGTAGAAACCCCAATAATGTACGATTTTACTCACCCTGCACTAAAGAAATACTTAAATCGTTTTCCAGCCAGGCAATACGTTATTCAAAGCGATGACAAGCTCTTTTTCCTGCGTTTTGCTGCTTGCTTTGGTCAATTCTTGATTACTCACGACGCGCAAATAACCTACAAGCACTTGCCGTTAAGAATGTTTGAATTAACACGTTATTCCTTCCGGAGGGAACAAAGCGGGGAAGTATCTGGCTTGCGGAGACTCCGTGCATTCACTATGCCGGATATGCACACGTTATGCGCTGACCTAGAAGAATCCAAGAAAGAATTCTTTCAACAATTTCTTTTGTGTTACGAGTGGAACCAGAGTCTTGGCATTGAATTTGAAACTGCTTTCCGAGTGCAGAAAGACTTTTTTGAAGAAAATAAAGATTTTTACGAAAAAATGGTTGCTCACTTAGGAAAACCCGTATTAATAGAATTATTTGAAGAAAGGTACGCTTACTTCATTACTAAATTCGAGTTCAATTACATTGATCAGTACGACAAGGCATCTGGATTAAACACCGTGCAAATTGACGTAGAAAACTGCGATACTTTCGACTTGAATTTTGTTGCGGCAGACGGAAAGAAAAAGAAGCCAATCCTCTTGCACACATCGATTCCAGGCGCTATTGAACGCGTTTTATTCGCAATAATAGAAAAAGAAGCAGAAAAAACCAAGCGCGGCGAAATACCTTGCTACCCCGTATTCTTGAGTCCCACGCAGGTAAGATTAATTCCAATAACAGACAACCAAGTTGATTACTGCAAGCAAGTAATGGCGGAATTAAGACAAGCTAGAATCCGCGTTGACGTGGATGACAGGAACGACACGCTTCAATCAAAAATTCGCGATGCAGGAAAAGAATGGATTCCATTCATTGCAGTAGTTGGAGAAAGAGAAGTAAAAGAAAACAGTTTAGCAGTTACTCACAGGTCAAAAAAGATTAAAGAAAACTTGACTGTAAAAGAACTAGCTTTCCTAGTCAAAGACTTGACTTTAAACGAGCCATTCGAGAAACTAAGCTTGAGTCCCTACTTAAGCAAGCGAGTAAAATTTAGTTAACGCTTAACAACTTTAACGAAATTAGAATAAATTTTTTCTCCGTACTTAGTGTGCTCTACTTCAGGGTGAAACAAAGTCCCGTAAACCGGATTAGTTTTGTGCTTGAACGCGTGCACTGCAACATCTTTGCTGTGAGCCAACAAAACGCAATCTTTAGGTAACGCGTTAAGCTCGTCGTTGTGGGAAGCCCACGCAACGCTTTTTTTAGGCACTCCTTGAAACAAGTCGTTAGCTTCATCAATAATTAATTCAATCTTACCGAATTCAGGTTTTTTGCTGGGAATTATTTTCGAGCCGTAAAATTTAGCTATAACTTGCATTCCAGCGCACACGCCGAGAATTGGTTTTGAAAACTCTTTCAAAAACAACTCGTTATTCCCACCTGCTTCCTCGCTTTTAGCAACGCGCATTGCTCCACCAGAAAGAACTAAAGCATCGGCATCCTTCAATTCCTTCAAGGAAACTGTGTTAGGTAGTAATTTAGACTCGCAGTTCAAGTCACGCAACGTGCGGTAAATGCGGTGAGTCCACTGCGAGCCATTATCAATCACTGGAACAAACATTAAACTCACTTACCTCTCTTATAGCTACCTTCTTTTTCTTCAGGTGCAAGCATAGGTAACAACTTAACTAACGCGTTATAAAGCGTAAGGTTTACTTTCTTCCCCTGCGCTGAAAAAAGCTGGTGTTTCTTTTTAAAGTCGGCCATTGCTGGCGTCAATTTCGAAACTAATTCATCAACAGAACCTACTTTCAAAAAACCAATAAAATCAGTGGCTTTCTCGCGTTCCGCGTCTGAAAAAACAGAAGTAGCCAATTTTATTCTTATTAACTCGCTCAAATCAATCGGGCTGGGCGCGACAGTACTAGATTGCGACCACAACTTAGGCTGGATTTTAGGATTTATTTGCTTAAAGTCAAAACGTTTAAGGTCCTCTAAACTCAACAAATGCGTAGCGGAAGGATAAATCAAACCGTTTGAAGGGTCTTTAAGAATTTTTAATTTTCCCTCAGAGATAAGTAAAGAAAACAAGGCAAACGCTTCTTTTCGCGATATACCCAACTTAGAACTCGCGGTTTCTATAGGTATAGTACTATTCTTAAAATCCCTCCATTCATCCAAAACACGCCGTCCAGAAGGAGCTAGATACCTCGTCCCATCAATAATTACAACATGCTGAGAAAAAAAAGGATGTGAAAGGATCCTCCGGACCTCATCAGGCCTGAAACCAGCTACCTTGCGGTTAAGGTCTTTTTTTTGCTCAATACTCTTTTTTCTATTAAGAAATCTTTCCGCACCAAATTTTTCGTGCACTATCCACTTTATGTTAGCATAAGGATTAACAATTTGGGAGTTTTGGTAGTAAGGATTAATCAAACCCAAGTAAGGAAAATCCGTCTTCCAGTTTTTTAAAAGGTCGTTCAACTTGTCTTTAGGAAGTCTCTCCAACCGAGCTAGGTCATTACTAACCTGCGCACTTAAATCAGTGGAAGATACACCTAATTTATTCGCTAACTCCGAAACAGTAACGTACCCTTCAGGGATAACTTCTTCACGCGAAAGCCTTCTTTTCACAAAAATAAATGAAAAGACAAACTAAAAAAACAATAGTTTATATAAATCACTCCCACTCGATGCTTGCTGGAGGCTTGTGAGTAACGTCGTAAACTATTCGATTAACGTTCTTCAACTCGTTAGTAATGCGAATCGATATTTTTTGAAGTAGTTTCTGTGGTAACGGCGAGTACAAAGCAGTCAAGCCATCCGTAGCTTCAACAGCTCGAATAGCCACAGTATAACCGTAAGCGCGAACATCGCCTTGAATGCCAACGCTCTTTGAATTCAATACTACCGCAAAATACTGCCACGGCAGAGCCTTGATTTCTTTACGCTTGAATGAAGAAAAAATTTCCGAACAAACAATCGCGTTAGATTCCTTGCATAAAAACAATTTTTCAGGAGTTACTTCCCCTAAAATGCGTATAGCCAAGCCAGGACCAGGAAACGGTTGAGCCCAAAAGTGAGTAGACAACACGTTTAACTCTCGCGCAATACGCCTTACTTCATCTTTGTACAAGTCGCGCAACGGTTCTATTAATTCTAGCTTCATTCTCTTAGGCAAGCCACCCACGTTGTGGTGACTCTTTATAGTATCCCTAATTCCGAAACCGCTTTCAATCCAGTCAGGCGCAATAGTGCCTTGCACTAAGTACTTAGCGCCAAAAGACTTTGCTTCCTTATTGAAAATATCTATGAAAACCTTGCCGATAATTTTTCTCTTTTTTTCAGGTTCAGTTACTCCCTTCAAAGCAGTCAAGAATTTTTTCTTAGCATCAACTACTTTAACTCGCATTTTGAGTTTCTTGAATTTAGAAACTACCTCCTGAACCTCGCCTTTCCTTAACAAGCCAGTATCAACAAAAACCGCTTTCAACCTATTCCTGAACGCTTTGTAAACTAAAGCACAAGCAACAGTAGAATCAACACCGCCTGAAACAGCAATTATCGCCTTGCCTTTATATTTTTTTAACTCCTTGCTTGTTTCACGAATAAACCGCTTGCTAGAAAACATTATTTTAACACCCGCTTTCAAAAATTAGAAAAAGAGAGTTTTAAAACAAGCAGGATCAAACAAAAAAACTCGTTATTAGCTTTAAAACGCTTAATGCTTTTTCTCGCGTTTCAGCTTCAATCATTACCCGTGTTTTTTCTTGAGTATTCGAATGCCTAACAAGGAAAGAATAATCCTCGAAAACGGCTTTAACTCCGTCAATAAAACTAGTTTCAACAGGATTCAAAGCAAGCGCGCTCTCTTTGAAAGCAGTCAAGTCAAACAAGCCAGGAAAAGCATCATACAACGTAAAACGCTTGAATTCAACGCAAGAAGCAATACTTCCTGGCTTCACTCTTGAAAGCAAGCTAGCCGCATACACGCCATCAGAATGAGGCATGAAATCAAGGAAGGAATAATGCCCCCCAACCTCAGCAGAAAACACTGCTTTTTCTTTCAACGCCTTTTCTAAAACAAACACGTCACCAACACGCGATTCAAACACTTTAAACCCTGAATCACGCAGTAAAGAAAACAATTCCTCCGGAAAATCAATAGTTAAAACAATTCCGTCGTTCTTCTTCAAGAAATTCTTTGCAATAAAAGCAACTAAAACACTAGGCAAAACAAACTCGCCGGAATCAACTACTGACAACCTATCTCCATCGCCATCGAAAGCAAAACCAAGACAATTCTCGCGTTTTGAAAGAGCAATTAATTCACTCAACGCCGCTTTAGTAGGTTCAGGAGAGTGCTTTTCGAACCTAGCGTCAGGTTCGGAAAAAATAGTTCGCGGAAAAACACGCTTTAAAGAAGTAACTGCACCGCCAGCTAAATCAAAAACACCAGCTTCGCAAGAAGGCAACGCATAAACATACTCATCAAGCAAGTCTTTTTGCACTAACTCAACACCCTTAAAAGAACGCGCTTTTTCAGCACTATACTTAGCGTTCAAAGAAAACATTTGCTCCTCGAAAAAAGGCTTTTTTTCTAAAAACATTTTAGCTCCAGCATCACCAACCGGATTATGAGAAGCAGTAACACAAACACCTAACTTCTCAGAAAGAAAACACGTTGCAGGCGTAGGACTCACACCCAAAAACGTTTCCTCACCATCAAAACCACTTGCTAACGCGCCAGCAAGCAAAGAATTGTGCTCCCTGCAATCCATTCCTAAAACAAGTTCACTAGAAAACTCATTCAAAGCTTTACCCAGCTTGAAAAAATTGTCTTTAGTCACTACCGAACCGTATTTTCCACGCACGTCGTAAGCCCTAAACAAAAAAAATTCACCGCAAAAAGTAATTAACTAATTCCCGCTCTTGTTGCAAAGAAAGCAAGTTTGAATCCGGCTTAGATAACCAAACGCCTTCCCCTTCTCCCTCGGTTTTAATCATAAAGTAATTCATTCTAGCACCATCAACCGAATACTCATGAATCTTCTTGAAACTAATTAACTTCAAGCCAAGCGACTCGGAAAAATTCTTTAAAGCACGCTCTAAAGGCTCGCCTTCAACAACGCGTTTAGAAGGAAGTATTAAATTTTCGTTTTGTTTTTGAGCTAAAACTTGGTTATCACTAACAATAAACAAACAAAGAAACTCGATCAAACAAAATCTCCCCTTAATTTAGTGTTGTCAAGAACGTTTTCTTTAACAACCACGTTAGGGTAAATTCTGCAGTCGCTACCAATTATTTTCCCCGGAGAAACAAACACGTCAATACCAAGCTTCGTATTAGCACCAACAACCGCGCCCAACTTCACCCTACCGGTATCGTAAGTTTTTTCGTCAACAGTAACTAAAACACTCTTTTCATCAAAACGCAGGTTAGCAATCTTTGCTCCAGCGCCGAAATTAACTTCCTCGCAAACAACTGAATCCCCAATATAACTAAAGTGAGCAGCGTTAGTGTTACGCATTACAATGCTATCTTTTACTTCAGTAGAACCAATGTGACAACAGTCTTCAACATAAGCATGAGCACGCAAGAAAGCATGAGGCCCTACAACACAATTCTTTCCAATAAACACTGGCCCTTCAATCCTGCAAGGCGCCTTCACAACACTGCCCTCACCAACAAAAACACTACCCTTAACCACAACCCCTTCCTCTACTTCACCTAAAACCGCTTCTTCAAGCAAGTTTTCCAAAGCAAAAGCATTAGCATCCAAGTAATTCCAATAAAAACCAACGTCATTCCAGTAATCTTCCAAAACTAAAGCCCGCAACTCATTTTTTTCAGCGAAAGAATTCAAAGCACAAGTCAATTCATATTCTCCCCGTGGAGACAACTTGGTTTCTTCAAGCAAGGAAAAGAAAGACTTAGGCAAGAAAGACAAGTTAGTATTAATCAATCCAGGGCCAGACTCGGTTTTTTCAGCAATCCGCTCAATCCTCGAACCCTTCAACACTAACGCGCCAAAACCAGTCACGTCACTAGCCTTCTTTCCAGCAACAAAAAAACCCTTACTCGCTTCCTCAGGTAAACTCTGTAATAGTTTAGGATCAAAAAAGTTATCTCCGTTAACAACAAAAAAGTCGCTCGAAACAAACTCTTTCGCTTGCAGTAATGCACTCCCAGTTCCCTTTAATTCCTTGTCTTCAACGAAAACCATTTTTTCAGCAAAACGCGTTTCCTTAAAATAATCAATTATTTTCTCTTTGTGAACGCCAACAACAACAATAACCTTGTTCACGCCATCAAACAAAGGCGCAATAATCCACTCCAACAAAGGTTTCTCTAAAAGCCTAAGCATGGTTTTAGGGTAATGATTAGTAATAGGCCAAAGCCTTTTTCCTTTACCTGCAGCTAAAATAACTAAATCCATTTTTTCACTTCACCGTACAACTCTTAGCTAAATTCCGGGGTTTGTCAGGATTACAACCACGCAAAACTGCTGAATGAAACGCAAGCAATTGCAAAGGAAGTATCTCCAACAAGGGCTTTAGATTCTTTTTCGTTTCAGGCAACTTAATGAAGAAATCGTAATCTTCAGACTCAACTTCACTCAAACCAATCAAAAAAGCTCCCCTGGCTTTTGTTTCTAAACCATTAGCAAGAGAATCAATAAAAGAATCATCTTGCACATTCAATAATACAACCGGCGTTCCAGAACTAACCAAAGCAAGAGTCCCGTGTTTTAATTCTCCAGCAGGCATTCCTTCAGCGTGCGCGTAAGACACTTCCTTCAACTTCAAAGCCCCTTCTAAAGCAATTGGATAATTCAAACCCCTGCCAATAAAATAAACATCGCTTTTTTCGTAAATAAGCCCAGCTAAACACTTAGTTTCTTCATTCCAGTAATCAATATTCTCTTCAATCAAAAAACTAGTTTCCTCTAAATCACTTCGCGCTTCAACAAACTCGTTCTTCATGCTACCTACAAGCAAGTAAAATAAAGCCAACTGGCTTGAAAACACTTTAGTTGAAGCAACACTCAATTCAGGCCCGCAATTAAAGTAAAGCGATGCATCCGCCAACCGAGCTAAACTAGAACCCACAACATTAACTAACGCAAGTATTCTAGCGCCCCCGGCTTTAGCTTTCTTTAAAGGCATTAACACGTCTGCAGTTTCCCCGCTTTGAGAAACGCCAATAACTAACGCGTTTTCAGTAATTTTTTCAGCAATAAAATCAAACTCAGAACCAAGCACTACTTCAACGTGCTTTCCAGCCTCAAAAAACAATTTTTTAGCAAATAAACACGAGTGGAAAGAAGTGCCACAAGCAACCAAGAAAACGCTCTCGCTGTTTTTTATTAAGTTAGAAATTTCTTTTAGTTTTTCTTCATCCTGCATTAAAGTCCTTCGAATAGAAGCCGGCTGCTCAAGTATTTCCTTTAACATAAAGTGAGAATAACCATTCAAAGAAACACTTTCCTCGCTTAAAGACAAAAAAACAGGCTCCGTCTTTAATTCCTTACCGGAAAAATCGTAAAAACTAGTGGTTCCCTTGCCTGCAACAACGATTTCACAGTCATTCAAGTAAAAAACTTTTTCAACTAACCCAGCTAAAGGCGTGGCATCACTAGCTAAAAAACACTCTCCCTCGTTAACGCCAACAATCAATGGACTATCTTTCCTAGCGCCAACAACCACATTTGGTTCTGACTGCGAGAAAGCAAGGAAAGCAAAACTACCTTCTAGTTCTGAAACAGTTTGCTTGACTGCTTCAAGCAAACTACCTGCTTTAGAATCAATCAAGTGAGCGATTACTTCAGAATCAGTTTCTGAAGAAAAAACGAATCCCTCGCCAACTAGCTTTTTTTTCAAAAACGCGTAATTAGAAATAATTCCGTTGTGAACAATCACTATTTTTCCAGACGAGTGAGGATGCGCATTCGCTTGCGAAACACAACCGTGAGTAGCCCAACGCGTGTGAGCAATTCCCACGGTGCCTGGAAAATTGCAGTCACCAAGCGCATCAACAAAACCAGTTTGCTTCTTAATTACTAGCACGTTTTCAAAAACAGCTAAGCCAGCAGAATCATAACCCCGGTAATCTAGCTTTTTCAATCCATTAATCAACAAAGGCGACGCTTGCCTAAAACCAACGTACCCAATTATTCCGCACAAAGATGAAACCCCCTAATAAAAAAATAAAAACAAAGGCGGTTTTCCGCCCTTTTGTCTCAAAGTGGTCGCGTGAGAAAGATTACTTAGTAATCAACTAGACGCGCGTTTAAATACTCCAAACAACATTTTTTGATAAAGACAACAAATAAACAATAAGTTTATAAAAAAATTCGTAATAATATTACTAAAATGATTAAAATCGTTCAAGAAGACAAATCGCTGGATGCAATTGAAGTCAGCGAAAGCGACTTGTCCATTCTATCCCAAGACCGATTAAAGATACTGGCAGTACTAGCAAGAGAACCAATGCATTCTGCAGACCTAGCGCGCGAACTCAAAATGCACGACCAGACTGTTTACTACCACATGAAGTTATTGAAGCAACACGGCTTAATTCAACAAACGGGAGTTGAAGAAAAACAAGGCGCTCTAGCCAAGAAATTCGAGTGCACTACCGACGCTTTAGCAGTAATAATCAAAAAAAACTGGAATACGTACCGACCTAAAACCGCTTTAGCGCCATCTTTCCTGAAACCATTCATTAAAAAAAGCCGTTTCGACGGTTTTTTCGTGATAGGCTCACCAGAACCACACGGCAAGTACCGTTCGCGAGGCTCTGAATTCTCTGCTTTAGAATTAAGCGCGTACTTAGGACAGTACTGCTCATTCATCCACCCCTTGTACTTGCTTGACACCGAACTAAAAGAAAAAAACAAGAAAGAAAACTTGATTGTTTTAGGCGGTTTGAAAGTAAACACTCTAGCAGAACAAATAAACGATTTCTTACCAATTCACTTTACTAAACGCTTTGATGTTTACTCGAAACTATCGAAAAAAACGTACTCAGAAAACATTGGATTTATTGAAAGCATTGAAAACCCATTCAATAAAGAAAAAAGAATCCTCGTAATAGCAGGCAGCAACCACGCAGCCACTCGCGTAGCCACAATGGCAGTATACAAAAACAGAGTGGAATTAGAAAAAGGAAACGCGTTTGATTCCAGCGTGTTCGCTAAAGTAGTGCAAGGATTTGATGAAGACGGTGACGGGATAGTTGACGCAGTAGAAATACTAGAGTAAAGAGGGATTAAATGACGGAAATTACTTACGAGGACTTTACTAAACTCGACTTGCGAGTTGGGAAAATACTCGAAGTAGAACGCGTTGAAGGCACAACTCGCTTATTGAAATTACTAGTTTCACTAGGAGATGAAGAACGAACCTTATGCGCAGGAATAGCAGACTACTATGCTTTAGATGAATTACTAGGAAAACAAGTTATTGTAATCGCGAATTTAGCGCCGAGAAAAATCAAGGGAATCGAAAGCAACGGCATGCTCTTAGCCGCAAGCACTGAAGACGATTCGCAAGTTGTTTTATTAACGCCAGAAAAAGAAATAAAAGAAGGAAGCAAAATAAGTTGATTAAATGAATATTAAGGAATTAGAAAAAATAGTAAAACAAATTCAAGCGCGAAACGCGCGAGTTGAAAACGAGAAAGGATGGGAAACCAGCTGGGCTAGAAAAATAGTTATTTTCATATTAACTTACGCGGCAATAACAATCTACTTTTACGCAATGAACCTACCTAACCCCTCAATTAACGCCATAGTTCCAGCACTAGCATTCGTAATATCAACTTTATCACTACCTTTCTTCAAGAAAATCTGGTTGAAACACTTTAAAAAATAAAGAAAGTTACTTCAATAAAGCTAAGTCTTCCTTCAAGTCTTCTAAGTCTTGCTCGTGTTTTACTTCATCCTCCATGATTTTCCTAATCATGTTGAAAGAAATAACGTCGCTAGAACCCTTCAACTTCTGGAGAATATCACTATACACTTGAATAGCGCATTGTTCACCCTTAATGTTTTGTTCCAGAATCTTTCCCACGAAAGGATCTTTCGGTTCTTCATAACCACAATTGCCTTTTTCAGAAAAAACTTTAGGATTCAATAAAGGTGTTCCACCTAATTGAATAATACGATCAGCAAGCAAGTTAGCGTGCTGCAATTCTTCATTAGCGTGCTCGATTAACTCTGCTTGCACTTCAGGCCTCATTGGACCCTTAACTACTTTCGCGCCAACCCAGTACTGGTAGTAAGCAAGCCACTCGTCAGCTAACGCCTTATTCAACAATTCAATTAAAGCATTAACTTCTTTTCCAGCAATCTCAATTCCTTTAGTACCCATAACATTTCACCCTATGATAGTATAAAACAAACTAATTTTTAATGATAGTTTTACTTGAAGGAAATAACTTGAAAACCGTATTTATCAACATCTTCCTTCGAAAAAAAGCGAACGTCCTTAGTCTTAACAACAAAACCAACAGTTTTCTCTATAACCCGCCCGGAATACTCTTTAGTTTCAGGATTCCACTCGCGCAAAACTAAAACGTCGCCAGAATTGCACTCAAAATCAGCTAAACGCAACTCGAAAGTTTTTTCACCACTAAAAACCTTCTCGAAAAACGCGGGCCAACACTTTTTTTCAATCCTCATTCAAAAACACCAACCAGCTTTCACTCGAAAAACTCTTTCCCCGAATCAACTTCATTCACGCTCATTGCTTTCTGGTGTTCAGGTGAATAAAGCTTAATTATAATGAATTTTCCTGAAGTAGTATTAGCTTCCGCATGAATAGTTTGCTCAATAATGTGGCAATGACCCCAATACAACCGTTTACCGTTTATGTTGTGAACTAAAAACACGCGAGTAGGCGCCGAGTGAAAAACACGCAAGCCTTGCTTGTCCTTGAAAGAAAACACTTTCCCAGCAAAATCACTAGCCTTAAACGAATTAACCAAGTGTTTTTCCAACACTAATTCTCTAGGAAAACCTTGTTCAATAGTCAACTGCAACGTATCATTAAACTCGAAAACACTACCCATCAAACCCACCTAACAAATAATACTAATCAACTTCAACTTAAGCTTACTTGTTTTTAGCCAGTAACAATATCGATTCAGTCGGTACCAACAAAGAAACATTATCGCCTAATAATTCATTCACCTTTTCAAAAAGTAATTCTTTTTTTAATTCAGGCAAAGTCGAAATCCATGAAAAACTATTCACTAACCCTAAGTATTTTTCTCTAGTGTAAACAATATCTCGCTTGTACATTCTTCTTTCTACTTTTTCAAAAAAACCAGAGTTTTCAAGTTGTTCCTGAAGAACGTTCAACGTCGCGTAATCAACTTTATTGAAACCAGGGCATTCTGCATATAATTTCCTCATTTCAAACTCCAATTTTGTAGTTGCTGACGGAAAATTAGAGAAAACAGCCAGATACCCCCCAATTTTAAGGCAAACATGAACTTTTTTGTGTCTTAGTTCGGGTTTAATCCAATGAAAAGTCTGCGCCGCAAAAACCAAATCGAACTTATTTCTCGGCAAATAATCTTCAAAAGCACAAACAACGTACTCAATGCTTGAAAACTCTAAAAGATTCTTTTTTGCAACGAGTATTTGCGCTTTATCAACATCCAGAGCAGTTAGGTTATAGCCTTTTTCAGCAAAAGCTTTTGTTGCCTTTCCAGTTCCAATTCCTACCTCCAATATTTTTGCTTTAGGCGAAAGATTGGACATGGCTATAACATCAAGAATAAGTTCTTCAGGATAGTCCAACCTAACTTCGTCATACAACTCACTTATTTTTCCAAAAGATTTCTTCAAAATGTTTTTAACCATATTAGACTCCGTCGAGTTTCATTTCGGGCTGAGTTTCATCAAGAATTTTATAAGTTAAGTTTCCACCGCAAAATTTTTGAACTAGCTCTTTAAGTTCAATCGTTACGGATTCAATATCGCGTTTCGTTACTGGTGAAAGGCCCTCAATAACTAAAATGCAATTTTTTGTTTCTTCCGTAAGTTTTGTCCGGTCAGCTTCTCGCCAATTCCATCTCCGGCATATCGCGGAAACCTCATCCTTGTAAATAACTTCTCCAGCATGAGGCGGGCTCGGTTCTTTATCGCCAAGAAGTAAAACTGCGGGCTCATTTGATTCCGCAAACATCAAAACAACATCCCCCTGAAGTTTATCAATATCCTCACCACCAACCGGAACCATATGCTTAAGCGAAATGAAATTGTAAACATCAACCAAGTTATTGATATGACTCAAATTTACGCCTCGTAAAACTAAGCTATAAAGATTTTCAACAGAGGATTTATTCTTTTTAGGTTTTGCTCCAAAAGAAGAGTACGCTTTTCTCCAAATGTCGATTTTAGGGTTTTGAGATAAAGCTTCAACAGTATTGTTTGCCCTAACTTCGTTTTCTATTACCCTCAATTGTTGTTGAACTTCCTCTAGATTACCCACATTGCTTATGTCTCTTGCTACAATTACGCCGATATTCAAAGACGAAAATTTCTGAAAAACCTTTTCATCAATGACGAACTTCATGACTGATTCCTCGCTAAGCGTGTATTATCAAACGTACTAAACACTTCGTTTTGCCATTCTTGCAAGCGTACCATGTTATCAATTTTTTTTAAATAAAAGTGCGGCGGCCGGGATTTGAACCCGGGTTTTTAGATTGGCAACCTAAAGTCCTACCAGACTGAACGACCGCCGCGTAAAGTCCATTAAAACAAAAATCGTTTCAGCAACAATAATACTGCCAACAACAATATTAAAAGAATTGCGTAAAACGCCCAGTTATCAAACTCGCTTTCTTCAATCACTGAAGCAGGAGGAGACTCTAAAATCACGGGCTTCCGCAACGTCTTGCCTAAAGCAGTTACGGACAACTCTCCATTAACCCCTGAATCAAAAGGAATAGAAAAAACCAAATTAATTGAACCACCCGCCGGAATAACGAATTGTTTAGATTCATTAGAAAAAGACAATTCAGCAGTGCCTGAAACACTCTCGTTAAAGTAATTCTTCAAGCCAACAATAATCTTAGCTTCAGTCAAAGAAACCTCGTAATCAACACTAGACACGTCAATCTCTCTCAACGCGTTTGAAGAACCCAAAACAGAAGC
This sequence comes from Microcaldota archaeon, assembly GCA_043822385.1. Lineage (GTDB taxonomy): Archaea > Micrarchaeota > Micrarchaeia > Norongarragalinales > Norongarragalinaceae > JABWCK01. The sequence goes on along the minus strand of JBDRBT010000015.1, from coordinate 16,566 downwards.
AGACAACACCTTTGACTCAAAAAAACCAAGAGACTTCAAACCAAAACTAAAATTATAATTATACCCTTCCTCCAAACTAGGTAATTTCGCTTTGAATGAAACAATTTTTTCTTCTCCAGGCTTCAAGAAAACTAGTTCTTCAGAATCACTCAAAACACTCACAGCCAACTCAGGTGGTGAACTAGGCACGATTAAAGAAACGGGTAAAGCAAACGCGCGATTAACAGCATTAAACAAACGCGTTTTAACCACTATAATTGATTCAGAACCAGCATCTACCGGAAAATCACTAAAACCAACCTCGAAAAAACTCCAGTTCTCATTAGAAACAATCGAAACGCTTTCAGTTCTTTCAGAAGAAAAACCCTTAGTCAACTCGCCTTTAATGTCATCCTGGTCTCTACCGAAAGCAAAAGCAATATGGCTAGCATCAAGCAACACTGCTTCATTAAAAGTCGCATCCAAAGGAACCCACTCACCATTCACAGCAGCCTCAACCCAAGCATGCGTATTCCATTCTTCCCCAGAATAAACCCACCCCGCAACCAAGCGAGCAGGAATACCTTGGCTACGCAACAAAGCAAGCAATAAGTGAGAGTACTCAACACAAACACCCTTACGCTCGTTAAAAACAGTTATCGAATCCTTGTTTTCACCCCAAAAAGACTCGTCGTACGTTAAGTACTTGTGAACCCACGCAGTCAACAAAACCGTTTTCTCTAAATCACTCCCAACCCCCGCTACTATTGAAGCAGCAGTACTAGAAATACTAGAATCAAACAAAACCAAATCACTCTCGCCAGAAAAAGCACTCGCGTCAACTACCTTGCTAGGCGAACGAGAATAATCCACGTCAGCAAGAACACGTAAAGTAATTTCCGTACGCCCATCAAAACTAAAAACTAAATATTCATTACTAGAAAAACCTTCTTGAACAGAAAAAGAGTAATCGGAATTCAAACTTATTTTTTGTTGACTCGTTTCAGGGAAAGAAAAAGTCTTGAAAACCCCGCGACCCTCCCCAGCAAGAGACCAAGTCAAATTCATTGAAACAATAGAGTGCTGCAAATCCTTTGGCCCAAGCGAAACCGCGAGCACAGAAGAAACAAACAAAAGCAAGAACAGTAAGCGCTTCATTACTAAAAAATAATGAGGCAGTAAATAAAGAAGTGCCGTAAATCAAAAAGAATGTCACAGGGGAGATTTGAACTCCCGGCCGATCGGTCTTCAGCCGATCGCTCTCCCAGACTGAGCTACTGTGACGAAACAAAAAAATAATTCTACAAAAAGAATTATTAAACTTCTTTAATGGGCCTGTGGAGAATCGAACTCCAGGTCTTTCCCACGTCAAGGGAACGTCTTGCTTCGAGCTCTTCATTAGTAAAACTAAAAAAAAGTCACTCGACTACAAGCCCATTAAGATAAAGAATATCTTGCGTTCAAAACATTTTTAACTTACCGGTAAAGAAGAAATTAGCTTTTATATAGGTGTTTCCGGTAATGAATTAAAGGTGAGGTTAATGGTTCACAGAATTTTTTGGCTCAGAATAGGCGGAAAAAACTTGCACTTACTCAAGCTAGTAGGCGCATTCTTTACGCTAGGAGCAGTATTGAAAGTAGCTGAAAGCGCTTACAATATTTTCGTTACAGTAGAAAAAGCTCGCGCAGCAATGCTTAACCCTCAATTAGTAGGGCAATTGTTTGGTTGGAGCATTAATTCAGACTTCGTGAGTTCAACATTCACTAATGAAGATTTCCTAGGCGTAATGTTAGGGCCAGTAGCAACCTTCTTGTTCTGGTTAGGAATAGCATTCGTTGCATTCGTTATTTACCAGAGCGGTAGAGTAATAGTTCCAATAGAAGAATACGAACAAAAAGTAAGCACACACCACCAAAACTTGATTAAAAAAGTACTAGCACACACTAAAAAGAAGAGGTAAATTTAACTTACTTCTTTTTGTTCTCTTCTTTCTTCCTTGTTTACTTCACTCAAGCCAGCTTTCCAAAGAGACCCGTATTTTTCTTGCAGTTGTTCTTCAATAGCTCGCCCACGCTTTAATGAGTCCCTAACTAAATCGCCAGTAATTAATTTAGATTCTTCCAAAACAGCCAAGTCACCAGCCAAGCGAAGCACGCCACTTAACTCACGCAAGCGAAGCGTCAAAGCGTTTTCTTCCCCGTCAAACTTCTTTGCTTTCACTCTAGCTTGCTCAATAATTTCTTCTACAGCACTAGAAGCGCAATGAGGAATTTTTCCATCCTTAATTACTTCCTGAGCAATAAACTGTACGAGCTTGTTACAGTTTTCCTTTGAATCAGGCATGAAAGTGTCTAACAACACTTCATAACCATTGCCAATAATTCTAGAACGCAAAGGCGGCAAAATCTGGTGCAAATCATTAATATTAGACGCGGCAATCAAAACAAAATCGCAAGGCACGCCTTCAACTCGAACACTAGAACCAGCACTCTGAGGATTCCTGCCTACAATAGGATATTTTTTTTCTTGCATTGCAGTAAACAAGTACCTTTGAACATACTGCAAGGAAGACAACTCGTCAATAAACAACACGCCCTCGTGAGCATCGTGAACAGAACCAGCTACAGTTCGAGAATAAGGCAGAGTACCAAGCCCCTGGTGCCCGCCGTAAGGATCGTGCCTTACATCACCTAATAATTCTGTTTCAGAAGCGCCAGTAGCAATAATGAAAGTATTTCGATCAAAAGGAACAAGTATTTTACGAGGTTTCTGCCGCTTAAATTTCTCTATTGTTTCAAGAGCTTTTTGGTCTAAAACACGAATTTTTTCTCCAACTACCTCGTAAACCATTATTTCTTCCCGGCCGTCATCAAGCAAACGCGTAGTTTGCACTGACTTAATTATTTTATCATCGGAATACTCGCCTAAAATTCGAGTGTACTCTCTGGATTTCCTCTTATTCGTACCACAATAAGGGCAACCCCGTAAAGTAGAACGACTTAGTTTTGCGCACGAAGGACAACGAAAACCAAGTTTTTCAGCAACAAAAGCAGGAACCTCCTTTGGACTGCAAACCGGACCTTGAATCTTGTCAAACAACTTGCTTTCTTTTTCAGCTTGCTCTTTAGTACGCACTTCAATAAAAGGACGCTCTGGATTCTCAGGATTATGCAAAACAGAAATTTCTTGAGTAGGCGTGGGTAAACTAAAAGCAACTGCTTGAGCAAGCATTGACTTTCCTATTCCAGGAGGACCAACTAACAACAAGTGCCTTCTCTGGGAAGAAGCTAGTTTAGCTATAGTAACCGCTTCAGCCTGGCCTATTACTTGCTCTAACGGATTGTTTGGAATAACTACATCGCGAGTAGTCCAGTCTTTAGTTAAGAAGGCCATTAACTAAACTAGGTTGCAAAGTATTAATTGTTTTGCGTTTATTCAACGAGTTTTCTTTCCTTCACGGTAATTAACAAGAGTGTTAATTAACTCGAATGCTTCTTGCTTGTTCCTCAAGTTTTTAGGCAACAAAATCAAGTCATTATTAATTAAAGTAGCAATTAATTCGCCGTCAGAATTCCTAATGTAAAGGTGGTGGTGACGCCGGTCGTCAATGCTGTAAACAACCAAACCCTGATTATCACAAACTCTCTTTAAGCGGTAAAAAGGAATTTTCTTCAAGTGAACAGCCGGCACGCCTTCTCGAGTAAAAGTAGCGTGTACAACGTGTTTTTGTTTTGAAATAGATTGAATAAAAGTTTTCACGAAAACAATAAAGAAAAGGGGAAATAAAAAGAAAGAGGAAGAAGGAATTTAGCTCTCAAGCAAGATTACTGACAATTCAGGGGGCTTGCGTGAAACATTACCGCTCCTAATTCCCACAACGAACTTAGCGTTCTTCTGGCTAGCTAAATCAACTAATCGCTGCGTAACAATGCCGTCCAAAACAACCGCGTAAATGTTTTCTTGCTCACTTAACGAACGCATTATTTCACGAATAGGCACTTCAACTTTTATTGAACCATCCTCATTCAACAACCTAGCCTTCAAAGAACCCTCTAATTCCTTCAAAGAAGCCTTCAAAGGACCTGCTTTTTCTTCATCTACTTCTTGCGTTACTTCAAAAGCAGGCGCGTCTTGCCTAGGTAATACTTCAGGTTTTGGTTGGAATGACTCGCTTCGCTGGAAAGAAGGCCGCGAAAACGCTGGCCTTTGGAACTTATTCGGCCTATCAAACCTATCGCGCCTTTCCTTATTTCCGTTTTGTAATGCGTCCGCTTGCTCTACTGGAACCTTCCTGCGTAAAGCTTTAATCAATTCTTTTCTGCCTAATTCTTCAACTTCCAAGCCAGAGGGAGCACGCGCAATGAAATCAATATCCGTAGCATCCAGTAATTCCTTCAAAATAATGTCGCCGCCCCTATCTCCATCCAAGAAAACCGTGGTTTCCTTCTGCCTGCAGATCTTGATTATGGTTGGACTAATTTTTGCGCCGCCAACAGCAATAACGTTAGTGAAATTGTTTTTCAACAAATTCAAAACATCAGCCCTGCCTTCAACAACAATAATTGAGTCGTTCGAATCTACACCCGAACCCGCAGTTAACTTGTCTTCACCGTACGCTATTACATCTGAAGTCTTTAGTTCATCACGAACCAACTCGCTTAATTCCTTGCTTTCGGGTAATTCCTCAACAATCATAGTCTTCAACAAGTTTTTAGCTCTAATCAGCACTTGTCTTCTCTTTAAGTTTCGTGAATCTTCAATTCTAGTAACTTGAATTCTAGCTTCGCAAGGACCCACTCTATCCACTACTTCAAGCCCAGCTGCTAGAATACTAGTTTCAACCATGTCTAAACTAGATGGAACTAGAATAGTTCCCACCGTCTTGCCGCTTCGATTCTGGGAATCAACCTCAATGCGACCAATTCTGCCGTTTTTTTGCAGTTCGCGCAAATCCAACTCGTCACCCAACAAGCCTTCAGTTTGACCGAATACTGCGCCGACAATATCTGGTTTTTCAACTAATCCATCTATCTCAAAATTTGCTTTAATTAAGTATTTTACAGTATCAATGTACGTTTTAGCCATTTCTATCTACCTCATTCAATTCTTCAAGCAACTCTTCGTACTTCCTGAACGCGTCTTCCACGAACAAGAAACCTAAAGCGCTTCTTAACCGCAAAGCAGTTACAGTATCAACACGGAAACCGTTTTCCTCCAAAAAAACTTTGAAAAACGATTTCTTGCGCAAACCTTCTTTGTCAAAATCAAACAACAAAACCGCGTTTTTTCCAGGTATTTTCTTCAATACCACGTCAGCTTTACCTAAAGCCAAGACAACTACCGCGTCCTCACACAAAGCAGTTATTGCTTGCGCGTCGCGCTTGCCTTCCACTAAAACAGTTTTGCCTGAAAGTCGTTTCAAGACTTTATCCAATAATTGTTTTTTCTCGAAAGGTTTCACTATAACCACTTTCATTTATGGGTGTAACTCGCTAGTTGTTGCTCCCAACCTCATTTGAAATCAGAAGGGTCATCCACCAGCGGATTAACACTAACCACACAGTCGTTTTACTGTAAGTCGTGCTTGCTTAGAATCAGGTCATACAAAGAAGGAGAAACTCGAATAATATCCGTTGAAGAAATTATTCCCACGACTTTACGTTCCTTACCAACCAATAAGCGCTTAATCTTTTTTTTACCCATTAATCCTGCGGCTTCACTCAAGTCCGCTTCAGGACTAATCATTACTAACGGCTTGCTCGCAATTTTTTCAATTGTTAAATCCAACTGCTTTACTGCTAGAGCCTTGTTCACCAAGTCTCCTTGAGTTGCTATTGCAGTTATTACGCCGTTTTTTTCGATTAAAACGCTGCCCACTTTTTTTTCTTTCATCAAGCAAGCAGCGTCGTAAATGCTTTTTTCTGCGCTAATCGTTATTAAGAACGTCTTCATTACGTCTCCTACTTTAATCCCTGTCTGCATTAATAAAAAGTTGGATCCCGCAATATAAATAAGCACTACAACGACAAAAAACGAAGACCTCAACCACCATAGGGACTGTGCCCCTACACTAGCCAACCCTGCCCCCTCAATTAGTCGGACGGTCTGACGCTACTTTACTTACAGCTATCGCTAACCGCTCTGACTGCGAGCCTCCTTCTGGAGGCGCGAACTCGAATAAATAGATTGATGCGGATATCAGCACAATTTAATCATCTTTTATAAAGTTTGAGGGTTTTATTTAGCTTCATGAAAACAGTCGGCATAATTGGAGGCTTGGGCCCAGAGACAACCGCAGAGTTTTACCTAGAACTAATTTTTGGATGCTACAGGAAGAACAAGAAAGTTCGTCCGCCCATTCTTATCTGGAACGTTCCGATAGATTACCGCATAGAGGAAACTTTTATAGTGCACGCCAAAGGAGAGGAAAAATACTTGCCTTATTTGATTGAGGCAGCGAAAAAGCTTGAACACGCAGGCACCGATTTCCTCGTAATGCCGTGCAATTCAATGCACGTTTTCATTGACGCGATTAGGGCATCGGTTGGAATCCCCGTGCTCAGCATCGTTGAAGAAACATCGCGCTTTTTGCATACAAACCAGATTCATCGCGTTGGCTTACTTGCAACAGAAGCAACAGTCAAGCACGGGCTTTACAAAAAAGTTCTTGACAAACAAGGAATAAGCGTGGCGGTTCCCAACGGACTAGACCAAGCTAGGATAGGGAAGCTCATAAACCACCTAGTTCTCAAGCGCGGAACAAACACAGACAGAGAAAAGTTGATGTCTGTTATAAACGACTTCGGCAAGCAAGGCGTCGAAGACGTGATATTAGCTTGCACCGACCTTCAGTTAATTCTTCCACAACACAAAAAGATCCGCATTTACGATACAATGAAAATATTCGCCGACGCTACCGTTGATAAGATGACGAGTTAGTAGTCACCTCATTTCCGCAGAAATGACGTGTCTTCCGTCGGTCAGGTCAAGTGTTGCTCCCCTAGCGGACTAACTGACGCTACAAACATTACACCGGAATGCACGCTTAAAGCGTTTTTTATTAAAGGAAAGCGTTGGCTTATTGTGAACAGGAAAACTAAAGGCACCCTAAACGAGCGAGCACTAAAAAAAATTCTTGAAGAAAAAGGCTTTTTCGTTGTCCGCGCCAGTGGCTCGGGTTGCGATGGAGTGAGTCCTGACTTGATTGCATTGCACACTACTAAAAAAATTGCTTTTGAATGCAAAGCATGGAAAAACTCTTTGAGCTTGCGTAAAGAAAAAGTCTTGATAATGAAGGAATGGGAACGCACTACAGGCATGCAAGTATTAATTGCTTGGCGCCAACCACGACGCGAGTGGCGCTTCTTTCCTCTAGCGTTTCTAAAAGAAAACGAGAAAGGCTATGCATTAAACAAAAACGAGTACGACACAGGTTTAACGCTGCAAGACGTTTTACAATAACTTTAGTTTTCCAGTGACTTCATTAACCTTATTTTCTTCAGCCGGACCAATACCTAAAGCAGTAACCGAACCCACGCGAATTTGCGTCCTTCCCGCATCATGAATCAAAGAACACGGCAAACGCAGTGCTTTAGCTTTCTTAAGTAATTCAGCTAAATCCCTCTGGCTATTAACCTTCAAAACTATTTTAGCCATTCCAGATTCAAGCCACTTCACAGCAATTTCAGGGCGAGCGTACAAAGCTTCCTGGTAAGCGCTTAAAGAAGCGTGAGCGGCTTGAGCAGCTAGTTTTCCTTTACCCATCTGCAAGTCAGTGCGCAAAACAATCGCTTGTTTTATTTCCATTAGAAATCATTATTACTGCAACAACGGTTTTAAAGACAATTGGCTTAATTTCTTCTCAAGGTGTTAAAAAAAATGACGGGAGTAAAAAAACTAGTTTTAGACGTACTGAAACCAAACGACGTTTCGTTAATAGACATGACTGCCGAACTCGGTAAACTAAAAAACGTTCAAGGCGTGGACACCATAGTAAAAGACGTAGACCGACGCGTGGAAAAAGTAAAAATAATTATTGAAGGAGAACAATTAGATTACTCCATAATAAAAAAGAAGATTGAAAGCGATGGAGCTAGTGTTCAAAGCATTGACCGAGTTTGTTACGGTAAACACATTCTAGAAGACATATGACTAGCTTAACTGATTTATTGAAAAACGCGCCAAAATGGCGCAAGTACTGGCGAATTACTAAAGCAGGAGAAATAGCTAGGCGCGCTTTCTCGACCAATTCCTTCGATGGCTTGTTAACAACTATAGGGGTATTAACCGGGTTACTAGCTGCAGGAGTAACAGACGCGAGAATAATTACTTCAACATGCATTGCTACTGCAATAGCCATTGGACTATCTGGATTTTCAGGTTCATTCATTACTGAAGCAGCTGAAAGAAAAAAGAAACTAATTGAGTTAGAAAGAGCAATGATGCGTAAATTAAGTAACACGGAAATAGAACGCGCAAGCGAATTCGCAACAATAATTATTGCAATAATTGACGGCGCATCACCATTAATAGCATCCCTAATAATCGTAACGCCCTTCTTCCTACTTCCAGCAACAACCGCGTACTATTACTCATTCATTATTGCAGGAATAGCGTTAATTGCGCTTGGCCTTTTCCTGGGTAAAATATCTAAAGAAAACAAGCTCTTAACAGGGTTTAAAATGCTTTTAGCAGGAATACTAGCCGCAGGAATAAGCTTCATCCTGCTAAATTAATAAAAGACAGCGAGTAAATTGATTGTTATGAAACCCACTCCAATAAGCGAAATTCTTGAAGGAAAAAAAGAAGGAAAAATAGTTAAAATCAGGGGATGGATTTACCGCACGCGTAGCTCAGGTGGAATAAGTTTCGTAGTAATAAGAGATTCAACCGGAATTATTCAAACTGCAGTAAAAAAAGACAATGTTCAAGAAAAACACTTTGAAGACTCTACTAAAGCACTAATAGAATCAGCAGTAATAATTATTGGAACAGTAAAAAAAGACTCTCGAGCTCCAACTGGCTGGGAAATTCAAGCAAGCGAATTCGACGTACTGCACTTCAGTGAAGTCTTTCCTATTTCTAAAGACCAGAGCACGGAATTCTTGCTTGACGTAAGGCACTTATGGATTCGTTCTCAAACCCTGACTGCAGCAATGAAAGTAAAAGCAACGGTTTTGAAAGCATTCAGGGAATTCTTCGAGAAAAAAAAATACTGGGAAACCACACCCCCAATAATTACTGCTTCCCCAGCTGAAGGCGGCTCTACTTTGTTTTCATTCAATTATTTTGGCGAGAAAGCGTTTTTGAGCCAGAGTGCTCAACTTCACTTGGAAGCACTTGTTTTTAGTTTAGAAAAAGTTTACGCAATCACGCCTTCATTCAGGGCTGAAAAATCAAGAACTATAAAACACTTGACTGAATACTGGCACATTGAAGGGGAAGAAGCACACCAGTCTTTTGAAGAACTACTAGCTTTTCTAGAGGAAATGGTTTGTTTTGTAGTAAAAGCGGTAGTTAAAGAAAGAAGCGCTGAATTAAAAATACTCGGCCGCGATATAGAAGAATTAAAAAAAATAAACCCTCCATTCAAGAGGCTTACTTACGCTGACGCGTTAAAAAAACTAGAGAAAAACGGCATTAAACTAGAACATGGACAAGATTTTGGGGTACCTGAAGAAGAAGCATTAACTAAAGACTTAGAAAAGCCGTTAATGATTACTAACTGGCCTAAAGGAAGTAAAGCATTTTACATGAAGGAAAACGAAGACGGAAAAACACTAAATGCAGTAGACGTGCTAGCGCCCAAGGGTTTTGGGGAATTAATTGGCGGAAGCGAGAGAGAAACAGACGTAAACAAATTAATAGAAAAATTAAAGAAAGAAAATGCTGACTTGAAGGCTTACGCGTGGTACTTAGACTTAAGGAGATTCGGTAGCGTTCAACACTCTGGTTTTGGTTTAGGCACTGAACGCTTAGTTCGCTGGATTTGCGGACTAGACCACATTCGAGACGCCACGCCCTTCCCGCGTACAATAAACCGCGCTTATCCTTGATCCGTTTTTTCTTGTCTTTCCTTCCAAGCAGCCAACCTGCGTTCTGAATCAAGCTTCAATACTTGAACAGCGTAATGCTGTAAAATAGACGACAATTTCAACGCGTCTTCAGGATTCAAGTAAACGGTTTCTTTTTCAAAACCCTGCAAACGCAAAGAAATGTTCGAAGGTAAAGCCTTACCATCTTGTTCTCTACCAGCCCACACGCTAACATCAAGCCTGGCGTCAAGATTGTAAGGAAAACGCAGTTGTAAAGACTCTATTGGCCCACTCATTCAAAACCACCTATAATTAGTTTTTAGAGAAAGAGTTTAAAAAACAACTTAAATAAAACGAAAAACAAACAATTAAAACGAAAAAGGAGTGATATACACGTGAAAGTAATTGGCATCTTAGGATTGAACGGAGCTGGAAAAAGTACTGCAGCTAAAATAATTGCGGACGAATTCGATACAAAACCAATAGGATTAAGCAAATACATTATTGAAGAGCTAGAAGGCGCATACAGCAGGAAAAAAGCTATAGTTAAAGGAAATGCTTTACGCAAAGAATTCGGTAACGACGTTTTAGCACAAAGAGCAATTAAAGAAATAAACAGCAAAAACAAGCCAATAGCAGTAGTAGAAAGCATTCGCCATCCAGCTGAATTAGAATTATTCAAGAAAACTTACGGAAAAAACTTTGTGGGAATACTAATTGAAGCACAAATAATGGATCGTTTTGAAAACAACTTGAAGCGCGGTAAAGATAAAGTATCTTTCGAGGAATTTGTTGAAACAGAAAAAATAGAATTACACGGAAAAGAAGATAACGAGGAAAGCATGCAGGACTGCATGGATCAAGCTCAATACGTAATAAAAAACAAAGGTTCTCTGGAAGAATTAAAAGAAAAATTAATAGAACTAGCTAGAAAAATCAATGAAACTATTACAAACTAATTCTGTTTCACCTGAAAACGAATTTGTTTTAGCAGTAGCGTGAAACAAAATCTTTTTTTCAAGTAAAGCTTCTTTCCTGAAATCAAACAACGCCTTTAAGTCAACTAGAGACTCTTTCAAACCTAAAAACTTTCTAGCTTGTTCATTAAAAAATACGCACGGCAAACGAACTTTATCATCACTAAGCAAAACACTAACTAACAACAAATTTTGTCCGTTTTTTTCGATAAGCTTTGGCTCGTTAACGCTTCTCACGCCAGCTTCAATAATTCCCTTAAAACCAGGCTCTACTTCAAACAATTTAGTTGTTTTAGTGCTAATAATCGCTTCATAATCAGGAATAAGATTCGTACTCCAACCGCAATGCAACTCATTATTTCTAACTAAGGCATCCTCAACTTTAATTACTTGACCTAAATGAAAACCATTTGCCTTGACTGCATTATCTCCCCAACAAACTAAAACACTAGAACCAGAATCATCTGAAACCGCAACATTCAACACACAAGATTTCCTGCCGTTTCTTTCAAATTCTCTTAAACTACTTTTATCCATTACTTTGCAAACAACTGAAACCTCGCCGTCAGTAACTTCAGAAAGCTTTACTAACTCAGTTTTTCCGGGCGAAACCAATTGCATTTCCGTAGACAACGCAGAATGAAGCTCAAAAGGCTCAAGCGACTTTACTAACAAGCGTTTAGCGTTAACTACGCAATTCTTTTCAACGCCTTTTTTCTTTAAGAAAGAAACATCCTGGTTCCATAATACTAGTTTAGCGTTAGCTCCGTCACTAGAAACATCCACATTGCAAACCCTTCCCTTCCTTCCGTTAGTTTCAAACGCTTTTTCAGCATAAATCTTGTCGAAAGAAAGCACTACGTTAATAGCTTCACCAAGTTTAGCACTAGCTAAATTAGAAAAAGAAACCGCTTCTTCAGGAATACTCACGTTTTTTTCCCTAGCGAGTATTTTCATCGCGCCCTCGTCATTCAACAAGCCGGAATACTCCTCTTTTTTAGCGGTTATAGCTGAAACTAGTTCTTCGGGCGAAAAAGCACTCAACAACAAATTTTTTATACTCAAAACAAATCACTACGAGTTTAAAAGAGACGTTAACTAAATTATAACTAATAATACTTAACGCTTTTCACGGTGATTGACAATGAAAATAATGAAATACTATCAAGAAAAATTAGAAACACAAGGCGCAATGCTATTCTCGTTAATAGACCCGGACAAAATGTCTCTCGAGAAAGGAGCTAAAGTAGCAAAGCAATCTTGCGAAAACGGTGCAGACGTCATACTAGTAGGCGGAAGCATTGGAGCCCAAGGAAGCTTGCTGGATGAAACAATAAAAATGATTAAGGAAGCATCTAACTTGCCAGTAGTTTTATACCCCGGCAGTCCAGCTGGGTTAAGCAAGGAAGCTGACGCGGTTTACTTCATGCACATGCTTAATTCTCGCGATGTGTACTGGTTGTCAACAGCACAAATTCAAGCAGCGCCAGTAGTAAAAAGAATGGGCATTGAACCCATTCCAACAACGTACTTGATTATAGAACCAGGCCGCGCAGTTGGTTGGATTGGCAATTCTAATTTAGTGCCGAGAGAAAGAAGCGATTTAGCAGCTGCTTGCACGCTAGCAGCTAAATACACGGGATCTACCGTATTCATTACTGACGCAGGAAGCGGCGCACCGCAACCAACGCCGAATAAAATGATTAAAGCAATTTCTGAACAAAAAGGAAGCATGTATCACTTTAATGCAGGTGGAATACGCACTCCAGAAGCAGCTGCGGATTCAATAAAATACGGTGCAGACGGAATTCACGTTGGAAACGCGTTCGAGGAAGTAGAAAACACGGATAAAATAAAGAAAATCGCTGACGCGGTTCACAAAGAAGGTAAAAAGAGATTAAAATAAATGGCGTACGAGTTTTTATCTCAAGCGATACTAAGCCTCGCAATAGGTGGATTAATAGGTTTAGAACGAGGTAAACACAACCAAGAACTAGGTTTACGCAGCTTTGCACTCACGAGTTTTATTGGTTTTCTTTCAGCCAGCGTAATTCAAGAAAACTGGCTTCAATTAATTGCTTTCATTGGAATAAGCGGTACTGCTTTAGCGTATTATTACTTTAAAACAAAAAAAGCAACTCGAGCTGGAATAACCACCACCATAATGCTCCCTTTGACGTTTGTTTTCGGGCTAATGGTGGCTAAAGGCTTGCTTGTAGAGGCAGGATTCGCGTGCATAGCTACAGTTTACTTGTTAGTAGAAAAAAAAGAGTTACACCACATTGTAGACACGGTATCCAAACAAGAAATAACCGACTTGCTTATATTCGCAATAATTACGTTCATTATTTATCCCTTGCTGCCTGAAGAACCTTATTTACTCTTAGGACAGCAAATAAGCGTCAAGTTTGCGTGGGCAATAGTAGTAGCAATAACCGCAATTAGTTTTGTAGCACACGTGCTTTTGAAATACTTTGGCAGGAAAGCAATTGCTTACGCCGCATTAATAGGAGGCGTAATTTCTTCTCAAGCCACGCTAGCAGTCTTCTCTGAAAAAATGAAGGATGCGAGAATAACTAGTTTTGTTCTAGCAATAGCAAGCGTAGGCGCCATAACTGCAGACGCAATACTAGTGTTACTAATAGCTCCAAACGCATTCATTACACTCACGCCAATACTAATAAGTTTTATTATAGCGGCATTAGTTGCTTCAATATTCAGTTACAAGTATGTAAAAAAAATACAACGAACACTAACAAAACACAAACACCCTTTAAGCCTTAGATTCATAGCTGAATTCGCCACGCTCTTAATCATAGTCAATCTAGTAATAACTTGGACTGCAACTAACAGCCCAGAATTAGTTTCAATAACTTCCTTCATAGGGGGACTACTCGGTGCAACAGCAGTCATCGCTTCATTACTGTATTCAAACCAAGCAGGACAAATAACTAATCAAATGCTTGCTACAGACGTTTTTCTTGCGTTAATAGGTTCGCTCGCGGCTAGAACTGGCATTGCGTTATTAACTTTGAAAAAAAACAGGGCTTACATATGGAAGACCGCAGGAATCATGCTAGCAATAACACTCATCGGTGCATACGTAAACGCTTATATACTCCACATAGCATAGTGTTACTACTAAGTAGTAACATGGTGATTTTTTGTTAAAACAAGTTCTTTTCTTCGCTTTACTATTAACGTTAATAGCTGCAAGCCCAATTTCATTAACCTCTGAAAAAACAGAAGTAGAAATGTGCTTGTGGGACACGATTCCCATCGCATTAAACGTAAAAAATACTGGAACGCAAACAGATTCTGTTGAATTAAGCGTTAACGGGCCAGAATTCGTTTCAATACTACCTAAAAAACTAAGCATTCAACCAGGAAAAGAAGAACAAGCTTTTGCTTACATTTCACCAAGCTGCTTCAGTAAAACAGGGTCATACACCATTCAAATAACTGGAAAATCCAGTACTGACTCGAAAAAAACAACCATTAACTTAAAAGTAAAAGAATGCATTTCAATCACTGCCAGCGAACAAGACGTTTGCTTGGGCGAAAAAAAAGACTTGCCAATAATCTTCAAAAATAACGCCTTGACTTCAGAAAACACTTACAAAATCGAATCAAGCCTTCCGGGATTGCCTAGCGAAATAAAATTGAAAGCAGGCGAAGAAAAAACTATTTCAATTCAAATTGATTCCAAGAAATACAAACTCGGAGAAAACGCGTTCAGAATAAAAGCAACAGCGCTATACGTTCAAACAGGTGAAGAAACAGAAGATTCAACTACAATAAACCCTTCAATAAACATTAAATCCTGCACTAATGCTTTAATTGAAATACAATCTGAAAAACAAACCTGCACTGAAACCGAAACCAACTATCCAGTTGTGATTACTAACGCAGGTAAAGCAGGCACTTACACACTCAGTTTAACTGGATTACCTTTCGGTAAAATAATGCCAGCAACACTCGCTTTAAGCGAAGGCGAAACCAAGCAAGTTAATCTAGCAGTATCAAGCGGCTTAAAACCAGAAAAATATTCATTCAAAATTCAATTAAAAAACAACGATTTCGTTTTCGAGGAAGAAAAAGAAATCAATTACAAAAATTGTTTTGAAGTAACCTTATCTGGAAAAAGCGATTTTGTTTGCCAATGCCAAGAAAAAGGATTCACTATAGACGCAATAAATACCGGCTCTCATGAAGACTCGTTTTATGTTAATTACCATGAAGGACCAGATTGGGTTAAACCAACTTTCGACGTCACTCCTTTTGAACTAAAAGGAGGAACGAAAAAAACCTTGAGTTACTCAGTATTCGACTGCAACGCTCAACCAGGCGATTACACGTTAATCTTTAAAATAAATTCAGTAAACGGCAAGAGTGGGGACTTGTTAGGTCAAGAATTAACAGTAAAACCACGCGAAGAATGCTATTCAGCTGAAATAAAAACCAAGAAAGAATACGCCTTACCTGGAGAAACCACTGAATTAGAAATAACAATCAAAAATAGTGGTTTAGTAGAAAACACTTATTCCTTAAGCGTTCAAGGCGCTAACTGGGCTTCATTCAAACAAGAATTCATTACTATCCCAGCAGGAAGCATAAAGAAAGTGATTCTCGAAGTAACTCCTTCAAAAGAACTAAACGGAAAAACAACTAACTTAGTATTGAAAGCTACAAGCAAGGACGTTGAAACAACTCAAAACATTGAATTAATCGCTGGCGCAAAGCCTATGGTTCAAGCAACAGCAACCACTGAACCAGAAGAAAGCGCAGCGCCAAGTCAAATAACTGGCGCGTTCATTGAAGGAAACACCCCGTTGGTGTTAGCTTTACTTGCAGTACTAGTACTCGGATTATACTTTTTCTTGAAGAAAACTGACAAGAAGTAAATACCTTTAACTCTTTTTCTTCCTTAACTCTTTTTAATGAACGAACTGCAAATACTAGTTAAAGACGAGCCAGGCACTCTAGGTAGAATAGCAGACTGCCTGAATGCAGTAAAAATAAGAATCAACGCGTTCTCTATTGAACACAAAGAACCAGACGCAGTAATTCACTTAGTTACAAGCAACAACGAGAAAGCCAAAAAAACACTAATAAGCAAGAGCTTCAAAATACTGGGTGAAGAAGGATTATTCTTAACTATTCCAGACGAAGCAGGACAACTAGCTAGAATAGGCCGCATTCTAGGAGAAAACGGAATCAATATTACTAACGCGTACTTGCTTGAAAAAAGAGGCGGAAAAAAATACTTGAGTATTAACACTAGCAATAATCCTAAAACAAAAGAAATACTGAAAAAAACTAATTTAATTTAAAGAAAAAACCACGAAAATAAAGTCACCCAACCACAAGACTAAAAGCAAGCCAGCTAAAACGTAAGGCCCGAACCTAGGTAAGTTAGTGTGAATCGGAAACTCGTGAATTCCTTCCTTCTTTGATATTTCCTTTAACTTCTCAAACTGTTTTTTCGTTAATACTTTCTCTAAACCATACTTTTCCACTAGTTTCCTCGGCAATTTATCAATCGCTAGAATATCCTCATCTTGAATTTGTTTCA
>JBDRBT010000014.1:0-67258 GCA_043822385.1 Microcaldota archaeon | reverse complement strand
TAGTATTACGCCGTCGGAGATGAATTCGCTGATTCCGTCTGCGCTTAAGGTTTCGCCTTTTTCCGGGAGTTCGCTTGTTAAGAGTGCGGTAGTTTTGTATGTTTTTAGTTCGCTTAGGAAAGCTAGCATTATTTTTCTAGTAAGCATTTTTTCGGTGATGTTTGAGGGAATTATTTTTTCTTCTACTGTCGGGCCCATTGTTCCTTGTTCTAGGTAGAGTTGTTTAGCAAAGTCTTTAGTTGCAGTAAAGTCTGAAACCGTGTTTAGTGAATCTATTACTAGGCGTTTGGGTTGGAAGGAAGTTATTTCGTCTCTTATTTTTTTCAATAAGGTTTGTTCTCTGATTATGTCGATGAACACGATTTTAAGTAAGCCTTTTTCAACTAGTTCGTTTACGTTCCATTTGTATTGTTCTCCTTGCTTAGCTAAGTCTTCTTGGTTTTGTTCTGTTGAAAAGTAAATGCCTTTATCCCCGTTTTTAGTTCCATTAATTAAGTATTGCAAGCAAAGAGTTGATTTTCCGGTTCCCGCGCCCCCGGATATTAAAACTAGGTTGTTTTCTGGAATGCCGCCCGTGAGTGCTTCATCTAAACCAGGTATTCCCGTTTGCACTCTTTTAATCGGCATGTTAATTACTAATCAAGTTAAGTAAATAAGTTTTTTCTTTTACTTGAAGATGTTTTCTATTTTGTGAACCGTAATGCCTTTCTCGTTTATTTCCATTGGGTGCAAGTGCATTGTGTGTTTAGTGCCCCGCATTTTGCGGACGTATAGCGTGCGTAATTCGTTTGGTCCAGTGCCTAAAAAGTTGAGTAAAAGAACTCCGTCTGCAACGTATTCTTCTACTCCGTACTTGCTGAAGGTTAACGCGTGTCCTGAATTAAGGTTTTGTTCTTCTATTTCTGAAGTTAAGAGGGTAGTCAATCCTGCTCTTGATAGTATGTAAGAGAGTTTTAGGATGGTTTTGCGTATGTCGCCTTCTTTCTCGATTTGTTGTCCCATTGCGGGTATAGAATCGATTACTAAGCGTTTTGCGCCTACTCGCCTGCATAGCGTGAGCACGTCAAGCAAGATTTTGTCTACATCCAGTTGTCCTGGTAGTAACGCGTTTTCCTCTTCTGATGGCGCGCCAGCTCTAGCTGACGTAGCGTCTAGTATAGTTAACAAGCCTTTTTCTTCAATAATGCTTAAGTTCCAACCGAACCTGAGCATGTCTTGCCGTATTTTGTTCGGTGTTTCGTCGAATGAAACCAGAACTCCTGGCTCGCCGTAGTCAATCGCGCCTTTAACTAAATACTGAATGCATAAAACGCTTTTTCCTGTACCGCAAGCGCCTGAAACTAATATGGTTCTTCCTTTAGGGAATCCGCCTTCAATTAACTCATCTAAACCGTAGATTCCGCTGTGAATTCTTTCTATTGGCGTGACTTCCATTTGTTATGAATTACTCTCTAGTGGTTTAAATACTCACTTGATTTTGCTTACTTTTTTGATGAAGTTTTTCTCTATTTTTATTGTTTGGTCTAATAATGCTTTTACTGAGTGTTTTCCTGAGAGTATTCTTTCATGAAGCTTGATTTGCTCGTGAATGTGGCCTTTCCATTCGTCTAGCAACTTGTCTAGTTTACCGCTCATTTTTTTTTCTGCCTTTATTATTTTGCGAGCGATTTTTTTTATTTTAAGCGTTTTTTTTCTCACTTTAGAATCACCTTGCTTGCTATTACTCTTTCAGCGTTTTTAAAGAATATTGCAACGTTTAAAAACCCTGACTCGCATCAATACTTTACTGTTTTTTGAGAGGGTTAATTTTATGGCTAAAAAGATTGTTTTAACTAAATACGAGAAAGCAAGAATAGTTGGTGCTAGGGCGCTTCAGTTGTCTATGGGTGCTCCACCGTTAGTGAAAGTGCCTGAAGGAGTTATTAGCGCGGTTTTGCTTGCTAACTTGGAATTCGAAAAAAATGTTATTCCCCTTCAAGTAGTACGCTAATTTTTTTAGTATCTTAATGCGTCTGCTGGTTTTAATTTAGCTGCTTGTCTGGCTGGCAAGACGCCTGACAAACTACCTAGCACGAATGAGAATAATAGTGCGCCGAAAATTAATTCGGGCGTGACTGCTGCTTTAAACAAGTCTGATCCTAGTGCTTGGCTAGCTATTATTTCCGCTGTTTTGCTTAAACCAATTCCAGTTAAAACCCCTAGGATTCCGCCTACTAAACCAAGCATTCCTGATTCTATTAAGAATATTAGTAACACGTCGCTGTTTTGAGCGCCTACTGCTTTCATTACTCCAATTTCTTTAGTTCGTTCAATTACTGACGTGTACATTGTGTTCATTATTCCCACGCCGCCAACTAGCAGAGAGATTGCTGCAATGCCTACTACTATTGCTTGAACTATTCCAAAAATAGTGCTGAACGAGCTAGCGAGTTGTTCTGAAGTGCTTGCTTGAAAATCTTCAGCGTCTTCCTTTACTCCCCTGTGTTTTCTTAGTTTTTCTTTAATGCTTTCAGCTACTTTAGCTGGTTCTACCCCGCTTTCTGTTTGAGCGTAAATCATTGAAACCATTTTTGGTTCATTTAGCAGTCGGCGTGCGTCATCCGTGTTTAGTATTGCTACGCTGTCGTCAATCTGGTTACCCATGCTTTTCAGTGTGCCTACTACTGTGTACGTTTTTCCGTTGAGTTTAATTGAATCGCCTACTCCTAGTTCGTGTTCAAAAACTCCGTTAGCTAGGTAGCTTCCAATTAGAACGCGACCGCTTTCTCCTGCTCTTAATAACCGGCCTTGAGTTACTTCTGCTTGAACCATGTCTTCAATTATTTCCCTACTATCGTCTTCAGGGAGCGTGTAAATGAGTCCTATTTTAGACTCGCGTTTGACTTCCATTGTTATGCTTTCCATTAGTATTCCGCCTGCAGTAGCTACCCCGCGAACGCGTTGAACTACTTTAACGTCGTCTTCAGTAAGTGGGTTTGCTAGCGTAGAGCTAACGAAAGGGGAAGCCGCAATGCCGTTGTACCCCATTATCGTTATTTTGTCTGCACCTATTTTAGCGAACTCGTTTGAAATAGTGTCTTGCAAGCCGTTTCCGAGCGCTACTAGCGCTACTACTGCCGCTATTCCTATGAAGATGCCGATTATAGTCAGCAAGCTTCGCAAGCCTCTGTGCCGCAGGTTATTGAATGCTAGCAGGAAGTAATCCCAAAACGCTCTCAAGTTCATTTTTGTTGTTTAGCGCCTCTCTTTTTCCACCAGTACGTGTACGCTAAGTAACCCGCGATTACTATTCCGCCGATTAATAGCCAGTTGATTCCTGCATCTTTAACTAACCCAAATTTTGTTAGTTCCTCGCTTGAGTAAATGCGTAGTTCAGCGCTTATTGTTTGAGTGTATTCTTGATTGTTTGAGTCACGGTAAGTTAGTTTGAGTGGAACCTCGATCTTTCCTTGCGCGTCACCAACGTAAATTTGGTATTCAATTGTTTCAGAGTCATCTCCAGCTAGGGTCCCAATGTATTTAGGGGCAGTGTCCGCGATTTCGTGGTTGAGTCCGTTTTCAGCTGCCACATTCAAGAATTTTACGTCACTTAAGCCGTTGTTGATTATTTTAAATTCAACTGTTCCGGACGTGAATGCTTGCACTATATCGCTTTGGCTTACTTCAACTAGCAAACTAGGTGTTTCCCCAACAATTATTCCAATAGTTTCACTGCTTGAATAACTATTTCCTAACTCGTCTTGATAAGTTAGTGCGAGTGGTATTCGATAGGATTTTGATTCAGCTGTTGCTAATGGCGCTAATTGATATTCAATGGTTTTAGTTTCTTCACCGAGAATAACGTCAAGATTTTTTTCGATTCCACCGCTTATTGGTGTGAAAGGCGTGTCTGTTAAAGATAGTTTTACGTTTACGTTTCGAACTGCTGAATTAGCTGTGTTTTTTAAACTAATTCTTACTATGCCTGTAGAGCCGGGTGCAATCCACTTCGGGTTTAATTCTACTTCCGATATTTCCAAGCTCGCTGCTTTTCCTTGAATTGCAATAACTGTTTTTGCAGTAATCCAATCTCTTCCTTCTGATCTACAGCTTATTGGCAAGTCGTTGTTTCCATTAATTGCTGCTGAATCCACTCTAATCTTGTATTTTAAAACAAATCCTTGCCCCGGGCCTAGCGTGCCTATTGTTCTTTGAGCGTTTTCACTAGCGTCTAGAGAAAACGGGTATTGAGGAATTAATTTGCATTCGACCTTATCAATGTAGCTAGAGGTTTGAACGTTAATCCACACATCTATGTACTGCCCTGGTTCTGCAGGGTAAGGCGTGTATTGCAGTTGGCTTATTGTAAGCGTGCCGCCTAACGCGGTTTCAGCTGCTTGCACCATAGTTACTAAGACTAATAGTAAAAACAATTTTTTCATCATTTTTTCGAAACCTCCTTTTCTAATAAACCATCTCTTATGCGCACTATTCTTTGCGCTTGCTTGCCGATTTCTTCATCGTGCGTAACCATTATGATTGTCTTGCCTTTCTTGTTTAAGTCTTTTAACAACACCATTAATTCCTTCCCTGTTTTAGAATCCAAATTACCAGTAGGTTCGTCTGCCAGAACTACTTCAGGGTCTACTGCTAAAGCCCGTACTATAGCTACTCTTTGTTGTTCTCCCCCTGATAATTCACGCGGCTTGTGAAATATTCTGTCTTCCATGTTGACTTGAGTGAATATCTTCATTAATCGCTCGCGCCTTTTTTGTTCAGGCAAGTGGTGAAAAATCAAGGGTAATTCCGCGTTTTCCATAGCGCTTAATGAAGGAACTAAGTTGAATTGCTGGAAAATGAATCCTATTTTTTTTCCACGTATTTGCGCTAAATGGCTTTCACTGAATTTAGAAATATCTTGTCCATCTAGGAGGACTTTGCCTTTCGTAGGCAAGTCTAAACTGCCAACCATGTTCATTAACGTGCTTTTACCGCTGCCTGACGGCCCCATTATTGCTACGAACTCGCCTTTCCTTATTTTTAAATTAACTCCCCCTAAAGCGTGAACTGGCACGATTCCCATTAAGTACGTTTTTTCCACGTTTTCTAACTCAATAATTACTTCATTTTTCATTTTATTTCCTTCATTTTTTTAAGAAAACTTTTTATTATTGCCTTTCGTCTTTCTGGAGGTAAAATAAATATTTTTTCACGTATTTCGAGAAATTCTTCGTATTCCCTGCTTATTTCCTTAGCTTCTTCTTCAGTGCAATCGTGAAAAACCATCATTAATAGCGGGAATGTTTTTTTAATTGCTTCCCCGAACGAGTTTAATAATTTCGTTTTCTGCGTTTTTATTGTTTCCTTGCCTTTTCTAGTTATTTCGTAAGTTATTTCTCCTCTTTTACTGGTTTTTTTGGGTTTAACTAGCTTGTTTTTTTTCAAGCCTTGCAGCAACGGGTATATCGTTCCACAGCTTGGTCGCCAGTCTTTGGATATTGTGTGTATTTGGTCTGCTAGTTCCTTGCCGGTTTTTTCTTTTTTAGACAAAGAAGTAAGTATGAATATTCGCAGTAATCCCTTTATTTCTATTTTAGGCATTTAGTATCGGACCCGATTTATATCGAATACGATATGAACCCTAGTTATTTTAAGGGTTTTGTTTTATTTATTTTCAACGCTAGTGCTTTTAATTTTGTTTTCGCTATTTCTTATCATGCAGAAAATGAGTTCAATTGATTACGCTGTTTTAACTGAAGAACTAGCTTTATTGGAAGGCAGTTTTTTAGTTCGGCCGTACTTAGTTAGCGAAGGCGTTTACCGCTTTAAATTCAACTCGAAAACTAAAGGAAGCGTTTTCTTGTTAGTTGAATTAGGTGTGAGGGCTAACTTAACTAAGTTTGTTGAAGAAACAATTGAAAAAGACCCGCTTGTTGCGAGAATGCGTTCGTTGCTTGAGAATGCTCGCGTGCGTGCAATTAAGCAATTGAATGAAGACCGCGTTATAGTTTTCGAACTAGATAAAAAAGAATCATTTATTCTGGTTTTAGAATTGTTCGGTAAAGGGAACGTGATTTTGTGTGATGCTGTTTACACTATCCTGCAAGTATTAACTAGGGCGCATTATTCTGTTCGTTCTTTAAAACGGGGTTTAAAGTACGTCTTGCCTCCGCAAGAAAAACAAAGCGTTTTTTCTTTAATTACTCCTGATTCGAACGAAGTGCAAGGAAAAATTGTTTCTTTCTTGTCAAAAAAATTTAACTTAGCGCCTTTTTACTTAGAGGAAGCAGTTGTCAGAGCTGGTTTTTCTCTGGATGATGAAGCTAGTGCGGTTGATTTTTCTAAAGTAATCAAGGAAGTAAAAAAACTAGTTTCTGAAAGAGCGCCCCGCGTTTATTACGCGGACGAAAAACCGGTGGCCTTTTCCTTCACTAAACTAGAGAAATATAGAGGCGTAACCGAAAAACAATTTGATTCTTTTTCTGAAGCTCTGGACGAGTATTACTTTAATTACGTTCATGAAACTCCTAAAAATAAGGGCGTTGAAAAGGTGGAAGCACAATTAACTAGCCAGCTGGCTTTACTGCAAGAGTTTGATGAACAACGCGTTGAACTCAAGAAAGCTGGAAACTGGGTTTTTGAGAATTGTTTGTTTGTAGAAAAATTGTTTGAGGAATTGCGTTCAATGCAAGCTAAGGGCTTAAAGAATCAAGAAATCGAAGCAAAGTTGAATGCTTTGCTAGCGAAAAAGAAATTGTTTATTGAAGTCAAGGACCACGCTTCAGTTTATTTAACTTTAGAGTAATCCGCCGTGGTCTTGAAGCATTGCGTCTGAAGACAATCCGCGTCTGTCTACTACCATTACGTCTTTAACATCCAGTACTGACGAGTACGGTACCGTCAAGAATCCGCCACCTGCTTGCTTTGTTTTAGCTGCCCAGCCTGAATCAGGGTTTGGTTCAATTAACACGCTTTCTAGCTTGCCGTTTACTTCATTGAAATACAAGTCAATAACTCTGCCGAGTTCTTCCCCGTCAGTAGTAATTACTCTCTTTCCGGCTAATTGTTTTGCTATAGCGTATTTAACCATTGAAAACCAACTCCACTCTCATTAAACACAAAGTTTTACTTTATTAATAAAAGCATATTCTAGATTAATAACCTTTTTCGTCTTATAATTACGTTAATAAAAACAGTTTTTACTGTTTTTTTGGGTGTTTAACTTGGTTAAAGTCTTTAGAGCGTATTCTCATACTGGAAACTCTAGGGAACTTAAGCAGTTAATAAAACAACATTTGGGTCTTGATTTGGAAACGCATGCAGTGCCTCTGCCCGGAATAAAGCATTTTACTCGAAATTCTCCTGGTGAGCCGGCCAAGTACGTTTTTTTGTTAATGCCTCTTGGTGAAAGGGGTGATAGTGAAGA
Organism: Microcaldota archaeon; assembly: GCA_043822385.1. Lineage (GTDB taxonomy): Archaea > Micrarchaeota > Micrarchaeia > Norongarragalinales > Norongarragalinaceae > JABWCK01. The sequence continues at coordinate 59,853 of JBDRBT010000014.1, read as the reverse complement.
AAAAAATGCTGTTTTGTTTTCCTCAGTTAAAAAAAACGGTTTTGTAGCTAGGCCCGCAAACCCGCATTTTTGGGAGTTATTAGACAAAGATAAAGTTCTAGCGAGCGTAACTAAAAACAAGCGATTAGTGGAGGTTAGCTTGACTGTTTTTGAGCATTCCCCCTTGTATTCTATTTTGAAGGAAAAGTTTGGTACTGGCAGAATGAGGACTTAATATGGCTTTGAATTTAACTGAACGAAAGATTACTTCACTCCTCACAAAACATTTGGGGTTTAATCCACGGTATTATTTTCCTTTAGCTGAGCACTCTCAAGAAACGGATAGGCATTTTGTTATTAAAGTAGCATTTAAAGGAAAGCAGAATGAATATTATTCTTTAGTGCGCGATTTTGAGTGAAGCCTTAAGTCGAAGAAAGCAACAACCCGGACAAAAACCCTAAAAAACGCTTGTTGTTTAATGCTTTGCACTGGTGATGTTTAAATGAAGATTAAGGATGAAGTAATGAAAATGATTGATTTGCTGCAAAAATCTGGTTTCAAGCCAGTTGACGCTGTATTCGAGGGCGCTTTAGGTGTGAAAGAAGATACTACGCTGGAATTCATGGATACGTTAAACGCGTCTAAAATGGTTTCAGGCGTAATTCGCATTATTTACACTGGTGAAGGCGAGCAAGTTCGTTTCATTGAGATTCCAGTTGGCCAGCAAGGAGAACAACAAGTAGCTCAAGAATTAACTGGCAGCGGCGAATAAATTAAACCCCGAATAAAGTCCGCAAAACGTCTCTTGTTCCTGGTCCTAAACCAACTATTGTTATGAGCAAGGTAATGAATACCGCGTCTTGCTTGTTTTCTTTCCTTAAGAAATAAATTACTCCTACCGCAAATAAGGCTTTAATTAACAAGAACGCTAGGGGCGAGCCTGAATTGATTATTGCGCCCCCAACAACGTGTTGCTCGAAATATCCTTTAAAGGCAACGCCGTAAAAAGTAGCGCTGCCGTCAAACACTTGAGCAAAAAACAGTGTTTTTTCTATATTAGTTAATTCTGTTTTCGTTGTTTTCTTCCAAACAAAGTCAAATACTGCGAGGAAGGCTAACGCAATTACTGGAATTAATAGTACGTCTAGTTGAATTTGAGAGTAAAGTGAAAGCAAGGGAAGGAACGCTATTACTGAAAGAATTATTCCTGCGTTTCGGAAGTTTTTCATTGGGTTCTTGGTTTTCAAGCAAACTAGCAAGCACGCCATTAAAACAACGAACGTGAAAATGTAAATTCCCGGCGTGACTAAAATAAACAAGTCAATGCCGAAAACGCTTATTGAACGCGGCAGGATTTCAGCGTCAACTACCACGCGTAAAATTGCACCCAGGATAACGAACGGAAGTACGCTGTAAAAAAACTCTTCATCGTATTTGATTCCTAGTTTAGGCAGGAGTTTATACAAAATCCAGGCTGCGGCTAACGCTATTGCAGCGAAAACCAGTGTGTTAACCAAATTGTAAGGCGCGTAGTCATTGGGTTGCTGCAGGGGGTTTAATAAAAATTCTTGTATAAAGTCCATTGTTTTATTTCTCATTAGTTAATTATTCTTATAGGTTGTGAAAATGAAAGCTGTTAAGGTAGAACCAAAAAATGCTGAAAAAGCGAAGTTTTTGCTTAAAGAAAAAAACGCTTTGGTCACAGGAGTTCCGGCGTTCAATGAAAACGGCTTTGTTTTTTTTCCAGTGACTAGAAAAATTTCTTTACCTTTCAAGAGTGTTTTTACTCAACGAAAATTCAAAGAAGTTCAGCGTTCTGGGGAATTAAAAGAATTACTTTCAAGTGTTTTAAGCAAGACTGAATTAAGCGATTTAGTAAAATCTTTTGACGTAATCGGGAGTATTTGCATTATTGAAGTTCACGATTCTTTACTGAAAAAAAAGAAGTTAATTGCAAAAAAAATTCTGGAAGCAAACAAGCACGTTAAAACGGTGTTAATGAAAAAATCTGCAATGCTTGGCGAATACAGAGTTCGTGATTTAGAGTGGCTAGCTGGAGAAAAAACTACTCTCGCGTTGTACAAGGAAGCTGGCGCAGTAATGCGTGTTGATTTGAGTAAGGTTTATTTTTCTGTGCGCTTGGCTTTCGAGAGAATGCGCATAGCAAAGAAAATAAGGCCGGGAGAAAAAATTCTAGCGTTATTTGCTGGTGTTGGCCCGTTTCCTTTAGTTTTTTTCAAGAAGCAAAAGAATGTAGAGATAATTGCTGTTGAATTGAATCCAATTGCGGTATCTTTAATGCGAGAAAATGTTGTTTTGAATAAAGCAGAGCATGCAATTAAGGTAGTTCAGGGTGACGTGAATAAAATTGTTCCAAAACTCAAGAATTTGGCTGACCGGATAGTAATGCCTTTACCGCATACTGGCTTTGATTTTTTAGATTCTGCGTTAATTGCTGCGAAAAAGAATTGCGTTATTCACTTTTATTGTTTTAATTCCATTGAAGAAAACAAGAAAAAGCCTTTTAATGAAGCGCTGGTTTTTGTTAGAACTGCGTGCAAGAAGAGGAAGCGCAAGTACCGGGTTTTGAATAAGCGGATTGTTAGGCCGTATTCGCCGAAACAAAGCCAGGTAGTGATTGATTTTAAAGTGTTTTAGTGCTTGCCTTTAATCAAGTTGATTAAGCCTTCAACCCGCCTGTTCATGTATTCCGCGTCTATTTTCTTTTCTGTTTCTTTTTTTATTTTAAGTATGTCGCTTTGAACAACTACGATTTCTTGTTCCAAGTCGCTTATTTGGTTCCGCAACTTGCGTCGAATTAAGTTAGTTTCAGTATTAGCGTTTCTTACGGTAATTAGAGTGATTACTGTTAAAACTGCTGCAACGCCTATTAATGCGGTTGCTTCTGGAGTGAGAAAGTCAGACAATTTGTTTCGACCTCATTTTCTTTTTAGAGTAAAGCAATTCTGCAGTAGCTTCGTTTAATTTTTTTTCTAGCTCGCTAATATTAGCTTGTTTAACGTGGCTTTTTTTTACTTCCGTAATTTTGTTTTGAGTGTCTTTAATTCCTTCGCTTATTTCATTCAACCGGTCTTTCAATTGCTTCAAGTAAATTCCGGTTTTCTTGTTTTTGTGGTTTGAGTAAAAAATAGCGAAAGCATTTACTGCGCTGACTGGCGTGAATAACAGGAAGACTAGGGTGTTTAAATCCATCGCAAGCATTAGCGCTAGAGTGCTTAAAAACTTTAATAATGAGAAAGATGTAGCAGCAACGCGCGTTCCCGTCGAAAGACAGTACTGGCAACGTCGTAAGAGGTCTTAACTTCCGTGTTCGGAATGAGAACGGGTGTGCCACCTCTCCTATGGCCGCTAACGTAATTATCGTGCCGAACCGAGTTTAAAAACCTAGCGTTTTTAAACTACCGCTGGGTCTTTCATGAAGCCTCTTAGTAATTCAACTGCTCTCTTGATTGACCTGCCGATTTGAGCTTCGCTCTTAGCGCCCGAGCAAATTACTTTCCCGTTCTTGAATAACAACAAGGTTGTGCCAATGTCTTTCAAACGCATTATTGCGCCCGGGAATTGTTCTGGCTCGTATTCAACGTTGTCTATTTCCATAGCAATGTTGAATAAATCTAATTCAACTTTTAAGTTAGCTGAAGCAACTATGTTTTCTACTTTAAAACTAGTGTCAATTCTTTTGTTGTAAGTTTTTTTCTTAGACTTTACCTTGACCATGTCTTTTTCACCCGTTTTTAAACCGCTTTCTAAATTTTATATATTTAAATGTTTTGTTTTGCCTGTTTAAAAAGATTTATATTCTAACTAAGGCAAAATACTTTCCGAGGTAGCCTGTTTTTATTGCTTTTCAAGGTGGTTATTTGTGAAGAGGTCTCATGGTGGTTTTTCCAAACACAGTCGAAATTTGACTGCTAGGAATACTACCGTTTCAAGAATTCTTTCGGTTTTCAAGCCGGGAGAGAACGTAAGAATTAATGTTAACCAGAGATTTTTGCGCGGCAGGCTAGAAGCGCTTAGGTTTAACCATCGGATTGGCGTTGTTGAAGGCAAGCAAGGCAGGGCTTTGGTTTTGAAAGTAATGGACGGCAGGAAACCTAAAACTATAATTGTTTCCAGTGTTCACGTTGAGAGGTTTTGAAATGTTATTGACTGAAAAACCAATTACTAACGCGGAAGCGCTTGATTTGTTGAAGAAGCGAAAGAAGGAAGGAGAGTTGGGTTACGAACAACAATTGACTTTCGAATACTTAGAGAAAAACGTTTCTTTATCGCTAAAGGAAGCTAATGCTTTACAAAAAGCGCTTTCTGGCTTGAGTTTGTTTGAAGACCGCGTTGTAGTACAATTAGTTAACGTCTTGCCTACTAAAGAAGATGACTTGCGTTTATTTTTAGCTAGTTATTCCGTTGAATTAACTGATGAAGACGTTAAGAAGACGATGAGTATTTTAAAAGAACACGAGAAGTGATTTAATTCGTGAATAGAGAAGATTTTGCCTTATTGTTGGACCACTTGCCGCATGGAAAGTCTGGCGAGGCGGTTAAAGAGTCTCTAGCGCAAGTAGTGGGCGACGTGCAATTTACTTTATTGGAAGTAGTTGTAAAGCCGGATGTAAAGTTCGACTTGTTTGAAAAAGTATATATTGGCGCTGAAGAACGAGACAAGGTTGATCACATTAAGCAAAGAATTTCTTTTGATCAATTAACTGTTCGTGCTCAACAAGAGTTAGAGCAAGCAATTAGGCTTATTGTTGTTTCTCGCGAGAAAGAGTTAGTTGCTTTCTTGAATAAGGCTGGATCGATTAGTGTTCGGTCTCATACTTTAGAACAATTACCTTCAGTTGGAAAGAAACATTTGAGTGCTTTGCTTTCTGAACGAGAGAAAACGCCTTTCGAGAGTTTTGCTGACGTGCAGAAGAGGATTCCGCATTTAGTTAGTGTTCAAGAATTGTTTATTCAACGAATACTCGCTGAACTCAAAGGAATTGAAAAGTATTACTTGTTTGTGAAGCCTCCTAGGAGAGAGCAGTACTAATTATGCGCAGTAAAAAATTAAGCCAAGTTTTTTTATGCGACCGGAGCATTATTAGCGATATTGCTGGCGCAGTGCCTTTAAAGAATAAAGTAGTGCTTGAAATTGGTGCTGGTGAGGGCTTGCTTACGCGTGCTTTAGGTTTGCGTGCAGCTAGAGTAATTTCTTTGGAAATAGATTCTAAATTAAGGCCTAAAATTAACGAGAATTTAACGGGTTTGACTAATGTTGAAGTTAATTTTGTTGATGCGCGTAAATCTAGTTTTGATTTTGAATTAGTTTTTGGTAATATTCCTTATCACTTGTCTTCTGAATTATTATTTAAGTTGCTTGACAGTAATTTCAAGAAAGCAGTGTTAATGCTGCAGAAGGAGTTTGCTGAACGCTTGATTGCAGAACCCGGGTCTAGAGATTACGGGCGGCTTTCGGTTACTACTCAAGCTAAAGCTGACGTAAAAAAGTTGTTTGACGTGAGTAGGTATTCGTTTGATCCTGTTCCTAAAGTTGATTCTATAGTTGTTTTAATTACTAAGAAAACCAAGCCAGTTAAGCTTGATGAAGATTTAGTTAGAGCGTTGTTTTCGCATAAAAATCAGAATGCACGCAAGGCTTTGATTAATTCTGGCTTTTCTAAGAGCAAGGCTGATGCTTTAGCTGGATTGATTGAAAACAAGCGAGTGCGCAACTTGAATTTAAGGGATTTAGAGTTATTGTCTTCTAGCTAGAATCGCTATTACTCCGCCTAACACTACTATTACTGCCACTAATCCGAGTAAGCTGTAATCTACTGAACCGGCTTGTGCTGCAACGTCTCTTTCCTCAGCGGGATAGTGCGTTTCATCCCCTAGTTGTTGTGAAACTACTTTAGGTGCTTCGTACTCGTTTAATACTTCTTCGTCTAGTTCTTTTTCTACAGTGTATGAAACGCTTTTTGTTTCTTCAGGCTCAATGTTTTCAAATAGCCAGTCTACTACTACTGAGCCTTGTTCGAATCTTAAGGGTTTTATTGAAAAGTCAATTAGTTCTTCAGGCACGGTTGCTACTGCTGACGGTAATTTTTCTTTAACAATAATGTTAGTTACTGCTTTATTCCCGTTGTTTTTAATATTCAGGGTTATAGTGCTTATTTTTTTATGACCTTCAGCTGTATCTATTTCGTATACGCGTAGTTCGCGCCAGTAAACTAAACCGTTTTGTTCGCAGATTAAGGGCTCGGTTTTTTGAGTGTATGCTTGCTTGAGGTATTTCACTAAAGACGAGTCTTGAGGTGCTGCGGTAGTATCTTGCATTAGCAAGAAAGGATTTAACAAGTTTAACAAGAGCAGTAAGCCTAGGGCAAAGCCGATTATGCTTAAAAAAATTCTTTTAGCGTGTTTTTTTCGTTCTTTTTTGTCTATTGCGTAGTAAACGAAGTAGAAGCTACTTGCTAAGAGCAGAATGATTGCTGTTAATTGAATTATGGATAGCATTGCTTATTAAAAAAAGAAGAAAGAGTAATAAAAACGAGTTACTCGCTTTCTGTTTTGCTTTTTCTACCGTAGAATGCAAGCACTATGATTATTGCTACTAGCACTAGCCCGCCTATGAACACGCTGTTTTGGTTTAAGGCAGTAAAGAAGCCGCTTAAACCGCTTGCGTTTGCTTCAATTGTTTGCATTGGAATCGTGTCGATTATTTTTCCGTTTGATTCCACGATTAATACTGGTTCTGCTTTTTCGTCACTATTTTTTGTTAGTAGTAGTGAAATGCTTTGGCTTGAGCCTGCTGGAATAGTGATTGAATCACTTTCTTGTTTCCAGGATTCGGGTACGCCTTCAATTCTTATTTTCACGTTAGTTAAGTCACTTGAACCCGTGTTTTCAATTAATACCGTGTACTTGAATAGGTTGTTTGTAATGTTTGAAACGCTTGCTTGACTTGCTTGTTTTTCATTGCAGTTAGTTATTTCTAGCGTAGCTATGCCTGTTGCTGTTTTTCCTTCTGTTTTTTCGCTTAAGGTTATTGGCAAGCTACTTTTTCCTTCTTGCAAAACACTCGTGTCAATCATTAATTCAAGGTCTGCAAATTCGCTTGGTCCTAGTGAAAACACGTTTGGGTTTACTGAAACAAAATCTGGCGTGATTACTTCAAAAGAATCATAACCGCTTCCCTTGTTTTGTACTGTAGCGCTGAAAAATATTGGCTCGCAAGTGTTTCCTTTAAGCAAACTAGGCATTTCTAGTTCCGCATCCCTAATGTTTTTTACTTTCACGCATATTGAAGAATCACCTATTACTGTGTTGCTAGTGCTTGCTTGAAGAGTTAATGAGTAAGTTCCATCTCTAACGTTAGATGGATTCACGTCAATTAGTATTGTTTCTGCTTCGTTTCTACCTAAGTTAGAGTACTCTTTAGACGTAATTGCGTTTAATTCGTGTTGGTTTCCCAGCAAGCGGTAGTTAAGAGTAGTAGCGCTTCCTTCATTGTAAACTCTGGCTTTTATTGAAGCCCTGCTTCCTGCAGTTAATTCAATGCAGTCTGAAGGAGTGTTTATTCTCACTTGGTAGTTAGTAGGATCAAAGTACTCGTGCTTGCGTATTGAACTGTAAACTATTGCTCCGTCTCCATAATACGGGTTGTAATCAAAATAATCAAACGCGTTACCTAAATCGTAAGTATACATGCACTCGCGCCTTGGGTAAACGCTTACTCTAATTGTTTTGCTTGCTTGAATGCAAGTTGTTCCGGCGCAAGCCCTGCTTTTTACTATTACGTCGTAACTCCCTTTAGCGCAGTCTGGCGCGCTAATGTGCAAGTAAGTTCCTTTTTCCCGGTTTGCGTCAATAAATGAATTTTCAAAAAAGCCGTTTAAGGGCCCTAATTCTGCACTAAAACTAGCTGAATCAAATCCTTTAGTGCCTATCCACACGAATACGCTGGCTTCTGTTCCACTTAGTGTTATTGAGTCATCTGAAGCGTACACGCTCAACGAGGTTACTAATGGAAGTAACGCTATGAGCAATAATAGTATTTTTTTCAAATTATTCTTCACCCAGCTCCTATGAGAGCTGTTATTACTACTGAATAACAACATATATAAACGTATTTGTTTGTTACTATTGTATAGTAAATACAAAGTATTGTTACTATGGGTTAATGACAAAAAATGAAGTTTTTATTAAGGTGTTCTAAGTAATGAATGACGTGCCTGATTTTGAGACGTTGAATCAATTAAAACAATTAGGATTGAATGAGTATGAATCCAAAGCTTATCATGCTTTGGCTACTTTTGGGACTCACACTGCTGGTGAATTATCAGAACGAGCTAGTTTACCTAGGCCAAGAATTTACGACGTATTAACTAAATTGCAGGAAAAAGGGTTTGTTTCAATTCAACAAGGCCGGCCAGTTCGTTTTGCCGCCTTGCCTTTGCAAGAAGCTATCAAGACTATAAGTAAACAAAGAGAAGGCGAGTTAATTGAAGAATTAGCTTTAGTTGAAAACGTGGGTTTGGAATTACAAAAGAAACTAAAAGTATCTACTCTTAATTCTCCTGTTTCGCCAGAAGTAGTATGGACGCTTAAGGGAAGGGATTCTATTTACTCTAAAATCGGTTCAATGATTACTGGTTCTAAAGAAAGCGTTATTTTAGCAAGCGATTCTGAAGGATTGAAACGAAAATTAGCTGCTTATTCCAAGGACTTGAAGAAAGCTCGTTCAAGGGGAGTTAATGTTTCTTTAGTTTCGCCATTAAAACTAGATGTAGAACACGATGTGAAAGTCAAGGAATTGCCTTCACGCCTTGTTTTAGCTGATGACCAAGCATTATTGTTCTTGAATAATAGTGTACCGCCAGAAGAAGAAATTGGTTTGTGGATTAAAAGCAAGCATTTTGTTGATACCGTCAAGCATGCTTTGAAATAGGTGAGCTTGTTTTTGGATTTCCTAGACTTTTTGAGTTGGTTTTACTTTTTCTTATCTTTAGTCGTTGTTTTCGGGGTTTACTTGTTTTTCAAGTGCAGGAAAGACAGTTTCAAACGGTTAGAGTATTTAATTAACTCTGAACCCGAATAACTTAAAAACTATTTTTATGCATTATTTTAGCATATGCTTTTTACGCTTACTCTACTAAACTTGGTTTTATTATTGTTTTTCATTGCGTTCTTTGCGTCAATAAAACAACAAGTGCTTTGGTTTTTCGGGGATTTCGCTGGAAATCCTGGTTTGGTTATAGTACTCTTGTTTTTGCTTTACGTTTTGCTTTTCATAGAGCCATAGAATAAACTTAAACTACTTGCGTGTAGTTATTTCTTGCAATGAAATACTTTTTTTTCTTCGCTTGCTTTGTTTTGTTGCTTGGCTGCGTTGAATACGCTCCTTCTGATTCTAACCAGTCAATAGACAACCAAAACCGGACTTTACCTATTCCTTCGTTTAGTGTTACGCCTGTTTTCACGCCACAACCAACTCCTGACATCAAGGTTGCCGAACCTCAGGAATTAATTCCGCACGAAAACGAGTTTGTTTTTAAAGAATCTAGTGGAGTAAAACACTTAGTTCCTTTGAATACTTTTATTCCTTTCAGTAGTACTAACGCAATTACGTGGCCTAAGTTTGCTAAAGCAAGTAATTTGAATTTAAATGGTGAAGCCCTTATTTTGGGTTTGAATTTCAGCGGAGTAGCTAAAGCGTATCCTTTGAGTATAATGAATTGGCATCAAGTAGTTAATGATGAAGCTAACGGCGTGCCGATAGTTGTTTCATTTTCTCCTGCTTGTTTTACTCGCGTTGCGTTCAAACGCGTTTTGAACGGGAAAACCGTTGTTTTCGAGGTTTCTGACTACGTTTTCAAGAACAACTTGTTGTTAGTTGATTCAGCGTCTTTGTCTTTATGGCACCAGTTTACTGGTTTAGCAATTAAAGGCGAGTTGTCTGGAAGCAAGCTAGATCGCGTTCCTTTGCAGTTAATGAAAATGAGTGACTGGCTTGTTTTACATAATGATTCTAAAGTATTACTTGCGCCTGAAAACACGGATTTGCCTTATAACCAGTATCCTTATGGTGATTACGAGTCTAACGAGCGAATTTTCTTTGAGCCATCAAATCGGGATTTGCGTTTGAGAGCTAAGGAAGTTGTGCTTGGAATTAATTCTGGAGATTATTACCGCGCTTACAAAGTATCGGTTATTCCTGTGGTTTTGAATGACGAGTTTAATGGAGAAAAGCTTCTTGTTTTAAGGAACCCGGTTACTAACGAGACGCGAGTATTTGATCGAGTGGTTAATGGCACTGAATTGTTGTTTTTTGTTCAAAATTCTTCTTTGTTTGATTCTAAAAGCAAGAGTTCATGGAATTTTGACGGTAAAGCAATTAAATCAACTTCGTTCAAGGGAGTTGAATTACTTGAAATCTCGTCAATGGTTTCGTACTGGTTTACTTGGAGTATGCTTTACCCTGAAACTAGCTTAATTAGGTGATTCTTCAGTTTCAACTGGCTTTTCTTCTTTTACTTCTTTTTTAAGAGTGGGTACGTCCATTGTTTCTTCTACATCGAATACTTCGGTTAATTCAACTTTAGTTATTTCTATTCTTCTTATTGGCGCTATCTTGTTTATTTTCTTGTGAATGGTTTGAATAAATTGATTGAATAATACTTGCCTGACGAATTCAGCGAATTCAGATTCTTTTGCTATATTCAATACTTCTTGTTTGAATGCGTTTCTCAATGATTTCTTTTGTTTTCCGCTGCATCTTGAATTAGTTATTATTACTGCTTTTATTACGAATTCAACGCCGTCTTTTGACTTGGTTGGTATCACTATGTCTAATGCATCTCTACCTCTGCGTATTAGCGTGCTTATGTATTCGTTCGCCATAAAATGTCCAATGTATTTAGTGAATGCTTTCTTGTCTCTAGTTTCGTAAACTCGTAGTTTTATTGTAGTGTAAATGTGTTTAATGTCGTGCGTTATTTCTTTTAGCGGTAGTTTTAAAACGCGGTTCATTAGTGTTGATTCTTCACCTGCTGGCACCATGTTTGTGGTTTGCACTTCGCCTAAGAATTTTGGCGCTATGGTTGTATACCAGTTTTTGGTTTTCCACGTGTCAATGTTTTTTTTCTTGAATTCAGTATTAGCCATTAAATCACTTTACTATCAACGCAGCTTCTTCAGGATTGTATACCCAGTCTTTTGGAAGCTTGTTGCCCCTGTAATAACGAACGAGTCTTTTTATTTTCGATTCAACGTGAACTAACTTTACTTTATTTGACGTATCTGTACGGTTGTCTTTCAAGTGTTTTCTCATTTTTACTGCTCTGGTAATCAAATTAAGCAAGTCACTTGGGTATTTAGGTTCTAGTTTTTTTTCTTTGAGTACTTGTTGCATTGTTTTTCCAGTTATTTCTTTAACTGAAGGAATGCCGTGTTGGTCTCTTAGTATTTGGCCCATTTCTTCTGGTTTTCGTCCTTCTTTTGCTAGTTTTTCAATTAGTTCTTCTACTTCTTCCTTTTTGATCTTTAATACTTTAGTAAGATTGCTGGAAGCTGGTTTTTTAGAACCGCTTTTTCCTTTTTTGCGTGAATGTAATCTAGCCATTTAATAACACTAGCCCTCTCAAAATTCAAATAATAAGGCAATTAATAATGCCTTGATTTGTTTAAAAACGTTTACTACCTGCTTGCTTCAGCAGTTAACTCTTCTCCCTCCTTGAAGTTTACATTGCTTGCTTTAAGCACGCCTTTTAAGTCTTCGATAACGTCTGCTAATCTTTTTATTTGTGTTTCTGGTCCGGTAATGCTTATTGTTTCTATTTGAGTTGATAACGAAACGTTGTTTTTAGTTTTAAATTGTCTTATTATTGAAACTATTTTGTGAAAATCCTCTATTGTCTGCATTGTTTCTTTGTCTGCATCTTCATTATTTGCTGCAGGCCATTCTGTTGAGTGAATGCTTTTTTTGTTAGTTTGCGAGTATACTTCTTCAGTTATGAATGGCGCAAAAGGCGCTAATAATTTCAAGCTTGTGTCTAATACTTCTTTCAATGTTGCTTGTGCTGCTTGCTTGTTTTTGTCGTCGTAAATGCGGTATTTAACGTCTTCTAAGTAATAATCGCAATAATCGTGCCAGAAAAAGGCTTGAATCGCAGTTAATGCACCGTAATAATCGTATTCCTTCAAGCAAGCTGTGGCTTTCTTGTTGGCTTCATTTAATTTTGCTAGAATCCACTTGTCAACCATTGTTTTTTCTGCTTTTTTGTGTTCGTAGTCGCTAGTTGCAATTGAAACGAATTTGCTTGCATTCCATAATTTAGTAATGAATGCTTGAGCGTATTGCAAGTCTTGCAGTCTGAATGCGTTATCTTTACCTGTAGCTCCTGCTAACGCGGCCCATTGTCTTAATGCGTCAGCCCCGTATTTTTTGAGTACGTCTTTTGCTTCAATGTAGTTACCTAGACTCTTGCTCATTTTTTTGCCGTCTTGACCCGTAACCATTCCGTTTATTACAATGTCTTTAAAGGGAGGTTGCCCGGTTAATTCAAAACACCTGAATGCAGTGTAGAACGCCCAAGTGCGAATAATATCGCTTCCTTGAGGCCTCATTGTTGTCGGGTAATAATCTTTAAACGAGTCTTTAGGCCAGCCGGTTACTATTAGTGGAGTAATGCTTGAGTCTATCCAGCCGTCGAAAACACTTTCAACTCCAGTAGCGTTTTCTCCGCACCTGCATTTTTTCTTTGTTTGAGTTGGGTCTATTGGTAGTTCTTTTTCGCTAGCTGGAATTATTTTCCCGCATGAATCGCAAGTCCAGAAAGGCAAGGGTATTCCGAATATTCTTTGCCTGGAAATACACCAATCCCATTCCAAGCCATTAACCCAATCGTTGTACGTCTGATGATAGTAAGATGGGTACCAGTACATTTTGTTTCCAATATCAATGAAGTATTCTTTCTTGTCCTTTAGTTTAATGAACCACTGGATTGATTCTAGTAATTCTATTTCGTGTTTGCACCGGTCGTGTATTTTCACTGTTTGTTTTATTTTTTCTTGTTTAGTAAGCACTTTTTTTTCTTTAAATAACTCAAGGAGTTTTTCTCGAGCGTCTTTTGCTTTTAGTCCTCCGGTTAATTCTGAATTAATTATTTTACCGTCTTCACTCATTCCTTGAATTACTGGCAAATTGTGTCTATTAATCCATATTACGTCTTGTTTGTCTCCGAAGCTGCATATCATTACTGCTCCTGAACCAAAGTCTTTGTCTACGTCTGCATCAATTATTATTGGTACTTCTTTTCCTAACGGCGTTGTTGCTTTTTCACCATTCAAGTTTTTGTAACGCTCGTCACCGGGGTGTATTGCTACTGCAACGCAAGCGTGCAGTAGTTCTGGTCGAGTGGTTGCTATTGGTAATTGTCCTAACGGCGTTTTAAAATTCAAGTAGTTAAGGAGGGTTTCTTTATCTAATTCTTCAGTTTCTGCTTTAGCTATTGCGCTCTTGCAGTGCGTGCACCATAATACTGGCGCGTTTCCTTTGTACACTAGGCCTTTACCGAACATTTTTAGTACTGACAACTGTACTTTTGCTTTGTATTCGTCGTCAATAGTTTTGTATTCCTTGCTCCAGTCTATGGATAAGCCTAATTCGTGCATTTGGCTTTTCATTGAAGCAATTACTTCGTGACTCCATTCAATGCATTTAGCGTAAAATTCTTGTCTAGATAGTTTTTTCCCGTATTTTTTTTCTACTTTTACTTCAGTTGGAAAGCCGTGGCAGTCCCATCCTTGAGGAAACAACACGTCGAAGCCGTTCATTCTCTTGAACCTGGCGGTAAAATCAATGTAACACCAGTTCAAAACGTGTCCAGCGTGAAATTCTCCAGTTGGAAAAGGTGGCGGTGAATCAATAATGAATGGTTCTTTCTTCAAGTCGCCTTTGAATTTGTATAATTCGTCAGGCCATTCTTTAACCCACTTGTCTTGAATAGCTTTGAAATCTAGTTTTCCCGCTAACATTAGTTTTTACCCTAAAGACTTATTTCTTTTTGGTTTTCTTAATCCATTTTGTTGTTTTTCTCTTGTTGGAGTTAGTAAAGCATTTCTTGCCACAGTAATTAGCTGCAGTGCCTGCTTTCTTGTAAATCGTGAAGCCAGTTCCAGTAGGATATTCTTGGTTGCAATAAGAACACTTCATATTTTCATTTCCTCTTGTTTTTCAATGGCTTGGATTCTCGTTCTGTTTCAATCAGCATTAAGAAATCGCCTTTTTTAATTGGTCCCTTAATGTTTCTTCGAATTACTCTGCCTCGGTCTCTTCCATCTAAGACTTTACACATTACTTGGTTTATTTCACCGAAAACACCCGTTTTACCAATTATTTCAACTACTTCTGCAGGATAACCGAGTCCAGCGTAAACTGGTTCTGCTTCTTTTGGTTGCTCTTTTTTTTCGTCAGCCATTTAATTCACTCTTCTTCCTTTTTCTTTTTAGTAGTAGTTTTCTTGGGTTTAATTGCTTTTACAGCAGGTTTTGCTGCAGGCATTAATTTTTGTCCACCTAGTTTTTCAATTAATTCCTTCAACTCGTTTTCAGCAGAACCAGGTGAACCTAAAGCTACTGCTGAAGTTCCAACACCTAACCCTGCAGCTTTCCCTAATTCTATTTTAGTGTCAACAAAACAAAAAGAAATTCCTTTTTCTTTGCTTAGTATAGGTAAGTGCATTACTATTTCTTCAGGATCTACGTCTCCTGCTATTACTACTACGCGTGCTTCGCTTCTTTCTATTGCTTTAGTTGCTTCATTAGTTCCCTTGCGAAGCCTTCCGCCGCTTTGTCTTGCTTTCTCGAGTAATTCTAGTGCTTTTTGTTGCACGTCTTTAGGCGTTTCCTTTTCAATATATGCTTTCATTTTCTCACCATTCCGGGTTTTATCCCAATAGTTCATTGAATTCTTAAAAAAAGAGTAAGAATAGTTAATGCGAGAAAGCGTTTAAAAGAGTTTGCAAGCGCATTAATTTAAAAACCAAGTGAGTAATGTTTTTTGATTTTTCAATAGTTGGGAGGAGATTTTTTTGAGAGGAGAAATTTTTGCTAAGGTAATGGTGTTCACTATGGGCGCGTTTTTAGTGGGAACGCAGTTAGTGAATCTAATTAATTTCGTTAACGGTATTCAACCCACAATGAATTTGTATGAAATGGGCTTGTGGTGGACTATTTTCTTAATGGGTGCTTTGTTGCTGCAGAGTCCAGCTGTAAATCGTGCTTTGAGCGCTAAGCCAGTTGCTCGCCCGGCTAGGAAAAAAAGACGCTAGATTATTATAAACCGCATTTTGTTTTTGTCGTCTAGCTTGCAGAAGCCAATTCTCTCGAATTGAATTACTGCGTTTTCCTGCAAGTTAACGCATTCTTTTTCGCAGAATGCTTTCCTTGACGTTAAACTACGCGTATTGAATTCGTTGTTTTCAAACAAGTTATTTAATTCAATTAATTCGCATGAAATAGCGCCTTCTGTTGAAACCCATTGTATTTTTTTTATTCCTGGGTTTGCTTCTTTTCCCGAGTATTTTAGTAAAGCTGAATCCTTCTTTTTTTCTTGAATTATGCAGTTCAAGTAGTCTTTCAACCTGAATTCACTGCCTTCTTTTAATTCGTCGAAATCTTTTTTAGCTATGAATACCTCGCTTTTTACTTTAATGAATCTAGTTCCCTTGTCTAGCAAAGGGTGTTTCTTCAAGCGTAAACCGCTTGATGCTGGCGTGTTTTTGATTGTTACTCTAACCGGGTTTTCAACCGCGAAATAGTGTTCTGCTTCCCCTTCAAGAAGCCGTCTGTTTTCAACTAGTAATGCTTCCCAATCTGGCTCGCTTTCTACTTTACTTAACCCAAAGCTCAAAACAAACTTGCGAATAGCTTCAGGCTGAATGCCGCGCCTTCGCAAGCCGAATAACGTGGGTAAGCGAGGGTCGTCCCAGCCCCATACTTTCTTTTCCTCAATTAACGGTTTGATTAGCCTTTTACTCAAAACAGTTCCCTTAAGGTTTAATCGTGAAAAATCGTATAAAACTGGTTTGCGTAACCCTAATTCTTCTAAAATTTTGTAGTATAATTCGTCTCGGAGTTCGTATTCCTTGCTGCGTAAAGCGTGCGTTACTCCCGTCAATGAGTCTAGAATGCATGCTTCAAAATCGTAAGTAGGCCAGCAAGAATATTTTTCTCCTTGTCGGTAATGCTTCTTTTTTATTATTCTGAATAACACGGGGTCACGCATTACTGTATTCAACGAAGTCAAGTCGCCTTTCAAACGAAGTGTTGCTTCGCCTTCCTCTAACTCGCCTTCAACCATTTTTTTCCATTCTGCTTGGTTTTCTTGTTTTGTTTTTTTCCTGCATGCGCAAGTTTCTTGTTTTCTTCTTTTCTCGCTCATTGTTTCCTTCGAGCAATTGCAAATGAAAGCGCTTTCTTTTTCAATTAGTTTTCCCGCGTAAGCGTATAACTCGGGCATGGAGTCTGAAGCAAAACTCTCGCCTTGAAATTCAGCACCCAACCACTCTAAGCCTTCGCGAATAGCTTCAACGAATTCTTGCGATTCAGCTTCAGGGTTAGTGTCATCAAAACGCAATAGTATTCTGCCGTTCCAGTCTTTCGCGAGCTGGTTGTTTAAGAAAAAGGCTTTAGCGTGACCCAAGTGCAAGTAACCATTTGGTTCAGGCAGGAAACGAGTAACTACTTTTCCTTCAATACAATCGTCTAACTTGAGTTTTTTTTCCACTACTTTTTTTTCTTCAAAAGAATGAGTTTCTAGTTCTTTTTCTATTTCTTGCTTGCTTAGAGTTGAAACGCGTTTTATTTCTTTTTGAATCAAACGCATTGTTTCCTTCAAGTCTTTCTTGGCTTCAGGGTTTTCAGCAATTACTTTACCCGCAACATTGCTCGCGCTCGCTTTACCGTAATCGAACGCGTTTTTTAAAACGTGTTTTCGTATTGTTTCTTCCAGATTCATAAGTAGTATTGTAATGCTTGCGAATAGTTTAATTGTTTTTCTTTAGTCTGTTAATAGTTTAGCTCTTTGTAATTGGTCTAGGTTTTTGCTTCTAGTTAAGAACATTGCTATTTCCAAACCGCGTTTGAATGACTGAATTTCTTCCACTACTCCTTTTTTTCCTTTTTTGGCTTGCGCTTTCAAGAAGGGTTTAGCTGCACCGCATAATTCAGCGCCGAATCGAATTGCTTTAGCGCAATCTAGTCCGCTTCGAATTCCGCCTGATGCTATTAATGGAAGCGAGCATGTTTTCTTGCATTGTCTTAACGCACTTAGAGTTGGAATGCCGAAGTCCCAGTAATAACTTCCTTCCGGAGCACCGTTCCTGTGTACTTCAATGCCAGTCCAACTAGTGCCTCCTGCTCCAGCAACGTCAATTGCTTTTACTCCCGCTTCTTGGAGTTCTCGCGCTATTTCCCCGTTTATTCCTGCTCCTACTTCTTTAATTATTATCGGGAAGTCGGAATGGTCGCACAACTTGCTTATTTTCTGAAGGACGTTGCGCCAGTTTTTGTCTCCTTCTGGCTGGATTACTTCCTGCAACGCATTCAAGTGAATAAAGCAACCATCTGCCTCGATTTTCTTGACTGCGTCACTAACTTGCTTTGGCGAATACTCTAGTAATTGCACTGCGCCGAAGTTAGCGAAAACAATTGCTTTAGGCGCTTCCTTCTTGAAATAATACGTTTTCCAGAGCTCAGGGTGCTTGAGCATTGCGCGCATGCTTCCCAAACCAACCATTACTCCTTCTTCTTGCGCTGCAGTAACTAAATCGCGATTTATTTTCGTTGCTTTTTCATAGCCTCCAGTCATTGAAGAAATTAATAGTGGTGCTTTCAGCTTGAATCCTAAAAAGTTGGTTTGCGTGCTTACTTCCTTGTAATTAATTTCAGGCAACGCGTAATACAATAATTCTACGTCATTAAAGCCAGTGCGTTTTAGTTTGTAGTCCACGTCTTTCTTGAGTGTTATTTCAACGTGTTCTTCTTTCCGCTTTTTTATCTGACTCATGTTAAATAAATATTACTTTAGTGATTAAAAACTAATGTTAGTCGTCGTAGACGTCATCTCTTTTTCCCAAACGTAATAATAGTATTGTGTTTTTTTCTACTTTGTAAATTAAACGGTATACGCTGAATCTTACTCTAAAAGTATTTGCCTTGTGTTCTAAGGGTTTAAATCGAGTTGGTTCTTGAATTATTTTTTCTATTGCTTTTTTTACGCGTGGTTTCATTGACGCGTCTAGTTTTTTCACGTCTTTTTTAAATTCATCGGTGTAAGCTAGTTGGTATTCCATTGCTTTTACCTGAATATTTCATCAAGGCTCTTTGCTTTGTAAAGCTTAGTTTTGCCGGTTTTAATTGCTTTTTCGATTCTGTCGATTTCTTTTAAGTCTTGTTGAAGTTCTAACTCTTCTAAATTAGTGGCGACTAAGCCGTATTTTTGGTTTAATTCTAGTAAGCCTAACCTAAGTGCTTCTGCTTTGGTTTTTACAATGCCTTGTTTTAATGCTTCCGCAATTATTTTTTCTGAATACCCCTCGAAATGCATGCTTATGTTCATTCTTTCACCATTAAATTCATTTATTTTTAATGTATATTAATTTAATGGCTTTTTTAAGGAGCTGGTTGGGTTTAATATTTCTTTATTGTATTTTTTTAGTTATGAGTTTCGTTAGCGATAAAGCAGTTTTAGGTGAGTCTGTTTCCTTTGGAAAGAATTTTTATGCTGCTCCTTTCTGTGTTTTGAATGACGACGAGGGCTCTATTAGTATTGGCAATAACGTTAATGTGCAAGAGTTCTGCGTTTTGCATGCGGAGGTTAGCGTTGGTAATAACGTGACTGTTGGCCATGCGGCAGTATTGCATGGTTGCAAGATTGGTTCTAATGTTTTGATAGGACTTAATGCAACCGTTCTTGACGGGGCGGTAGTGAAGGATTGGAGTATTATTGCTGCTGGTTCTGTTGTAATCCCTGGTAGTGTGGTTGAGGGTTTGTGGGCTGGCGTGCCTGCGAAAAAACTTCGCGATTGCACTCAAGACGACAAGAAACTAATTGAGTCCAGCTGGAGGAATTACGTTAACCACTTGCGCGAAAAAGGCTTTGAAGACTAGCGTATTTTTCTGGCGTTTCTTGTATCTCTGAGTACTCGTTTTTCTTCTCCCGGCAAACCTTTGTCTTCTATTGTTTTTACTGCATGTCCTATTGTTTTGACTCGCGGAATGCTTGCTTGAATGACTCTAGCGCTCGCTCAACGTGAAAATCAGAAGTAATCACGTGCACTTCTTCCGGTTTTTGTTCGTTTATGTGTTGTTTCATTCCGGCTATTTCTTCAAGTGTCCACCGCGAGTTAGTTACGCGCAGAACGTCTTTTTCAGGCACGCCGTTTTTCCTTAACCACGCAGCACTGATTTCATGCATTCTGGGCCCCTCGTGAGGGAAGCCTATGGGGTGGTCGCAAGTAACTATTATCTTGTCTATTTTTTTGTTTTCGTATAATTCAAGTGCTTTTTCCAGCCGGGCATAAGCAGCTTGAATGAATCCTTTTTCAGGGTTCTGTATTTTCTTTTTCTTTATTTTCGTGATTTCGTTGTTTGCCTTCATTTTAGCTACTCGTTCGAGCGCTAAGCGTTTTGTCACTGAGTTGTTGTTTCGTATTTCTTGTAGTTTGTTTGATAGCGCTGTTTCGACGTCAGCGACTTCCTTTCGTTTTTTGTCTGCAACAATAGTGTCTGCCGCCAAAACCAAGCCTAATTTCATTACGTGTTTTATTTCTTTTTTGTTTATTATGATTGTGGTTAACCTGACCTTTTTTCAAGTATCGCGTGCCAAGTGACAAAGCGAGGATTGTGCGGTTCGTACGTGATGCTGCCGTTTTCAGTTGTTTTCTTGTTTGCTAGCGGATAACCAACATACTTTACTTTCAAACCTGCTTTTACTGCTGCGTTTCGAACCATTTCTGGAGTGCGGTAAGCTCGGTTAGCGTAACCAAAGAAAGTGTATTTTCTCCCGCGTTTTTTTCGTTCTGCCTCCATTTTTTTGTAGTTTGAGTTGAACCAGTTTAAAACATTTACTTTGTCTGCAGTGTCTATGTGGCGTTCTAGTTTGCGCCACCATTTTTGTTGGTTCGTATTCAAATCAATGCAGCCGTGGTGGTGAAGCCAAAACCACCAGAAGCCCTTGATATTTTTTCGTACTGTAACGTTTCCTTCTGCGTTTATTTTTCGGTCTAGTTCGTTTTGAGTGAATTCTTTTTGAGTAATGTCATAGCCCCCCCAATCACCCAAAAACGCTTTACCCCCTTTTTTCAATAGTGCTTTAACTGTTTTGAAAGCTATTTCCGAGTGAGGTAAGTTGTTCCAGGAAGCAAAGGACGTATACGCATCTAGTCTTCCTTTTAGTTTCTGCATTTTTTCGTAAACTTCTTCATCCGCCATTCTCCACGCTTCTTTCATTCCTTTTGTTTTTAATGCTTGAATTGCAACATAGAAAGTTGAAGGAAGTAGTTCTAATTTGACTCCGAAATCTTGTTTTAATTTGTCCCCTACTTGCGTTAAGGTTTTTTTATCAATGTCGTTAAGTACTACTGTGATTTTCTTCAAGTGGTCTGGATTTATTTTTTGAATTTCTTCCAGAACAAAACGAGTTGTAGTGCCCAAACCAGTTCCCGTATCCATAAATATGAATTCTTTTTGCCCCGCACTTAGTTTTTCGTGAGCGAACTTCGCTAGCTCGCGGGCATTGTGTCGGTTCATTTCCGCCGGAATGTTTTGAGCTTCAGTGTAAATCGATTTATGGTACTTGGGGTCAGCGGTAAGTGACGTCCTCCAGTAATAAGGTGATTTTAGTGTGTGAAGGAAAATAGCGTGGTTAATAACTCGGTTTAAGCTCTTTTTTTCTTCGGGGTTTATTTCCAAGTATTCTTTAACTTCTTTAGTTTTTTTGATTGTTTTTTTTATTAAATCTAACTCGTTTTTTCTTTTTCCTTCAAAAACGTCTACAGGTAGTTTTAGAATATTGTGATTCATTCTACCTGGTGGATTAGCGCCGTGTTTGTGTATTCCTTCGGGCCGGTTGTTGTTGATTACGCGCCAAACCTTAGGGTGAACTGTAGTGTGGTCTAAGGGCGTTTCGAAATCAGTTGTGCCCATTACTTTGAAAACAACGCTTTCGAGAGAATTTGGTTTAATTTTGAGAAAAGGCGTTTTCATTTTTTTGTCACAGGTTTTCTAATAATAATAATGTACGCCTTTGTATTTTTAAGTAGTGAGGAACATATTGACTATTGAGTGTGTATTTTTTGAAGAACTTGGTTTTGGTTAAATTTGGTGGAAGCGTTATTACCGACAAGGCTATGGCGTTTACTGCAAAACCCGGAACTATAGCGCGTTTAGGCAAGGAAGCGCTTGCATTCACCAAGAAAAATCCCGGGCAATTAGTTTTAGCGCATGGCGGTGGTTCTTTTCCTCACCAACATGCTCACGAGTTTGAAACACATAAAGGGTTTATTCAGCCGGACAGCAAGCTTGGTTTTGCTAAAGTGCAGGATGCCGCGAGCACAATAAACCGGATTGTTATTGATAATTTGTTGAAAGCTGGCTTGCACGCGGTTTCGTTACAAACTTCTGCGGGCGTAATTGCTCGCGACAGCAGGATTGTGAACTGGGATTTGAGTGCGTTAAAACTCTTTTTGAAGGAGGGTTTCGTGCCTGTTCCTTTCGGCGACGCTGTTCTCGACGAGAAACAGGGTTGCTCGATTATTTCTGCTGACGAAATCTTGTTTTACTTAAGCAAGGAATTGAAGCCTGCTCGCGTAATAATGGTTGGTAATGTTGACGGCGTGTTCGAAAACTTTCCTCCAGCTAAAGGCGAGGCGCCTATCGCTGTATTGAACCGCGCTCGTTTTCAGGAAATGAAATACAACGTAAAGGGCGCTGCAGGCAAAGACGTTACTGGCGGAATGCTTCACAAGCTCGAGCGCTTGATTGACGTAGCGCAAATGGGTGTTGAAGTGCAAATAATTAACGGCGACGCGCCAGGCCGTTTTGAAGACGCCTTGCTTGGTAAAAAAGTGATGGGAACGACTATTACCCGAGATTAGCGTTAACTAATTCTTGCAAGTTTTCGTAAAAGAAATTTGGCTTGTTTTTTAATAATTCGCTTTTTTTTGCAAAACCCGTACTGATCGCGATGCTTTTACAACCAAACGCTCGTGCAGTTTCAATATCTATCGTGCTATCGCCGATATAAGCCATTTCTCCAGGTTTAGTTTTCAGCTCGGCGCTAACTAGTTCAAGCCCTTTTGGGTCTGGTTTTTTAGCTTTGCTTTCTTCGATCCCTATGTTCGCTTGAAAAAAGTGCTTGGCGTTCCAATAAGTTAGCCAAGCTTCATGGAGTTTGGAACTGCTGTCTGAAAAACAAGCTAGTTTGTATTTTTTTGCTAATTGTTGCACCGCTTTAAAACAGTCTGGAATTGGGTTTACTGCTTTTAGCGATGCGTTATCTAAGCTAGTATATTGTTTCATGAAAACCTGGTAAAGGGTTTCAATAGTTTTTTCGTCTGTTGGGTTTTCTTTGTATATTTGCATTAACGTTTCTTTAGCATTCTTGGCCTCAAGAATTTTTTTTACATTTAAACCTGTTTTTTTTACAGCAAATACTACTGGAAGCGTAGTTTTTATGTTGGAGAATTCTTTCCAGTTACCCCTAATTGCTAAGTGCTCTTTTTCTCCGAAAGGAATTTCCCACCCAACTTCTTTTTTGAGTGTTTCGTTGAGGAAATAGTGTATTGCTGGTCCTGAATTTCGTAAAATGCCGTCCACGTCAAAAACAAGGGTAGTGATCAATGTGCTCACGTACGTATTAATTCAGTTTTTTTGCTGGGATCTAGGATTTTTGGTCCGCCACCCATTTCAGCAATAAATGCTTTTCCCGCGTATTTCCGGTCTAGTGCTTCTTCCAAACCGTTTTTCACTGCTTCCGCGTCATGCGCGTTCGTTAAAACCGCTATTGACGGCCCGGTATCCATTGAGTAGTAAGCTAACAAGCCTTGTTTTTTCCTTAAGTTTATTACTGCTTGTCTTAGAGATTCCGTGTCTTCAACCCAGTTGTTTATTCCGCCGCCCGTAGTAATAATTTTGTTTAGCCACTGAGAGTCTTCTTCAGCGTGTTCGCCTATTGCTTGCAAGTCCTTGTTGATTATTGCTTCCATCAAGTGAGGTACTGTGAAACACTTTTTCTTAACCCACTCTAAGTAATGAGGTGATTTGACTGCTGCTTCGTGCGCGTCTTCAGTTTTAGCAACTTGAGGAATAGGGATGACGACTAGTTTTACGTCGAAATCGCCCTTGTCTATTCGAACGCTGTAAGATTCGTTTGGTTTTTTTAAGTATGATGCATCTGATAGCCATACTGAAAATCCGCCTGCTATTGATTGAGGGGCAGAGCCAGCTACTAGCCGGGCTATTGATTCAACAAAGTAAGTTTCCTTGAAAAGCTTAGGCATTGATGCTTGAACTAGTGCTGCGCCTAGGGCTGCGCCCGCCGCCGCACTAGTGCCTAAGCCTTTTCCTTCGTTTCCGCCTTTGAAGGTGTTTTGAGATGCGTATAAAATTTTGCTGTTGATTCCGGTTAATTCGCGGTAAGCGTTTACTGCGGTTAGTATTCTGTTCCTTTCTTTTTCTCCAGCTTCTTTTCCAGCGATGTATACTAGGTCTTCTTGTAATGAAGCGTCAAACTTTACGTACGTTCTAGTAACCGTCGAGTTATTTGTTAATTTTATTGAAGAAAAGTAAGCTATTCTCAGTTTCTTGTCAACCATTCCCAAGTATTTTTCTATTCCTAGAATAGAGTTTGCTTCCACTAACGCTTCGCCGTCTACTGTTGCGCTAGGTGTTGTTTTAGTTGGTTCAGTCCAACCAATTTCTTTTAATCGGCTTATTATCGCGCGAGTAGTTTCTTCTGTTTGTTTTTCTAATTCTGGTTGCAACATCATTTTCTCACCTTTCTATTATTCTTTCCACTGCTTTTGAGCTTATTTTGAATGAAGCTCCTTCTGCTTGCATTGTTTTCAGTTTTTCTAGATTATCTGTGTGTTCAGCAAAATCAGTAAAATCCTTGAAAACATGAGTTGGTTTTGCAGTTGCAATACTCTTTAATTCTGATTCTGTTTTTCCACTTAACACCAGGCATTTTGTTAGTTTGATTTTGTTTTGTTTAAACCTTTTTTTCAACGCGTTTACAGTGTTTACTGCCGCATCCATATCGCCTTTCGCGTCGCCTACTATAATCACTTCTTTAGGCGCGTCAATAAGCAAGCCGGTCGAACTCTTTTTAGTTAGTGCTTTCCAGTAAGCATGGGGTGCGGGTTTTGTTTTAGGTTTTCCTTCAGTGTCAAGAGGAACGTCTTCCCTGCCGATTAACGGTATTTGTTCGAAACCGTGCGTGTTGAGCCAGGCGCGCGTTGACGCTGAATCTGAGCTAGTAACAAAAATTGCGTCATGCGTTTTTAACAACCGTTGTAGAGCGTTTTTGTGCTCGAAGTCTATGCTTTTTAGGATTTTTTCTTCCATGGGGTAGTTGTGTTCCTTGAAGCGTTGTCCTAGTTCTTTTTCGAATTCCGGCGTTAATTCGTTCTTTACGTTTTTTCGAGCGGTTTCTATTATTTCTTCTGCTTTACTCGGGCTGTTTTTAGCCATTTCCTGTAATTCTTTAATGTTTGTTTTGTTTTTAGCTAGCGCGTAAAGCGTGCCCATAGTTTGTCCGCGTTCAGTGAAAAACTTGTTTTTTTCCCGCCCAAAATTAAGTATTTCATCCCTGGTTTTGTCATCAAAATTCTTTATTTCGACGCCGTATTCCTTTAAAGCGTTGTTTGTTGCGTTTGCTTTAGTCATGTGGCGAAAAACTTCATCAATGTCTAGTATTAATAGAGTCATTTTTTTCCACTGGTTTTGTTTAGTTTTTTTATTCGTTCGAAAACAATATCGAGAACTTGTTCAATTACTTCGTCTGTGTTTCCTAAATACTCGATTACAGGGATTCCGTATTTTTTTGCTTGTGCTGTTTGGTAATCGTGCATTATTCTGTACTGGGGTAGGTTATCCAAGAGTCTTTGCCACCCGCCTTTCATGTGGAAGTACGTTCTTTTTCTCACGTTAGTTTTGTGTAATTCCACGTCTGGCACTGCGAGTACTATGGGAATTATGCTCGGGTGTTCTAGTATTTCCTTATCTATTAGTTCAGGGAGAAAGTGTAAGTACTCAATCGCCATGTTTTCCCCGTCTTTTATTGCCGCCCGCCACATTATTTTCTGCATTACGCGAGAAATAATTTCCGCTTGCTTGCGGTAGCCTGCGATTACGTTTTCTTTTGTCGGCTCGTTTCCGAAGAATTTCCACGAGTCGTAGACGCTGGTAAAGAATTCGGGGTGTTCTGCTTCAGAAACTAGTTCCCTGAGTGATTCGCGTACTGTATCTC
The DNA here is from genome assembly GCA_043822385.1 of Microcaldota archaeon. Taxonomy (GTDB): domain Archaea; phylum Micrarchaeota; class Micrarchaeia; order Norongarragalinales; family Norongarragalinaceae; genus JABWCK01. The sequence continues at coordinate 34,336 of JBDRBT010000014.1, read as the reverse complement.
CGCTGATTATCGTGCCGAAACCAAGGCGTACGCCTAGTTCTCGTGCAATAGTTGTTTTGCCAGTGCACGGCAAGCCGCCTATTACGGGGACTATAGCTTCAACTACTTTTTCGTTTTTAGTTAATTCCTTGTACTCTTTAATGATTAAGTACCGGTCTAAGTATTTTTTAGATTTTGTTTGCAATCTTTCTTCAATTGTTTTTTCTTTTGGTGAATCACAAATTATTTCCGCTATTTGTGTCAAACTTAATCCCGTAGCAAGTAAGAGAGATTCTTTTTCTGCGTAAAACATTTTCGTCACCTGTTTATTCTTAGTTTCCCGTTATTTTTTTTTAGTATTTCTGCTAGTTCCTCAGGATTCTTAACTATTAAGTCTGGTTTGGCGGCTTTTAAGAGCCGTAAGTTGCCCATGCCTTCAGTCATAACGACTGAAATAAACCCTGCTTCGTTTGCTGCTCTAACGTCGTCAGGAGTGTCACCAATGTAAACAGATCCTTCGGTTAATTCTTTTATTTCTTTAAATAGGTTTATTCCATTTTCTTTAACGTCCCGGGGTGTTGGAGGCGTGGTTCTCTTGTGTAAAAGATGTAAACCCGCTAATAACGGGTAGGGGTGTGGTTTTTTTAGTTCTTTGAATGTTTCACTGCCTACTATCGGCCAGTTGCCAGCAGGCAATACGTGTGTCTGTATGTATTCTTTTCCGCTGTCTTCTCTAGCGTTAGTTACTATTGCTTGTTTTATTCCTAATTTAGTTAATATTTCCATAGCTTCCCTGGTCCCATTTGTTACCGGCGCTTTTTCTTTGTCTTGCAATGCGGCTTTGAATACCTTGCCCCACCGGTCTATTTCTCTTTTTAATTTTTTAGTTTTCTCGTATTCGCCGTTTTTTTCTTTTACTAGTAAACTATACCGCTTCATTATTTCTCTAATGAATCCGGCGGAGTCTTCCATTTTAAGTATTTGAGTTAGTGGCGGTACTTTTACGCCTTCTTTTATTTCTTTTATTTTAATTGCCCAAAGCGCTGGAATCATTTCACTTTCGTGAGAAAAATTGGGTAGCCCCATTACTTTCCACGTGTCGTCTGCTTTGAATTTTTCTTTTTCATCGAGTTTGCGGCCTAATAGTTTTTCTACCGACGCGTTGTGCGCATCGTTTAAAGCTATTCGTGAATCTCGTATTGGTCCTCCGAAATCCCATAATACGCTGTGAATTTTTATTTCCCTCATTAACTTACCTCTATTACTTTGGCACCACTAGCTACTTTGTATTCAGTTGGTTTTTGCCCGCGTTTCTTTAATTCAGCTAAAACTTGTTCTGCTTGAGGCCCCCAGCTGAACGAATTTATGACGCGGCCCCCGCCAGCAGTCCAGTAAACCGGCAATCCTGCTGACCGAATTTCTTCCACGTCTATTACTGCGTTCATCATTTCTTTCCGCCTGCAGCGTTTTCCCCCGTTTTCTATTAAGTAGTGCGCGTTGGCGCAGTTTTCTTCAGCTTTAGTGAACAACCGCTTCCAATCGTTTTTTTCTAGAGCTTGTTTAACTTCGCTAACCCAGTAAGGCACTCGTTCTAAACGCATTTGCCAGTAAGGACTGGCTTTGCAAATATCGAATATTTCCTGCGCTGAAACGCGCGTTTCGTAATCAAAACCCATAGCGAAGATTCTTATGTCCTTTAACTCTTTTTCTGAAGCTAGTTGTAAACCGTGCGGCGTGCCTGTAGATACTTCATACATGTTCAGCCCGCCGTAAACGCTTCGAATAGCGCTTTCTGAAATTTGGTTTCCTAGTTCAGCTAGTTTTTGCTTGTCGAAATTAGTTTCAAACAACTCATTTAAGCCTACTACTAGCGCTGCAGCGCCTGAATCGCTTGAGCCAGAGTAAATTTTGTAGTTGTTTGACTCCATTTTCAAGCCCACGTCTTTTCCCGCGGTTTGCATGAATAATCTAGCTATTTTTTCTATGTCGGTTGTTCTGCGGGGGTCTACTTGTTTTCCTTCTAAAAGAAAAATTATGCCTTCTTCTTTGGGTTGTACCGTGATTGTGGTTTCGCTTCGCGTTTCTTCATTTAAGTCTGTTACTGCCAGTCCCATTGTGTCGTGCAAAGGAACGCGTTTGTCGTCAACTGAAGCAACGAAAATAATTGGGATGGTGGGAAACCCGACTGAAACAACTTTTTTCTTCATTTTTTACCCCCTGTTTTTTTTAAAATATTTTTTATTCGAGATATGAGCCTGTGTTTTTTTCTGTAAGTGATGAAGCAAACTCAAGATATTAAAAATATGTGCGAACGCTACTTTAATTCCTTCATTAATTCTTTAGCGCGGTTTAGTGAAACGTTTTTTTCTTCATACAGTTTTTTCGCTATGATTTGAATTTGTTCTCCGGTTGCTCCTGCGAGAACCGCAATGTTGTTAGCGTGCAAACGCATGTGCCCGCGGCTAATTCCTTCAGTACTCAAAGCGCGTAGCGCAGCCACGTTTTGCGCTAGTCCAACGCAAGCAATTACTTCCCCTAATTCGTTAGCTGTTTTCACGCCAAGCATTTTTAAAGCAATCTTAGCTAAAGGGTGAGTGCGCGTTGCTCCCCCAACCAAACCAACTTGCATTGGTAATTCGATTTCCCCAACCAAATTACTTTCCTTGTTTTTGTAGTATTTAGTTAAGGGCTTGTACTGGCCTGAAAAGGAAGCGAAAGAATGCGCTCCAGCTTCAACTGCTCTCCAATCATTACCTGTAGCAATAACTACTGCGTCAATGCCGTTCATTATTCCCTTGTTGCTGGTTACTGCGCGGTAAGGATCTACTTCAGCAAACGCGTGAGCATCAAGAATTTTTTCTATTATTTCTTCTCCAGTGAATGGTTTTCCTTTGAATGATTCTTCCAATGCTTTCTTAGAGAACGTTGCTTTTGCTTTTACTAAGCGTTTCGTTGCTAAATTGGAAATGATTCGTAAAACTGCAGTGCCGCCTGTTAATTCTTCTATTTTAGGCGCTAGAGTCTCGCAAGCCATATTAACAAAATTAGCGCCCATTGCGTCTCGAACGTCCACGTGCAAGTAAATGCAAACCATTTCCCCCCTGCTAGTTGAGAACGTTTTAGCTTCCAAGTCTTTGACTCCGCCGCCTAGCTTGATTATAACGTCGCCTTTAGAGTTAGCTAGAGTAATTAATTCTTCTTTAGCTGAAAGAATTTTTTTTACTACATCCTCGCTTGCGTGAGTTAATTGAATTTGCCCAATCATTATTGGTTCAGTGCTTGAAGCAGTGAATCCTTCCGGTAGAGTTAATTCAGCTATTTTAGATGCTGCAGCTACTACTGACGGTTCCTCAATAACCATTGGAACAAGCATTTCTTTGCCATTAATCTTGAAGTTAGTTGCTATTCCTAACGGCAATGCGTGCACGCCGACTACGTTTTCAATCATTCTATTAGCAGTATCAAAATCAAGTGACCCGTACTTCTCGAGAACGGTGTAGTCTTCTTTGTCTAGTGAAGTGTTTTCCTTCAAGTAATCGAGGCGTTCGCTCAAGGTCTTTTTGTAGAATTCGCTCCACTTTATTTTGCTAGTCATTAAAACCTTCTTTAATCGCGGGATTTAAAGCGATTTCTAAATAGTCGATTGACGAACGTTAGAATTCTAGGCCTTTCATTGTTTTTTTAGGTCCGTATTTTTGCATTAAAGCCTTAGCTATTTTTTTGTCTTCTTCGTCGGTTATTTCTTCTTTAATTCCTGAAGGGTATTTCATGTACCTTAGTTCGCTTTCTATTTCTTTAGGGTGGCCTAACGCGCCTTTGCTCCATAACGCAAACAAGGAGTGTTTGAACTCTTCTTTTAAGCCGTGTTTTCCACTGGCTTCGCCTAGTGCTTTAAGAAAAGAATCTACTTTTTCATGCGAGGGTTTACCGTAGTTTTCTGATTCGCCGAAGCGATAATCGTTTTCTTTGATTGCAGTCAGAATGTTGTTAATTTCCGTAGAGTTAGCGTTTTTAACGAAGTTCTTCATTAAAACGGTTGTTTTAGTTTGCGTGCTTTTTACTTTTGCTTTGTCTTCGTTGTTTACGCTTGATTTATACCCTTCAAAAATGCGTGTGAGCAGTGGATCCGCATATTGTTTTCCGTGTTTAGTGTTTATTTGTTTTAGCAGTATGTTGATTGCTTGAGTAGCTATTAGTCGCGAAGTAGGTGTATACGCTGCGTCTGCATTAGTTTTGTGTAAGAACGAATCATTTATTGCGTTAGCGTGTGCTCTAGTCTGCTCTTCATTTTCTGGTTGTATTTTAGCAAGCAATTTCAATGCGTAATTTCTCACGTCTTTTTCATTATGTTCCCAGTTATAGTCCCTAGCTTCCGTGCTTAAATGATTAACTTGAGCGTGGAACGCGTTATCTTTATCTTCATGTTGAGCGACTAAATTAGCTTCGTATATAATATTTGCTTTTTTTAGTGGTACTGTTAATTGTTTCTCGAGTTTTCCTAGCGCTTCATTCGCGCGGAATTGTCTGAGCCGGATTAATTCTGCGTTTTCGCCTAATTCTGGGTCTTTACTTTTTAGTCTTATCAGGTCTTCTGAGTTGTTTATGTTTATCCCGTTCTCTTTACCCCACTTTTTCGCGTGAAACCTAACTGAGTGATAATACTTTAGTTGTGTTCCTAACGACAAACTGCTTATGAGTTTTTCACCGCTTTCGTGTTGTTCTCTAATTGTTTTAGTTTTTTGTGCGTTCATTAGTTTTGCTTTAGGTAACAACATTTTTTTCTCTCCTTGCCTTTGATTTAAGTGTTTTTTCTAGTTATTTATCTTTTTTGTTGCATCCGTTAAAGTGGTTAGCTAGATTATTTCTAGTTGTTTTCCGGCTTTTTCGAAAGCATTAAGCGCTAAATCCAAATCTTCCTTTGAGAGTCCCGCATTCATCATTGTGCGAATGCGTGCTTTGTCTTTAGCAACCATTGGGAAAATGATTGGTAACGCAAAAACACCGAGTTCGAACAACATGTTGCTTAATTCCTTGGCTTTAGCGCTCTCGCCAACCATTACAGGCGTAATCGGCGTCTCGGAAATTCCCGTATCGAAACCAAGTTGCTTTAATTGTTCCTTGAAGTAACGAGTGTTTTCCCACAATTTTTGAACGTGTTCCGGTTCTGTTTCTAAAACATCTAGAGCAGCAATGCAAGCTGCGGTTGTTGCTGAAGGCGCGCTACCACTCAACAACCAAGTTCTGGATTTGTTTAACGCGAAATTAACTAAGTCACTTGATCCCGCAATGCTTCCTCCAACTACTCCGAACGCTTTAGAGAAAGTACCCATTTCCACGTGCACTCTACCTTCCAAACGAAAGTGGTTAACTATTCCGCGGCCTTTTTCTCCTAAAACGCCGTCGCCGTGCGCGTCATCAACGTAAACCATTGCTCCGTGTTCTTCAGCTAACGCAGTAATCTTGTCTAAGGGCGCGATGTCGCCATCCATTGAGAATACTCCGTCAGTAATAATTAGTATTCTTCGCGGTGGAGTTGGTTTTTTTTCTGCCTCATTCAAAACTCTTTCTAAATCAGCTACGTCCAAGTGCTGGTAAATCGCTCTCTCTGCCTTCGTTAACCGTACTCCGTCAATAATAGAGCCGTGATTCAATGAATCGCTTATTACTAAGTCTTCTTTACCAATTAGTTGCGGAATTAATCCTGCGTTAGCTGCGAAACCAGTTTGATAATAAAGAGCGGCTTCAACGTGCTTGAATTCAGCTATTTTTTTTTCTAGTTGCAAGTGCAAGTCCATTGTTCCAGCTATTGCTCGAACACTCCCGCTTCCTGCACCGTGAGTTTCAACTGCCTTGATTGCAGCTTCCTTTAATTTAGGGTGGTTAGATAAATTCAAGTAATTATTTGAACAAAGCATTAACACGTTTTTTCCGTCAACTATAGAGTGAGGTTGAGACGCGCCTTGGAGTTTTTTTATTTTCCAATCCAAGCTTTGTGCTACTAGTGAATCGTATTCTTCTTTAAGGAAAGACGCGGAGTTTCTCAAAATAAAATCACCTTGCTTTGTATTTGTGTTTCAAAAATTTATTAAACGCACTAACAACGACAATCGGCGAATGGAATTGGTTTTTTATCCTTAATTATTCGAATTATGCGTTAAGAAATTCTTGGGGTGCATTTTGCAAGTGAAGAAAATTTTAGTTACTGGCGCTTTTGGTCAAATTGGTTCTGAATTAGTTCCCGAATTACGAAAAAAGTACGGCAAGGAAAACGTGATTGCTTCAGGCTTGCAAGTGAGTAACGAGTGGAGTGCTGCAGGACCGTGTGAAGTAATCGATACTACTAAAAAAGAATTAATTGAAAAATCCGTTGCTGAAAACGGGGTTGACACTATTTACCATTTAGCGTCTATTTTGTCTGCTGTTGGAGAAAAAAACCCGCAGTTAGCTTACTTCGTGAATAACACTTCTCTTTACAACGTTCTCGAAGTTGCTCGCGAAAAAAAATTAGAGAGATTAATGGTTCCGAGTTCAATAGCTGTATTCGGTCCTGAAACTCCGAGAAACAATACTCCTAACGAAACCATTCTCAAGCCAAGCACTATGTACGGTATTTCTAAAGTGCACGGCGAATTACTCGGTAATTACTATTACAAGAAATTCGGTGTTGACGTGCGTGGAGTGCGTTTTCCAGGTATTATTAGTAACGTTGCGCCTCCAGGCGGCGGTACTACGGATTACGCTGTAGAAATTTATTATTACGCCGTAAAAAAAGAGCCGTACAAGTGTTTTTTGCGTTCAGATTCAACGTTGCCAATGATGTACATGCCTGATGCGTTGAAGGCTATTATTGATTTAGCTGAAGCTGATTCTTCTAAACTAAAACACAGGACTGACTTTAATTTAGCTGCAATGAGTTTTTCTCCTACTGAGATAACTGCTGCTATTCAGAAAGAAATTCCGGAATTCAAAGTTTCTTTCGAGCCTGACTTCAGGCAAGCAATAGCTGACTCGTGGCCGAGTTCTATTGACGACCGCGCTGCTCGAGAAGAATGGGGTTGGAAGCCTGACTACGACTTGCAGTCAATGACTAAAGACATGATTGAAAAACTCTCCGCGCGATTGTAACGTCCGTCAAACAACGATGTTAGTTAAGTTTTTTAACGATTGTTGGTAGTGTTAGTTAAGTTCGTTTTTTTAAAGGGTTATTTTTATGGCTGGTATTATTGGTTACGGCGCGTTTATTCCGCGTTTCAGGATTAAAGTCGAGGAAATAGCTAGGGTATGGGGTAAGAATGCAGAGCAAACTTCTAAAGGCTTAGGAATTAAAGAAAAAGCCGTGTCTGCTTTTGATGAGGATTCAGCTACTATTTCAGTTGAAGCCTCGTTAAACGCAATTAATTCCTTCAACATTGACGCGCAAAGAATTCAAGCTATTTACGTTGGGAGCGAAAGCAAGCCTTACGCAGTAAAACCAACTGCCACTATTGTTGCTGAAGCTATTGGCGCTTCCCCTGAATTAACTGCAGCTGACTTAGAGTTTGCTTGCAAAGCAGGTACTGCCGGAATTCAAGCTTGCATGGGTATGGTTGATTCGGGAATGATTGATGTTGGACTTGCTGTGGGTGCTGATACTGCTCAAGGCAGGCCTAATGATGCTTTAGAATTTTCAGCTGGTTCTGGCGGCGCGGCGTTCTTGATTGGTAAAGACAAGATTATAGCTAATATTGAAGCTACTTACTCGGTTACTACTGATACTCCTGATTTTTGGAGGAGGCAACACGCTCGCTATCCAACGCATACTGGTCGTTTTACTGCAGAGCCTGGTTACTTTAAACACGTTTCAGCTGCTTTAAACGGTCTTTTGAATAAAATCGAGAAGAAAGTTAATGATTTTGATTTCGTTGTTTTGCACCAGCCGAACGGCAAGTTTCCTTTAGTTTTAGCTAAAAAAGTTGGTATTGAGAAAGAAAAAATAATGACTGGCTTGCTTGCTCCTTTAATCGGGAACACGTATTCCGGTGCTTCAATGCTTGGTTTGGCTGCAGTGTTAGATGAAGCAAAAGCTGGCGACGAAATTCTAGTGGTTTCTTATGGTTCTGGTGCTGGAAGTGATGCTTTTGCTTTAAAAGCAACTAAAGAACTCGAGAAACAAAGAACTATTCCTTCAGTTAAGGAATTAATTGCTAACAAAGAGTATATCGATTATTCTTCTTACATTAAACACATGAAGAAATTAAAGGCGGTTGAGTAATGAGGAGTGTTTCTATTATTGGTGGCGGATTAACGCACTTCGGCGAGCACTGGAGCGTTAGTTTTAGGGAAATGGTTGCTGAAGCTGGAGCGCGCGCATTGAAGGAAGCACGAGTTGAAGGAAAACAATTGCAAGCTATTTACGGCGGGTGTATGGCTTCCGGGCGTTTGCTTGGTCAAGAACATATTGGTGCTTTAATTGCAGACCAGTTGGGTTTGAATCCCTTGCCTTCAACGCGTTGTGAAGCAGCTTGCGCTTCAGGTGGAGTTGCTTTACGCCAGGGTTACCAAGCTGTTGCTTCAGGAATGTACGACGTGGTTGCTGTTGGTGGAGTAGAAAAAATGACTGAAGTTAGTGCTGAAGAAGCTTCTTTAGCATTAGGTGGAGCTGGAGACCAAGAGTGGGAATTATTTAATGGAGCAACGTTTCCTGCTTTATACGCATTAATGGCTAAACGACACATGCAAGAGTACGGTACTACCGAAGAACAAATGGCTTTATGCGCTGTAAAAAATCATGCTAATGCTGTTCACAACGAGTACGCTCAATTCAGGAAAGCGATTTCTTTAGAAATTGCAATGAATTCACCTCAAGTAGCTTCGCCCTTGAAATTATTTGATTGCTCACCGATTAGTGACGGTGCTGCGGTCTTAATTCTAGCTTCCAGTGATGTAGCGAAAAATTATTGCGAGATTCCAGTTGAAATAATTGCTTCAAGCCAAGCGAGTGATACTCTTGCTTTAGCTAACAGAAAGAGTTTAACTAGCATTAATGCAACTAAAGTAGCTGCGAAACAAGCTTTCGAGCAAGCTCGCATTAAGATTAAAGACATTAATTTAGCTGAAGTTCATGATTGTTTTACTATTGCTGAAATAATGGCTATCGAAGACTTGGGTTTCTTTGAAAAAGGATTCGGTGGAAAGGCTGTTGAAGACGGTGAGACTCAATTGAATTCAACTATTTCAGTAAATACTTCCGGTGGCTTGAAGGCTTGCGGTCACCCTGTTGGTGCTACTGGCGTGAAACAAGCAGTAGAGTGCTTGTGGCAACTGCAAGGAAAATGCGGCGAGAGGCAAGTTGATGACGCAAAGTATGCGTTGAGTCATAATGTTGGCGGTAGTGGTGCTACCGCAGTTATTCATGTTTACAAGAGGTTAGGTGAATGAGGAACGCGTTGCCATTAATTTGGAGGAAAATTCCGGAACGGTATTCACTAGTAGGCACTCACTGCGTGAATTGCAAGGGCGACTTCTTTCCGCAAAGAACTATTTGCCCTGTTTGCAGGAGTAAAGGAAAGCTAATAAAAAAACAAATGCCTCGCGAAGGAAAAATTTATTCCTTCACTAGAGTTTTCGCTGCGCCTTCTGGTTTCCAGCACGAAACGCCTTACTACATAGCGATAATAGAGTTAACTAACGGCGTGCGAATTTTGAGTCAAATAGTTGAAACGCCTGACGAAAAAGTGCTTATTGACGCTAGAGTTAAAATGGTTTTCAGGAAAATATTTGAAGACGGTGACGAAGGTATTATTGCTTACGGCTTCAAATTCAAAGTAGTTTAAACTAGTTTTTTATTAAACAAGTAAAACGTTTTACTTAACGCAAAACCAACTGCGAATATAGTTACTAGCGCTATTGCAGCCAAAAGTAATAATGCTAGTAATGCTGCTGGCGGGAATACGAGTATTAAGAAACCAAGCGGGTACTTGATTACTTCAATTCCCACTTGAATCAAGGTAGTAATTATTAAACTGCTTAAGAAAATCAAGCCGAATATTTTGATTGTTTTTCCTTTAGTTAAGTCTAAGGATTTTGAAGCTGCGTTAGTAATGCTGTTTGTTTCAGTAATAAAGTAAAAAGGCGTGAACACTAGCCTCATTGATTGGTATACTATGTTAGCGAAGTAAAACAACACGCTTAAAACCAGTAAGAATCCCGGCACTACCGCTATCCACTGAACGCTAATCCACGTAATGTACGTCAATAAGCCCAACCCGAGTACTGCAAACAAAGGATAAGGCCAGTATAACGAAAACAATGCGGCTATTGAAACGTATATTTGCAGGAAAAAGAATTTCACGAAATCCCGCCAATTCATTGGGCGCACTTTTATTTTTTGCCTTGCTAAAGCATCAGAGTAAATAAACACGTTAGCTGCTGAAAGAAGAATTCCGCCTATGAAAGAAAAAACTAGGAAAGCAATTAACCCAAGTGAACCCAAGCTAATGGCTTTAGCTGTTTCAACAGCTATTTGCGTCGGAGCTCCAGCGTAAATATTAGCTAGAATGCTAGCGAAAAACAATACTACGCCTATTCCAATTACGGTTATGCCTACTAGAACTGCTGCTACTGCAGTGTAATACGCAGTTGGAAAAGGTTTTTTCAACCAAATTACTGAGTACCTGAGTGTTTCAGTGAGTGCTTTAACAAAATCCATTTTCAATCATCTTTTTTTATAATTACTCAACTCAAGTGTAGTTAATAAATTGTTGTGGGTGGAATTTATTAGGGGGAAGCAAGCGTGGATATTAAACTAGAAATCAAGAAGTATGTTCCTGAAATAGAGCAAGCAATGCTTAAAGTCTTGCCTAAAAAATACGATAAAGATGCTATTGCTAGAACGGTTGGCCAAATTAATTACAAAGTAGACTTGCAGGCAGTAAATGGGGGCGTAAACGAACCTGTTTGGGAATTGCTTGACCGCGGCGGAAAACGCTGGAGGCCAGCGTTAATGCTAATGGTTTACGAAGCATTAGGAAAAAACTACAAGGAAATACTTGATTTCACTGCAATAGTAGAACTAGTTCACAACGGAACACTTCTTGTAGACGATATTGAGGATGATTCTCTTGAAAGAAGAGGAAAAAAATGCATTCACTTGTTGTACGGGTTGGATATTGCGGTTAATGCTGGAAATGCGATTTATTTCATTCCCTTAAACACTATAATGAAGAGTGATTTACCTAGTAATTTGAAGTCCAGGCTTTACGAGGTTTACTTGACTGAAATGATTAACGTGTCAATAGGGCAAGCTACGGATATTTACTGGCACAAGGGTTTGAAGGAGGAAGTAAGCGAGGAAGAATACTTGCAAATGGTTTCATTCAAAACCGGTTGTTTGAGTAGAATGGCTTGCAAACTCAGTGCTGTTTTAGCTGGCGCTGGAGAAGAAACAATTAAAGTACTAGGCGAGTACGGGGAAAGCTTGGGTATCGCGTTTCAAATTCAGGATGATATTTTGAATTTAATTGCTGATGTTGAGTATGGAAAGGAAATAGGCGGCGACATTTCTGAAGGCAAACGCACTTTAATGACTATTCATGCTTTGAAGCATAGCGCGAAAGCAAAGCGCTTGCGTGAAATACTTGATTTGCACACTAAAGATCAAGTGTTAATCGAGGAAGCAATAAAAATAATTAGTGACGCGGGTTCAATTGAATACGCTAAAAAGAAAGCTATAGAACTAGCAACGAAAACTTGGGAGAAAGTAGAAAAAACTTTGTCTGAAGGAAGTGGAACGCAAAAATTAAAAGCACTTACTGATTATTTAATTACTAGAACGTATTGAGTAATCTTGGTTTGAAGAAATGCGCGAATTACTTGGTTCAAAAATAATTGAAGGAGTTAAGGGCACTTCCTTCAATAAGAGCTTGCCTTTCGTTTTAAATCCTGTTAACCAAAAAGGAGTTAGTGATTCTACTTTGCTTAGTTTTGATTCTAATCACCCTTTGTTTCACGAGCACGCTAAAAAGCTTTGTTTCGAGTCAACTCAACAATTCAATAGGAAGTACGGAACTAGTTTTGAAACGTCTTTTGCTAACGCTGCTAGTAACACTAAAATAATAATTAGGGAAAAGTGAGTCTTAAGACTCGTATTCTTCTGTTTTAACGTCGTATTCTTCGTTTGTTGCTATCTTGCCTTGTTTTTTCAATACTTCCCTAGTTAACAACCAGAATATTAGCGCTAACGCTTTTCTTCCCTTGTTGTTTGTCGGGATAACTAAATCTAGTTTAGCGGGATTGTTGTTAGTGTCGCACAAGCTAAGTACTGAAATGCGCATTGTAGTAGCTTCCTTTAAAGCTTGCTTGTCTACACTCGGGTCAACTAGTAATACTACGTCCGGTTCACAAAAATCATCCCTAGCTGGGTTAGTGAACCTGCCTGGCGTAAACCTGCCGGTTATTGACTGAAAACCCGTTTTTTCGCAGAAAACCGTTATTGGTTTCTTAGCGTTTTCTTTCGAACTAATAATAAAAACTTTCATTGGATTGAATGAAGCTAGTTTTTCAGCTGCTTCGAGAAGTCTTTCATCTAGTTTCTTTAAGTCAATAACGTGCAAGCCATCTGGCCTTGCTTTGTAAATGTATTCCTTCATTCCGCCGTGCTTGTTGCGGGTTCCAATGTGTACGCCTGCTTCCAAGTATTTTTCTTGAGGCAATAATGATTCATTCTGCATTTTTCAACACCTTTCTGCAGCCATCTTTTTTAAAGAATTCACGGCCACTTTTAGTCTAAACAACCTTTTTTTAGTAATTAGTGGTTATTCAGCTAGTATAAACAGTGGTTTAACTCATTTAAAAAAACTATTGTTTCTTGCATTGTGTTTAAATTTTTTCTTTCCCTATTTTATTATAATGAAGATTGGTTTGAAAGTACAGGAATCTCTTGAAGAGGAAGAAACTTCAGCAGAATTCGAGTCGGAAATGAAGGGTTCTTCCTTAGAGCGAAAGCCTGATGCCAAACTCGAGCCAAAACGGCTTCTAGAAGCGGCTTTGTTTCAAGCTAACCGGCCAATGACTTTCAAGGAATTATCTGAAGTTTTAGGAGAGAAAACAGGGTTCATTCCTGCTTTGTTGAGTGAATTAAAGAAGGATTACGATTCAAGCGAGTCTTCAATTACTTTATCCATGCGCGAGGGAGAAGCAGCGTTGGAAGTAAAACCAGTGTTTCTTGATAAAGTCGCGTTCTTGTCTAAAAGCAGTGAGTTGTCGCGCAAGGCAACAAAGATTCTTGCTTTAATCGGTAAGAAAGGCCAAATGCTTCAGTCAGACTTGAAGCATTACTTCAAGGGAGAAATTTATTTGTACACTACTGAATTGAAGGACTTGGGTTATATCGACTCCAAGAAGCAAGGCAACACGCGGTTGTTATCGCCTTCCAAAAAGTTTTTCGAAACCTTCCAACTCACTTAAGCCGCTTTTCTTCTAAAAACAAGGAGCGCTTCATCATCTGTTGCTTTTCCGTACTTTTCCCTAATCTCGTTATGAATTTTTTTAGCTAGTTTTTTCATGCTTATTCCTTTTTTTTGTTTTAGTATTTTGATTGCTATTTCAGCCAAGGCTTTTCTTCCTTGATCCCCCAATAATGTATTTCTGCCGTTAACTTGTCTGTCCAAGAGCCCGTCCGTGTATGCTAAAATAATACTATTTTTTGGGAAAGCTAGTTTTTTTTCTTGATATTCAACATTGTATATTCCTAACGGTATTCCTGGTGCAAAATCTTTTCCGCCTTCTAGTATTTTGTAGTCGTATTTTCCTTGTGCATTCTCATAAAGGTGAATAGGCGCTTCATGTCCCGCATTAACGTTGGTTAACCCTTTTTTTTGGTTGAAATTAAAAAAGTGAGCAGTAATAGACTTTTCGTCATACTGTGCGTTTGGTTTTTTTCCGCTTATTTTTTTTGCTAAAGCTATTGCTTTTTGTTTTGTTTTTAGTTTTAATTCTTCTATAGTGTTTATACCCTTTACTTGTCTTGAATACAAGTTTGTGTTTTCGAGTATTTTAGGGTCCTTTAATGCTAGCCGGTAAACTTCTGCGTCTTGTAAGTTCTCTAACGCAGTAAATAGATTTTTGTTTGCGGTTGTTACGGCGTTTTTTAGGCTTCTGTTACTGAATGATTTTTTTATTATTTTATTACCCATTCGTGCGAGTTTGTTAGTATTTCCATGGTGGCCGCTCCAGTCTCCAATCCCGAAATTCTTTCCGTGACTAAAAATAACGTCGCCACCGCCGTTTTTTATTTGCTTGACGCTGTAGCCTATTTCCAAATGCTTGTGTTTTAGTTCGCCCACATAAATCCCTTGTTTTTTCTTTTTTATTGAGTTTCGTATTGGCTGGTTATAATGCGCCTGATTTCCTTGGCTCGCGTAGGGCCGATTCCCTCGCATTCCTGCAGCGCCTCAGTGTCTGCTTCATACACTTTCTCTACAGAACCAAAGTGCTTCAACAACATTTTCGCGTTCTTAGGCCCTATCAACGGAATTGACTCAACGATTAATTGTTGTTGTTCTGATAAGGACGTGTTTTTCTTTCCGTACTGTAGCTTTAACTCTCTTTTTTCTTGCAGTTGTTCTTTCACTGCTATAGCGTGAATTAATTCAGCTAGTTCTTTCTCTGTTTCAACAAAAAACAACGGAATTTGGTAGTCAATCATCAACGAGAGAAAGGCGCCGCGCCTTGCTTTCTCATTAACTCTATAGAATTCTTTTCCGACTATAATTATTATTGGGGAAGCGTACGTTGCTTTGAGTTGTTTTGCTTGCTCAAACAACCTGCCGTCAATTATTGAGGCTTCGAAGTCGTCAGCGCTTTTTCTTTCAACGCAAGCCCTGTCACTCAACACGTAATCGCCTACATCCAATCGTTTTGGAGTAAGCAAGGCGTCCATTGAGTAAAGTGCTTTAGCGCAACCGCTCTTTAATTCGCGGTCGTCTAGAATAACCTGTACTCTTTCTTCCATTTTACTTATTAGGAGCAACTGGTTTTTCCGTTTTTGCTTGATTAAAAATCAAGTAGTTTTTGTTGCGGTGGTTCTTTCAGTAAAGCATTAACTGTTTTTAGTGACTCGTGCATTTTAGCTTCCTTGCGGCGTGAAATCCACAAGAATGCTTCGTCTTTAGTTCCTTTAGTAACTAGAATAATTGCGCGGCCAACCCTAGTTCTCCCCGCTCTCCCCCTGCGTTGAATCAAGCGAATTTCTGACGGAACTGCTTCATAAAAAACAACTAAATCCACGGCTGGCACGTCTATTCCTTCCTCGCCGATGCTCGTTGATACAAGCACGTTGAATTCCTTGTTTCGGAATTCATCCAAGCGTTCTTTTTGTTTTTTTTGAGTCATTCCCTCATTACTGCGGCCAACCATTATTCGCGCGTCTACTTTAGGTATTTTGTTTAACTCGCTTGAAATTGCGTCAACACTATTACGGTAGTGAGCGAAAACAATCGCGCTTTCTCCCTTGCTTACTGAATTAATAATTATGTCTTTTAACCGCTGCATTTTAGGGTGTTCTATTTCGTTTTCCAACAAAGTGTTAATTCCAGTCTGGATTTTTTTGACTCTGAAATCAGTTAGTAATTGAGTTACTGCCTTGGTTTTAGTTTTCCTCTCGCTTAACCCGTTCAAGAATTCACTTAACGACCGGAGGCCTTGACTTTCAAGCAAGTCTATTGCTTGCACTAAATTCATTGCTTTAGCTAACGCACTCAAGCACTGGTAAGCGCGCGGGTCTGTGCGCGTTGCTTGCATTATTTTTCCTCTTAATTCAAGTAATTGCCGCTTGTTTGTAGTGATTGCAGAGGTCTGCAGGAAGCCGTTGTCTTTAAGCATTCCTAACGGTTCTTTCAATAATTCTTCTAACGCATCCCGGACTTGCTTGAATTCGGGAGGCAAGTCAATATACTCCCAGTCTAAGTCTACTTTGTTAGCGTATTGTTTGGCGTCGTCGTCTTTTTCTGTCTTGACTTCAACGTGTTTCACGCCTAGATTGTTGCATACTTGCAGTATTTTAGCTGGGTCTGAAGAAGGAGACGCAGTCAAGCCTAAAACCATTAACTTATGTTTTTGCGCTTGTTCCCCAAGGAAAACGTAAGCGTAATCCCCTATTGCTCTGTGCGCTTCATCGAAAACAATCAAATTGTATTCTTTCAGCATAATGCGGCTGCTTAACACGTCGTGTTCAATTGTTTGCGGAGTGCCTACAACAACGAACGCACCAGCGTATTGTTTTGTTCTTTCTTCGGGCGGCGTTTCTCCAGTAACTACCAGTACTGTTTCGGGATTAATGTCTAGCGAGTCGATTATTCGGTTGGCTTGCTGTATTGCTAAGGGTTTTGTTGGAGCTAGAAACAAGACTTTCTTTTTTTCTTTCAATAAGTGAGCTATTGCTAGTATTGCAACGAACGTCTTGCCGAAAGCAGTGGGCATTACTACCAAGCAAGCTTTGTGTTTCAAGCAGTTTTCTGCAGTTATTAACTGGTAATCTCTTAATTCCGCCTTTTCTCTCTTGAGTAAAGTTAAGTCAAGCACTAATCAATAATGAATAAGAAGAATAATTGTTGTTTGGTTTTTACTGGAAGTGTGGGTTTTTTAAAACGCGCCAGCCTTTTTACTATCCCGTGGCTTGAAAGTGGTGGTTCAAGGCGCGAGAACGCTTTTCTAAGCGTTTTAAAGGATTGTAAAGCATTTTATTTTCAGGTGGGTGGTTTAATGGCGATACTCCCAATTGCTCCAGTAGAGCGATTGATTAGGAAGGCAGGTGCTGACCGTGTTTCTCAAGATGCTGCTGAAGCTTTAACCGACGTTCTAGAGGAAGTTGGTTTAGATATTTCTTCTAAAGCAGTAAAACTAGCTAAACACGCTGGACGCAAGACTGTTACTAAGGAAGATATTAAATTAGGCTCTCGTTAAATGCTCGTTGTAATATTGTCCAGCAAGCCCTTTTTGCTGAAAGAGTGCTTGACGGCTTACTCAAAACAATCCAAAAACGATTCTTTTCTAGTAATCAGCCCTAAAACTTGTTTTACTGAAAACACTAGATTAACCAAGGAAATTGATTGCGACTGCGAACTAGTTTGCGAGGAAGACTTTATTGCTTCTGTTAACGAATTTTCTTTCTTGTTTAGTGGCTTCGGTGGCTTGCGCAACATTGGCTTGCTTCACGCAGTTAAAAAAGAATTAGACTGCGTTTTTTTTGATGACGATACGCTCCCTGTAAATGATTGTTTAGCTAGTTACCGCGAATTATTCAAGCAAGGAAAAGAAATTATTTGCGGAAAGTACTTGGGCCACTCTGCAGGCAGTACCGGCTTGCTTCTTCTAGTATTGAGTGTTTTAGAAAATTATTTGAAACAAAAAACAAGCAAGCAAGAAACTGAAAAAAAACTTTTTCTTTTGTTAAAAGGAATTCCAGAGTATTCCAAAGAAGTTTTCGCTTCATCCGGGTTAGTAGGTGGGAATATGGGGGTTTCCTTGAAGGTGGCTAAGAATTATTGTTTTTTCCCGTCAAAGTACCGAGTTGAAGATGGTTCATTTGGTTTTCTAGCGCCTCACTATGATTTTCAAGTTTTTAATCCTCAAGGATCTGACGCTTCTTTATTGCCTGTAGTGAAACACGAAAAACAACCTGTAGAACGCGCTTTCGTAAACAATTTGTTGAGCGAAGCAAAAGGTTCGGTTGTTTCTTTATGCGTTGACGCTAAACTAAAAGACGTGAAGCTTGAGTCTAGTGATTGTGCTGAACAAGTTTACCGCGGTTTTTTGCTGGATTACTTCAAAGAAAAAATCAGTAAATTTAATGCTTTAGATTTGAATGAAAATATTTTAAAAGACTTAGACGAATTACGCGTTTTAACGCCTCAAGACTTGATTTCAAGTGATTTTGATTCTGCTTTCAATTCCTTTTTTAACGCTCAAGCATTATGGAAAAAAGCGTTAGAAACTATTAGTTGATTTTTTTTCTACCTAACTCTTAAGTTTTTTCTTTCCTCTTTGTTTTCGTGAAGTTTTACTTATTACTGTTTTTTTCTTCTGTTGTTGCTGGTGTTTTTCTAGAGCCAAGCGAATTATTTCAACCAAACAATGGTTATTCTGAAATAAGTTTTTTCATTCCTAGTGCTGCTGGACAATATTTCTTTAAAGCAGATTTTCACACTAAGGAAGCTAATTGCGGCGGTCCAGGTAGTGTTTGCGCTAGCCTTCGCTGCGTTAACGAAACCGTTTTCGTTAATGACTTGCAGCACGCTAGTTTCATGGTTTGCGAGCCTAATCCAGGCAGGTTTTGCAACATTAACGAGAATTGGCAAACTGTTGATTTAACTGATTTTGCTGGAACTAACGTTTCATTAAAAATTCTTTCAGTTGGAGTGAACGGTTGCGAGAATGGTTGGGGCGGCTGGCAGCGTTTCCTACAGTTAGTTTTCGAACCGCTTCCAAATTCCCCCCCGTCTGCACCTGTTTTCAACTCGTTGCAAGGCAAAGTGTACGGCGCTAAAAATATTTCTTGGCTTCCAAGTACTGATGCGGATGAAGACGAGTTGTTTTATGACTTGTTTTTTCAAAGCGAGTGGGAGCGCGTTTCTTGTTGCCGCGTTGAAAAAAACTTTTCGTTACTTGAAGACGGCTTGCGCGTTTTGAAACTGCGTGCTTTTGATTCAAAAAATTATAGCGAAGAATCTTTGCTTGAAGTTGACGTTAACTCTAGTTTTCAGCCTGTTTATTCCTTAACTCAGTTAAGTCAAACTGGCGTTCAAGTGAATTGGTTGTTGATTGTTACTGGCTACGGTGAAGGCGAGTGCGTTTTTGATTTCATTGATTTTTGGGTGTGCGATTTGTTTTTCCCTCAAGAAAAAACTTTTTCTTCTAGTTTTGAAGTTAGTGAAGGAAATTGGTTTACTGAACACAATTTTTCTAAATTACTGGTTTCTTTTTCCAATCCTTCTTTTTTGAATTACTCTTCATTAGTTTGGAGCGAGTGTTTTGATTCTCGTTGTGTTTCCAAAACTTTCGATTTACCTGCTTTTTCAGTTATTGAAGTTTTGTTCGAGTTTGCGTTAATAGAGCGTGAAATAAGCGTTACCCCCGTTTTCACTCCTTTTCCTTCAGTTAAAGAAACGCCAACTCCAATTGAAGAAATTATTCCTTCTCCCTTGATTGTTGTTTCTCCTTCGCCTAACGTTAAAAAAACCAAAGTGTTTTTGCCGGAGAATAAAGAAATTTTGGAGGAAAAAGAAGAAACAATTGATTTTTCTTTTCTTTTTGTTTTGCCGTTGTTTCTCGCTGTGTTTTTCCTCGTAAAAAAGAAGAGTAAAGTGCTTCGCTTCAAGAAGAAAAAAGGAATGAAATTGTATTGCTTGCTTGAAAAAGAATGCAAACACAATGGAACTAGCATTGAAACTATTCTCGGGTTGTTAGTTGTTTTTGATGCTGACGCTGTTTTGCATTGTTCTTCTTCTAATATTAAGGAAAAGTTTTACTCAGAAAAAAGTTTAAATGACTTAACTGTGTTAAGACTTTCATAATGAGACTTATTGTTTTACTTGTTTTTTCTGTGCTTTTGCTTGGTTGCGTTCAAGAAGAAACAAACCCGACTGTTACTCCAACTCCTTCAGTGTCAATAACTCCAACGCCTGACGCGCCTTCTTGCGTTCCTGCGGGTGAATATTGTGGTTTGGGTGTTGATTGCTGTGAAGGAGCAGCGTGTAATCAGGATAATGGAAAATGCGAGACTGCAGCCACGCCAACTCCCACTGCTACTCCAACTCCAACGCCTGACGCGCCTTTGTCGTGCACTGTTTCAGCGTACCCGAATCCTGTTGATGCTGAAGTTAACACTGTAGTTAGCGTGGTTTTCAACAAAATGCCGTCTGAACAATTAATTGTTAATTGCGGTAATTCTATGGTTCAAGTAGTTCCTGTTTCATCAAGCACGTTCAAGGGAACTGTGTTGTGTTCTTACCCGCCTGCTGCTACTAGCGCGGAGTACATTGTAACTGCTTTAGCTGGAGTTACTTGTTACGCGACAATTACGATTAATGTTGCGCCATTAACCATCACTAACATTACTTTAACGCCTGGAGCTACGTCCATGACTGTTGTTTGGATTACTACTCAAGCTGCAACTAGTTTGATTCAATACGGCTTGAATTCGTCTTACGGCACTAATGTTTCTTCAACAATTAACGTTACTACCCACTCTTTCACTATAAATGGTTTGCAAGCTGATTCGACTTACCACTTTAAACTCACTAGTTGCACTACTACTTGCGTTGAAACAAGTGATTTTAGTCAATCAACCGGCGCGGATTCTACTCTCCCAACTGTTTCCTTGTCTACGCCTTCTAACGACGCTTGGTTTTTGAGTAACAACGTTGTTTTCTCTTTTATTCCTAGTGACGCTAGTTTAGCTAATTGCTCTGTTTTTCACAACGCAACGAGTTGGGTTGCCGCAGCAACAAACACCACGCCTTTGAGTGGCGTAATTAATTCTATTAATGCTTCCTTGAGTGATGGGGTTTACTTGTGGAATGCGCGTTGTTTTGATTCTGCAGGAAACAGGGCTTTCGCTTCTAGTAATTACACCGTGAAAGTAGATGCGACGGTTCCTTCAGCACCAGTTCTTTCTGTTGCTAACGCTACTAACTCTAGTGTTTTCTTGGTTTGGAGTGCTTCAACTGATTCTTACAGTGGCTTGAGTACGTACGCAGTATTCAAGAATGGAACTAACGTTGTTAACACTACTAACTTGTTTTATGAAGATGCTGGTTTGACTAACGCTACCGCGTTTTATTACTTCGTTAAAGGAATTGATGTTGCGGGAAACGGGGGTGACGCAAGCAATACCGTAAACGCAACTACCTTGCCTTAATTTTACCAGCCGAAGGATTTTTCTATTGCTTTACTAAGAAGAATGCGGAGTATTACTCCTTCCTCCTCGCTTAACGAGCAATTAACTGTTTGCACTGAGCCGTCTGTTTTTTGCTTGCTTAACTTAAAGAAGAAACCGTAATCCCCTTTGCTTAGCGTTAAAGTAGTGTTTTTAGTGCTTGAATCGCTTGAAAACTTGCTTTTACTCATGTCGTGAAACAAGTCTATTCCCTTACTCTTACCTTCCAAAACCGTAATTATTTTAGCGGAGTCCATGGAAGCGAGCTTGAATACTATCTTGTTTTGCCAGTCGAATTGTTGTTCTCCAGACTGCATTGTTGTTTCAACGAATACTGCTTTAACGCTTTCATTGAAATCAAATTGAACTGCAGCGCCGTTACCGGTTTTCCTTGGTTTATACACATTAAATTTTTCAGTCATAATACTCTCCTTAGTTTTTTGGTTTAAAAAAAGATTTCTAGGCGTGTTTTCCGGTGGTTTCTTTTATTACTTTCCTTGTTTCCTCAAGGGTTTTTTCTAAAACTAGGTTTTTGAGTTCAAGCGGATAACGCATTGCAGCGGCTTGCTCGTGTCCGCCGCCGCTTACTCCCTCGAATTCCTTAACTATTTTTTTGATTATGTCTGTTGCCTTGAATCCTTTTTTCCATAATGCTTGAGAAACCCTGAATTGAATAGCGTCATCCGAGTGGCCGACTGTTGCTACTAATTCTTCTTTTTCTTCGCGTTTGTTGTGAATATTGTTTATTACAAGGCTTTTTGGGGGGTAACTTTTTTTCTTTACCGCGTTTAAGTTAACTGTAACCAGCAAAGCGTTGTTAATTTTTTCTTCTTTTATTTTTTGTTCTGTTTTTTCCAGCGTAGTCCTCATTTTAAGCAAGGCATTGTCGTGAAGACTCTTTATTTTTTCTTGTGACTCTAATACTTTTTCGTATTCTTTTAAACTCGAGTAGTCACGAGTCAAGTAATCTATTACTACTGGTTCCAAGTAATCCGTTTTTTTTCTGTAAATGCTTTTATCGCTCTGCATTGAAAACCAAGCTAGTTTTTCATTTGCTTTGCCATTGAGCGCCATTGCTAAGTAGTAAGAAAGTAGTCCCGTAGTGTGTGATGACGTTCCTTCAGAATTCATTGGACTCAAAAAAACCGTGTTTTTTACTGTTTCTTCATTAAATGGGTGGTGGTCTAGGATTACTACCGTGTAGTGTTTCGTTGCTTCTTGAATCGCTTGCTGGCTTTGGTGATTAGCGCCTAAGTCAAGCAAGAACAACACTCCTTCTTCTTCAAGCCGGTCTGAATCCCACAAGTAATCGTTTACAGAGTAAATAGCGGAGTTTAATTGTTGTTCTCGTAGTTCTAGCGGAATGTTGTGTTTCAAGCAGTATTCTTGAAGTGCTTTTTTTACTAGTAACCCTGAAGAAACCCCGTCGCAATCGTCATTAAATCGAATTAAGACGGGTTTTAAGAACAATACTTTTTCAGCGATTATTTTCGCTGTTGCTTTAGTTTTGTGCTTCATTAATTCACTGCACTCATCGTCAAACAACAACTCGTAATCGTGTGCTTGAGCTTTTTTCAATAACTTTTTTTTCAATGAAGCGTCTTTTGAAACGCTTATTTGTTCAGCTAGAATCAAGCCTTCTTTTTTTCTTCCTTCAACTTCGATTGTTTCTAGTTCATTGAAATCGCTTTGCGTAGAGTCTTGAATTACTTTAACGAAGTCGTCTTCACAATAGCAATAGTAATCCGGGTTTGTTGAGAGCGTTTTGCGTAAAATTAAGCACTTCATTACTACTATATTCTTGTTTTCATTTAATTAATTCAATGCCTTTAATCAAGGAAGAAAACGCGAAACTGTATTTGCCGGGTGAAACTTTAAAGGATCCGCATCACGCTTGCGTTTTTTTTAATCCAGTAATGCGTTTTTGCCGGAGTGTTTCTTCACTAGCTTTAGGCGCTTCCGAAAGCAAGAGCGTGTTGGATGGTTTGTGTGCTTCTGGAGCGCGGGGAATTCGTTATTCTTTAGAAAATAAAACAAAGAAGGTTGTTTTCGTGGATGCTAATCCTGATGCTTTAGCGTATTGTCGTAAGAATGTTAAAGCGAATAAAGTAAAAGGCAGTGTTTTGGAGGAAGATTTTAATCGTTTTTGTTTTGATAGTGAAGAGAGATTTGATTTTGTTGAGTTGGATCCTTTTGGTACTCCTGCTCCTTTCTTAGAGAGTGTTTTTTCTTGTGTTGGGAATTCTTTTTTCTTTTCTGTTACTGCTACTGACTTGGCTAATTTGTGTGCTAAGAATGCACCTACTTTGAAGTATTATGGGAGCAAGACGCTTCGCATTGATTGTTGTCACGAGATTGCTTTACGCATTCTAGTGAAGAAAGTTGTTTTGGAAGCTGAAAAAAAAGGTTTTTCGTGCAAGCCTTTGTTTTCGTTTTACCGGAATCATTACGTTAAAACGATTTGTTTGTGTAAAAAGAGTAAGAAGAAAAACAGGGATATTGGTTTTCTTAATTTTAATCCAAAAACGTTAGAGCGTTCTTTCTCGAAGAAAAAGGGGAAAACGTTTGCGGGTCCTTTGTGGGTTGGAGGTTTGCAGGATGAAAAGTTCGTTAAAAAAATGATTTCATTGAATGAAGAAAGAACTTATGCGGATAAAGAAAAAATTAGTGTTTTGTTTGAGTCGCTTTTAGTTGAAGATGAATTCAAGAAGCCTTTTTTTGATGTTTCAGTGTTAGCTGATCATTACAACAAGCCAGTTAACTTTAAGATTATTGATTTCGTTCAACGCGTGAAGGGAATTAGGGTGCATTACTCGCCGATGGGAGTGAAAACTAATTACTCGGTTAAAAAAATTATTTCTTTGTTCTAGACGGTCCTTCTCTTGGCTTGATTTTTCCGTCCCACAATGGCTTTCGTTCTCCCCTTTCTGGCTCAATTGTTTTTTTAATAGGGCCCTTCCATGATTCTTGTTCTTTTCTTGTTTTTAGTATTTTCTTGCGTTTTCTTTCAAGCAACAAGAATTGCGTTACTAAAAGAGTTGCGCCAGCTATCCGCCCCCAAGGTATTTCTGTTCCCTTGGTTTTCCGGAGTTTTTTGAAACGAGCTTCTCCAAGCGTATTGAGTATTATTTCTTCCGTTTTGTTTCTTGGGGGGTAGTCTTTGAACGATATTTCTTTAGTTCCGCCGTTTTTTAATTTGTTCCAAACATAGTGATGGTCTTTACCGTACTGTATTTTCAGGGGGTCGACTTTTTCTTTTGATTGTGCTAGTTTAGTTTTGTTTTTAGCTTGGTTTACGCCAGTCAAGTAACTCATTGCAAGAATTTCTCGTTTGGTTTTTTCATCGAGTTGGTTGAAGTATTTTGCGCCCCAACCAGTTAACGATTCGTTTCCTTTGTATGTGCCGGATTTTTCAAGTTGTTTCAAGTGTTCTAAAACTATATTCGCTGCGATCGTAATGTTTTTTTCTAGGGCTTGTTTATTGTGTTCTTGTATTTCTTGAGGAGTGGGGTCTCTAGTCAATTGTTTGCGTTCTTTAATGTTTTTTTCTACTTCGTTTTTAAGCCAGTCGTGAAAAGTTCTTTTCACTCCCTCTTCATCCGTAACGTACTGCCTGTGCCATGAAGCTAACTCTTTTAGTTTTCCCGCGTCAGGATGGTAGTAAAACAAGTCTTTGAGTGTAGTGTTTTTGTGCACTGCGCCTATGCGTTTAGCTTCTTCTAAAGCTAGTGGAGTTATTTGAAACAAGCCAACATCAGTTTCGTTTTTACTCGGCCGGTTTACTACCCAAGGGAATTGCCCGCTTTCTTTTACTGCTAGCGCTTGCATAAAGAAAGGATCAACTAAATCAATATTTTTGACGTTTTTGTATTTTTTCTTGGCTTCAGCTAGATTTTTACTTATTTCTTCGTGAAACGGGTAGGCGTATATTGTTTTCTCTATTTTTTCAGGTGGCTTGTAAAGAGGATTGTTTACTGATGCAGTTGGCTTGTTAGCTATTACCCCTGTTATTGCTAATGCATTTAATAACGCTAGCGTCAAGAGTGCTTTTTTCGCGTTGATTTTTACCACAATAAAATAAGAAGGAAGAAAAATTAAATGCTTACTTTCAGCGCTAAAGCCTTCTTTAGTTCGCGGTAGCGGTTTCGAATTGTTACTTCTGTTACTCCTGCTACGTCTGCTACTTCTTTTTGCGTGCGTCTCTCACCAACAAGAACTGAAGCAATGTATACTGCGGCTGCAGCAACACCCATTGGGCCACGACCTGAAACTAGGCCTTTGTCTAAAGCTTGGTTTAGTATTTCTTGTGCTTTCTTTTGTGTTTCACCGCTTAGTTTCAGTGAAGTAACGAAGCGAGTAATGTAGAATTGAGGGTTGGTTAAAGGAATCTTTAAGTGTAATTCCTGGGTTATTAAACGGAAGGTTCTACCAATTTCTTTTTTTGGTATTTCAGCTATTGCAGAAATTTCATCTAGAGTGCGAGGCACTCCGTATTGCCTGCATACCGCGTAAATAACTGCGCTTACTACTGACTCGATTTGTCTTCCGCGAATTAATCCTTTTTCAACGCACTTTCTGTAAAGCAATGCAGAGCTCTCGCGAATAACTTCCTGCAAACCCAAGTGTGAAGCTACTCGGTTTAATTCAGTTAAGGCAATAGCTAGGTTTCTTTCAATGCTGTTTGAAATTGAAGCGCGCTTGTGCCACTTTCGCATTCTGTATAATTGTGCTTGCTGGCTTGGAGCTATTTTCCCGCCGCGGACATCCCTGTTGTACTGGTCGATTTCAGTTACTAAGCCCTTGTTTGGAGACATGTATTTTAATGGAGCGCCTGTTCTAGCGCGAGTAGCTCTTTGTTCAGCGTCGAAAGCCCTCCATTCAGGTCCTTCTTGGACTACATTTTCTTCAAGAACTAGTCCGCAATCACTGCAAACTACTTCTCCTCTTTCTGAGTCTCGCTTTACTTTATTGCTACCGCATTCAGAACACTTCATTTATTATCAACCTTCAAACTCGTTAATACTCCCGCGACGTTTTCATCTAAGGGTTTAGCTAAGTAAAATGGCTTTTTTATTGACCCGATTGTATCGAAAATCATTGCTTTCTTTTGGTTTGCTTGGTTCAATAATTTCTTCTCGATTCCTTGTTTTTCACTGGATTCGAGAACTACATTTCCTTTTCTAGTCTTGAATAACACCTTAAAATCCATTTCGTAAAAACCATTAGGGGAATACTATAAGGACACGATTAGCTTTATAAGCCTTTTGGTTACTTTACGAGTGTAGCGTTTACTACGCCATGTTGCCCTGGCCTTGAGGTTACTCGGGCTTTTCCAGCTTCTGTTTCAATTAAACAGCCTTTAGTAACCACTTTTTCTCTAGCGTAATGCCTGTTGTCAGGGCTTTCAACCACGTTTAATACTTTTACTTTTTTGACTGTTTTGCCGTCTGAAATGTTGGCGAACGTGATTGTTTTAGCTGCAGTCTTCTTGTTTCCGCCGAGTACTCTAAAGGAAGTTAATTCTTGTTTTTGTCCTTCTTTAGCTACTCTTGACTTGGAAAAGAAGCCACCATAGTGAATTAACACTTTGTTTCGAGTTTTTCTTTTCTTTCCGCCCGAACCAGATTGCTTGCTTTTAGTTGTCTTGTGATATTGAACCATTTAAACTAAACCTCTAAATTAAACTTTAAAAAACAGTATTACAAACTTGTGTTATTGAATTTAAAAGCTTTTTCGCTTAATTATTTAAGGTGGTTTGCGTGGAAAAACAAGTACAAACTGAAAAAATAATGGAGTTAATTAATTTCACTGAAACTCAAGATGTTCTGCAGAGAGTATTAGACGTTAGAGCGCAGAGGAAAAAGATTTACGACAACAACTGGATGGACCAGGAAGACTGGGAGTTGCTAGCGTTTATGAAACTCAAGTTAAACCGAATGGAGTACTTCATTATTCACAATCGGAATGAAGAACTCTACGAAAATCGCGTTGACGCGTTGATTGACTTGATTAATTACTCTTGCTTCCTGTTGCAAAACACTATCCGCAAGAACGAAAACACAAAGGTATAGGTGGAAGATTGTTTTTCCTCTATAGTGAAGGGTAGTTTTAAAAAGGATTCAAGGGTAATGTTTTTAAACCTTCGATTAAGTTTAGAGGAGTGATTGGATAATGTTGGAATCTATATACAATGAAGTAATGCTGCAGCTTGGAGTTGCATCGAAAAACTTTTTATTTGATTTAGGCGGCTTGCTGATGGTGTTAATTGCCTTTGGCATTGGCTGGATTGTTGCTAACTGGCTTGTAGATATCCTAAAACACTTTTTCCAACACGTAAAGTTTGAGGAAGGCTTGCGCAAGAGGCATATTCATGATGCTTTACTTGGTTTTACTTTCACTGACTTCTTTACTAAACTCTTGAAGTGGTCTACACTAATAATTTTCTTGCACATTGGTGGCAGTGCCGCAATGCGCTTAGCTGGACCTGAATTCTTTTTGTATCCCTTGATTAGTTGGTTGTTTGCTTACACGTTCAGCAACTTGCTGCAAGGATTAGCTATACTCGTGCTTGCTTTAGTAGCTGGAGACTATATTACTGACCACATTAAAATGTCAAAGATTCCTTTCGCCAAGCTAGTTGGTTGGGTTATTGAAGTCTTCATTGCTTACTCTGGAATAGTTATTGCACTACCTTTATTGATTCCTAAAGCAAACGTGTCGATTCTTGAGAATTCTTTCGCTATACTGTTAGGCGCTTTAGGCTTGGCTATTGGCTTGGGTTTAGCAATAGCAATTGGCTTGGGCTTGAAGGACTCAGTAGCTAGAGTAGCTAGAAAGAAAGAAAAAGACTTGGAAAAACTCTTCTAAGCTTCTTTCCTCCCCTTTTTTTGTTTAATGCCATTAGTTTTAAGGTTGCTTGAACTACTTTTGTTAAAGGGGGGTTTGAATGGCATTGAAAGGCGAACACTCAAAAACGCGTTATGTTAGTGAAGGCCATAAAATGGATTTTCACACCACTACCTTTAAGCTTAAAGGCTTGAATACAGAAAAAATTGAAGCTTTAAGTGCAAAAGTAAATTCTTTAGGCGCGGAACATACTTCTGAATTGAGAGAGGAATTAAAACTAAAAAGTTCGGAATATGCTCCTTTAGTTGATCATAGCGTGAACCTAGCTGAAAAGTCTT
The DNA here is from genome assembly GCA_043822385.1 of Microcaldota archaeon. Taxonomy (GTDB): domain Archaea; phylum Micrarchaeota; class Micrarchaeia; order Norongarragalinales; family Norongarragalinaceae; genus JABWCK01. Next base: position 6,262 of record JBDRBT010000014.1, on the reverse strand, counting down.
TAGTGTTAAAAACTTTGATTAGAACTAATCGCGTTAAACCAGAGCATGTTGAACAAGTAAACGGGTTTTCTAAGTTGAAGCACGATGACTTAGTGCATGCAGTGTTAGCTCACTTAAAGTAATTTCCTAGTTTTACTTGCGTTGTCTTCAAGTTCTTTATAGTACTCCATTTTTCACGAATAAATTCATTCAACGCTTTATTTTTACCGTAATGTTTCTTCAAGAAAACAATTGTTTTCCCGTCAGATGTATAACCTGAACCAAAGTCGCCAACCAATTTTTTTATTCTTGTTACTTCCATTTCGCGCGTTTCTTTAGCTATTATTGAAGCTGCGCTCGCAACCAAGTGGTTTACATCCGCCTTGTTTTCAGCAATTATCTTAATCTTGAGGTTTGGCGCAAGCCGTTTGATTCTTTCAGCAAACTTTTTCGGGTTCGCGTCAGGAGAATCAATGAACGCAGTTGTCTCGTTGTCGTCTAGTTCCTGCAGGCACTCCGCTATTTTTATTGCCTCGATTTCGTTTAAAGAAATTTTTTTGTTCATTAACTCAGTTAATTCAGTTGCTGGAATAATGCGCAAACAGTGTTTGCTTTTGATTAATTCTTTGTATAACTTGTTTCTGGTTGTTGGTGCCAATAGTTTAGAGTCTTTCACGCCCATTTTTTTTAATTCTATTTCGTGTTTTTCGTTTATTTTAAACGCGCAAATCACTAACGGCCCGATTACGCATCCGCGTCCTGCCTCGTCAACACCAATTAAAGTAGCCATTCTGTATTACTGTAAGTGCTGGAATGATTTTTAAGTTGCTTGCACAGAATATTATTCTAATAACGGGGATGTGGTATAACCTGGCAGCATGTTAGGCTCCAGTTTTGTAATAAAAACAATAAAAAATAGGTATTTTGACTCCGAAAGGAGAATGATAAGATTATTGGAGCTCTGATTTCGTGAAGAGCAGCAAAGAAGATACCTGAAGATCCGAGTTCGAATCTCGGCGTCCCCACTAATTTTTCTTAGAAAGAAAAATTAATCAAAGAAAGTTCTATTTCTTTTTTGCTTTTTGTTTTTCCATTTCCTTCATCCAATCTGGAATTACTGGTTCATCGAAGGGATATATTCCGTACTTAGCGTATTCTGAAAGTATGTTCATGGTTTTCCTGAATTCTGGATCCCTATTATTATCTTTTATGACTTCTGCAAGGCGGTAAACATCGTTTACTATAAATCCATCTGACCCGACTTGCTTAGCTAAGACTCTTGCTGCAGCGTCTATTTCTGTTTTTTCCCAGTCTAACGCACTTTTGGGGTCACTGGATGCGGATAGGTGGTTATTCCACATTACTAGTAAAGGCATTGCAAGGTTAATTGTAGTTGGGCTGCCTTGGCCGAATGCGCTCCCTACTTTTTTAATTTGAACTAGGTCTTTCGGAGTTAGTGGATCTAGGAAAGAATAATTTTTTACTACGTTCTTGTTTGTTTTCATTGCTTTAATCCAGTCCGGGTGCGTTATTCCGACTTTTTCTAGTTCGTGTTTAATTCTCGCGTCTTTTGCTGTTTCTTGCGCTATGATTAATTCTTGTTTTTGTTGTTCTTGTTTCACGAGTTTTTGGTAGTGCTGGTTTATTGCTGAAGCACTTCCGCCGAAAGTAAGCGTTCCCGCTAGCAACAGCAAGCCTATTTTTGTTCCTAGAACCCGCCAGTCTGTGAATCCAACTCGTTTTGAATCAACTATTTTTTCTTTTTCTTTAATAGGGTCTTCAGCTAGTTCAGTTAGTTTGCGTTTTTCTTTTTCGTCTAATCTTGATTTTATCTCAATTGGTTTTCCTTTAGTAAACCACGGCAAGTCGTTTTCCTTGTGTCCGATGGGGCTGAAGTGAATAGTGTTTTCAGGTTCGTTTTCCTTTGTTTCTTTTTGTCTTGGATTACTGAATGACAAAAAGATTGTTCCTGGTTCGGCGTGTTTTTCCAATAAACTGTTTTCCATATTTCTTATAGTAGTGTAAGCTGCGAACGCTTCTTCCGGTTGTTTGCTTCCACTGTAATGTTTTTTTGTTTTAATAGCGCTTATTCCTTCGTCTTCGAGTATTTTCATTGCGGTTATTGCTTTGTTTAGGCTGTCTTTAGCTTCTTCAGGATTTTCCCCTTGCTTAGCGTAAGGATTATGTGTTAGCCAGAAGTCGCTTAGTTTTGTTACAGTAAAGCCCTTATTTGCAGCTAGAGTTTGAATGTCTTTGTGGTATTCTTTTATTTCTACAGGGTTTTTCTTGTTTATTTTGTCTGCATGAAAGTCAGCGAAAAGCAAGTTGACGTTAGCATTTATGCCGTGTTCCCTTATTTTTTCAGTTATTTTATGCAAGTTGTTTAAAGCAATTTCATCTAGGTGGTCTGCATTGCCCCCGTCTTTGTGTCCACCCCAAATCGTATTAAGATTTATTATTGGTTTGTGATATGCTGAAATACTTTTGATTAATTCCATCTTCAAGTGTTTGGTTGTTTCTTGCTTTTTTTCCTTATTTCCTCGGTCTCTACACAAATTATTTTTAAACAAATCGTTAGTTATCTGGTTTGCTTTCCAACTAGCCCAGTTTCCTATAATGAATGATTTTATTTCTTCTGGCTTGAAGTATTTCGATATTTTTTTTGAGATGGTTGCTTCATAAAGTGCTTTTCCTAGAGGTAGTTTTTTTGCATGAATCAAGTAAGCTGTGAATTCGTCAGTAGTTATGGTATTGAAATAGTCTGCGTGTGTCCCCTTGAATTCATTTAAGTGTGAATCTGTTTTTACCGCTAGTTTTTCTGTAGTTAAGGGGTTTATTTTTTTAATGCTGAATTCTTGGTGAGTGGCTAACGGAAGCGCCTTTATCCAGGGTAGTTTGCCTTCTTTTACTAAGGCGTTTACCCACCTGGTTGTTTGTAGGTAAGAGCGTGGTTTTGCCATAATACTTTCTTTTTTTCTTAATTATTAATAAACTATGGTTTTAGTTTTTTCCAAATGAAGTCAAAGTTTTCTTCAAGTGATTTAGCAACGACTTTACTATCTATTATAATGCCTAAGCTTTCTTCTTCAGCCATGGCCATTATTGATACTTTATTACCAAAAACGTGGTACGTAACTGGGGAAGGCAGGGTTTCTTCTAAATATCTTATTTCAGTCAAAACCGTTTTTTCTAGTTCTTTCCCGCGCTTGAATGCGTCCGGAGAACGATCAATTATTCCCTTGAAAACAATGTTTTTTGCTGCTCTCTTCTTGTGCCACCAAGACATGAAGATAGGGGATTTTCTAGCAACGCCGGGCTGTACGCGGTAAACCTTCAAAACTCCGTTTTCAGGCAAGTCTTCTATTTCTTGAGTAAAAACCGTTTTTAATCCCTCTAAGCCAGTAAAGGTTTGAACGCTTGGTTTAGAGTTTTTAGCGTATTTTTCTTCAAGCGTTGGAATAAGGGCGGTAATGCTTTCGAGCATAGTTTTTTGTTTTTCTTCCACTAACGCTTTGAGTTTAGTTGGCTCGGCTGCTTTAAACAATTTTTTCTTGTCTATATCTACTTCACTGACAAAACCTTTCTCTATCAAGCGTTTTAGAGTGTCGTAAACGAGCGTGCGGTTGACTCCGCTTTTTTCTGCTATTGACGACGCGTTAGCAGGTCCTAGCCCGCATAAAGACAAGTAAATGATTGATTCATTCTTAGTCAAGCCGATTCCCTGTAATTGCGCTAGTCCTTCCATCATATTAATCCTGACAACAAAGATCTATATTAATCTGTCGTAAGCTGGCTTACAACAAATCTTTATATCTTAGCTAAATAATATTGTTACAACTGAAATATAGTAACAAGGGTGATTGAGGATATGACTATTCCGTTTTTAGATGAAGTATTGAGGAAGCAAGGCGCTGGAGTATGGAGTTTTATGCCTCCAGCTAAGGAATTCAAGAGGAAAAACAACACTGCTAACTTGAATAGGGTTTCAATGGATTCCTTGTGGCGTGTTGGTACTCGCGCAGAGTTAGTTAACAACTATAACGCTTTAATGAAGAAGACTTACAAAAAGATTGCTTTTTCAATTGTTTTCTTGTTTGCGTCTTTCTATTTGTACGATTTTTATTCTTCTACCGGCGCTATAGAGTTTATTTTAGTTACTGGCTTGACTGCTGCTTTAGCTGTTCACTACTGGATTAATGCTTGGGGTGGCTATGCTGGAGACTGGACTGATTACGAGCACGATCCAGTGAAAATGCTTCCGCACAATGCTTACGTGTTGAACCAAGGGAGGGGAATGATATGACTGACTACACTAGGTATTACCCTGAAGGCTTTTTGAGGTCTTTCGCTCCTGGCTTCTCTAGACTAAGCCAGCCAAAGCACTTTAATTACCCTGTAAAGGTTGACGAGTTACGCAAGAATCATGAAGTAATCAAGACTAAAGCTGAACTTGTTAGTGAATACCATCAAGTAATGCTTAAAGTTAACGCTAATTTCATAAAGAGCGGTCTAGCTGGCATGGCTACTTTGTTCTTTTTAGCTGGCTTGCTTGACGGGGCTACTGGTCAATTGAATAGTTTAGCTTTCATTGGTTCTCTTTGCTTGGCGGTTTTTTGGTACTGGCAAGCTGGAGCTACGTACTCTAACTGGCAAGAATTCGAAATGAGGCCGGTATTAATGCCTGTTGAAGACATTAGCGCGGAAGGAACGTGATGTTGAAATGAAGTGGTACGAAGCAGCGTTGATTTTAGCAGTAGTATTCTTGGAGGACGTTCGCGAGTCATTCTTTTTGCTATTGAATAGCTTGGATGAAGCTTCGTTGATAGCGTTGTTTGTTGTAGTGGTTTACTTTTCAAGGAATTCCTTGACGCACTTGAGTGACTCTATTTCCAAGCCGTTAGGCAGGTTGGGGTAGAAATGAGGTTTAAGTGCATTGCTAAGGACTATGGTAGTCCAATGATTCACGTTATTGCTTACTGTCGAGCTTCTTGCACGGGTATAGCGGATTTAATTAGTGAAGAACCAACTCGTTGGTTACTGGTTTTTGAAAATAGGAACTGGCAGTGGTGCATTGAAGAAGAAATTTTTTTGAAGCACGGCCGTAAAGTTTTAGATTCCCTTGAAAACCCGGAGTTTTTCAGTCTAGTTAACAAAAAAAGCAGGGAATTTATTGATTTATTGAAACGGAAAATTCTTGATTACCGCGAGAGAGACTGGTCTAAATGTTCTAATGAAGAGTTAGCTAGTGCTTTTGAAGAGCTTTACGAGAGTTGGGTTGAAATGAATACTTGGGGTCACTTGCCTAATGTGGTTGATTTTGATCACTACTTGTTTTCTTCTCAATTAACTGAATTGCTAGAAAAACGCATTAATGACCGTAATGTAGATTTAACTGTTGCTGAAGCTTTCGCGGTTTTAACCATGCCTTTAGAAAAATCTCCTTTAATGAAGCAAGAGGAAGATTTCTTTAAGTTAGTTAGATTGATTCAACAAGATTCTTCTGCAACGAACTCGATTAAGTCGCATGCTTTAGAATACGATTGGCTTCAATTTCAGTATGACGGACCCGTTGTTTTGGATGAAGCGTATTTCATTGAACTTATTGATAGCGAGATAAAACAAGGCATAGACGCTGAAAAAAAGCTTTTGGAATTAAGGGAAAAAACTAGGGAAACTCAAAGAAAGCAAGTTGAATACGCTGAATTACTTGGTTTAACTGAAAAAGACTCGTACTGGTTTGAGGTTGCGCGTGTTTTCTCGTTCTTGAAGTTGTTGCGTAAAGACGTGGTTTTTCAAGCGTCTTGTTGGACGCGTGGTTTGTTTACTGAAATAAGTAAGAGGATTGGGTTGGATGAAATTCAAGTTAGGCATTTGACGTTGAGTGAAGTGAAGCAAGCTTTAATGAATGGTTTTTTTGATTCTGCTTTAGCTAGAGAACGCGTTAAATTCTCTTCTTTTTTAATTAACGAGAATGGCGACGCCGCGTATGTTGGTGACGAGGCTTTAAAACTCAAGGACAAAATTATTGTTGAAGAAACTGATTTTAACGTAAAGGAATTGCATGGTTCGCCTGCTTCTCCAGGTACAGCTAGGGGTCACGCAAAGATTGTTAACAAGGCTAGCGACATGGCGAAAATGAAGCCTGGCGACGTGTTGGTTTCTCATGCTACTAATCCTAACTTAGTGCCTGCAATGAAGAAAGCGTCAGCTATTCTAACTGACGAAGGCGGAATTACTTGCCACGCTGCTATTGTTTCTAGAGAATTAGGTATTCCTTGCATTG
>JBDRBT010000013.1:0-61559 GCA_043822385.1 Microcaldota archaeon | reverse complement strand
GACAAGCCAATAACCATTAACGGCGCTAGAATAACTAACGACGAAGTTACTATTGATGCTAACCACGTTCTCTACCCCGACCCAAGCTATACAGAACTCGTAGGGTGCGAAGCAGCTAGCAAGCTAGATTTAGTATCAATAGCTAGTCCGTTTAGAGTATTGTATTATACGGTAGAAAACGATCAATTAACTTCAGAAAGAAGGGATTATATTTTGAGGATTTGCATTTGGAAGTCTTAAGTTTTTTTCTTTACTAACACGGTTTCACTGCAGTTAGGGCAAACGTACTCAAAACCGTTTTCAGTTGGAGTCAAGTTAAGCGTGCAGTTAGCGCACATAGCGCTCCCGCAGTAAGGACAAAAGATTATTCGCGAATTCTTTGATTTGCAACGAGGACAAGAACCAGGGCCTTCAGCTTTCACTAATTCTACTTCCTTTGGTTTTCCTGAAGAAATAGCACTCAAGTCAGCAAACAATTTCTTTGAAGCAGAAGTAGTTGGAGACACGGGCTGCGCAACAATCGGTTCAACTGGTTTCGGCGGCACGTTAACTGACACTTTATCGGTTAAAGACTCTTTTCTAGCTGATTCCTTAACTTGCTTTTGCGCTTCTTCAGGAGTAATCACTTCCTTCTGCATGTAACGCCGGTGTCTTTCATCCGGTTTTTTCTCGTCTATCTTAACTACGTCTTTAATCATTAATTCTACTTCAACTTCCTTCAAACGCCGACGCTCTTGCTTGCCTAACTCTACATCTTCCTGTACAGACAAGGAAGCGGGAGCATTCAATTCCTTAATGTCACGCAAAGCAGCGTTTTGTTTTGATTTATCCATGCTTTTCTTTGAGAAAACAGAAGCAATAGAAGAAACAAGCCCATTAAACCACTCGTGCGGTTGAGGCGCGTCTTGCACTACTTCCTTTTTCTTTTTTTCAGTAGGCGGCAAGTATTCAACTAAAGGCTCGGTTTTTTCCTCAATTTTCTTTGCTTCAACAATCGGGATTGGTTCATGCTTAATGTCATCAACTAAACCCATTATTTCTCCCTTCAAAGAAGACTTTGCAGCAGGAATGCCAATAACTAGCACTCTGGGTTTCAAGAAACTAAACCACAAACGCAACACTAAAAAGGAAGCAGTAATCAAAACAGAAACAATTAACGGAAACAAGCCTTTAGTGCTTAAAACAACGTTAACGCCTGAAACCAAGTAATCAACAGCAATCGCAGCAACCAACAATAACGCGCCAACTAACGCAGACAAGCCAGTTTTTTCGGTTTTCTCTAAGAGCCTAACGTCAGGGAAAGACAAACGCATTACAAAGTAACCAATACTAACACCCCCGACTAAAAACAAGGCGTAGTAAAGAAAGGAAACAGCAATTGCAATTAATTCAGGCATGCAAAACGATTACTATAAATTAGTATTAAAGCCCTACGAAAATGAAGCTTATTTAAACTCTGTGCGAGTAAAATTGTTTAAGCATGAAGAAACTCTTCTTCACCCTAATTAGCGTCTTATTTCTAGTAGAATTAATGGCGCCATTAGCATACGCTCAAACTACTTCAGGAAACTGCGACGTAGCTGAAATAAGTGATTCAGAAAGAAAAATCTTGTGGGACAACGTTTTGACTACTCAAGTAGAACAAATAACGGACTTGGATACTGGCGCTGCATTAAACCAACAAAAAAATTCTGAGTACATTGATCCCTTGAGTCCCAACACCAAGATTCAAGACCCGTTGAGCTTGCTTGAAAAAGAAATCAAGATAACTACTCTAGCAGCATTATTGAATGAAGACCCGATTGAAGTAGCTGAACGCACTATCGAGGGATTTGATAAAAACAAAGACAACCCAGACAACTACAAAATCTCAATACCACAAGCAATAGCTTATTCTAAAACACGCGGGGAAGAAAAAGAAAAAAGCTTGAAAGGAATCTTATCAGATTACGGTTTAATACCAAAAGAAGAAGGCGATACTACGCCAGTAACTCCCACAGACACGAGCCCTGAAAAAGAACTAAAAATAGTTATTCCCGACTCGCTTGGTGAAAACGGCAAACCAATTGAATTCACGCTAGAACAATTAAACGACGTTCCGGCAATGCAAACTGATTCTTGCTTGCTTAATGAAGAAATTCAAGGTAAAGTAACGTACTGGGCAACGCTGGATCAAGACTTGGTTTACTGCAACAAAGAAACCAGAGAATGCAAAAAAGGTCAATACACGAATCCAGCTAACGGAAAAATAGAAGACGTACCCACAAACCAATTCATTCAAACAGATGAAGCAACGTCAATGCTTAATTTGAATGAAGGCGGCAACTTGATTGTTCCAGCTTTTTTTGAAGACTGGTTGGGATTCAGTAACGCATGGAATCAAGTTGATTTCTATGCGTCACTAGGTTTTGGCATTACTTCGTTCTATAATTTTAAAGTAAGTGGGGATAAAATCGCGGACAAAGAAAGAATTTTAACTAACATGAAAAACAACCTACAAAACAGCGATACTATACCAACTATTCAATTAATTCAACAAAATCGGGATTCATTAGTAACCACGATACGAGGTTATGGTAACATCGGTTTTGCAGATGCGGATGCTTACGAAAAAGTAATACTAAAATTAAGCAATGATTTGCAGTCAACAGATAAAATAATAGCAGAAAACGCAGGTAAAGTTTTCAAAGAATTAAAAAACAATGGAGAAGTAAGTAGCGCGTTTTTAAGTAGAAATGGTTTTAGCGATTCAGCATTAGGAACCGCCCCAGTTAATATTAATTTAAAGCAACCAAACTTAAACGAAATGCAATCCGCTTTCAATTCTTTTGCTGAAACAATAGATACGGGCGCAACAAAAATTAGTAACGAAAAAATAATGCTTCAAACTCAAACTGAAGTAAAAAGCTTGATTGAAAGCCAGGAAGCACAAAAAAGAGTAGCCGCGATTACATCCAAGAGATTAGCCGCAAGTTATTTTGTTGGAGGCGCGTGGTTAGGGCCAGCTAGACTAGCATTCGCTGCAGCAAACCAATTAATCATTCACATAAGAAAAGAAGACTCTAATTACCTGCGCATTTACGCTAACAAGCAAAGCAAGGATTCAGGAATAGGCGCGTTCAGGAAAGCAACAGACTTTCTAGGATTAGGCACGGTTCAAGAAAGATTATCTTCTTACACTGGATTCACTACGCCGGGGAAAGCATTCGAAGCCGGCCGCTTGTTTATAATAAACAAACCAGAATCAAAAGACTTAACTGAAAACTCTGCTAAATCCACAACAAAGATTCAAACCAACAAAAACTTGAATTGGTTAATCACTACTAACTGGAAGGGAAGCAGTACTACAACAAACTTTGAAGACTTGCGAGGAATAACCAGCAAAGAAAAACACACTAGCTTATCCATGCTTTACTCAACAGAAGACGGTAAAGTACCAGACGCATTACTAAAACTAGAAAGACAAGAAGAAGCTGAAACGCTCACGTACATACTTCAATTTGGTTTACCGTTCATTGCAGCCAGAGCTTTAACCGGCTTCCCGTCCCTACTAGTTTTATCTTACGGGTTAGCAGTTAATGCAAAAGTATTACAAATAGACCCCGAAATGTTTGATGGAGTAGATTGTTCTAAAGAAAAACTAGATTCACTAAAAAGCGGTTACCGTACAACAATGACTCTAGGATTTATAGTTCAATACTTACTACCGTACACTTCACTAATAAAAACTGCTTCAAGCGCAAAAATAGCGGCGTTAGGAACTAAACTAGACCCCCTATACAATAACATGTTTATTAAATTCATTAATACAGCTAGCCTGCCTCAAATAATTCAACTCTATCAAGGAAACTTAGCAATGAATTACGTTACTAACTGCAAGGATTCTCAATACAAAATATTTACTTACCAAGCGCTTCCCGCACGCAACCCAACTCCCTTAACTGATACGACTACTTCAAACAGCGCTAGCATTATAGACGACATTAAAAACGCTTTACCCATGTCATTCAATAAAATTAATGCTAAAGACGCGTTGAATGAGTCCTTCGGAGAACTCGACTTGAGGGAAGTACTAGAAATACTAAACTTGAAGACTTCAATGGAAAACCAAAAAAGTTTTACTCAGCCAATGCAATTATTCAACGTTCACATTGAGAAGAGTTCATGGAGCGTGAAAGGACAACTATTCAACTTATTAAAAGCAAACAACTGCCTACCTCAAGAAACCCTAATCAATGCTGATGGAAGCTTGCTTGAATTCAGTAACGCTGGATTCAAGAAAATAAACAAAGACGGCAGCGTTGCTTTCGCATTCACTTCACCAGAATGGGTTGACCGTGCTCTAAGCAGGCTGCGCAACCAGGAATTAGCTAAAATCATTCTACCAAACAAAATAATTTACACTAGCTTGAACGGCTGTAAAGACGAGTTCTTGAATATTAAGGAATCAGGCGAAACCATTCTCAACATGGGAAATAACTGCAATGCGGTTGATTGCTTTAAAGACGAGTTAGAAAAACTAACTGGAAGAACTGTAACTGGAGACTTGACTGACTTTCTTGGTTTAGTAACTTCGATAGATACTACTACTGGAACAATCGTTTTGGACGGTAAAACAATTGTTTTCATTGACACTAGTGGAGACAGGAAGGGAGTAACGCAGGAAGCAGACAACGGAGTAATAAAAGTAAGCGGGGAAGGCGAAGTAACTATTGAAAACGCTAACGGAATAATCACTGCCGGCACTCTCTTAACGATTTATTCAGGTAAAGCAAAAATAGAGTTTGATCCAGACACTAAGAAACTCTTGTTGTTCGTTTACGTTCTAGCTGAAGGCAACGCGAAATTCTTTAACGGGTTTACTACTGGAATGGAGAAAGTAAACTTAGACGGAAAAGACATTGACGCGCCTACAATAGAACATATTGACCTGAAGGATCCTCAAATGGAGGCGGAATTAAACAAAGCGTTGGAAGAAATACTAGGGGGGAAAGGAATTTATTCTTGGGAAACACCTGACGCTCAATACTTGCTTACTACAGACGAAAACGGCGACCCAATCCTGCAAAGAATAGATAAAGAAACCGGCGAAATAACTAATTACAAGATAACTGGAACCCCTAAACTAGAGGGAGACGGCAGCGTTACTATCCCGACAGACAAAGGCGACATTAACATTAAGTTCGATCAAAACAACAAAGGCGAACCAGCAGTAACAGTCAAGGGACCTGACTTTGAAGAAATACTAGCAACGTTATTAACCGCAAGAGGACAAAACGGCATTCTAGCATTCAACCCAAGCACTGGAAGCATTAGCATTTACAATGGTCAAGATATTCCAATGAATCCAGACTTTGCTTCAAAAGGAATTAGCTTCACTGGATCTGAAGACGGCACTCGCGGAACTCCAGCAACAAACCCATTCGGAACAAACAGAATTTACGACTTCAACGAACCACCAAACGGAAACCAAAACTTGTCGCTACCATCATGGCCTGAAAACATTGCTCTAGCACTACTAATGCTAGCAACAATACTAATCGGCGTAATAACCATTCGCTTCAAGAGAGAGTAAAGGTTTTTCTTTAAAACAATACACTCTAATTAAGTAAAAGTGCCTCCGTAGCTCAGCGGTAGAGCGATTGCCTCGTACAAACTTTTGATAAAAGTTTGATCAAAAGAATTATAGAAAGCAATAGGTCGAGGGTTCAATTCCCTTCGGGGGCTCTAGAAAAAATGATTGACTTCAAGAAACTCAAACGCGGACCAGCTGTGGTTTTACAAAAAGACTCAGGGCTAATAGTAGCTTTAACTGGCTTTGGTTCTGGAAGCAAAGCAATAGACTGCGGCGGAGGCTCTGGATTCCTAACTTTGTTTCTAGCGAACATTGCTGGAGAAAAAGGACGAGTCTACTCTTACGAAAAACGCCCGGAATTCGCTAAAATAATTCTTAAAAACATTGAGAAAACCGGTTTCACGAACGTTGAAGTAAAAGAACAAGACGCTTTAAACGGCTTTGACGAGAAAGAAATTGATTTAGTAACGCTTGATTGCGCGGAATCAGAAAAACTACTTCCAGCTGCTTTAGAATCACTTAACGAAGGCGGATTCGCAGTTGGTTACTTACCTCACTTCGAGCAAGCCAAAAAATTCGTTCTAACTGGAGAAGCACTAGGCTTCACGCATTATCGTACTATTGAAGTAATTGTTCGCGATTTCCTCGTGCGCGAGAAAGGAATGCGACCAGAAAACCTGGGTTTAGTTCACACTGCTTTCCTCTCTTTCCTGCAGAAACCCAAGAAATAAATGCTTGAAAAACATTCCTTTCTTTAAGATGAAGAAAATACTAGCCGCATTGATTCTTTTCACTACTTTCGCAACTGCCTTGCAGTTTGATGAAGTAAAAATTTATTCCGGAAAAACAATTCAAGACGTGCAAGCAAGCAGTGACTACGATTTAGTTATCAGTCAAGCAACAAGCATAGCTAACTTGCCGGGGTATTACTCTCAAAACAAGATTTTTGGTTCAAACCCGTTTCTTAAGTCAATAAACACTGAATTACTCGCAGGATACAAACTAACTATTCCGGGAAACGCAGTTAAATCAAGATACGCTGCTTGCCCGTTCGGGCAATCATCGCAAAGAGTATTAAACGCAATCAAAAACTATGCTCCGTTACTAAACACTCAACAACGAAAAATAATGATTAACGACCCGTTCCTCCTAGCTTGCGCAGTAGCTTACCAGGAAAGCGGTTTCAACCCTAACGCGGGCTCACCTAAAGGAGCGAAAGGCGTATTTCAGTTAATGCCTGCAACTGCTTCAAGTGCTTGCCACTTGCCTGAAAACGAGATTTTAAACGTAGAAAAAAACGTTGAGTGTGGAATACGCTACCTCGCCTTGCAATTAAGCCGCTTCGGGAGAATAGATTTAGCGCTAGCTGCTTACAACGCTGGACCAGCAAGAGTAAGCAAATACAACGGCATTCCTCCGATTAAAGAAACAGTAAATTACGTTAACCGCATTACTAGCTTGTACAACAAGCACGCGTAAACTAATTAAACCACAAACAAACAAATTTATTCCAACGGCTTATGCTGGGGTAGCAAAGCCTGGCCAAATGCGCGGGACTTAAGCGACTTTTTTAGAAAAAAACTCGACTAAAAAAAACTAAGTCATCCTGTCTCTTAGGAGTTCGAGAGTTCGAATCTCTCCCCCAGCACTAAAAAAATACAGGAAAACTTTTAAACCAGCACAATACCGCAGAAACCTTTAAATAGCCAGATGTAGTAGAACATTAGCTCTGGAACCACAAGGGGTAGTAGTGGGGTAAAGAGCAAAAAAAGAGAATTACTGTGAAGTTTATAAAAAGGTGGAGTACTTGAAGTGTCCTTTCTGCGGTTTTGAAGAAACAATAGTCGCTGATTCTCGAGACAGTGAAGACTTGAATGCAGTTAGACGCAGACGAGAATGCACTGATTGTGGAAAACGCTTTACTACTTACGAGAGAACTGAAACAACGATTCTAGTGAAAAAGAAAGACGGCAGGAGGGAATATTTTGATAGAGCAAAACTCGTTCGCGGAATAGAACGAGCTTGCGAAAAAAGAACGATTTCTTCCGATGAAATTCAAGCAATGGTAAGCGAGGTAGAACGAGAACTCTTAAACAAGGAAAGCGCGGAAGTCTCTACTAAAGAAATTGGGGAAATAGTAATGCGCGTCTTGAAAAAAAGAGATAAAGTAGCGTACATCAGGTTCGCAAGCGTTTACAAAGAATTTGAAGACGTGAAAAGGTTTGAAAAAGAAATATCCAAATTAACAAGGTGAAGCAAATGAATCCAAATAAAATCAAGAAACGCGACGGTTCCATAGTTCCGTTTGATAAAGAAAAAATAACTGAAGCAATTTTCAGGGCAGCTAAAGCAGTAGGAGGAAAAGACCGCAAGGCAGCTGAAGGAATCACTGAAGATGTAATTCAACTCATTACTGACGAAATCCCTACCGTAGAACAAATACAAAACTTAGTTGAAAAAACACTAATTGAAAAAGGCCACGCGAGAACAGCTAAAGCATACATTCTTTATCGAGACCAGCACTCGCGAGTAAGAGACTTAAAACAAGCAGTAAGCGAGGGAGAAAAATTCGTTTTAGAATACGTTGGCAAGGAAGACTGGAGAGTAAAAGAAAACAGCAACATGGAATACTCCTTGCAAGGATTAAACTACCACTTGTCTTCAACACTAGTTTCAAGATACTGGCTGAACCGCATTTACACTAGCGAGATTCGAGACGCACACATGAATGCAGACCTTCACTTGCACGACTTGGGATTACTATCCGTGTATTGTTGCGGTTGGGACTTGCCTGACTTGCTTAAAAACGGTTTCAAGGGAGTACCCGGCAAGGTAGAAAGCAAACCACCTAAACACTTGAGGACTGCTTTAGGCCAAGTAATTAATTTCTTTTACACGCTGCAAGGAGAAGCAGCAGGAGCACAAGCATTCTCTAGCTTCGACACGTACCTAGCGCCATTCATTCGTTACGACGGATTGAATTACAAAGAAGTAAAACAAGCGCTTCAAGAATTCATTTTCAACATCAACGTGCCGACGAGAGTTGGTTTTCAAACACCATTCACTAACGTTACTCTAGACTTGAACCCCCCAGCAAACATAGCTAACGACAAAGTAGTGATCGGCGGTGAAGAAAAAAACGAGACTTACGCAGAATTCCAAGAAGAAATGGATTTATTCAACCTAGCTTTCGCGGAAGTAATGATGGAGGGAGACGCTAAAGGACGCGTATTCACTTTCCCCATACCGACTTACAACATTACTAAAGACTTTAATTGGGATTCTAAAGTTTCAGACAAGATTTTTGAAATGACCGCTAAATACGGAATTCCTTATTTTTCCAACTTCATTAACAGCGACATGAAGCCCGAAGACGCGAGAAGCATGTGCTGCAGACTGCGTTTAGACAACAGGGAATTACGCAAGAAAGGCGGCGGCTTATTCGGAGCCAACCCCTTAACAGGAAGCATTGGAGTAGTAACCATAAACCTTCCTAGAATCGGATTCGCGTCTAAAAACGAGGACGAATTCTTTGTTAGACTAGACTGGCTAACCGGCTTAGCTAAAGACAGCTTGGAAATAAAGAGGAGTGTCCTCGAGACTTTAACTGAACAAAACTTATATCCTTACGCTAAATACTACTTGCGTGGAATAAAACAAGCTTACGGCAATTACTGGGCTAACCACTTTTCAACAATAGGCTTGCTAGGAATGAATGAAGCACTAATCAACTTCATGGGTGAAGGAACAGGCACACCTAAAGGAAGAGAATTTGCTATCAAAGTCTTAAACCACACTAGAGCTAGGCTAGGAGACTACCAAGAAGAAACAAAACACATTTACAATTTAGAAGCAACGCCAGGCGAAGGCACGACATTCAGATTCGCTAAACACGACAAAAAACAATACCCGGAAATTAAAGTAGGTAACGAGGAAGACTGGAAGAAAGGCGCCGCGCCTTACTACACTAACTCAACTCAACTACCTGTAAACTTTACTAACGACATTTTCGAGGCACTAGACTTGCAAGACGAACTGCAAACAAAATACACCGGCGGAACAGTACTACATGGTTTTATTGGAGAAAAACTCCCAGACATTCAAGCAACTAAACAATTAGTCAAGAAAATAGCTGAAAACTACCGGCTACCTTACTACACTATTACGCCAACATTCAGCGTTTGTCCAGAACACGGTTACTTAAACGGAGAACACGAGTACTGTCCAGTTTGCGATGAAGAAAAAGGATTAACGCCAATTAAAATCAAAGCGCAGGGGTGAATAAAAAAAATGGAGAGAACTAAATGCGAAGTATATTCAAGAGTAGTAGGATACATAAGACCAATTTCACAATGGAATGACGGCAAAAGACAAGAATTTCAAGACAGAAAAACATTCGTAATAAAGTGAAAAAAACGTGTTGATTAAAGCAATCCAGCCATTGTCTCTACTAGATTACCCAGGGAAATTAAGCACAATCTTCTTTCTTTACGGCTGCAATTTTAATTGCCCGTACTGCCACAACCCAGAGCTAGTTTCCCCTAAACTAAGGGACGCAAGACGCACTATTCCCTTGCACGAAGCAATGGCTTTTCTAGAAAAACGCAAGCACTTGCTTGACGGAGTAGTAGTAACAGGAGGAGAACCGTGCTTGAATCCAGACTTGCCGGAATTGCTTTCTGAAATAAAAAAACGCGGTTTCCTAGTAAAATTAGATTCAAACGGATCTATGCCTGAAATGCTTGAATTGCTTGTTGAAAAAAAATTAGTTGACTACATAGCGATGGATGTTAAAGCACCGCTAGAAAAATACGGGGAAGTAACTAGAATTAAAATAAACACGGAAAAAATAAAGCAAAGCATTGACTTCATCAAGAAAAGCGGTTTGCCTCACGAATTCAGAACTACCGTAGTACCAAGCTTACTTAATGAAGGAGACTTGATTAAAATCGGCGAATTAATTCAAGGAGCTGACGCGTATTACTTACAGCAATTCCGTTCCGACGTAACGCTCGACCCGGATTACGCTAACAAAGAAGCTTACGCTATGAAATTCTTTAACAAAATGAAAGAAAAACTGAGTCCTTACGCGAAAAAAATAGGCGTAAGAGGACTCCTGCAAGAAAACTAAAAGGAGTTTACTTGCTGCCTTTAGCGTCTTTCTTTCTTGCTTTCTTTGCTCTCAATCTAGTGTAATCGCACTTCCTGCATTTTTTTGCAGACTTTGGATTGCGAGCCTTGCATTTTTTGCAAATCAATACCGATTGAAAAGCTTTGTCAGCAACTGGAAATTTACCCATTAAATAATCACCTTGAAAAACAAATTATTGCAGTCAAGCATATTAATAAGCTTTGTTTCCCAAAATAAAAATACAAATTTATCGCCTCTGTAACTCAGCCTGGTAGAGTGTTTGCATGGTACAAACTTTTTTGAAAAGTTTGATCAAAAATTGTTTTGATGAAACATTTTAGTAAAAAGTTTCTCGTAAAGCAAAAAGTCGTGGGTTCGAATCCCATCGGAGGCTCTTTAATCAAGCTACAGAAAAAAATAAATAATTAAAATAACCCTGACTAAATATGGAAACAAATCTTATCCTAAAAGAAAAAGTACCTAGTGCAACTCAAGAATACCTTTATACAAAATTCGCCGAGAACTTCGATCTTATTCTTACCTACCGCGAAACAGAAAAAGAAGTAAAATTCATTAACCACATCCTAAAAGAAAACAAGAAAATAAAAAAAATCTTAGACTGCGGATGCGCTACAGGAAGGATAACCATCCCTTTAGCAAAAAAAGGATACCAAGTAACTGGATTGGATGTAAATCAACCCCTCTTAGATGAAGGAAGAAAAAAAAACAGTGAAGTTGAATTCATATACGGCGACATGACGTGCCTTCCTTTCGAAAACAAAAGCTTCGATGCAGTAATCTCAACCTGGAGTGCAATAGCCTATGCATACAATAACGAAGAATTAGATTCGTTCTGTAGAGAAGCAGCTAGGATAACCGCAGAACACGGCGTAATACTCATTGATACCGCAAACCCGTTAGAAGAAAAAAACAAGGAAAATAAAAGAATATCAGAAAACGAAATACTCCGAATAACAACAAAAAGAAAACAGAAAATCTTAGACAATGTAAGATACAACCAATTTCAATACGAGTTTCACTACAAAACAACGGGAGAAAAAAAAGAATTCAAGGAAAAAAGCCTGGAAAAATTATGGCGTGCAGAAGAGTTAAAACAAAACCTGACAAAACACGGATTCAAAAAACTCAGGTTTTACGGCGGATTCGACGCCACTAGCTACAAACAAAACAGCGAGAGATTAATTATTTTCGCAGCAAAGGAATAAAAAATGAGGAAAATTACAGGAGTTGCAGCCATAATAAAAAATGACGAAAGTAAAATACTCATAGCCAAAAGAACTGAAAAAGACGAGCAAGCACCAAACCTCTGGTCACTCCCTTGTGGAAGCGTAGAAGAAAACGAAACACCTGAAGAGAGTATAATTAGAGAAATGCAAGAAGAACTGGGAATTGGCATAAAAATAGAAAAAACAGTGTCTAAACGAACTTACGAAAACGAGAAAGAAAGCTGGAGTGTTTACGGATACCTTTGCAAAATAACAAAAGGACAGCCATCAATAAAAGAACCAGAAGAATGTGAAGAAATAAAATTTGTTGAAACAAAAGAAATCCCAGAAAATTTTTTTCCTGAACTACGCACAGTAGTAAAAGACTATGAAAAAACACTGAAAACCGTTTAATAAACCAATTAAGAAAAAAACAAGTGCGTACAATGCTTGTTTTAAGAAAAGAACGGGTTTAAGCGCTTTTACGTAATAAAAAGAGTTTTTGTAAAGAAAAAAGTTTATTAACGAAAGCATTCATTTGATTTAAGTCGAGTGGTTAAAAATGAGTTATATTTGTCCAAACTGCGATAAAGAATTCAGTGAAATAGAAGGAGATTTTATTAGGTGCATGTATTGCGACTCTAAAATATTGTTCAAGCGCACGCCTGCAATATTAAAGAGCTTTTCCAGCGACTAACAACAAACCATGCGCAAACAAGTTTTTTTGTGATTAATTATGAGTAAAAATAAGCCAAGACGAGGGTCAATGGCGTACTGGCATAGATCTAGAGCCAAAAGAATGGCGCCTAGAATAAGACACTGGCCACTCAACGTACCTGGACTGCAAGGCTTAGCGGGATATAAAGCAGGCATGATTCACGTGGTAATGGTTGACGACCGCGCCACGCCAACTAAAGGACAAGAAATCACTTTCCCCGCAACTCTCATCGAAATTCCTCCCTTATTTGTTTACGCCGTAAATGCTTTTGAAAAAACTTATTTTGGATTAAAATCGTTAACTCAAGTTGTTTCCCTGAAAGCACCCAAGGACTTAAAGAAAGTGTTTAATCCAGCAAAGAAGGGAAAAACAATGGAAGACTTAAAAGCAATGAGAGAAAAAATAAGCGAGTTAAGATTACTTTGCGTTACTGAACCGTACAAAACGGGTTTAGGAAAGAAAAAACCAGAATTAATTGAAATAGCGTTAGGCGGAAGCGTTGACGAAGAAATAGTTCTCGCAGAAAAATACTTAGGACAAAACATTCCATTAAAAGAAGTAATTACGGAAGGAGAATTCGTTGACGCGATAGCAGTAACTAAAGGCAAGGGCTGGCAAGGCGTAGTAAAAAGATTCGGCGTAGCCCTTGGAATAAGAAAATCAACTAAAAAAAGAAGGCACGGAGGCACGCTTGGTGCAGAACGGCCAGCTAAAGTATTTTATACTGTTCCAAGAGCTGGGCAAATGGGTTACCACAAGAGAACTGAAAAAAATAAGAGAATACTGAAGCTTGGTTTTGGAAGCGAGATAACTCCAAAAGAAGGATTTCACAATTACGGCGTGGTAAAAGGATTTTACGTGCTTTTAGCAGGAAGCATTCCAGGCCCAAGCAAGAGACTAGTGTTATTACGAAAAACGAGCGAAAAACCAATGAAAGCAGAATTAAAAGAAATAGTGTTATAAAATGAAAGCAAGCGTTTACTCAATTGAAGGAAAACAAGAAAACCAAGTCGAGTTACCTATTCAATTTAATGAAGAATACCGCCCAGACATCATCAAACGCGCGTACCATGCTTTCAGAACAAGGTTTTACCAACCAAAAGGAAGCGATCCATTAGCAGGATTAAAAAACACTGCTGAATACTACGGACGCAGAAAAGCATGGAGGCAAACAATAAACACTGGAAGAAGCAGGCTTCCTCGATTGAAATTATCCGGAGGAAGATTAGGCGAAGTAAGACGAGTACCTCACTCTGCTGGCGGACGCAGGGCGCATCCACCTAAACCACAAAAAATAATTATCGAGAAAATAAACTTAAAAGAAAAAAACACTGCAATCAGGAGCGCTATAGCCGCAACTGCGAATGCAGCCATAGTGAAGGCAAAACACGTACTCAACGAATTAAAAACGCCAATCATTGTTGACGATTCATTTGAAAGCGTAAAAAGAGTTAAAGACGCAACAAAAATTTTGAATGCACTAGGTTTAGAAAAAGACTTGACTAGAGCAAAAGAACACAGGAAAAAACGATCTGGACGCGCAAAACTAAGGAAAGGCGGTTACGTTACTCCAAAAAGCGTGTTAGTTATCACAGGCGAAGACAAAGGAGTATGGAAAGCAGTTAGAAACATTCCTGGTTTAGACTACGCTAAAGTAGAAGAATTAAACATTGAATTGCTTGCGCCAGGTGGGCAAGCAGGAAGACTCGTAGTTTGGACTAAAAGCGCATTGGAAAAACTCAAGAATGAGAATTTATATTATTAAGTGAAATAAAATGAGAGCAATACTATACGTAGTAACATCTGAAAAAGCAGTACGCGGAATAGAACGCGAAAACAAAATCACGTTCATCGTCAGAAACGACGCGACTAAACAAGAAATTAAAAACGAGATTGAAAAAGAATACGAGCAAAAAGCGAGCAAAGTAACTACGCTCACTACTGCAGACGGCAAGAAAAAAGCAATGGTTTCGTTTGCAAAAGAAAACGCTGCAGCAAACTTGGCAGCTAAACTCAAAGTGATTTAATGGGCACGCGACTAACTCACCAAAAAAGAGGCAAGGGCTCGCCGCGCTATTCTAGCCTCGGGCACAGGTACTTGACTCCAGTTAAGTATTCATTTGAACGAAACGCCGGACCAGGAGAAATACTTGGTTTCGCTGACGATCCAGGTCGGCACGCATTAGTAACGTCAATAATGCTCGGCAACGGAAAAAGAATTTATAATGTTGCACAAGAAGGACTCGCTATAGGCGATAAAATAAAAGTACTAAGCCAAGAAACAGGCTTAGGCTTCATATCAAAAGTAGGGGACATTCCTGAAGGAACTAATATTTGCAATGTAGAAATAACTCCAGGAGACGGCGGTAAAATCGCTAGAGCACCAGGTAGCTTCTGTCAAAGACTAGCGCAAGATGAAGACACAAACAAAGTTCAAGTTCAATTAAAAACAAAAAAAGTAATAAAACTAAATCCAGAGTGCTTGGCTACGATAGGAATTGTTTGTGGCGGAGGCAAAAACGAGTTGCCGTTCATGAAAGCTGGAACAAAAAGAAAAGCAATGAGAGCAAGAAACAAACTTTATCCGAAGGTAAGGGGAAGAGCAATGAGTGCTTACGACCACCCGTACGGAGGAAAAACCGGCGGTAAGTCAACTACAATAAAGAGAAGCGCGCCTCCAGGTAGAAAAGCAGGACACATTGCAGCTCGAACTACTGGCAGACGAAAAGGAAAAGCAGGAAAGGTTTAAGGTGAATAAAGTTGGCTAGAAAATTCAATTACAAGGGATTAACCGAAGAAGAACTCAAAAACCTGAGTCTAGAAGAATTCATTAAACTAATTCCAACCAGCGCAAAAAGAACACTAAAAAGAATGAGTTACCAAGTGAAAAGCTTCCTTAAAAATTACAGGAAAAACAAAGGAACGTACAAAACTCACACTAGACAAATGGTTATTATTCCAGAAATGCTGGGCGACACTATTAAAGTATACGGTGGAAAAGACTGGGTTGACGTAAAAATTGTTCCAGAAATGCTTGGAAAAAGACTCGGGGATTACACTATAACAATTAAATCAGTTAAACACTCCGGACCAGGAGTAGGAGCAACTCGCGGGTCCAAATCAGTAGAGTTGAAGTAAATTATGGGTTTATACAAGTATTCATTTGAAACAAAAGGACTCGGCACAGCGCAAATTCACGATGTGGATTGTTCTTACAAAGACTTAAGCCAAGTACTGCGTGCAATCAAAAGAAAAAACATCATTGAAGCAAAAAAAGTACTTAATGACGCTATTCAAATGAAGAAACCCATTCGATTCACAAAATTCAACACAGGCATGGGTCACAGAAGCGAGCTAGGCGGTAAAAAAGGCAAGTACCCAAAGAAAGAATGCAAGTACGCAATGCAATTACTTAACAACGCGATAGCTAATTCAATCAAAAAAGGAATGGATGAAACAAAATTAGTAGTAAAACACGCTAGCGCAAACAAGCAAAACGTCTTACGCAGGTACAGACATCAATTTGTCGGTTCTGCAACACTCGGTTACGGAAAACACGCAATGTGGAGTAATTACGTTACTGCAAAAGCAGAAATAGGCTTAGGAGAAGAAGAACCTAGAACTCAAAAAAAGAAGAGGGTAAAGAATGTCCATAGCAAAAAAAGTAATTAAGGCGGCAATAAATGAATTGGAAATAAAGACATTCCTAAACTCTCAATTAGAGAAAGCAGGAGTATCAAAAACTAGTATTCAAAAAACGCCTATTGCAACTCGCATTTCAATTACAGTAAGAAAACCAGGAATGGTAGTAGGAAGAAAAGGCGCTAACATTCGCGATTTATGCAGGATTCTAGAAACAGAATACCACATAGAAAACCCGCAAATAGAAGTTTTGGAAGTAATGGAACCAGCTCTCGATGCCAAGTTAATGGCTGAAAAAATAGGCAAGAAAATTGAAGCTAGACCCAACGTAAAACCAATACTTAGAAGAGCGTTAGAAGAAATAATGAATGCAGACCCACTAGGTGCGGAAATTAGGGTAGCGGGAAAAATTGTTGGAAAAGGCGGTAAAGCAAAAACAATAACAGTTCGCGCCGGGTACTTAAAAAAAAGTGGGGAAGACTTAAAGAAAGTTTGTCGCGGAACGTACACAGCTTCATTAAAAGCAGGAACAATAGGAATAACCGTAAAAATACTTAGGAGAGACGCAGGAATAAGCGACTTACCGATTCAAAAAGAAGTTGAAGTAAAAGAAGAAGTCATTCAAGAAACAATTGAAGAACCAGTAAAAGAAGAAGTTGAAGAAAAAAAAGAAAAAACTGAAGAAAAAAAGGAAGAAACAAAAAAACCCGTGAAAACCCGGAAAAAAAAGAAAGAGTGAAAATAAATGGTTAAGAAGAAAAACTTCAAGGAAATGGGTTCAGACGAACTAAAAGAACAATTAATTACGATTGAAAAAAACTTGCATGCTGAAAGAGCTAGCGGCAAGCAAACAGGCAAACCATCAAATCCGGGCTTAATTAAAAAACTCAGGAGAGATATAGCCCGAATTAAAACGTTTTTAAAACAAAAAGGAGTAAGCATTTAATAGAGGTTCAAAGAAAAAGTGTCTAACTGCAACGTTTGTGGCTTGCCCAAAGAAATTTGTGCTTGCCAAACAATAGAGAAAGCAACTAGCGCTAACATCAAAATTTATACTACGAGAAAGAGGTATAAAAAATTAGTAACTATTATAGAAGGACTTTCAGGAAGCGAGTTGAATAATACAGCAAAAGAACTTAAACACAAACTCGCTTGCGGAGGAAGCGCTAAAAATAGCATAATAGTACTGCAAGGGGATCATAAAGACTCAGTAGTAGATTACTTAGTAAAATTAGGTTATTCAAAAGACGCTATTAAGGTATTAAAATACCCTAATTAGCGAAAAAATAGGAGGAAATAGATAGAATATGAAGAGATTTGACGACGACAGAGGTCACTACGGACACCGCCCACACCAAAACACCGGGCCACGCCAAATGCACAAAGCAGTTTGCAGCGATTGCGGACAAGAATGTGAGGTTCCGTTCGAACCAAGAGAAGGAAAACCAGTATATTGCAGAGAATGCTTCACGAAAAGAAGAAGTAGAAGCGAATCAAACTCTTCTTACTGAGAACGCAATAATTTCCCTTCTTTTTTTTTTATTTTTTAAACGAAAGGGTTTTTAAAGACCGTAATGCATTAAATTATTTCACGTTAATTGTCATGTTCAAAACTTCAACTGGCCAAAAGCTTGATTTGAATTCCTTCGTTTTGGGGGAATTCATTGGAGAAAAACTCTGCATAGAGCATAGTTCAAGCAAAGGCTTGCAAGGTTTGAAAGGAATCGTGTTAGACGAAACTACTAACGCATTCTTGATTGAAACGAGTAAAGGAAGAAAGCTCGTTCCAAAAAAAGGAAGCGTTTTTTTATTTCCAAAACACGGTGTGAAAGTCAAAGGAACTCTATTAATAATGAGACCGGAAGACAGAACAAAAAAATTATTGAAAAAAATGGGATGAAAAAGTGGAACTAAAAAAAGCAACTAGGGGCGCAGTAAGAACTGGAATAGTAACTAGCACTAAAGCAAAGAAAACCGCTACAGTAAGAATCGACTACGAATACAAAAACCCAAAATACGAACGACTTGAAAAAAGACGCTCTAAAATTCATGCTCACATTCCAGAAGGAATGCAAGTAAAACAAGGCGACTTAGTGGAAATAAACGAAACTAGAAAAATAAGCAAAACTAAATCTCACATAGTTACGAAAATAATAAACAAGTGATTATATGCTCGGATTAACTGCAAAAATTACTAAAGGAATAACTATAGGCACTAAATTAACTTGCAGCGACAATAGCGGAGCAAAAATCGTTGAAGTAATAAACGTCATAGGCGCAAAAGCCGCTTTAAGACGAAACCCTAGCGCAGGAATAGGAGATGTAGTCCGAGTATCAGTAAAGAAAGGAAAACCAGAAATGGTTAAGAAAAAAGAACGCGCGCTAATAATAAGACAAAAAAGAACATTCAGACGCGGAAAACAACGCGTTTGCTTTGAAGACAACGCGTGTGTTTTAATTGATGATAATAAGCTTCCTAAAGCAACTGAAATAAAAGGAGCCGTAGCAAGAGAAATTGCAGAACGCTACCCTAAAGTCATTGCTATAGCTTCGCTAGTGGTGTAAAAAATGAAGTTTGAAGACAAGGAAACAAAACAACCAAGAAAAAAAAGGAAAGCCCTTTACAACTTGCCACTGCACAAAAAACAAAAATTGTTAACCATTCACTTAAGCAAGCAATTAAAGGAAGCTAAAAAGAAGAGAAGCATGCGCGCAAAAAAAGGCGATAAAGTAAGAGTAATGCGCGGAAACCAAAAGAAAAAAGAAGCTAAAATTGCTCGCGTAGACGTCAAGAAAACTAAAGTATTCTTGGAAGGCTTGTCGATCAAGACGTCTAGAGGTAAAGAACAATTAATCAGTTTCCACCCCTCAAAATTAATGCTAATTGAATTAAGTTCAAGAGAAAAAGGTAGTAAATAATGGCTAGAAAAGGAATGGTAAAACACTTAAAAAGAATAGCGAGCACGGTTTTCCGCGGCTTGCCTAGAAAAGGAGCTAAGTGGCTGAAGCGAACCATTCCTGGAAAACACGCTGCAAAAGAAGCAATAACGTTGTCAGAACTATTAACTGAAAAACTAAAGTTAGTAGAAAACTCCAAGCAAGCAAAAAAAATACTTCACGATTCAAACGTTTTAATTGACGGAATCCCAGTAAAAAACGCTAAAACACCAGTAGGATTAATGGATGTAGTTTCACTACCAAAACTAGGGAAACACTACCGCGTATCAACCAAAAAAGGCGCAATAGCCTTAATTGAAATTAAACCAGAAGAAACAAAAACAAAGTATTGCAAAATAATCGGCAAAACCACCACGAAAAAAGGAAAAATCCAGTTAAACTTGCACGATTCTAGAAATTACTTAATTGAAAAAGAAGAAGACAATTTTAAAGTAGGAGACACGCTCGTATTAAGCATTCCGAAACAAGAATTAAAAACCACAATAAAACTAAGCAAAGGTGTTTTGTGCCTTATTTACAAAGGAAAAAACAGTGGCACAATGGGAAAACTTGAAGAAGTGCTTGAAAGAAAAGGCGGCACAGAAGACAACGTTAAAGTAAAAACCAGCGAAGGCGAGCAAATTACGTTAAAAAGCTACTTATTTGCAATAGATGAAAAATTCAAGAGTGAATAAAAGTGAATAAAGTTTCAATAGATAAAGTAACACTCAATATTGGAGTAGGCGAAGGCGGCCAAGCACTAGAAAACGCCAGGAACCTCCTGGAAAAAATAACTAGCACTAAAGCGGTTACAACTAAAGCACGCAATAGAATACCTACTTTCAAACTAAGACGCGGAGACCCAATTGGAGTAAAAACCACTCTAAGAGGAAAAATAGCTAAAGAAGTGGTACAAAAAGGTTTGAAAGTAATTGAAAACAAAATGAATTCACGCAGTTTTGACGACTACGGCACTTGCGGCTTTGGAGTAAAAGAATACATTGATTACCCTGGAATAAAATACGACCCCAACATTGGAATGATTGGTTTCGATGTAATAATCACGCTTAAAAAACCAGGAATAAGAGTATTGCGCAGAAGAATTGCTTCGCGTAAAATTCCTAAAAAACAAAGAGTATCAAAAAAAGAAGCTCAAGAATTCATGAAACAAGAATTTGGAGTTGAACTAGTTTAAATGCAGAAAATGGAATCAAAATTCAAGAAAAGATTCAATAGAAAGTGCAAATTGTGCGGTGCGTCAAAGGGATTAATAAGAAAATATTCGCTGCAAATCTGTAGGAAATGCTTCAGAGAAAAAGCCACGGAAATCGGCTTTGTTAAGTATTAGGTGTTTTTATGGTAGATACAATAGCAAATTCATTAAATGTTCTAAAACTAGCTGACAAGAAAGGAAAAAAAGAAGTTGTACTAAAACAAGCTTCAAAACTACTCGCAGGAATACTAGAAATAATGAAAGAAAACAATTTCATTGAATCATACGAAAAAGAAAGCAATACAATAAGCGGAGAATACAAAGTTTCTTTGCTGGGAAGAATAAATAGCTGCGGGCCAATAAAACCAAGGTTTCCAGTAAGGAAAAACGAATGGGAAAAATACGAAACCCGATTTCTACCCGCAAGAGAAATTGGGTTGCTAATAGTAGCTACTCCAAAAGGATTACTGAGCCACAAGCAAGCGAAAGAAAAAGAAACAGGCGGAAAATTAATTTGTTTTGTTTACTAAAAAAAGGTTAAAAATGGATATTCCTCAAGGCATTACAATCAAAATAGATGAAGGCAAGATCATTGTAAGCGGAGCTATGGGGATAGTAGAACAAAAATTCAATTCAAAACACTTGGAAGTAAAAACAGATGAAAAAACCATTGAAGTAACAAACAAAACAAAAGAAACTAAAAAAATCAAGGCAATGGTTAACACAATCAAAGCACACATTAAAAATGCGATTAAAGGAGTAAGCGAAGGATACGAAAAAAAACTAGCTTTAGTTTACGCTCACTTTCCAGTTACTATTGAATTAAAAGGAAAAGAAATACTAGTAAAAAACTTTCTAGGAGAAAAAACCCCGAGGAAAGCAAAAATACGCGGGGAAGCGAAAGTGGAAGTAAAAGGACAAGAAATACTAGTTAGTGGAATAAACAAAGAAGACGTAACTCAAACCGCTTCAAACTTAGTTAAAGTAACTAAAATACGCGCTAAAGACAACCGAGTATTCCAAGATGGAATTTATTACGAGTGAGAAAAATGACTGAAAACAAGTACGCTAAAATAAAGAGAGTGCCTAAATTCAAGCGCCAAAACTGGGACTTGATAAAGCGAGTAAGACAAACAGGCTGGAGAAAACCCAGAGGAATTGACAACAAACAAAGAATTTCTGCAAGCGGACAAGGCGCTTTACCAAAAATAGGTTACGGCACTAAAACAAGCGAAAAACACTTGCATCCAATCGGCTTGAAGGAAGTACTAGTACACAACGCAAGCCAATTGAAAAACGCAGGTAAACTCTTGATAAGAATAGCTGGCGGCGTTGGAAACAAAAAGAAAATAGAAATTATTCAAGAAGCGAAAAAACTTGGTTTGAAAGTACTGAATCCAAAAACAAAAAAATTCAAGTCAAAAGAAGTAAAGAAAGAAATCAAGAAAGAAGAAGTAAAAAAAGAGATTAAAGCAGAAAAAATTGAGGAAAAAAAACCAGTAGAAACAAAGGAAGAACCTAAAAAAGAAAAACCAGTTAAAACTAACCGTGATGTTAAATGAGTTTAAAAACAATAAGACGGCTTGCTTCAAAAGTACTGAAAATAGGCGAAAGTCACATTAAAATACTTGATGCGAAAAAAGCAGCTGAAGCACTAACCACTGAAGACGTGAAAGCACTCATTAAAGAAGGCGCAATAAAAGCAACACAAAAAAAAGGCGTAGGCCGAGGAAAAGCTAAAATAAAACAAGCCCGAAAAAAACTTGGGAGAAGAATAGGCCCAGGAAGCAAGTTCGGAAAAAAATATGCGATTATATCAAGAAAAAAAAGGTGGATTTCAAGAGTAAGAAGCCAAAGGAAACTTCTTGAAAGTATTTCAAGCTCGCTAGTAGACGGAGCTAAGAGAAAAATATACTCCAGAATTAAAGGAGGATCATTCGACAACAAAAAACAATTGTTGAGTTACTTGAATGAAAAAAAATTATTAAAGTGATTTTAAAATGAAAGCAACAGGACCAACATACACAGTTCACTTCAAAAGGCGCAGAAAAGAAAAAACTAATTACGCAAAGAGACTCGCCTTGCTAAAAAGCGAAAAACCAAGACTAGTAGTGAGAAAAACAAACGCGTACATAATAGCGCAAATCGTAGTTTTTGATGAAAAAGGCGATAAAACTATTACTTCAACTAGTTCAAAAGAATTAAACAAGTACGGATTCAAAGGAAAAAGCAACACTCCTTCAGCTTACTTAACTGGTTTTCTTGCTGGAAAAAAAGCATTAAGCAAAGGCGTAAAAGAATTAGTATTAGACTTAGGGCTTTACCCAGTAATTAAAGGAAGCGTAATATTTGCAGCACAAAAAGGCGCGGTAGATGCGGGATTGAAAAGCAATTACTCGCAAGAAATACTACCTAGCGAAGACAGATTAACTGGAAAACACTTAAAGCAAGAAACAAGTGTTGCTGAAGCTAAAAGCAAAATAATACAACAATTAAAGTGATTAAATGAGAGAATACGAAAGGGAAGCAAAAAAAATCGAATGGATTCCAAAAACCGAGTTAGGAAAAAAGGTTTTAGCGGGAGAAATAACCGACTTAAACCAAGTATTCGATTCTAAGAAAAAAATTCTTGAATCAGAAATAATAGACTACTTGCTTCCTGAAATAAGCGAGGAAGTAATAGAAATAAAGAGCACGCAAAGAATGACTGCTTACGGAAGAAAACAAAAAATGAGGGCGGTAGTAGTTATAGGCAACAAAAACGGTTTCGTGGGAGTAGGCGTTGGAAAAGCAGCTGAAACTAGGGGAGCAATAAGAGTTGCGCAAAAAAAAGCTAAATTAAACTTAATTAGAGTAAAACTAGGAAGCGGTTCATGGGAAGATAGTGGAGACTTAACAAATTCAATAGTAGGAAATGCTTTTGGAAAAAGCGGTTCAACTCAAATAATGATAAAGCCAGCTCCACGTGGAGTAGGCTTGGTAGCGGGGGAAGTATCAAGAAAAGTACTAACGCTAGCAGGAATACAAGATGCTTGGACTTTCACTAAAGGAAGAACTAGAAACGTCTTGAACATGGTTCTAGCAACAATTCATGCTTTAAACTCGTTAAACGAATTCAAGGGTGCTAAGTAAAAATGCGCGCAATAATCAGAGTAAGAGGAATAATAGGCGTAAACTACAAAACGAAAGACGCGTTAACGCAACTCTGCTTAACAAGAAAAAATCACTGCGTCCTAGTAAAAGAAAGTGAAAACTTAAAGGGAACTCTCCAGAGAATAAAAGATTACGTTACTTGGGGGGAAATTAACGAAGAAACTAAAAAGAAACTCGAGGCTTTAGGCAAGCCACCATTCAGGCTAAAACCGCCTAAAAACGGGTTTAAAGGCTCAATAAAAAAACAATACCCTAAGGGAGCGTTAGGAAACAGGAAAGAAAAAATAAACGAATTAATAAACAGAATGTTGTGATTGCGAAAATGGCTAAACGAATAAAAACCAGGAAAAGAAAACACTACGCCAACCGCACTTTCGGCGGTGGAAACACTAAAAACCGAAGAGGTAAAGGAAACAAGGGCGGAGTAGGAAATGCTGGAGCAAGAAAACACCACTGGCTGCGCACAATCAAAACAGTTGGAACTAACAAGAAAAACAAAGGATTAAGTGGTTTCAACAACCCTAACGCTAAAAACTTGAAGGAAATAAGCTTGAAACAACTCGATTGCTTGCTTGAAAAAGGAGTATTAAAACCAGAAAACAACGAGTTAACCCTGAAGAAAACCAAGGTACTATCAAACGGCACTCTAAAACACAAATTAAAAGTAATCAAAGCAACTAGTTTTACTAAAAAAACAATTGAAAAACTAAACGCACTCGGAATTACAACTGAACAAACAAGCTGAAAGCGATTGTTTTTATTAAACAACTCAATAATTTCTTTTCAAAAAGAAGAGCTGTAGCACTAAAATGAGTTTCACGGACGCATTAAGAAGCCTGCAACCAATAATGGGGTTACTGCCGGAAGTAAAAAAACCAGATTACCCTCCTTCACTAAAAGACAAGTTGTTATGGACCGCATTAATTCTAGGTATATTCTTTGTTTTAGGGCAAATCTTTCCAATAGGGCTAGATAGCGACAGAGTGCAAGTATTCCAGAGACTCGATATTTTACTTGGATCTAAAACAGGTAGTTTGATTACTGCAGGAATAGGTCCAATCGTGTTAGCAAGCATTTTCCTGCAACTAGCTAAAGGAAGCGGCTTAATCAGCCTAGACTTCAGCAAACAGGAAGACAAAATCATTTTTCAAGGACTGCAAAAAACTCTCGCTATACTACTGAGTTTTGGCGAAGCATTCATTTACGTTTTCTCTAATTACATTACTGCAGCAGGAGCTGGCAGCTCAGGCTTGCCTCCATTGTTCGGGAGCGTTTTCATAACTCAATTAATAGTAGCACTGCAACTAGCAGGAGGCTCAATAATCTTAATTTACTTGGATGAAGTAGTACAACGCTACGGAATAGGTTCAGGAATCAGTTTATTCATTGCAGCAGGAGTATCTCAAGCAATATTCGTGGGAGCCTTCTCTCTAGTGCTTACGCCAACAGGAATGCCTTCAGGCTTAATTCCTGGCGCAATAACATTAATAGCAAGCGGAGACGTAGTAACCGCGTTCTGGAACTTAGTGCCAATACTATTCACTATAGCCGTATTCTTGGTGGTGGTATACGTTGAAGGAATGAAAATAGAACTACCACTAGCTTACGGTAAAGCCAGGGGTTTAGGCGCTAGGTACCCAATAAAATTCTTGTACGTATCAAATATTCCTGTAATCTTAGCATCAGCGTTACTGCTTAACATTCAATTATTCGGATTATTCTTGTCAGGAGCAGGAATAGGGGTTTTAGGAACGTACCAAAACAACCAGCCAATAGACGGTTTAGCTTACTTTGTTACAGCCTTGCCTTCCCCGTTGTTAGTAGGAGGCTATGAAAACTACTTGCGCATAATACTCACGCCTCGCGAAATAACGCACATGTTTACTTACGGCATTGCGTTGGTAATACTCTGCGTAATATTCGGTTACTTCTGGATTGAGAGCACGGGTATGGGCTCGCGCGACGTGGCAAAGCAATTAGAACAAAGCGGATTGCAAATACCTGGATTCAGGCCAGACCCGCGAATAACAGAGAAAATCCTGGAGAAATACATTCCAATAATAACTATTTTAGGGAGTATTTTCGTGGGAATACTAGCTTGGTTCGCGGACGTAACTGGGGCGTTAGGAACTGGAACAGGAATACTACTTACAGTAGGAATAGTTTACAGGTTTTATGAAGACTTAGCTCAACAACAATTATTTGAGTTATACCCGGTTCTTAAAAATATAGTGAGGTAAAATAATGTTTTTGCAAGCAATAGCGGGAATAGATGACACTACTTCGATAATAGTTCTAACTCTACTAATTACAATCGTTAATAACGCTATTTTATTCAAGTATGGAAAAAGAAACGAAACGCAAGCTATTCAAAAAGAAATAAACGAGTGGAATGCAGCAATAAAGAAAGCACAAAAAGAAAAAAACGAAGCAGAATTAAACCAACTTCTAGCTAAAAACGACGAAATGATGAAGAAAATGAGCGGAATGATGATGATGTCATTCAAAACACTCATATTCACCTTACCCTTGTACATAATTCTTTATTCCTTCGTTTTACCTGCGCTATACCCTGAATACACGATATTACTTCCTTTCGACATTCATTTTAATGCTTTATTCGCCTTAAACGTGTTCAAAGAAGCTACGTACGGAGCTAGAGGCTTATTTATAGTAGCCGCTATTCCCTTTGGAATAATCCTTCAAAGCGTGGTAAGCAGAATAAATAAAAAACAATAAGTCAAGTATTTACTATTCTTAATTCTATTTACGGGAGGTCTACTCAAATGGCTAAACTGATGAAGAAAAAATTAAAAGGAAGATACAGAAAAACGCCAACTGGAAACAGGACGATAATAAGACAACCAAAAAAACCGTCAGCAGCAATATGCGGCTTGTGCGGAAGAAAATTATTCGGCGTACCAAAAAAAACAGGGTCACAATTAAGCAAGTTACCTAAAACTAAAAAGAGACCTGAAAGAAAATTCGGGGGGGTATTATGCTCTAACTGTGTGTCTGCGCTAGTTAAGGAAAAAACCAGGCTGCAAACCGGAATAATAGGTGAAGACGACGTGTCTCTCGCTCACTTGAAATACATAAAGAAAATGCGTTTGAAATGAGAATAGTAATATCTGGTTTCACTGGCTGTGGTAATACTACCGTAACAAACCTAGTTTCAACCAAGCTTGGATTGAAGGAATACAACTACACTTTCAAAGAACTATCACAAGAACTAGGAATAACCTTAATGGAAATTCACGAGAAAGCTAAAACTAACGACGAGTATGATTACTTGCTGGATAAAAAACAAATCCAGTTCCTGCTTGAAAACGATAACGTTGTGGTAGGAACCCGCTTGGCGGTATTCCTGCCGTTAGTAGCTGAAAAACTAGGAGTAAAAAAACCAAACATCGAGTATTGCTTCTGGCTTACAGCTCAACAACCAGTACGCGCTGAAAGAATAGCAAAAAGAAATAATTGTTCTTACGAAGAAGCACTGAAAGAAATTCAATACAGAGACTCTGAAAACAAGCACAGATACCAAAAACTGTACGGAATAGAACTAAAACAACCAGATTACGCTACAATAATAGATACGGAAAAATACGATGCTGAAGGAGTTGCAGACAAACTCATTCAAATAGTATTACAAAAAGATAAAAACAAGCAACAACAGTAATAAAATTCGTTGTTTTTAAGAGGGATTAAAAAAATGAAGGCTTTTGACAAAGACAGGAAATGCGTTATTCTCACTGGAAGAAGAAGCGGAGAGTACTGCACTATACTGAAAGAAATAGACACTAATTTCGTTGAAGTAGAATTAGACTCAAAGAAAGGAAAAGCAAGGCGAATGAACAAAAAGCACTTGGAACCAATAAAATGAGTTTAACTGTTCTCGGGGAAGAAGAATTCACTAAAGGAAAAAAAACCAGCGAGCGCTCTATTCAAGAAAAAATGCGTTTCGGCGTGTTAATAATAAACAAGCCTTGCGGACCATCATCTCACGAAGTAAGCGCGTTCGTAAAAAAA
The DNA here is from genome assembly GCA_043822385.1 of Microcaldota archaeon. Classification (GTDB taxonomy): domain Archaea; phylum Micrarchaeota; class Micrarchaeia; order Norongarragalinales; family Norongarragalinaceae; genus JABWCK01. The sequence goes on along the minus strand of JBDRBT010000013.1, from coordinate 33,935 downwards.
ATTCTTAACGCTTCCAAAACAGGACACACCGGCACGCTAGACCAAGACGTGTCAGGCGTACTACCAGTACTACTTAATGACGCTTGCAAAGCATCACCTTTCTTCATTAAAGAACGCAAGCAATACATCGGGGTAATGCGATGCAATGAAGCAAAAACTTTTCAAGAAGTAGAACGCGTTTTCGAAAACTTCAAGGGAAAAATCTGGCAAAAACCACCCTTAGAAAGCGCAGTAGCTAAACACTTGCGCATTCGCGAAGTATACGACTTGAAGTTGCTGGAAGTAGAAAAAAACTTGGCTTTGTTTTCATGCGATGTTGAAGGCGGGTTTTACGTTCGAAAACTCTGTTTTGATGCAGGCGAGTTGCTTGAGTGCGGTGCTGAAATGGCTGAGCTGCGGAGAACAAAAGCAGCTGGTTTTAGTGAAAAAGAAGCAGTAACCATGCAGGAATTAAGCGATGCTTACTGGCTTTATAACGAAAAGAAGGACGATTCTGAATTAAACAAAATAATTCACAATTTAGAGGAAGTAATGTACTTGAAGCGCGTCGTCGCGTCGGATGGCGCTTTGAAGCCGATTACTACTGGCGCTAACTTAGCTATTGTTGGAGTGATTGCTTTAGACAATAACATTAACAAGGGAGACGTAGTGCAAGTACGCTCAGGCAAGGGTGAAATAGTTTGTTTTGCTAAAGCGCTCTTGAACGGGAAAGACATAATTGAAAAAAAAGACGATTACGGACTCGCTTTCGACGTAATTCGAGTCGTGCAAGCGTTTTCTTGAGTTAGAATAACGTTTTTAAACGCTTTATTGCATTATAATAGAGTCGAGTTTCTAAGAGAATCTTGAACGATTTAACCATTCCGAGGAACAGGTTTAAAAAACTGTTTCAGGCATTATAATTAAGTGCCGGGATGACGGAGTGGTTAACGTGCACGCCTGGAAGTTTTCTTTTTGTGGATTACTCTTTTTAGAGCGTACCCAAAAAAACCGTAAAGCGTGTGGCCGCAAGGCCTCCTGAGTTCGAAAGCAACTCGAAGTTTAATTAACTAGAGTTCCGGAATTCTCAGTCCCGGCGCTAATACATAAGAGTTGAATTATTTTTGGCTGAAAAAAGAAAGTTCAAAGGAAAAGACGATAAAGCAAAGGATAGCGCAGCGCCTAGCGTAGTAAAGAAAATAAAGAAATTCAAAACCGCAGGCAGAGAAAACAAGGAATTCAAAGGAATTATTCGATTAGTAGGCAAGGATATTGACGGTCATTACGAAGTAAAGGACGCATTAAAACTAGTTCGCGGAATCGGCCAAAACTTATCTAAAAGCATTATTAACGCAGCTGAAAAACTAGGCATAGTTAGTAACGAATTAATAGGTAATTTAACTGAACAAAAACTAGCTGACTTGGAAAACTTAATAAAAAATCTCAAAGACTTTAACGTTAAAGCATTCATGTTAAACCGACCTAACGACATTGAAACAGGTAAAGACACTCACTACTTAGGTAACGACTTGCGTTTCGCAGTAAAACAAGACATTGACCGAGAAAAAATAACTCGCTCTTACAAAGGATGGAGACACGCTACAGGACAACGCGTAAGAGGACAACACTCTCGCAGTACTGGAAGAAGCGGATTAACTATCGGCGTACTAAAGAAAGCACTAAAACAACAAAAAACAGATAGAGCAAAAAAGGAGTAAAGAACTTAAATGGGCGCTAAAAGATTAAAAAAATTGTTCGAAAAGCCAAGAAGACTCTGGAATAAAACTAGAATAGAGTCAGAGTCAGCTTTGAAAACAGAATTCGGCTTAAAGAACTCCAGGGAATTATGGAGAATTCAAACTATTTTAAGAAACATTAGGCGTGAAGCAAGAAGAATTCTCGCTGGAAAAGGCGCTGACTTGGAAAAACGAACTGAAGCACTAATCAACAGAGTAAAAAGATTGCTAATTAACAAAGAAGAAGTTGGAATTGAAGAAATACTTGGATTAAAAGTAGATGACGTCTTAAGCAGGAGACTAGAATCAGTAATAGTAAAAAAAGGAATGTCTAAAACAATGAAGCAATCAAGGCAATTAATAGTTCACGGACACATTTCAATAAAAGGAAAGAAAGTAAACAGTCCTTCGTACTTAGTAAAATTTGATGAAGAACCAGAAGTAGGTTGGTTCAAAAAACCAATTAAAACTAGCGAGGCAGCAACTAAATGAGAGCACAAACCTTTGACCGCAGACCAAGACAACCGCGTCAAATAGTTTACTTGGAAGGAAAATGGGGCGTAGCACACATTTTCTCAAGCAAGAACGACACGATTATTACTATTACAGACTTAAGTGGAGCTGAAACCATTGCTGTAGCAAGCGGTGGAATGATAGTCAAAAACGACCGTGAAGAAGGCGGTCCTTACGCTGCAATGCAATCAGCATTCAAGGCAGCAGAAAAAGCAAAAGAACGCGAAATAGTTGGAGTACACGTTAGAGTAAGAGCTCCAGGCGGACACCACAGTAAGACTCCTGGAAGCGGTGCTCAAGCAGCAATACGCGCTCTAGCAAGAAGCGGCTTGAAAATAGGAAAAATTCAAGACGTAACGCCAATTCCAACCGATACTACAAAAAGACCTGGCGGAAAAAGAGGAAGGAGGATGTGAGAAGGTGAAAGCAGAATTAACCAGCAAATCACCAGACAAAGCCGTTGTCAAGCTAAGCGGTTGCTCTAGAAACCTAGTCAATGCTTTGCGAAGAGCAATTATTTCAGACTTACCTTCATTTGCAATAAGCAAAGTTGATGTTTACGAAAACAACACTATATTGTACAATGAATACCTTGCCAACCGGCTCGGGTTGATTCCATTAACATTCGAAGAAGGAATTGCAGACGACGCTGAAATTACTTTTTCTTTAAACGCGGAATCAATTGAAGAAAACAAAACAGTTTACGCGAGAGAATTAATTTCAAGTGACGATAAAATAAAAGTGTTTTGCGAGAGAATAGCAATAGTAAAACTCGGCGGCAAACAAAAATTAAGAATTGAAGCAACAGCAACTAAAGGAACCGCCAAACAACACTCGCGTTATCAAAATGCTTTAGCATCTTTCGAATTACTGGATGAAAAAAAAGGCGAGTACTCAATGAGTATAGAAAGCTTCAACAACATTCCAGCAACCAAGCAATTCAAGAAAGCAATAAAAATACTAGGAGAAAAAACAACTGAATTAAAAAAAGAATTATGATTAGAAATGGCTTTGAAGATTAGAGTAATACCCAACGCTTCAAAGTTTTCAGTAATACTCAAAGAAACGGGCTTTGTCGTAAAAACAAAAAGCCCCGCAATAAACAACAAGGCTAACAAGGAAGTAACAAGAGAATTAACGCGCTTGACTGGAAAAAAAGTATTCATTTCAAGCGGGTTAAAAAACCGTGAAAAGCAAATAATTGCTGACGGCTTGAGCGACGAAAAACTCGCTGCCTTGATGCGGGGATGGCAGAGCTAGGTCAAATGCGCAAGGTCGAGGGCCTTGTCTCTTAGGAGTTCGAGAGTTCAAATCTCTCTCCCCGCATTACGAGGAAAAAAAGGTTAAACAAAAAATGAAAAACAGAATTGAAAACCAGGAATTGCGAAAATTAATCGCTTTACTTCGCACTAGCGCCAAGAAAGGCAAGATTTGGGATAGGGTAGCAGACTTACTGGAAAAGCCAGTACGCAAGAAACACCCCGTCAGCTTCACTAGGCTTAACTACGTGACTAAGAAAGGCGAAACAGTGGTTTTAGCTTCAAAACTACTTGCAACAGGCGAGTTGAAACACGAGTTAACTATCGCGTGCTTTAATGCTTCAAAAAAAGCAGCAGGTAAAACTAAAATAATAACGATAAAAGAATTAATTGAAAAGAATCCTTCAGGAAAAAACGTAAGGATAATAGTGTGATTAAAAAAAATGAAGTTATTTGATGCTACAAACGTTATTGCAGGAAGACTAGCTACTCGCATAGTAAAAGAATTACGCAAAGGCGAGGAAGTAGTTGTTTTGAATGCAGAGAAAGCAGTTATTTCCGGCAACCCGAAAAAAGTAGTTTTAGTTTACTTTAAGAGAAGGCAAATGACTAACAAGTCTAACCCTGAACACGCAGCAAAATGGCCGCGCAGGCCGGACTTTTTCTTCAAGAAAATTGTGTTCGGAATGCTACCAAAACAATCCAGAAAAAGATTGTTAAAAAACTTGAAGGTATATGTTGGAGTACCAAAAGAATTCGAGGGAAAACAAGGCGAGAAAGCCAAGACTAAGGAAAGCTTGGGTGTTCGCAGCATTTCAATAAGCGAAATCACTCGAAAACTAGGTTTTAATCCTTAAGGGAGTTGTGTTTAATGGCTGAAAAAAAGAAAGTGAAAAAAACTCAAAAAATGCAATTAATATCTCGAGGAAAAAGAAAGCGAGCCATAGCACGCGCTATAGTTAAGGACGGAACCGGAATAATTAACGTGAACGGAATTCCAGTAACAGCTTTCTCAGCTCCAATAGAAAAGGAAGTAATAAGCGAGCCAATGCGGTTCGTTGACTTCAAATACGACGCTTTCGTTACAGTGAAAGGCGGCGGTAGAATGGGTCAAGCTCAAGCTATACGCACAGCAATAGCTAAAGCACTAGTTGCGATTACTAAAGACGCTGGCTTAAAACCAAGAATGCAAGCGTTCGACAGAACATTATTAATTGAAGATTCTAGGCGCGTTGAACCAAAGAAATTCAAGGGACCGAAAGCAAGAGCTAGGTTCACTAAGTCGTACAGGTGAAGAAAAAAAATGTTGATTCCACCAAGGTGTTTTTCTTGCGGCAAACCAGTTGCTGAATACTGGGAAGAATACAAAGAACGAGTAGACAAAGGGGAAGAACCAAATAAAGTACTAGATGCTTTAAACATCACTCGTTTTTGCTGCAGGAGAATGTTCTTGTCTCAAGTAGACTTAGTTGACGACTTGCTGCCTTACAAACGCTTCTAAATGCTTAAAACAAGCTTCAAAAGCATTGCAGTGACCGTAACTGAAACCGTTACCGCCACTCCAAAAGTGCAAAACCAAGAACCTTACTTCTTGTATGCAGCAATAATCTTGTTAATAGCTTGCATCATATACTTACTGCTAGCAAGAAAGAAAGGGGGGTTGGGGTAACCTGGTCATCCTGCAAGCTTGGGGATTAAAACCCGCGCCTTTGATTACGTGATCTGGCGGGCTTTAGCTGGATTGTTTGTGATCCGAGTTCAAATCTCGGACCCCCCATAAGTATTTTAAAATTCCTGAAACAACATTTCTTCCTGAATACTTTTGGTGCAGCTTTTGTTTGCAACAAAAGGTGCGCGGCGATGGTCTAGTGGTATGACTTGAGCTTTCCAAGCTTACAGCACGGGTTCGATTCCCGTTCGCCGCACTCTTTTTTATCCTCTTTTAGTGTTTTTTATTAATGAGTTTTACTGCAAAACAATTACGCTTATTGAAGTCCTTAAACACACCTAGAAAAATCACCGACTTCGTTGAAAAACTAGATTACAACCTAGAAGAAAACGGCGACACTGCTTTCTCGCCGATTCAAGTTCTAGAAAAACGAAAAGCGCATTGTTTGGAGGCAGCTGTTTTCGCTGCATGCGCATTCAAAATAAACAAGAAACCAGCTTTGTTAATGGACTTACGCGCAGTCAGGGACGAAGACCACGTCTTATGTGTTTACAAACAAGACGGCCGTTGGGGTTGCATTGCTAAATCAAAGTTCACGGGCTTGAGTTCGCGTGACGCGGTTTACTCTAGTTTGCGTGAGTTGGCAATGAGTTTCTTTAGTGATTACTATAATTACGCTGGAGAAAAAACCCTGCGCGAATATTCAAAACCAATAAACTTGTCTCGCTTTCCGGACTGGATGACTACCCTAAACGGAGTGGATTTTATAGCTGATTACTTGGATTCCGTTAAACACTATTCTCTCATTAATAAAAAAACGGAAAGAAATTTAACGCGAGTTAAAGGAAAATATTTCAAAGCCGGCTTAGTCGACACGCCGAAAAAAACTTAGAAAACAAGTTATCGCTTCTTTTTGTCTTTGTAGAACCACTCGTAAACGCCGTAAGCCCAAGAGAAAGTAGACACGATGGCGACAAAGAAAACACCCCATTGTTGATTCAAGAAAGTAGTAATAAACCAAAACGGTTGCGACGCCAAACCAACCACGAAACCCCACTTGTTTTTTTTAGCAACTAGAATAATAGCTACAGTACTCAACAAGCCAATGCCGATTTGAGAAACAAAATCCCAATCAATAGTTTCTAACACGAAAACAATAAACGCAAACGAAAATAAAACACTTATTTTTCGAACAACAAGTAAACTCTCCTCTTCTTAGGGCTCGCAGGAGAATCAGTCACCAAACGAACTTTAAAGCCAACGCGCTTAAACACGCGTCCAGTAGCGATGAATTCATCCTCGCTCTTAGGGTAAAACTGAATAACGCCCTTCCCATTCTTTTTTAGCAAGCGGCGAAACTCTTTAGCAGCACTCAACGTTTTCTCAGAGTTAGCTGAAACCCACTGGAAAGCAGAAATAGAAACAATCCCGTTAAACTCGCTTGCTTTGAACGGCATTCTCTTAGTGAAATCCCCTAACACGAGATTCAAGTCTTTGTTGCGGGAAAGCATTTCAGGACTAGCATCCACTCCAACAACATCGTAACCAATTTTTTGCATTACTCGCGCTGAAAAACCGTTACCGCAACCAGCATCCAACACTCTAGCAGGCAAAGGCAACATCAACAAGTCTAAAGCTCGCAACGTAAGTCGTTCTTGAATTCGTTTTATTGACTTGAAGTGAGAACTAGATTCTAGAGAAGAGTAAAACTCTTTTAATGAATACTTTTCTTCAGGACGCTCGCGCTTGATTACCCAACCCATTTAATTCACGAAACAAATTTCTTCAAAACGCGCACCGTACTTGCCAGGCACGTATAAACCCGGCTCTATAGTAATAGTCATTCCCTTGCGCAACACGAGTTTATCAAAACGAGCCACGCCTTCATGCACGTCCAAGCCTACTTGATGCCCTAAACTCAAGCCAGCGTCCTTGAATGTATTCTTTTGAAAACCGTACTCGCTTAAAACGCTTAATGCGTGCTTCGTTAAAGCACTACCTTTTACTCCAGGGCGAGCCTTGCGGAGAGTACTCTTCATTGACTCTTTTACAGCTGAAACAGCGTCCTTGAATTCTTTTCCAGAATAAAAAGTAGTAGAGTAATCCGCACAGTAATTGTTTACTTTAACTCCGCAATCCACTAAAAGCAGTGAATCTTTCTTAATCATTGTTTTAGACGGCTTGTGGTGCGGAATAGCGGCATTAGCGTCAACCGCTATTATTGGCGGGAAAGAATTAAGCGAAAAGCCAGTGAAACGAGCTTTTTGTTCTAAAACACCAGCAAAAAAATTCTCCGTTTTCCCTAAACTCTTTTCAAAACAAGAAGAAACCAAGCCGCGAGTAATTTTCTGCGCTTTCTTCATTAAAGCTAACTCGCTTGAGTCCTTCACTTCCCTTTGTTCGTACAAGTTAGCGTAAGCAGGCATTAACTTGACTTTTTTTTCAAGCAACTTGAACACTAAACGCGCTGCATTACTTCGCTCGTCAACCCCTAGTCTTTCAACGCGGTTTTTCTTTAGTAAAGCAAAAAAATTCTTTTTAAAATCACGTAAAGAATAATTCTCGCAAAAATCAACTTGAGTTGAAGAAAACGAGAAAGCTTTTTCGCGAGTAATTAAAACAAGGGCAGAATCCTCAATTCCCGTGTAATAAAACAAGTTTGACGAAAAATCGTCAATAGAGCCTAGTAAAACAGGGTTCTTTAATCGTTCTTGAAGCTTCTTAAGCCGTAAAGCAAAGTTCACTAATAGATTTAGTAGAAAGCTTTAATTTACTTCGCGTTCTTTAAATTATTCCTAATAATCAAAGTGGGTGATAAGAAAAAATGAAAATAAAAGACCTCACTCCAAACACTGGAAACGTTGACTTGGAAGCCGACGTAGTTAGTGTAGAGGAACCAAGAGAAATAAACAAAATGGGTAGAACCATTACGGTAGCTAATGTTACTATTAGTGACGATTCAGGAACAATCACGCTTGTATTGTGGAATGAAAACATTGAGAAAGTAAGCGAGGGAGCTAAACTCAAAATTACTAACGGCTACGTAAACACGTGGAGAGACCAACCACAATTAACCCTAGGAAAATTCGGGAAACTAGAAATACTTTAATTCTTCCCTTTTTTTACGTACTCCACTCTTTGGAGTGGAGTTCTTATTTTATTCTTTTTAAGAACGTTATACGTTGTCTCCATTAACCTATTTTTTATTTCTATAAAGCCGCCCTTAGCTTTAGTATTAATCCAAGCAAAAATAGTGAAATTAATTCCAGTATCAGAAAAAGCAACGTTAAAGTAAGGAGGTTTATTCGGAACCAAAGCTTCATCACGGCTAAGTGCAGCAGTAATAAAACCACCTACTTTCTCTACATCCGCACCGTGTTCTACTCCAATAGTAAAATCTATGCGCCTATCACCGTAACGAGAATAATTAATTATCGCGTTAGTAGAAAGCAAACTATTCGGAATAGTTACTTTCAAGTTATCGAAAGTAGTTATTTCGGTTATACGCAAAGAAATTTCTTTCACAGTACCCATTAAACCAGCGCCCTTGACTTCAATCACGTCATTAATCTTGAACGGCCTGTCGAAAACAAGAAAGATTCCAGACAACAAGTTAGAAAACACGTCTTTAGCAGCAAAACCAATTACTATACCTGCTACTCCAGCACTAGCAAGCAACGCAGTGAAAACAGAAGTCCACTCGAGTATCTGCAAGGAAATAATTATAGCTATAGTGTAAACCCCGTAATTAATCGCTTTCTTAAGCAATTGGTGAGCGTGCTCTGAAAAATCAATTTGCTTCACGTAATCGTCAAACTTCTTGAATGAACTAGACACGTGTTTAACGAAAACGTAAGCAACAACCCAAATAATCAACAACTGCAGTAGTTTCGCTTCAATATTCCCACTGGAAACCACGCTCGCAAAAAACTGGTTTATGCCACTAATGAAAATCAGCAAAACAATCGTAATCAACCAAATAAAGAAAGACAGCAATTTTCGCAATACAGCGTGAGTAGTTTCAGACAAGTCAATCTTGTCAGTCTTCTGGTCTAGAGTGTAAAGGAGTTTAGGCAAGAAAGCAGCTAAAAACCACCCGCCAACTAACACCACTAAAGCAGCAAGCAAATTATTCTGTAGAATTAAGTCTTGAATCGACGTTAAATCTAAATTAAACAAGAAAAACATTAAACCACCCTTTAAAGAAATAAGATTACGGAAAAAGCTTTTTTAAACCAAGCGCAATTCACTAATACTTCGCTCTAATTCCTTCTTGAACTCCCCCTCTTCGTTATGACCGCAGCAAACCACGCGCGCGTTCACTTTAAGCAAGGAAGCGTAACTCTGCAGTAAAAAGTTTTTACCTCCGGGCATGAAAATTCGCGGCAAAGAATCAACAAAAATAGTGTCTCCAGCAAAAAAACAGTCTTCAAACAAAAAGCAAGAAGCGTCCTCGCAGTGCCCGGGAGTATAAAACGCGCGCACTCCGTTAAATTCTTTACTACTCGCAAAAACAAACGTTTTTTCAGGAATAAACGGTTTCTCGCTTGTTTCAGAAAAAAAAGCGGATTCATCATTGCGTTCAAGCTTGCGTAAAGCAATCTCGTGCAAAAAAACGCTTGCTTCAGGGAAATACTTCAAATTGAAAGCATGGTCGTAATGAGCGTGAGTCAAAAACACTCGCTCAACAGCGTCAATACTGGAGCTTGCTTGATTTAATTCCTTCTCTAAAACGCTTTTTGAACTAAAACCTGGGTCCACAATCGCATTCAAACTAGGAATAAAAAAAGAATTGCAAGAATAACCCCCTAATTCCAGCTTGAAAACGCGTTGAGTTACTTTCTTCAAGCAAACACCAAGGAAGCGTACGCCACTAAACCAAGAATTAAAGCACACAACGAGTAATCCCTAACTTTCTTTAAAACGCGGTCAGTAGTCTTCAAGAATAACAACGTAGTTGAACCAAGCCACAAAGCATCCGACGCGCCCACCAGCAATAAGTAAGGCAAGTAAAAAGATTTAAGTAAAGGCAAAACACTAGCAACAACCGCCAAGTAAATGAATACTGCAGCTAAAAACACGGTTTTTCTAGCTCCAATAACCATTGGTAACGTAACCGCGCCAGCCTTCTTGTCTCCCTCTACATCGCGTAAAGTAATAATTAATTCCCTACCAACACCAGAAAAGAAAGACATTCCAATGAATACTAAAACAAAGTAATTCAATTCAGGAGAAACAACTATGTTACCGTAATAGTAACTAGCAGACATTGCAGTAGCGATATATAAATTACCAACTAAAGGCATTTTCTTCAAGAAAACGTCGTAAGCAATTGAAAGGAAAGCAAAAGCTAGAGTAATTAAAAAGCCGTAGAAAGGCGCGAAAAGAAACGCTAATGCACAACCCGCAGTAAACAAAAACAATGAAGCATACAAAGCAGTGCTTCGCTTAATCAAGCCAGCTACTATAGGCCGTTCAATTCTTTTTAGCGCTGAATCACTCTTGAAGCCAGCATAATCATTGAAAGAAAAAGCAGCTAGAGTAACGAAAGCAGGACCTAAAGCAGCTAAAACAAAATCAATCGCTAGAGTCTTAGCTACTAAAACTTGAGTTAGCACTATTGCCGCAAAAACCATTAATGCGTGTTCAGCCCTAAAGAGCTTCCACCAAGCTTTAATCATTACTTTAAATAAAGAAAAAACAATATTAAAATAAGGCAAGTAAAACTAAAAAGGGTGAAAAAATGGATTTACTTTTATGGGGAATAGGTATTATCGCAGTTCTAGTGATTGGTTTGTTCGTTTATTACTACAACAAGTTAACGCAATTAAGCAATCAATCTGAAGCAGACTGGAAATTAATCGATCCACTGTTGCAACAAAGGTTGGATACGATTCCTAACTTGATTGCAATGGCTAAGCGAATAATGAAGCAAGAAACAGACTTGTTCACTGGCTTAGCTAACGCTAGAGAACAAGCTAATCAAGCTAAAACCATTCCAGACAAAATCAAGGCTAATGAAAAAGTTGGCGGAATGCTGTTAAACTTTTTTGCTAGAGCAGAAGCATACCCTCAAATGCGTTCTAACGAAAACATGCAAACAGTAATGGAGCAATTATCCAGCGTTGAAGACAAAATAAAGTACGCTAGACAAAGATACTCTTACACCGTGAAAGACTACGTTAATTCAACGACTTTATTCCCTGGAAACATTTTCGCGGGAATACTAGGATTCAATAGAAACAAGTGGCCGTACTACGAAGCAGAAGAAAAAGCCAGGAAAGCAGTAGACGCAGCCAAACTCTTGGAAGAATAAGTGGTTTGCAGAAATGAAGCAGGACGAACGCACTGACTTCTATAAGGAAATAGCCAGCAACAAGAGAAAATCCTGGCTCCTCCTTGCAATAGTACTAGTAATACTCTCAGCTATAGTGTACGTTTTCTCAATGATTTACGGCATTGGAATACTATTCATTGGAGGCGTCTTCATTATTGTTTACTCGCTGGTTGGTTATTATTACGGCGATAAAATAGTTTTGAAAGCAACTAACGCGCGTCCAGTGAACGAAAAAAACGTGAAGGAACTCCAGTTCAAAAACATTGTTGAAACACTATCTTTCGCAACAAGAATACCTGAACCAAAAGCGTACGTTATAGAAAACGAGGACTTAAACGCTTTCGCTACAGGCCGCGACCCCGAACACTCAAGCGTGGCAATAACTACCGGCTTGCTAAACAAACTAAACCGGGATGAAATAGAAGGAGTAGTAGCACACGAATTATCTCACGTTGCTAATTACGACGTGCGTTACGGAACAATAGTAGCAGTAATGGTTGGGTTAGTAGCGATTTTAAGCAGTATTTTCTTGAGAGTAAACTTTTTTTCAGGAAGCAACAACAAGAAAGGAAACGGCTTAGCAATACTAATAATAGTTGGAATAATACTAGCAATAATTTCTCCAATAATCGTGCGAATAGTTCAAGCATCTATTTCACGCAAGAGAGAATTCCTTGCTGACGCAAGCGGAGCTAGAATAACTCGCTACCCTGAAGGACTAGCACGTGCTCTAGAAAAAATAAAAGGCACTAACAAAGGCAATCTTAAAGTAAGCGAGGCAGTAAGCCACTTGTTTTTTGACGACCCAGTTAAAAGCCACTTGGACGGCTTATTTTCCACGCACCCGCCGATAGATGAAAGAATTAAAATGCTAAGAAGCATGTGACAAACAATAATCTTAACTAATTACTAAAGCTTAATTCTAGTAATGAACTTGTTTGAAGAAACTAACGGAGAAAGCGTTTTCAAAAACGAGTTAGCGCTAAACTCTGACTTTGAACCTAAAGAATTACCAGGAAGAGAAAACGAACTCAAAGAAATGGCGTTAATTCTTTCCCCCGTGCTGCAAGCAAAAAAAACCCGGACTTTATTCCTGCACGGCCCGCCTGGAACAGGTAAAACAAGCAGCATAAATTACTTGCTTAAGGAATTAAGCGAACACTCGAGTAAAATAAAGTGTTTGAAAGTCAATTGCTGGAACAATTACACTAAAGCAGCAGTATTATCCGAGTTAGCACAGCAAGTAGGCGCGGGAATGCCGAGGCGCGGCTTGGCTAACGATGAAATATTTAATCGCTTGATTGAAATAATAACCAAAAGCAAAGAAAACACAGTAATTTTCTTGGATGAAGTAGACCGCTTGTCATTCAAAAAAGAAGAAAACGTTTTATACGAACTAGCCCGCAGCCAAGAAATCAAAGCAATAATCCTAGCCACTAATTACTCTGAGTTCTTAACTAGCTTGGACAACCGAATACGCAGTTCATTAAACCCTGAATCAACAAGCTTCAACAAGTACTCGCCAGCGCAGTTGAAAAACATTTTGCGCGAAAGAAGCGCTTTAGCATTCAAGAAAAACGCTTGCAGTGAGGAAGCAATAGCATTAAGCGCAGCTAACGCAGCTAAAAACAACGGCGACGCCAGGCTCGCAATAAGCTTGCTGCTTCAAGCAGGACGAAACGCTGACGCTAGGCAATCAAAAAAAGTCGAGGACGAAGACGTAAGAAAAGCAATAGAAAAAAACGAGAATCCGTCTAAAGAAAAAAAACTAGTTAACTTGAAGGAAACAGAACAAAAAATAATTTCCTTACTCAAAGAAAAAGGCGAAGCAACAGCAGGAGAAGTTTACGAAAACATTTCTTTAGGAGAAAGAGCAGGAAGAAACTACCTGCAAATACTTGAAGCAAAAGGCTTAATCGAACGAATTACCACGACAAAAGGAAGAGGACGAACTACCGTACTAAAACTAAAGTAATTCAACGCACGTCAACGTCGTCAACAACAAACTTTTCATTAACGCTACCAATGTGTTGAGTAAAACCAACTCCCCCACTAACTAAATCATACTTGCTAGGAACAACGTAATCCATTTCAAGCTTGCCGTCAATAAAAACCTTCAACGACGAGCCCTTCACGTCAACTTTAACATCATAATACTTATTTTTCTGCGGGAAATTCTTCTTAACTTCAACAGTCTTTACCCAAGCACCATCCACACCATTAATTTTAGGGCGGAAAATAATCATTCCGGAATAAAACTCGAGCCACCAGTAATTATTCTCGTCCTTCACGCGAACAACCGGGCCTATAGCTCTAGTACTGCCTTCAATGCTCTTTATTTTAAACGAAAACGAGTAATCAGTCCAATCGCTTCCCTTAACAAAAGTTCCTAAAGAGTTAGTGCCAACAGGGTTTGTTCCAGCGTACTCCCCGTTTTCAATAAACCAAGTGCCAGCAACCTTAATCCAATTAGAATCTGAAACAAAAGAATCACTGAAAGGCAAAGACAAAACAGGGGGAATAGGAGTTGGTGCAGGCGGGGAAGCTTTTTCAACAACAACATCATCAAAAACAACTTTAATGTTAGAACCAGCGTGATTAGTGAAACCAAAACCACCCGAAGAAACGCGGTACTGCTCTGGAACCTCGTAATCAAAAACTAAAGCATTGTCAACAAGAACTTTCAAATTGTTTCCAGCAACCACAACACTAATCAAGTAATCCTGGTTTTTCCTTGGAAACTGCGAGTCAGGGTGCGTAACTGAATAAACCCAAGACTTGTCCACGCCGTTAATTTTGGGCCTGAAAATAATTAAACCCGAATAAAACTCTATTCCGTAAAAATTAGCTGCATCCTGAAAACGAACAATAAAAAACGGAGCTGACGGATTGCCGGAAGAAATCTTCATTTTAGCAGTGAAAGAATAATCACTCGAAGCACTCCAAGACGAATCCTTAACTATTAATCCAGGAAGCATGTTTCCACCTGAACCAGGTGAAGAACCAACTACCGCCTCGTTTTCAGCCTTCCAAGAACCAGTTAAAACCTCCCACTTAGTTATGCCTTGAGTAAAATCATCTTCAAACAAGGGACCAAGCAAGCGAGGCTTGAATAATAACTGTTGGTTTTCCTGTAGTTGGCTTGACACGCCGCCAAAACCGCCTTGCAAAGTAACAAAGAAAACAGCTAAGACTAGCATTACCGCGCCTAAAATGAGTACGTACTCGAAAGCACCCTGCCCTCGCATGTAATACATAAAACAGTAATTAAATAAAAACCAAGTTAAACAAGAGTAATACTGGAATGAAACTCAAGGAAGTTGTTGGCAACGAAGACGCTAAAAGCGAATTACTCCAGTGGGCGCTAGATTGGGAAAGAAACAAAAAAAGCAAGCCAATACTCTTAACCGGACCAATAGGCACAGGCAAGACAACTATAGTAAACGCGCTAGCGCAAGAATTAGCTTGGAACACGCTGGTTTTAACGACTCAAGACTTAAGGAACACTAAAAAAACGTTGCCGTTAATCACGCCTGGAAAAGGATTAACCGGATTTGAAACACTCTTCATTATTGAAGACGCGGACGCTACTTTAACTAAACGCGACGTAAGCAGAATAAAAGAATTAGAACCAGAACACCCCTTAGTAATAAGCGCTGCAGATGCGTGGGACCCTAAAATAAGCGATTTGCGCACGTACTGCAGGAAAATAGAGTTAAAAAAAATCAATTCCAGAACAATAACTTCATTCTTAACTAATTACGCTAAAGAAAACAACTTGAACGAGGAATTAATTCCTGGAATAGTTGATTCAAGCGAGGGAGACTTAAGGAGCGCAATAATAGACTTAACTTATTCCACAGCTGGTTCTCGCGAAAGAAACGAAGACGTATTCAAAGAACTCCTTAAAGTATTCAAGCACGGTTTTAACGAAGCTAACCAAGTGAGTAATTCAACTGACTTAGACTTGTTTTTCCGCTGGGTTGAAGAAAACATTCCAGCTGAATACGAAGACCCGCAAGAAATAGCTGACGCGTTTCAATGGCTGTCGAAAGCATTTGTTTACAAAGGGAGAATAAACAACCGCCAGTACTACACGCTAATGCGTTACTTGAAGCCAGTTGGCTTGGGGGGTGTGGCAGTATCCAAAAAAAACAAGTACGCGAAATTCACGCGCTACCAATTCCCGTCAATAATCAGAAAATTAAGTCAAACAAAGAAAAACCGCGGCGCAATAAAAAGCGCTGGCTTGAAAATTGGTTCAAGAACTCATGCTTCAAGCAAGAAAGGCATTGAAACAATCAAACTAACGGGAGTTAGTGAAGAATCTTCAAGGTTTTACAACTTGAGCGAAGATGAAAACGCATTAATCGCGTCTACTATTAATGAACTTGAAGCCAATAAAAGCAACAAAAGCAAGAAGAAGCGCTAAAACGTAAAAGTTGCCTACATCCCTTTGTAGTTCTTGAAAAAACTCGTTTATTTCCTGGCTCAAAGGCTTTTCGTACTCGAAAGACAAAGCAAAAGTTCCTTTTAACGGTCCCTTCCAACGCAACAAACTACCTTCCTTAACGGTTGGCTCGGGAATCGCTTTCACTAACCTAGAACCATCCGGTAAAACAAGCGTGAATTCAACGCCACTACCTAAAGACAAGTCGCCGTTCTCGTTAGTTAAAACACTACGTAAAGAATCAAAGTGATACAACGTACTCCTTGGTCCTTCTTGTTCCCTGGAAAGCAAACCTAAAACATCGTACTCTAAAGAAACACTCACCGCATTATAACCAAGATTTGGTTCTCGAGCAGCAATAATAGTTAAATTAGAGGTAGTACCGTTGTAGTAAAACTTAAGGGTCTTGGAAAACTTTTGCCACTCTAATAAAGTGAATTGAGCTCTATTGAAATAAAAATCAAAAGTACTCCTGTCGCTGTCGCTGTCTAAAAACAACACTGTTTTTTGCACTACGTGAGATCCACCGTCAGCATCAAAAATAGTTTTTAAAGAAAACGAGTAATCAGTAAACGCACAAACTTGACTAATAATCAACGCAAACAACAAAAATCCAGCTAACCGCATAAACTTAATTACGCCTCTTTTTATTTAAACTAATTTATGAAGGGTTTTTACTCTATAACGATTGCGTTATTGGCATTAACCGCAGTATTCATCGTTCATTCGATCAATCAAAAAGCTCTGGAAGAAAACAGGCGGCAAACTAAAAACATTCTTGCCTTAGAAGAAAAACAAGAATTCGAAGCCAACTTAATTCAAGCATACGCCCTTGCTTTGCAAGCAGAAGGAGAAGGAAAAGAAAAAATAGTTAATGCTGCACAACGCTTGAAGGAACTAGAAAAAGTATTACTAAAAGAAAACGCGGTTGTTTGGTTCGGCTCGCTTAGCTTAACTGAAGAACAAGAATTATTAAAAAAAATAGCGAGAGAAAAAACTCCCTTGAAATGCAAGAATTGCTTTAGTTTTAAAGAAACGACGATGGATTACGAGGGAAAAATAGTTTTGAAAAGCGTTTCAATACTCTGGACTGACGGAAGCAAAGTAATAGTTTCAAAAAACGGTGAAGCAAACGCGCCTTCAAGCTTGATTGGAAGAATCGGGTTGGGAGCTAGTTATTACGCAAACAATGTTTCGGCAGTAATTTTTTTGGGGGAAGGATTCAATTGAATAGTTTGGAAGCATTAATCGCAATAAGCGTGCTAGCAAGCTTGGTTGCAGGCGTGCTAGTTTACCAAAAACAATTCATTACAGAAATAACTAGCGTGGAAATAACTTGCATTGAAAACGAGTTCTTTCACACTAACGGCTTTAACGCAATACTAGAAACAAAAAGCAATTGCTTTAATTCAAGCGTGAGTGAAACCATTGAAGCATTCGCACGGTAACTTAACTATAGAAGCCTTGATTACTGGCGTTTTGCTAGTAAGCTTGTTTGCATACAGTTCAATGCACGTGTTAAACGAGTATTCTGCACTAAAAAAAAGCATTGAACGCGAAAACACTCTCGCACTAAAACTAGTTGAAAGCAATAAAGCAGTAAAAAACAAGCTAGACGGCTTTATTTGGCTTAACGAAGCTTACTCACCTCAAAAAAACTGCTTGAAGAGAATAATTTTTGTGAATAGAAAAACAAAGGTGGTTTGTTGAAAGCACAATGGTTGTTACTGGAAACTCTGCCTTCATTACTGCTTCTTTCAGTAATCGTCTTAACTGCAACTTCGTTCGAACCAGGCTTTGAAAACGCGTACGGTAAAGCACTAGCAAGAGATTTTGCGGAAACTAGCTTCAAAAACCCAGTCACGCACACTGCTTTACTAGAATGGAATGAAGTTGAACTCAAAGAAACGCTTTCTTACTTAACTAAAGAAACAGGCTTCTGCTTCAAAATAAAGCATAATGAAAAAGAAATTCAAGAAAACTGTGGTTCGCCAAGAAAATTGTTTTCGTCTAAAAAAGTTTTTTTCAATAAAGGTTTTTTCTTTGTTTATTTCTTAGTGGGCTTCAACTAAAAGACGCCCTTTTTCATTCCTGCAGAAAACTTTTTTCAAACCAACAAACTCGCCTGAATACTCTGCTCTAGCAGGTAAAACAAAACCTCGAGTAAAAGAAAAATCATCTTGAATAAACGAACCGCTGCCAGTTAAAGAACAATAATCCAAAAAAGAAGTGAAGGAAGCTTCAAGAGAGCGTTCTCTAGCGTTCTTGACCGCTTCAACAGACTTGTTTAACACTGAATTAGTTACGGGAAGCAACGCGCTCAAGAAAACCATTAATCCTGCAGCAACAAGCAAGTATTCTAAAGCAATTTGAGCCCTCAATTTATTTCACTTATTTCTTGAAAAATTTTCTCACTAGCCTCGCTAACTGCTTCTTTTCCCTTGACTGCAGTATTCTGTAGTTGGGTTACTAAAACCATTGCTACCGCAATAATTGCTGCAACTAAAATAAGTAATTCAGCTGAAACTTGCCCAGACTCGTCTTTTAACCAATTCACTAAACACCACCTTAAAAATCTAGTGAGTGAAAGTAAAGAAAAAGTTTTTGCAGAAAAAAACTGTGGAAATGACTAAAAATAGTTCAAACTGGTGCTAGGAACAAGGCAGCTAAGAAAAACAAGAAGAATGACAACCAGATTTTTTGGTTCCAGTCCTTAATTTTCTTGCCGTCAAAAGGATGAAACGGAAGCAAATTAAACGCGCCAATAAAAACGTTAACTAACACGCCGTAAACAACTAACTCTTTGTTAAAACCAGCGAAAAATAACAACAAAAACACGAATCCAAGCAACAAGTTAGTTGCGGGACCAGCTAAAGCTATCTTGCCAGTTTGCTCGCGGGAAAGAGTTTTACCGTAAATCATTACTGCGCCTGGAGCAGCAAAAATAATGGGGTAACCCAAAAAAAGGCTTGAAGCAAAAGCTAGAAACAAAGCGAAAACCAAACCTAAAGTAAACGCTTCGTAACGAGCACTAGCACCGTAATGCATTGCAACAAACTTGTGAGCTAACTCGTGTAAAACAAAAGCCAAACCAACAGTAACTAAAACAAACCAAAAACTATTTATTGAAAAAGAACCAACTGGAAACAAAGTAAAAGCTAGAGTAATAGTTATAACTGAAACCAGAATGTGCACTGCTTCTTTCAATGAAATCATGAACCAACCTTTTTGAACGAGCCTTCAGTTTCAGTTAACTTCAACGTCGGGGGACTAATCGTACTGGCGTAAGAAGTAATTATTCCCTCCCCAACCAAACCGTTTTGGAAAGCGATTTTTATTTTAGAACCAAGCCTCCCGCTATTTAACGCAGTTACCGGAATCAAGTCTGTTCCAACAACTACTTTATCTCCTTGAAGCACTTCTCGCGTTACTGAAGCTAAAAGCGAGTCTCCCTTGCGTACTCCAATCAAGTACGGAAGCAAGAAACCAGCAGTTATAGACGCGCCTAAAGCTAGAGCTAAAAGCATCCAGGGTTCTGAAAACAAACTGTATTCAACACCCAAAAAACCGTTTAACACTGGACTGAAGCCGTACAAAAGCAAGGCTACTGCAGTTAACGCAAGCATTGCTTTACCAGTTAAAAACAAATTCATTTTCAGCCGTACCCTTTTACTTTCTCTAACGGCTTTAATACTCGCGAAGGACGCATTGCGCTTAAAGCTAGCTTAAAGTGCTTGCTGTTAACTATCACTGCGTTAATGTCCTCGCGTAAAGCACTCATTCCAGCTTCACGGCACAACGCTTCCAAGTCCGCTCCACTATAACCCTCTGTTTGTTTAGCTAAATCACGCAAGTCAACACTCTTATCTAAAGGCATTTTAGCGGTGTGCACTTTAAGAATTTGTTCTCTTGACGTAACATCCGGATTTGGTACTTCCACTAGCTTATCAAAACGACCGGGACGCAGTAAAGCAGGATCCAGTAATTCAGCGCGGTTCGTAGTAGCAATAACTACTACATCCTTCAACGCACTCAAACCATCCATTTCAGCAAGCAACGTGTTTACTACTCGCTCCATTACGTGGTTTGATTCACCACTACCACGCGAAGGCGCAATAGCATCCAACTCGTCAATAAAAACAATTGAGGGGGAAGCAGTACGCGCTTTACGAAATATTTCCCTAACTCCTTTTTCTGATTCGCCAACCCACTTGCTTAACAATTCGGGACCGCGAATAGAAATAAAGTTTGCTTCGCTTTCAGTAGCAACTGCTTTCGCAAGCAAAGTTTTCCCAGTGCCAGGGGGACCAAACAATAAAATACCTCTAACCGGGCGAATACCCATTCTAGTAAATACTTTAGGTTTCTTTAACGGGAGTTCAACTGCTTCCTTCAATTCTCGCTTAACGTTCTCTAACCCACCGATTTCACTCCACTTCACGTTAGGTATTTCAATAAAAACTTCACGTAAAGCAGAAGGCTGTATTTCCTTCAATGCATTCAAAAAGTCATCCCTAGTAACTTTTAATTCATTAAGTAACGCTTGCGGAATTTCTTTATTCAAATCCAGTTTAGGTAGAATACGACGTAAAGCCTTCATTGCCGCTTCCTTAGCTAGAGACTGCAAGTCAGCACCAACAAAACCGTGAGTAACACTAGCTAACTCACTCAGGGAAACTTCCTCTAAAGGCATTCCGCGAGTGTGAATTTGAAGAATTTCTTTCCGCGCAACCTTGTCCGGAACACCAAGTTCAATTTCCCGGTCAAAACGACCAGGCCTGCGTAAAGCAGGGTCAATAGCATTAGGCCTATTAGTTGCAGCAATTACTACTACTTGCCCGCGACTCTTCAACCCATCCATTAACGTAAGCAATTGAGAAACAATTCTTCTTTCCACTTCACCTTGCACTTCATCCCTCTTTGGAGCAATAGCATCCAATTCATCAATGAAAACAATTGAAGGCGCATTCTCGTCAGCTTCCTCAAAAATATGCCTCAATTTTTCTTCAGCTTCACCAACAAACTTGCTCACGATTTCAGGACCATTAATAGTAATAAAATGCGCCTCGCTTTCAGAAGCAACTGCCTTCGCTAACAAAGTTTTTCCGCAACCAGGAGTACCGTAAATCAACACGCCTTTAGGTGGTTCTATTCCTAACCGCTCGAATAATTCAGGGTGACGCATTGGCAACTCAACCATTTCACGAATCTTTTTTACTTCCTCCTTCAACCCGCCAACATCCTCATAAGAAACCATTGACAACTTGCCTAGTTCTTTCAAGGGTTCTTCATTCAAAGCAATTTGAGTATTAACTGAAGCTAAAACCAAGCCAGCTGGAACAGTTTGCGCTACAGCAAAAGGAAAACTAGTCCCGAAAACATTCACTAGCAAAGAATCCCCTCTAGCTAACGGTTTGCCGACTAAATTCTTTTTAACGTACTCAGCAAAACCCGGAGCGTAACGAGTAGGCTGGTTTGGAGACAAAATAATTTTTTTAGCTTCTTTTATCGACGCCTTGCTTACTTTGACTTTATCCCCAAGACCAATTGAAGCGTTTTGCCGGAGAATTCCATCCATGCGAATAATATTCAAGCCCTCGTCCTGCGGGTGGGAAGGCAAAACTATAGCGGCAGTATTCTTTCTACCCTTGATTTCAACAATATCGCCAGTCTGCAAACCAAGCAAGCTCCTTGCTTGAGAATCAATGCGAACAATTCTTTTACCGTAATCAATTTGAGTAGCTTCAGCAACTTTTAAGTCAACTTCCAATTTTCATACACCCTTCAATAAAAACGCGTGCTTTGCGCTAATAAGTGCAAGCAATTCAAACAGAAAAAGGTAACGATAAAAACAATTCAAAAAGTCATTAATAAAACATTGGTTTTCAGTCAATTACAGTCGAGTTTCCAGGAATTAATTGGGAAACCGCTTCCTCTCTGCAGTCTAAAACCGCAACTATTCGTTTAGTTACTGATTTTTTTTCCTTGTTGCCTGGAACTAGCTTGAAAACAAGTTCCAACTTAGTTTCGTTTAAAGACGGTTGCACAACAACCACTCCATCACGCAAGCCAATCTTTAAGCCTAATTCAGTGTTTTTGAACCACTTTCTTTGCCCCCTAATCATGAATGCGCCTTGAGCTAAATACTCGCCGCTAACACGCTTGTCTACTTGTTTTTTTTCAGCGCAATACACATCCACCGAAAGCAAGCCGCGATTCCAAGCACTAGAGTAAGAAGCAGTCCACTGTGCGGTTTCAAGCAAGTCTTCTTCCTTTGCTTCAACAGCCTTCAATAAAATAACTGCGGGCGAACCTTGAATATTAGCGTGAAAAAACAAGTCCGCGTTAGTGAAATAGTTTTTGTATAAAGAATCATTTTGTTTAGCATCCTTGCCAGCAACAACCAACAAGCCGTTAGTAGTTCGGAAAAAACGAAAACGCTCAAACCACTCGCGTTCAACGCTTTCTTTAACAACAATTTTCTTTTTATCTTCAATCTTACTTCGCTTAATTGCTTTAACGAGTTTCTTCTCGGTTTCAAGAATAGCTTTGCGAGCACCATCTGCTTTCTGCTTGAATTTTTTAGACTCGTCGTAAAGCAAAGCAGCATTCTCGTTAAGAGTTTTCTTGAAGAAAAGCTTTATTTTCACAATAAGAATTAGTCTGCCGGGGCTTTTCTTTCTTTCTTGTAACTAACCCAAGACTCTTTACTCTTGCAGTTGGAAGTTAAACACATTTCAAAAGGACGTTTTCCAGCGCGAATAACTAAAATAATAGGAATCTTACAGTGCTCGCACGTCTTGCCAGTTGGCTTACTTAACGCGTTTTTAGGCAAAGAAAAAGTAGTTTTGCATTCAGGGTAAGCATTGCAAGCAACAAACAAACCAAACCTAGAACGCCTAATTGCTAATTCGCCTTTCTCGCACTTCAAGCACTTTCCTAACACGCTTTCTTGCTTCACTGTTTCCCTAACTGAAGACAATAAAGCTTCGCCTATTTCCTTTTCATTAGCCTTAAACTCTTTAATTATTTTCGTTAATTCCTTTTCACCCTCAGAAATAACTACTGCGCTAGACCTCTTTTCATCTTGAATAGCTTGCACTTCATCCTCAAAATGGCGAGTTAATTCTTCAGACGTTAATTGAGGCACGTGTTTAAACAAACTCTCAGCAACCTTTAAACCCAAAGGAGTAACTTGAATACTCTTGCCTGAAAGATAACCCCTATCAAACAAAGTTTGAATAATGCTAGCTCGAGTAGCTTTAGTACCTAAATTCAGTGTTTCTAGCTTCTTTATTGCTGAAGCAGGAGTAAACCGCTGAGGCGGCTGCGTTTCCTTTTCTACTTTACTCAAGTCTTCAACCTTGACTTTCGCTCCTTCTTTGAATGGAGGTAAAAGCGCCTCATTCAACCTCAAGAAAGGCTCGTACAAATCAAACCAATTCCGTTCAATAGTAAAAGCGCCAGAAGCAACGAATTTCTCGTCGTTATTATTCAAAACAATTTTTTGTTTCTCACGCAAAGCACTCTCGCCAAAACAAGACAAGAATCTCCTAACAATCAATTCATAAAGCTTTAATGACTCTGGAGAAATTCGACCGGGTTTTTCTCCAGTCGGGTGAATAGCAGGGTGAGCCGGGTCACTCTTGCTTCCTTCCTTCGGCACTAGCTTGCCTTTCTTCAACAATTCAACAACACTATCTGAAAACATTGGTTGGCTGCCTAACTGCTTAATTATTTTTTTTAAATCGAGTTTAGAAGAAAGCTGTTGAGAAGACGTCCTCGGGTAAGAAATCAATGCTTCCTCGTATAATTCTTGCGCTAATTGCAAAGTACGCGTAGGCGCGAAGCCAAACAACTTGTACGCCTCCAACTGCAAGGAAGTCAAGTCAAACGGATTAGGTGGTAATTGCTTGAATTTTTGTTTAACTATCTTATCCACTAACGCGGTTTTCCCGCATTTTTTAAATACAAACCCAGCTTCCTTCTCGCTCAAAAAACGTTCTTTCTCGTGAATGAATTCAACGCCTTCAGAATTAAAGAAAACAACCCAATAAGGAGTTGGTTTGAAAGCTAGTATTTTCTTTTCTCTCTCTGAAAGAAAATGCAAAGCCGGCCCTTGCACGCGACCAATACTCATTATGCGGAAAGCGCCCGCGCTTTTTATTGAATTAATTAAAGCACGTGAAGCGTTTATTCCCCACAACCAATCTAAAACGTGACGAGTTTCCCCAGCACTAATAGTGCTTTCATCTAAAGCATGCAAGTTAGAAAAAGCATTCTTGAGTTCGTCTGCAGTTAAAGTATTGAATAACATGCGCTTGGCTTTCTTTCCCTTACCAAGAAAACGAATAACATTACCTCCAATTAACGATCCTTCAACGTCGTAGTCGCAAGCATTCACGAGAACGTCCGAGTCTTTAGCTAGTTTTTTTAGTACATCCAAGTATTTTTTCGAGAAAAGGGATTTCTTGCTTACTTCACTTGAAGGCGCCCACTCTACTCCGAAAACAGGATAGCCGCCGCCTTTCTCTTTAGCTTTCAAGGAAAACAAGTGGCCTACAGCAGAAGCTACTCTAATCGTGTCTTTTTTTGTCTCGATTTCGTAATAAGAAACCTTGTTAATAGCTTTTTTTGAAGGCTTTCCAATGGCTGCAGCTATTTTTTCTGCTACTTTCGGTTTTTCAGCTATTATTAGAATGTTCACACTAAATTCACTACGGAAAGAATAGATTAGTTAGTTGTTAATAAACTTTTGCGAGAAAAAAACTCACAACAAAGTGTACTTGCTTAAATAAATTTGGGTTTTCAAAGCTTCCAAAAACGGCAGAATAATCAGTGCGTTGGGAATTAAAGACAAGTAACGAGAAAAAACTAGTCCATTCTTGCCTAACTCCATGAAAATAAGCGTGTTCACAATCAACAAGAAAGCAGCAAAAACAATGAACAAAACGCAGTCCTTAAAGTGCCTGCGAATAGTTACTAAACTCCTATCTAAAGCTTGAGAAATCTTTAATTCATCAATAATTACTGCTTGAGGAGCAAACAAAACCACTAGTGAAACTAGGAAAGCAAAAAGCATTCCCAAAGAACGGCTCCCAATGAAAGCAATTCCCTGGAAAGTATGCTCAAACAACAACAAGTTAGCAATAAAAACAAGAGCGAAAGCAAGCAAGTAAATAAAGAACAATTTGAACGTGCCGACTTCAACCAAATGCAAGTCGTCAGTAGTTAAAGCAACAAGCCTTCGCTGGCTTTTTATTACAACGTTGATAGCCGCAATAGCGAAACTAAACAAGAGTAACGAAACTAAAACCATTCCAATAAAGAACGCGCCTTGCAAGAAAGACAAATCCAAGCCAACGCTTGAAAAACGAAGGAAAATACCGCTTAAAGACGAGTAATTAGGTAAAAAGAAAGCTAGAGGGAAACTAATTAAGAAAGGCACGCTCAAGAAAACAATCAAGTTTAGATTGCGCTTGAATGCATTGAACGCATGATTCAACAAAGTGCGAAAAGTCATACAAATACTCTATCGAAAACAAGGTTTAAAGCAATTATGGTTTAGGTTTATTACGCAATACGCGAAGCTTGACGTTCGGCGGTAACTCATCAAGTTCCTTCATAAACTCAAGGTCGTGAATAAGAGAGTCTTTAGGATGAGTTACAGACGAAGATTCACGCGTAAGATACTCGTTCAATAAATCCAACTTAGAAAGCGAATGCTTAGTCCTCTTGCTTATTTTCCGGAAAATTGAAGAACTCGAACGACGAATCTGGCTTTTTAATTCCCGCAAGCGATCGGCTTCTTGTTTAAGAGCAGTATAAGACCAATAATTAAATTGGCCAGTTTCAAGCGTATGACCAAGACACTTAAGTTTCTCTTTAACTAATTTTTTATGAGGCTCAAAAATCAAGCCAGACTGACCTAACTTAGTCATATAAAATGCTTGTTCTACCACTAATCTTACTTCAGGATCAATAAACAATCTTGGTCTAAATATCAATTAAATCCTCTTGAAAATAAGGAAAGAAGGCATTAAATCGTTTTTGAAAGCAAACAAGACGCGCTTGCCTTCAAGGCTTTTACTTCAACCCACTCACCCAACGCAACAGGCGTAGAAACAACAAAACTAGCATAAAAACTACTCCTACCTCGCTTTTGTCCTTTGTTTTTTCCATTACCAAACAACAAAACCTTGAAACGCCTACCCACAAACCGGTTTCTTTGTTCTAAAGAAATTTTCCTGCATAATGCCGAGCAGTTCTCGCTGCGCTTTTTTATTATGTTGTTAGGTAATTGAGGTAGTGAAGCAGCTATAGTGTTAGGTCGAGCTGAATACTTAGACACGTTAACCACGTCGAAACGCAATTCCTTTAACAAACTCAACGTTTCTTGAAAGTCCTTCTCTGTTTCAGTCGGGTAACCAACAATAACGTCAGTAGAAATAACTGAATCCGGAAACACCTTCCTGAAAGAATAAAAAGCTTTCTTGAATTCAGCACGCGAATAATTCCTCCGCATGTGCTTCAACACAGTATTGCTACCACTCTGTAAAGGCAAGTGCAAGAACTTGAATACTTTTTCTGAAGAAAATGCTTTCAACAAACGCTTTTCCAACCGCAAAAAGTGTTCAGGGTTAAGCATTCCCACGCGAACCATGAAGTCTCCCTTGATTTCACTAATTCGTTCAAGCAAGTCAGTTAAATCACAACCTAAATCCAAGCCATAACAACCCGTATCCTGACTACACAATTGAATTTCCTTCGCGCCTTTAGCAACACTCTCTTGAATACAATTAATTACGTCCTTTGGAGGAAAAGAACGCAAGTTACCGCGAGCTAATTTTGTTGAACAGTAAGAACACGCGCTAGTGCACCCTAAATTAATTGGAATTCTGGCAACCAAGCCATCAACTTTGACCACTAAAGGCAAAGAATGCTTTCGGGAAACATCAATTAACTTCTTGCCTTCTGAAGCAGTGGTTATTGCTTCATTCATTCTTTCGTGAGCAAAACAACCAATAACACTCGCTTTGGAATTAGCTTCCTCGATTAATTCAGGCATAGCTTGAGCCAAGCAACCAGTAACCACTAAAGGCTTGCGAATACGCCGGACTTCATAAAGAATTTTTTGTTGAGTAGCGTCCTTAACTGAACAAGAATTAAGCACGATTACTTGTGCTTTCGCTTCAGTTGAAAGCTCGTGCACGCCCTCCGCCAAGAGAATAATTCGGTCTGAATCACTCTTATTGAAAGTGCAACCGTACGTTTTAATGAAATATTTCACGAGTAGAATAAGGAACTAACAATGTTAAAAAACCAACCGCGCAATAGTTAATACGCAATGAGTGAAGATTATTACCCGTGGATTGAAAAATACAGGCCAAAAAAACTAGGCGAAATAATTGGCCATGAATACATTACTGCGCGACTCAATAATTGCATTAAAAAAAACAATTTACCTCACATGATGTTCGCAGGCAGGGCGGGAATAGGTAAGACTACTGCAGCACTTGCTTTAGCACAAGAATTATACGGCGAACACTACAGGGAAAGCTTTCTTGAAATGAATGCTTCCGATGAAAGAAAAATAGATGACGTTAGAACTAAAGTAAAAGACTTTGCCCGCACTATCCCTATTTCAGGAGTTTCATTCAAAATAATTTTCTTGGATGAAGCAGACGCCTTAACCCCGGACGCTCAAAACGCGTTGCGCAGAACAATGGAGCAATACTCTAAAATAACTCGCTTCATTTTATCCTGCAATTACTCAAGCAGAATAATAGAACCAATTCAATCAAGATGCGCTATCTTCCGTTTTTCTCCCTTAACAGATGAAAACGTGGAAAAAATAATCGAGCGAGTAGTAAGCGGAGAAAAAGTAATTATTGATGACGACGCAACAAAAGCAGTAATTTACTTGTCTGAAGGAGACGCCAGGAAAGCAATCAACATTCTGCAAGGAGCAGCAGGAATAGGGAAAAAAATCACTGAAGAAATAGTTTACCAAGTATCTTCCCGCGCTAGGCCGAAAGAAATAAGCGAAATGGTTTCACTAGCATTGAACGGCAAATTCACGGAAGCTAGAAACCACTTGAATAAACTAATGATTGACTACGCAATGAGCGGGGAAGACGTAATAAGCCAAATTTACCGCGAAGTAATAAAACTAGACGTAGACGACGAAACTAAAGTAAAACTCGTTGACCGCGTGGGAGAATATGATTTCAGGATGAGTGAGGGAACGGATGAAAGAATCCAACTCGAAGCGTTGCTCGCGCAAATAATGCTAGCAGGCAAAAAATAAGGTTTTATACTACCCTAACCTGCTTTAATCTATGAGCTTGACTGAATTAAACGCAATAGAAATACTAACGTTAATACTAGCTGCAATTACTCTACTTGCTTCAGTTTTGTACTTTCTTTCCATTCGCTACTTAATGAAAAACATTACTGACCAGGAAAAAAAGAGAGACTTAAAAATTTCTTCAAGTTTTTACTTCGGGATTTTATTATTTTCTCTAGGGGAATTATTCTCGATAGACCCGGACATGAAGCCCACTATAGGCGCATTATTGAAAACTCTTGCTTTAATGGTGTTCTTGCTGGCGCTAATAATGAGGTTTAAAACTAATTTCAGCAGGTTCAAGATTTACTTGAAGCAATAACTTTTGTTTGAGCCAACAGTTTATTGAATTGTTCATAGACCTTAGGCGAGTGCGTATCTTCAAACAAAAAATACGCTTTACCCATTGTTGAAAAGAACAACACTAAACTAACGCCAAGCAAAGAAAAGTGGTGAGCTAATAACTCTAAAATACCGGAAATATTGCTTGCAGATTTTCCTACATCAATAGTTAAAGTCAACAAAGCCAAATCATCATTTTGAGTTAAAATATTTTCTTTACCTACCGCCTCAATAATTTCAGGGGCTATTGAACTCAAGGCTATAATAGACAAATCTGAACTCCGTTGAATTAAATACATTTTTCCGCTCTCGCCTAAACTAAAGCGTTTTTCTAAAGCTAATAACCGCTCGTAATTTTCTAGAGTCCGGTTTACATATAAAGAAACTAAACCCGTTCTCAAGTCAAGCTTGGAATTCTTCAAAACACTGAAAACATCTTCCTTGCTTTGTTCAAGCCAGAAACTACTAGAATTACGCCTAACAGCCATAATTATTGCATCTAAACTAACTTCTTCACCTAACTTTTGCGACACCATGGGTTGAATGCTTCTAGCTAGAGCACTGTAATTAACTAAGTCCTTGTCAAAAGCATACTTCAAAGGCTGCATTTGACGCATTATTTCTATAACTGCATCCGAAACACTATACGTCATTAAAAGCCACCCCGAAAACAAAACATAGGTTAAAATAAATGGCAAAAAATACTTAAAAACACTCGTTTTGTTAAAAAAACGACAAAAAAAGAGAAAAACAAACGCTTTTATATTTTAGCAAGCAAGAGGTTTACGTTCAATATAATAAAAAAGAGGCAATCAAAAAAAAATGTTCGACGGCGAAAGCACGTCTAGTTTACTCAGTGCAGACACTGACTTGAAAACGTTATTCTTGATAATACTACTTTTTTACGCTTTAATCGCATCTTCCCTTGAACTAGCATTCATCGTATTCATAGCATTCCTTGTTTTGCTAGCTAGCGGCGGCAACCCAGCTAGGGAATACAACATTTAAAACAAGAAAAAGTAATACTAAACGCAAGAGAATGAAAAAAAATGTTTGAATTACCTAAATTAGGCTACTCTTTCAATGCTTTAGAACCATTTATTGACGAGGAAACAATGAACATTCACTATTCGAAACACCACCAAGCTTACTTAAACAACTTCAACAACGCAATCAAAGGAACAGGTTTGGAAACAAAAACAATCGAGGAAATACTTTCTAACTTGAACTCTGTTCCAGACGGAATTAAAACGCAAGTACGAAACCATGGTGGCGGCTATTACCACCACTCGTTCTTTTGGAAGTGCTTAAGCCCTGAAAGCGGGGGCGAGCCTCAAGGAGAACTAGCTGAAGCAATAAACGCGAAATTCAATAGTTTCAACGACTTCAAGGAAGCATTTTCTAATTCAGCTAAAACCGTGTTTGGTTCAGGCTGGACTTGGTTAACACAGTCAAGCAACGGCTTGGAAATAATGAACACTCCAAACCAAGACTCTCCACTCAACTTAGGAAAAAAGCCTCTTCTAGCGTTAGATGTCTGGGAACACGCGTACTACTTAAAGTACCAAAATCGCAGGCCGGAATACATTGAAGCATTCTGGAACATAACTAACTGGAAACACGTGGAAAACGAATACAAAAATAAATAAAAACAAGAAAAAAGAAGAAATATACTAGGTAGTTTCTTGAAAAAAACAATTGCAATCACAATAGCGGTTTTGATTATACTAATTTGGGGCGCAGTAATAATCAATCAACCCAGCAGTATTCCTGGAAACTTAAAACCAGCCCCGCCATTAACAAGCAATCAAAACCTTGGAATAACAATCGGCAGCATTCTATCGCTCGTAATGATTAGTTGGCTATACACAAAAAAATCAGTAACTCAATTTAAAGCGAAGCAAGCCAGCTAGCTTGAAAGTGGAAAACTCTTTACCCGCGTCATCGCTGGAATCAAAAACAATCAACTCTACGCCAGAATTTTTTGCTCTAGCTAACAATTCTTGATATTCTCGATTGCGAAACAACTCGTCTAAAACCAATAACTTCTTTACTGCACTCATTTGCAGCGCGTTCTCCACGTCTTTCACGCCGTAAACAACAAAACCGTCTTCCTTAGCCAAGTGAACTTTAAATTCCTCTAAAACCTTAAACTCGCGCGCAATGCGTTGGTTCTTGAATATTTTCTCCAGCAAGCCGTTCTTCAACAACTCGTAAACAGCAGTTTCTTCAGTTGAAGAACAATGCTCGAAACTAAACGCGTCAAGAGACTGGTTTTTTTCGCTCAAAAACTTTTTGAATGAATCCTTGGAAAAACCAGGGCCGGCAACAACAATTCTTCCTTCAAAATCCTTTATTGCACCTAAAACTTCTAAATAAAACGATTTTTGCATTGAATCAAACTCTTTAGACTGCCGCTTTGAAGCATGATTCTGTATTTCAGCCTTGAATTTTATGCCTTGCGTCCTTACTTCAGCTAACAAAGCTTTCCTCTCGTCAATAACTACAATCAATACGGATTCGGGAGAAATAGAATTGCTTTCAGTTACAACCGTTAACTCGTATTGAGTTAACGCCCGGTGTAAAGTAATTTTTGAGTTCAATTCAACGTCGAGCGTATGATGCTCGCCTGCCTGCACGAATTCTTCAGGAGAACCAGACACAATCACTCCAGTTAAACGCAGTTTGTTGACGTTCTCGGAAAAATCAATTCCAGTTAGTTTTAAGTCAACGAATACTCTCTTCTTCTCTCCACTAGTAGGCCTATTCAAGTCAATCTTGAATCTTCGTTCAGAGTGGCCTGAAACCAAGTCTCCGCTAGAAAAGATTTTCGTCAGGAACCATAAGTCCTCCAGCGTTTTAGGCAGCAAAGCTGTTTCTTCATCTTTGCGTATTACTCTCATCTTAAAAACCCTAAACTTTTTAGGAAGGAAAGCAGTTAAAAACCGCGTCTACCCTAAAGATATTACTATTTTTGGTTTTATTTGAATAAAAGGTGGTTGAGTGAAAAAGCTTTTAATGCTATTAACCGTTTCTTCAGTTTTCTTGTTTGGTTGCTTGGGAATAAGCGACATTAGCGAGTGCGGCAACACGCTTAACATGGATGAACGCGCGAAATGCGTTACTAGCGTTGCAGTAAATAATGAAGACTCAAGCGTTTGCAGGACGCTCGGCGAGAAAGAAAGCGAGTGCATTGCTGAATACGAAATTCAAACAGAATCCTTCGAGTGCAATAACGTTAAAACCGACTTAGCTAAAGAATACTGCCTAGCAAATAAAGCAGTAA
Source organism: Microcaldota archaeon (assembly GCA_043822385.1). Classification (GTDB taxonomy): domain Archaea; phylum Micrarchaeota; class Micrarchaeia; order Norongarragalinales; family Norongarragalinaceae; genus JABWCK01. The sequence goes on along the minus strand of JBDRBT010000013.1, from coordinate 2,015 downwards.
GCGAGTCAAACAAAGACGCTTGCAACCAAATTCATGACGAAATCTACAAAGCTTACTGCATAGAAAACACGCCAGCAGAAAACAACGAAAAAACTCATTAAACCAAAAAATAAAAATAACAAGCTAAACAATAGGTGTTAATTATGTCAAAGAAAGAAAAAGAGGAAATACCCTTAACGTACATTGTAGCCGCTTTTCTAATACTAGCAATAGGCATTACCGCGGTGCTATTTTACAATCCATTACAACCCACGCAACCAACGCCTTTGCCAACTCAAAAACCGGTTTTGCCGGAATTAACAATAACTGCGATAACCATGGTGGGTTGTCAAGCTTGTTTTGACTTGAATGACGTAATAACCGAATTAAATAAAATATCTTTAGTAAAAGAAGTAAAACAAGTAGAATACAATTCTCCAGAAGGACAAAAACTCATTCTGGATTACGGGGTGAAAAAATTACCAAGCATGATAATTAGCGGGGAAATAAACAACCCGAAAATTAATTACTACGTTAAAACCCTTGGTTTCGAAAAAAACAATTCCATCGTATTAGACTTAAAAAAACCCATTTACTTTGACTTAGAAAAACAACAGTTCATTGGGGAAGCTAAACTAATTCGAATAGACACTAGTGACTGCTTTGTTTGCTCCGATACTAACCAATTGCTAAACGCACTAGATGAAAATGGAGTGAGATTCCTTCAACAAGAAAGCTATGAATACAACGACACTAAAGCAAAAGAACTCATAGAAAAATACAACATTACCGCAGTACCAACGCTAATTATTCAATTAAACCCAGTTGACTACCCTAATTTCCCCGAATTATGGAAACAAGTAGGAAGCCAAGAAGAAAACAATACTTTTGTTTTAAGAAAAGTAAACCCAATATTTAAAGACCCGTTGACAGGCAAAGAACAAGGAATAACCGAATTAATATATTTACTTCCGGAAAACTGTTCTGAGTGCTATGACGTAAGAATACACCAACCCTTCCTAGAGGAATACGATGTTAGAATAGGCACGATAAATTCGTTCAATCAAAGTTCAAGCCGAGGAAAACAACTAATAAACGCGTACAACATAACTAAACTTCCAACCGTAATACTCTCTCCAGATGCAAAGTATTACGAAAAACTAAACGACGTGTGGGGCCAACTAGGCCTTATAACTAACGACGGAGCGTACGTTTTCACTAACATGAATGCATTAAGCAGCGTTACTTACTTGGATTTGGAAACAGGAGAAAAAGTGAAGACTGAAAAATGAAGAAAAAAAACGCGTTAATTCTTGGAGCGGTTTCAATAGTACTAATAATAATTGCCGGGCTTTATTTTTCGCAAAACACGGGTTATGCAGACGAAACCTCGAAAATACTGTTTTTTTACAGCGATAATTGCGATCATTGCTTCAACCAAAAAATAGTTTTAAGCGAACTAGCTAACGAAGGATTCCGAATAAAACCAATGAATGTAGATGAACACCCGGAATACTTTCAGCAATATAATTTCACGGGAACCCCTATATTTATTGCTCAAGACGGAGCTAGAAAAATAGGTTTTACTGAAAAAAATGAATTGAAAACATGGCTCTTGCTTCATGGTGGCAAGATCGGGTAGGTGTTAAAATGGAAGGAAATAAACATAAGGAAAACATAAACAATAAAATTTGGATTGCTATAGCGATTTTAGGAATAGCTTGCTTTGCAGTTGGATTCGTTGCTTCAAACGCATTAAACCCACAAACCGAAACGCTAGGGGGAAATGAAACAACGCTGAATGAAAACGCGTTGCAGCAAGAAGTTTCAGATTACTTGAATGATTTGATTGTGTTGCAAGGAGCTGAAGGCGTTTCAATAAATGCAGTAAGCACTGAACAAAAAAACGGAATGTACGCTATAAACTTTGAAATAAATCAAGACGGCGAGTTAGTTCAAGAAGGAACTGCATTCATTTCACCGGACGGAAAACAATTATTCTTAAGCGCTCCACTAGACTTAACTGAAGCATTACC
>JBDRBT010000012.1:0-8686 GCA_043822385.1 Microcaldota archaeon | reverse complement strand
GAATAAATCTTGACGAAACTCTCGTAAGGCAACTCTAAAATAACTTTAACGCTGTCTAAAATCGTGCAGCCAAACAACTGAGTTTCTTCAAGCCTTTCCTTACCGAAAACAACTGCAGCATCAATTGCTTCAGCAAACTGTTTTGCATTAATGCTTTTAGAGAAATCAATTGCTTCGAAAAACTTTTGTTCAGGCTCAGCTTCCTTCAAGCGCTTTACTAACTCGCCGCCTTTCTTAATGTCAATGTCAAACAAAGCATCCACGAAACGCTTTATTACCCCAATTCCAGGGCTCTTCCTGCGGTTTCCTTCGTAATCACTAATAGTTGAAGGACTAATCTTCAAGAAATCGCTTAACTCGCTTTGGTTAACTGAAAAGACTTCACGCCACTTCTTCATAGCGCTCCCCGGGTCAGTGCTCATTGCTATTTCCCCGGCAATCTTTACTTTTAGTTGTTCAAACACCAATAACACCCTGACGTAATTAACTACGTCAATAAGTTTAAAATTGTTTTCACTTCGGTTTTAGCAACAAGTACTTGCCTTCATCCTTAACTTTAATTTTATTTTTTTTAATGAACTGCTTAAACTGTTCGTTAAAACCCTTCTCTAAATCAAGAAACTCTTTACTAAATCTAAGACCCTTTAAACCCGCGTGTTTAACAAAGACTAAAGCAGCTTGCAACGCTTTCTGCCTCCAGCCACCATACTTAGTAGCAAGACTACGAGATAACTTAACTTCATCCGGCATCATGAATAAATCGTTATTACTTTGACTCTTGAAGTGAGATTGAACATACTCAAGATGCAGCTTGTTTTCAGCAGGAACAAACGCAAAACGCATGGTACCAATTGCTTCAGGATTATAACTAGACGGCCCCCCTCTACGCACACCACTACTTGCGTCTGTAAAGTCAGTTAAGTGTTCTAATTGCGGGAAAACCACTACATGAAGACCCATATGATAATTATTTCTCTCTGATTTTTTCTTTGCTGCCTCCCTCTTCATTGCATTCAGCCACTTAGACTCGCAAACAAAAGTAAGCATTTTCTTGTCTTTATGCAAACGAAAACCTTCAAAATCCTCGTTTAAGCCTTTCTTGGCTCCAGCCCAAGCTTTACTAACTATGTGAGAGTAAGTCATTTTCAACCAAACCAAGTCTTCAATGAAGACTGTTTTTTGTCTAAAGGCTCGTTGAAAGCACGAGCCAAAGAATTATCTATGCGTTCGCGAGAAAAACCCCTTTCACTAACCATGAAATCAAACAACTTTTCTTTATCATACTCCTTCAACTTCAAGTCACTCTTCGAAACACTCTTGAAAGGCGGATGCAAAAACAAGTCAACTACTTCCTGCAAATCAACGTCAACACCTAATTTTTTCGTTATAGAATCAAGAGAATCGTGCTCTTTAACGAGTTTTAACCCCTTCTTTGGGCCAATGCCGTAAATACCGGCATTAAAATCAGTTCCCGACAAAACCCCAATCCAAACTAGTTTCTCGCGCGTAATTCCTAATTCCTTTAAAGATTCTTGCAGAGAAATTACTTCAGGCTCTACTTGAACAAACTGGTTTCTGTAAGGCACTTTCTTCCTGCCAGTAAAATTCAAGTTACGCACTAAATCCGGAGCACCAAACAACAAAGCATCGTAATCTTGCGAAGCAGCAGCAGACACCAAGCCTTCTTCAGCCATTAATGCGCACTGCGCTTCTCCTTCAGAAGGAGCTTGAACAAACGGCAAACCCATGAAACCAAGCAATTCCTTAGCTTCACTAACCATTTCACTAGTTAAACGAGACGTTCTCTGCGCTAAACGACCAGCAGCAGCAACATCACCCTTGCGCAACGCCTCGCGCATTTCTTCTTCAGCAGCTAATTTTTTTTCAGCTCTCTCAGCTAGAGTTTTCTTCTTTAAAACTGAAGGCTCGCCATCAAAAACGTAAATAGGAATAATTTTTTTTTCAAGCAAACCACAAGTACGGTAAAACAAGCCAGTCAAGTGAGATGTTACCCTGCCTTGCGAATCCATTAACGGCGTGCCGTCAGGCTGGCGAATTATAGACAAAAACTGGTATAAAGTATTGAATGCATCAACCGCAAACAAACCACTTAACTCCTTTAAATCAAGTTCTTTCTTGACAACCAAATCACGCAAGTCACAACCCATTCTTCAACACACGAATTAAATGAAACTAAAACAATAATAAACAATTGCGTGGTTATTCTTATTTCAGGTGGTTTTTTAATTGGATGATTGCCAAGTTTGCGGGAGACCAGCAATAGGAAACGGCAGAGTAGAAGGAAGCATTATTCCCTTATGCAACAACTGTAAATCGTATGCAACCAATTTTTCGTTGTTTGATGAATACAAGCCACTAAGACAAGAAAACCAAAGAAAAGAATTAATTGTTTGCAGTGATTACGCGAAAAAAATAAGGCAAGCAAGAGAAAAGGAAGGATTAAACAGGAAAGAATTCGCGGCAAAACTTCAAATAAAAGAAAACGAATTAGTTTCATTCGAAGAAACAAGAATAAAACCAACAATAACTCAAGCAAAAAAACTAGAGTACACGCTTGGAATAAAACTACTCGTACCTGAAGAACAAGGCTCACTCGAGCCAGCAAGCAAAAAAAACTTCGGGCCGCCCATTCTAGGCGATTTTATTAAGAAAAAAGGAAATTAAATTGAAAAAAAAATTGGTTTTAACCGCATTAATACTTGGTTCAATAGCGTTATTCTTCGCTATAGCCTTCAGTGAAATTGAGGTTATTACTAAAGCAATAATCCTACTAGTTTTGTTAGGCGTAACCGGCTGGTTAATACAAAAAATAACTGGAATCGAAGGATACAACGGCTTGCTTGTATTGAAAGGTGCTCACGGATTCAACTTAATGCGGAATATTGCTGAAAAACACGGTGAAACAGCAAAAAAAATAGCTGACTTTGGTTTGGTACTAGGCTTCGGCTTGCCTTATGGTTATTACTTATTCAAAAAAAATAAAAAGTATTTAGTTTACGCAGCAATCTCTTCATTATTCTTTATTTTCCCGTGGATTACTAACCCAGAAAATTTCAGCACTCAAGCAACCACAATAATGGGACTCGCTTTAGGATTATTCGGAATAGGTTTGTACAGCCTAGCGCAAAACGCATTCAACATCCTAACCACTCCCGGAACTCCTGCAGGCGTGTCAATACTAATTCCAGGAGTAACCGTGCCTTACGAAGCAATAATCGCGATAATAATAATTGCGGCAGTACACGAACTAGCACACGGAGTACTAGCTTACGCAGAAAAAATAGAAATCAAGTCATCAGGAGCACTCTTATTCGGTTTCCTGCCAATAGGCGCTTTCGTGGAACCTGACGAAAAAAAATTCGAGAAACAACCAATAACCAAAAAAAGAAGAGTATTAATCGCAGGAAGCACTAGTAACTTCTTATTTTTCTTAGTATTCCTTGCTTTATGGATAAGTTTAACCCCACTACTACCAACTCTAGTAAGCGGGGTAGGAATAACCAACTCAACAATTCAAGGAATAACCGCTGGAGCAATAATAACTTCAATAGACGGCGAGTCATTCAATTCACAAACGGAATACTACAATAAATTACTCAATGAAGCAAACAACGATAATAAAATACTCGTTGAAACAAACGAGTGGAAAAAAGAAATTCCTGCAACGAGCATTACGCTTGAACAAGTTTTTGATTTCTCAGTAAACAAAGACGTACTTAAAGACGGGGAAGTAATTTACGCAATCAACGGAAAACACTTGAATTCAGTGAAAGAATTAGGAGACGAATTAAAACAATACTCGCCAAGCGAACAACTAGTTCTAGAAACAAGCAATGGAAACAAAACCATTTTCCTGGATGAAAAAGGCAGGATAGGCGCTAACTTCATGCAAGTACCATCAATCCAATTCCAAAACATACCTAAAAACGCCATTATTTACGCTCTAATGATGGTAGTACTAACAATAGTTTACTGGACGTTCTTGTTAAACTTTATTCTAGCAACAGTAAACTTACTGCCAATATTCATTACAGACGGACACCGAATAATTAAAAACGAACTGCAACACGTTTTCGGTGAAAAAGGAAAGAAAATAGCACTCGCAATATCCTTATTCGTATTACTACTGATTTTAATCAATGCCTTGCCAGCACTAAACATTTCCTTCCCGTGGTTCAACTAGTTTTTTAATCAAAAAGAAGTAATGCATTCAAGGGTGATATTTTAATTGAAAAACAAAATTAAGTCCTTATGGAAAAACACTAAACAAATATTTGGTTTTAGCGAAGAACTAGCAGAAGTAATAATATCCGGACTTACAGACGACGAACACTTATTCAAAAAATCAATTCAAGAAGAAGCACAAAAAATGCTGGAAAAAATCAGGAAGCAATTCAACGACGCTGAATCAATAAGCATTAACGTAAAAAGCGCTCAAAAACCTAAAACCCGGATTTATGAATTACACGGCTTAGTAAAACTACCTGGATTTGAAATCCGATCTACAGTTAACGACCGGGAATTATACTTGGCATTAAACAAGTTAAGCAAGGAACTGGAAACTGAAGCCAGAAAAAAGAAAAGCAAAATTAAGTCGAAAGCAAAAAGGTGAAAAAATGAAGAAAAAAATGCTTTACCAAGGAATCTTTCTTCTAGGAATACTAATGCTTTACATGGGTTTCAGTCAAATAAACCAGTACTTCGTAACTCAATCAACAATAGACACGCAAATAACAGTAGCAAACCAACTGTACCCTGAAGAAAGCAGCCAAATAGGCAATCAAATAAAAACACAGTTCTCTGGACCAATGACTACAATACTATTGATCGCAGTACTAGACTTATTCATTGGGGCAATACTCTGCGGAGTAGGATACGCTTACTACAAAGAATAACTCGCTTTAAACACTATTAATTCCTCAAAAAAAAGTTTCTGCCTAGCAACAACACTAGTTTCAAACTTTTTGTTGCGCAAAACTCTTTCAACCCACTCATTATCATTCACTGAAGAAGACAATAAAAGCAGAAAGCCATTCTTTTTCAAGTACGTTGGAAACTCTTCTAAAAAGTCTTTCAAAACTTTTTTTCCGTCAACCCCACCATCAAGAGCAGCATTCAATTCACCCTTAACTTTTTCTTCGCTTGAAGTAGGCAAGTAAGGAGGATTGAATACGATGCAATCAAACTTTTCACCAACATTAGAAAACAAATTGCTTTCCCTGAAAACTATTTTACTTGCAACACCCGCCTTTACAGCGTTTTTACTTGCGTCCTTTAATGCTTGAGGATTAACGTCAACCGCAATCACGCGTAAAACCTTCTTGTTTAAAACAGCGCAAATCCCTTGAATACCGCTTCCAGTACCAACATCCAAAACTAAACCCCTAGCTTCAACTTCAACTACGCCAGCAAGTAAAAACGAGTCTTCACGCGGAGCGTAAACACTATCGCTAGTCTCGAAAACTAAGTCTTTGAAAAAACTTTTTTCCACAGTATTCAATGGCTAACAGTGATTTTAAAACCAGTCAAGAGTAATGAATAACGTTAAATGAAAATAAGTTTCGAAAACACGCGTTTACAAGAAAACAAAATTGCAGAAACAAGCGTTAAACTAGAAAAAACAATCAAGAAACTAGAAGAAATAAAGAAAAAAAGAAACTGGCACAGCGAATACGCGTCAATCCTCCTGCCTGAAGAAAAAAAATACTTGCAGGAAAGCAACGCTCTAGTGAAGAAACACGCTAAAGCAACTGCACTAATAGTTGTTGGAATAGGCGGTTCTAACTTAGGAACAATAGCAGTAAGTAAAGCAGTAGGAACTAAGAAAACACTCTTTTTTGCAGACACCGTAGACCCGGATTACTTAAACGAATTATTGCACGAAGCACGCAAAGAAAAACTCTTACTAAACGTAATAACAAAAAGCGGAAGCACTACTGAAACAATCGCTTTACTTCAATTCTTAATTAAAGAATTAAAAATACCAGCAAACAAAGTAATTGCTACCACCAGCAAGGGATCTAAACTAGAAAAACTAGCCATAAAGGAAGGATTCGGCGTTCTTTACATTCCAGAAAAAATAGGCGGCCGGTATTCAGTATTCTCTAACGTGGGACTCTTCCCTCTTAGTTTTGCAGGAGTAAACACTAAAAAACTGCTTGAAGGAGCTAGAAAAGCCAGCTTAAAACAAGCAGCAAAACTAGCTGCAGTAAACTACTTGTTTTACAAGGAAAGAAAAATAATTTACAACCAATTTTACTTCAGTAAAGACTTGGAAGCACTAGGCAAATGGTACTTGCAGTTATTCGCTGAAAGCCTAGGTAAAAACAAGTTGGAATTAATTCCCACCTTGTCAATAGGGTCAATTGACTTGCATTCAACAATTCAAGCTTACTTAGAAGGAGCAAACAACAAAAACTACCGGGTTGTAACAACTAACTTCAAAGAAAAAATGCGTATTCCAGAAAATAAAAATAACGATTTAGTACCCGGCCTTCAAGGAAGAGAAATTGGAAGCGTAATGCATTTGATTGCACAAGCCTTTAAGAAAGACCTTGAAAACAACAAAAAAAGCTTCATTGAAATAGAATTAAAAGAAAAAAGCGAGCTGGAAATAGGAGAATTAATGCAACTTGAAATGCTGGAAGTAATTTTACTCGCTGAATTACTGAAAGTAAACGCGTTTAATCAACCAGCAGTAGAAGGCTACAAGAAAGAACTCAAGAAACTACTTCAAAAAAAGTAATCCAACAACACGAAACCAAACAACAATACTGCTGAAGTTTTAATTACTCTAGCAATCAGCATAGCCATGAAAAACTTTTTCCAACTCATTTTCAAAAAGCCAGCAACAACCGGAAACAAATCACCAATGAAAGGAATCCACGGCGAAGCAATTAACGCCCAAACCCCGTACTTTTCCAAGAGTTCGTGAGCCTTCTTTTCTTTATCCTTGTCGCGGGGAGACAAGAAAAACCTCAAGCCCTTTAAACCCACGTAATAATTAATGAACGCAGCTATAGTCGAGGAAACCGTGACAATTAATAAAATCTCTACAAAACTCCATTGAGTTGAAGCTAACACTAAAATAGGTTCAGAAGGAAAAGGAAGCAAAGACGCAGACAAAAAAGTAATAATAAAGAGTCCAAGCAAACCGTAAGCTCCAATTAAATCGCTGGAAAGCAAAACAAAATCAATCATACGTCAATCATAACCCGGCTTCACTCCTTAATAATTTCGCTTTATCCGTCTTCTCCCAAGTAAAGTCAAGATCCTCGCGACCAAAATGCCCGTAACTAGCAGTCTTCAAGTAAATAGGCCTCAACAACTGCAAGTGAGAAATAATTTCAGCAGGCTTTAAAGGAAAATGCTTTTCAACAAGAGCAGAAATCTTTTCCTCACTAACCTTGTTAGTACCAAAACACTCTACAGTCACGTTAATTGGTTTAGCAACACCAATACTGTAAGACAACTGCACTTCGCATTTTTCAGCTAAACCAGCAGCAACCACGTTCTTAGCAATATAACGCGCAGCATAAGTAGCACTCCTATCCACTTTAGAAGGGTCCTTGCCACTAAAACAACCTCCACCGTGCCTAGCGAAACCACCGTAAGTATCAACAATTATCTTGCGGCCAGTAACCCCAGAATCAGCTTCAGGGCCACCAACAACAAAAACACCAGTAGCATTAACAAAAAACCTCGTTTCGTCATCAATCCACTCGCCGCAAACAGGCTTGATTACTTTCTCAATTACTTGCTTTCTTATTTCCTCTAAAGAAACTTCAGGAGAATGATGCACAGAAACCACTACCGCATCCACACGCTTAGGCTTTCCATCAACGTACTCTACAGTCACCTGACTTTTGCCGTCAGGCCTAACCCAATCCAAAATACTTTTTTTCCTAACTTCAGCTAAACGCATCGTTAGCTTGTGCGCCAAGCTAATTGGTAAAGGCATTAACTCGGGAGTCTCATTGCAAGCAAAACCAAACATTAACCCCTGGTCTCCAGCTCCCTGCTCTTTTTTCTCAGAAACATCAACGCCAATAGCAATATCCCGACTTTGCTCGTGAATGCTAGTTAAAACTGCGCAATCAGAACAATCCAAACCAAACTCTGGATTCGTGTAACCAATTTTTTTTAATGTGCCTCGAACCACGCTAGCTACATCCACGTAAGTACTCGTAGTAACTTCTCCAACAACCATAACCATGCCCGTTGTAGTCAAACACTCTACAGCAACCCTTGCTTTAGAATCCTTTTCCAAAATAGCGTCAAGAATAGCGTCACTGCACTGGTCACACACTTTATCCGGGTGGCCTTCAGTAACGGATTCCGATGTGAACAACACTTTACTCATTTTAAAACAACACCTCTAAGAAAGAAATAAGCGTATTCCTAGTTTAAATACTTTGTTGTTCTTATTATTCTGATTAGAATACGTGCTTCCAAGTGTTTCAGAAGTAAAAGCAAGGCGATTGAAACTCGGCTTGAAACAAAGCGAACTAGCACTAGCTTCAGGCGTTTCTCAATCATTAATAGCTAAAATGGAAGCTGAGAGAATAGACGCGTCTTACTCGCGCGTGAAAGCAGTATTCGATGCTCTAGAACAATTAGAAGAAAAAAGCGAGTTGAAAGCAAGCCACGTAATGAATTCTCACGT
>JBDRBT010000011.1:0-41162 GCA_043822385.1 Microcaldota archaeon | reverse complement strand
TTTATTATACTTCTTTCTTGAGTTTAAATAAATTAACTGCAGCATTCACTGCTCTTTCAGCATAGTCTTCAGCTCGTTTTTCTGCTTGTTCGGTAGTTATGCCTGGTCCTAAAACTCCAAAGCCAATTGGCTTCTCGTATTTCAGCGTTAATTCGTGAATGGTTTTTCCTAAAGCAAAACCAATTACTTCATCATGCTTGGTTTCGCCGCGAATTATTGCGCCTAAAACTACTACCGCGTCAACATCTGATTTTTTTAATAGTAATTGAATTGCGTAAGGCATGTCGTGCGAGCCTGGCACGCGCAAGGCGTGAGAAACAACGCAACCGTTTTCTTCAGCGTATTTTTTTGCTCTAGCTTCCATTTTGAATGTAAGGAATGAATTGAATTCAGCTGTAATAATACCTATTCTAGTTATCTCCATTTTTTAATCACCTATCGCGCCAACATCGTTTTTGCCTTGCCTTAAGCCTTTTCCCGCGTTTTTTTCTAGTTCTTCAGGTTTAGCTATAAGCAAGTAAGCGTTTAAAGCGTGTTTTCTAGCTCTATTCAACGCTATTTCCTTCAAGTCTTTTTCAATAACGTTTCCTTCATTATCTAAAGCTTCAGTTTCGTGAATGAATACGCCTATAATGTGTTTGTTAGCCATTAATTGTGCGGTTTGAATTCCTAACGCAGCTTCGTGGCCGCATTGCTCGTCGATTTTTTCTTTCCCAACCATTACTAACGCAATAGCTATGCTACAGCCTTCGTCAAGGAGTTTTTTGCATGCTATTGGAGTGTCTTTCATTCCTGGAACTGTTTTGCGAGTAATTTCTACTTCAGGGTATTTCATTAATTCTTCCTTAACTACTTTAAACATGTCCATTCTAGCGAAAGTAGTATCAACCACGCCGATTCTTATTTTATTCATATAGCTAAAATACTGTATTTCAAGAGTTTTTAATGCTTGCAAAGCAAGGTTTAAATACTGTCTCGAATACTTTTTGTATTAGTCATTTTTCCTAGTAAAAAACTGGGGAGTTTTAGACCAAGCTTTTCAACAAAAGTTTGGTAGAGAACCAGGTCTTATTATAAGCTGGTTGTTTTGTTAGAATTTGGTTTGGAGTTGTTTTGTAATGGATTTAAACAAGTCAATTCGTTTGGCAGTTGATTCTGGCAGTGTAATGCTGGGTGTAGAAAAAGCGTTGAAGAATGCTGCTAATAATTCTGCTAAAGTAATTGTTTTCGTAAAAACTTGCCCCCGCATGCAAGATTTAAAGTATTACAGCGAGTTAAGTGGCGTTCCGTTGATTGAATTCAATGGTTCGAGCGTTGAATTAGGCGCTGTTTGCGGAAAGCCTTTTTCAGTTAGCGCTTTGTCTGTAATAGAGGAAGGCGACTCTGATATTTTGAGTGTGGTGACTAAATGAGTTCAATTATTTCCAATGAAGAACTTCAATTGATTAATTTGCTTGAAGAAAAAACTGGCGCTTCAGCTAAGGATGTGGTTAATGATGCTGACGGCGTTATTTTTGTTGTTAATCCAGGCGAGCTTGGTAAGGCAATTGGAAAACAAGGCGTTAATATTCACAAGTTGAAGGGAATGCTCGGCAAGCCAGTTGAAATTACCGAGTATGCTGATGAATTAAAATCTTTCTTGAGTAATTTATTTAAGCCTGTTGCTGTAGAAGACGTGAGTGTACAGAGTGATGGAAAAATAGTTCACATTAAGGTTGATTCTGAAAACAAGGGCTTGGCTATAGGCCGGAATGGAAGCAAAATAAAAAAAGCCAGGTTGTTGTTGAAAAGGTTGTTTAACATAGAGGAATTCAAGATATTGTGATTGGTGATTATTAAAAATGGCGCGAGGAATATTAGCTGCAAGAATTCTCAATAAACAAAGAAAAAAGCACAGGTGGCTTAAGAAACCTTGGAAGAGGAAAGCACTTGGTTTGAAATACAAGTTTGATCCTTTAGAAGGAGCTCCAATGGCTACTGGCATTGTTTTGAAGAAAGAAGGCAAGGAACAAAAGCAGCCTCATTCAGGTATCATAAAGTGCGTTCGCGTTCAATTAATCAAGAACGGCAGGAAGGTTTCTGCTCACGTTCCCAAGGACAAGTCAATAACTAAAGTTGATGAACACGATGAAGTAACTATAGTTGGCTTGGGTGGTTCACAGCGCGGTCAAATGGGTTCTATTCCTGGAGTCAGGTTCAAGGTAGTTGCTGTTAACGGCGTTTCCTTGGAAGAATTGAGAACTGGAAGAAAAGAAAAGCCTAAGAGGTAAGTTTTAATGATTGAATTTAAATTGTTTGGTAAGTACTCGTACGAAGGCGTGGTAATCCGCGATCCTTCTTTAGCGCACTACATTAATTTAAAGCCCTTGCGCTTGCCGCATACTTTCGCTAGGCACGCTAACAAACAATTTGCTAAAAGTAAAGTTAATTTGGTTGAGCGTTTGGCTAACAAGTTAATGCGTGGTGGAACTGGAGAAAAAATTAGTGGTAGAGTAATTCGCACTAAAGGGCGTCTTCAAGGTAAAAAATCGAGAGTGCTTAAGATAGTAGAACAAGCTTTTGAAGTAGTTGAGAAAAAAACAAAGAAGAATCCTATTCAAGTGCTTGTGTTAGCTGTAGAAAACAGTTCTCCTCGTGAGGATATTACTAGAGTTCGTTTTGGTGGTGTTTCTTACCAGGTTGCTGTGGATGTTGCTCCTCAAAGGCGTTTAGACATGGCTTTAAGGCACATTGCTTTAGCTGCAATCATGAATGCTTTTAACAGTCCGACTAGTTTGGCTGATGCTTTAGCTAACGAGCTTATTTTAGCTTCGTCAGGCGACGCGAATTCTTACGCTATAAAGAAGCGTGATGAAGGAGAACGCATGGCTAGAAGTGCTCGATAGTTTTTTTTTGGGTGGTGTTGCTGTGGCTAGAAAAGAAGTGGTAGTAGACGAAGTAGTAAAATTAATGCGTAGTCAAAAGCAGATTCGCAATATGGGTATTGTTGCGCACGTTGATCACGGTAAAACTACTTTATCTGATTCTTTAGTAGCTAGGGCTGGATTGATTTCGCGTGATTTAGCTGGGGAACAAAGGGTTTTAGATTACGACCCACAGGAACAAGCTCGCGGTATTACTATTAAGTCAGCTAACATTTCTTTAGGTTTTCATTACAAGGGTAATGAGTATTTGATTAATTTGATTGACACGCCTGGGCACGTTGATTTTGGTGGGCACGTTACTCGCGCAATGCGGGCTGTAGACGGCGTTATATTAGTTATTGATGCTGTTGAAGGAATAATGCCTCAAACTGAAACCGTGTTAAGGCAGGCTTTAAAAGAAAAAGTAAAGCCAGTGTTATTCATTAACAAGATAGACCGGTTGATTAACGAATTAAAACTAGACAGCAACGGAATGCAAGAAAAATTCATTAAAATAATTACTGGCGTAAACAAGATTATTGAGGGTTATTGCTCGAAAGAATTTATTGAAGACTGGCTGATTAAGGTAGAGAAAGGTAATGTTGCTTTCGGAACTGGTTTTCACAAGTGGGCTATTAGTGGTGCAGTAATGCAGTCAAGCGGTTTGACTTTCAAAGATATTTATGACAAGTGTGCTGCTGGAGACATGGTTTTCTTGCAAGAGAAGGCTCCTTTGGATGAAGTAATTCTTGAAATGGCGGTTACGCACTTGCCTTCCCCGGATGTTTCCCAGAAATACCGTATTCCCGTTATTTGGCATGGTGACTTAGAGTCTGAACACGGTAAAGCAATGATTTCTTGCGATTTGAAGGGTCGCGCTTCCTTCATGGTTACTGCAGTGCAAGTTGACGAGCACGCTGGTGAAGTAGCTGTTGGAAGAATGTATTCCGGAACTTTAAGAAAGGGTTCTGAATTGTTTTCGAGTTCAAAATTAAAGAGCGAAAAATTACAGAATGTTGCTGTTTACATGGGTCCTGACCGCGTTTTAGTTGATGAGGTTACTGCAGGAAACATTGTTGCATTAATTGGAATGAGAGATGTTGCTAGTGGAGACACGTTGTCTGAAGGAGAAATGGCTCCCTTCGAGAAAATCAAGCACCACTCTGAACCGGTTGTTACTAAGAGTATTGAAGCAAAGAATCCTCGTGATTTAGCTAGGTTAGCTGAAGCGCTAAGGAAAATCAGCAAGGAAGATAATACTTTGAGAGTGGAAATAAACCAGGAAACTGGAGAACACTTGATTTCAGGAATGGGTGAGCTTCATTTAGAGATTGTGGAGTACAAAATTCAAAACGAGCGTAAAGTGGATATTCAAACTTCTCCACCTATTGTTTTGTATCGCGAAACCATTACTAAAAATGGACCTGAATTAGAAGGAAAGTCGCCTAACAAACACAACAAGTTCAAGTTAATGGCTGTTCCTTTGGAAGCGAGTGTTTCAACTGCTTTGAGTGACGGTACTATTAGTGAAACAATGAAAGGCAAGGAATTAATCGAAGCTTTGATTGAAGCTGGCTTGCCTCGTGAGGAAGCAAAGAAAATACTGAAGATTCACGGCAACAATGTTTTCATTGATTCAACTAAGGGAGTGCAATACTTGCAAGACATTAAGGAATTAGTTGTTGAAGCTTTTGTTCAAGCAATGAAGGAAGGCCCGCTAGCTAAAGAAACCGTGGTTGGAGTTAAAGTCTTGCTTACTGACGCTAGCATTCACGTTGACCCGGCTCACCGCGGACCGTCTCAAATAATTCCCGCTATACGCAACCCTATTTACGCTAGCATGCTTCAAGCAGATTGCTTGTTGCTAGAACCAAAACAAAAACTATTAGTTAACTCGCCTGCGGAGTACATGAGTGCAATAATTAACCAAGTGCAAGGAAGGCGCGGTCAAGTTTTAGATATTCAACAAGAAGGAGAACAAGTAAACGTTAGTTCTAAAGTACCTGTTTCCTCAATGTTTGGTTTTGCTTCAGAAATTCGTGGTGCTTCACAAGGAAGAGCCGTGTGGTATTACGAGTACGCTGGTTATGAAAAATTGCCTGTTAGCTTGCAGTCTGAAATAATTACTAACATACGCAAGAGAAAGGGATTACCTGAAACCCCGCCAACAGCTCGAGACTTCATGGATTAAACACCTTTTTCTTCTTCTTTCTACTTATTTTATTTTTAAAAGGGCTCGTAGCTCAGCCTGGATTAGAGCATTCGCCTCCTATAAACTTTTTGCGAAAAAGTTTAATCAAAAAAAACTTTTGAAAGCATGGAGCGAGCGAGGGGTCAGGGGTTCGAATCCCCTCGAGCCCGTTGAGTGAAGGGTTTTTATTTTCTTTTTTACAAAAGTATTTCTACTTTTTTTGGATTAGGGTAGGTGTTTTCAATGGATGAAGAATTAATACCGATAGCAGAATTGCTAACGCAATTGCTTGACGATACGTCTATTCCTAGGAATGTTAGAATGATTATTAGTGGAGCTAAAGAAAAACTCGAGAAGCAAGAATTCGCTGTAGGAATTTCTGCAGCTATTTACGCGTTAGAGGAAGTAAGCAACGACGTTAATCTTCCAATGCATGCTAGGACTTTAATTTGGAATTTGTTAAGCGAGTTAGAATCAATAAAGGAAAGAAAATTAAGTACTTAAATTACTCCGAATATTTTTTTCCTCGGTTTTTCCCCTAATTCCTTGCTTAGTTTTTCTATTGCTTCTTTTTGTTTTTTGTTTAGTTTCTTAGGCACGTCTATAATTAAGTTTACTATCAAATCACCGCGTCCGTGCGTTGAAGGCATTCCTTTTCCTTCTAAAATAGCTTGCGAACCGCTTTCAGTGCCGTTGGGAATACTTAATTCTTCTTCCTTGCCGTCAATAGTCTTGATTTTTATTTTACTACCCAAGACTGCGGTTGGAAAAGAAATGAATGCGTTAACAAACAAGTTTCTACCCTGCCTCTTGAAGCTTGCGTTAGGTGTGATTACTACTTGCAGGTATAAGTCTCCATTCCTTCCGTGTTTTTGAGTTCCTTTACCTCGCACTCTCAGTAAAGAATTGTTGTCAATTCCTTTAGGTACTTCTATTTCTAGTTCTTCTTTTTTCGTTGTAGACCCGTAATGACAGTGACTGCATTTTTTCTCGAAAGATTCACCCGCGCCCCGGCATTTACTGCAAGTAGTTACTGTTTGAAACAAGCCGAATGGAGTCCGCTGCGTGCGCGCCGAATGCCCAGTGCCGTTGCACTCGCTGCACTTGCTTGTTTTTCCTTCGTGCGCTCCAGTGCCGTTGCAGTGACTGCATTCAACTTCGCGTTCTAGTTTTATTGTTTTAGTGGTTCCGTGAAATGCTTCCTCGAGAGTGATTTCAACAGCGTCTTGCGTATTCAAATTTTCTCTACTGTTTGAACTAGAAAAGAAGTCGTTGAAAACTCCACCGCCGAATCCAGTGAAACCCATGTTCTCGAACAAGTCTTCAAAACTACTGAAGTCAGCTTGCCTGAACACGTCTTCGTAATTAACTCCCTGAAACGCAGAGTGGCCGTATGAATCATATTGTTTTCTTTTTTCAGTGTTTGATAATATTGCGTAAGCTTCGCTTACTTCCTTGAATTTTTCTTCAGAGTTTTTTTCGTTATTACGGTCGGGGTGGTGTTTCATGGCTAGTGCTCGGTACGCTTTCTTTATTTCATCGAGTGAAGCGTTATTGTTTACTCCTAGCACGTCATAGTAATCCTTCTTCATTTCTTTTCCTTGAAGTTAGCGTCCTG
Source organism: Microcaldota archaeon (assembly GCA_043822385.1). GTDB lineage: Archaea > Micrarchaeota > Micrarchaeia > Norongarragalinales > Norongarragalinaceae > JABWCK01. The sequence goes on along the minus strand of JBDRBT010000011.1, from coordinate 34,450 downwards.
CGAGCCGTCAGGGTTTTGTTGGTTTGGAGGTGTTTGTTGGTACATTGAAGCGCCTATTTCCTGCAATTTCTTTTTCAAAGCTTCTTTTTCAGTGTTAACGCGCGTTAGTTCGCGAGAGTTTATTGCTTCCTTCGTTCTTGCAACCAAGTCCATTAATTCTTTTTTCTTGTCTTCACTGATTTTTTCTTTTAATTCGTTAATAGTTTTTTCGGTAGTATAGCACAAAGCGTCTGCTTCGTTTACTGCTTCAATGGTTTCCTTGTTTTTCTTGTCTTGTTCAGCGAATTGTTCTGCTTCCTTTATTTTGCTTTCAATGTCTTCCTTATTCATTTTGTGCGGAGCAATTATTTGCAGTGATTGGGTTTTGTTTGTTGCTTTATCCAAGGCGGTGACGTTTAGTATTCCGTTCGCGTCAATATCGAAAGTAACTTCTACTTGCGGTACGCCTCTTTGTGCTGGCGGCAAGCCAGTTAAAGAAAACGTGCCTAGCATTATGTTGTCGTTAGCCATTGGTCTCTCCCCCTGAAAAACACGTATGTCTACGCTAGTTTGGTTGTCTGCTGCAGTACTGAATATTTGGCTTTTTTTCGTTGGAATAGTAGTGTTTCTGTCTATTAGTTTAGTCATTACTCCCCCTAGGGTTTCAATTCCTAAAGACAAGGGAGTGACGTCCAGCAGGAGAATGTCTTTAACATCTCCCGCTAGGACGCCTGCTTGAATTGCTGCACCGTAAGCTACGCACTCCATGGGGTCTATTCCGCCTTGTGGTTTTTTCTCCATGGTTTTTTCTACGAACGCTTGAACTGAAGGCATTCTAGTTGGTCCGCCGACTAGTATTATTGCGTTAACGTCTTGGTTAGTCCAGTTAGCGTCTTTCAACGCTTGGTTAGTGGGTTCACTGCATTTCTCGATTATTGGTTTTACTATTTCCTCGAGTTTTGCTCTAGTTAATTGGTAAACAAAGTGTTTTGGTCCTCGTTGGTCTGCAGTCAAGTAAGGCAAGTTTACTTCAGTTGTTAGCACTGTGCTTAACTCGATTTTTGCTTTTTCAGCTGCTTCAGTTAATCGAGTCATTGCTTGACCGTCGTTTCTTAATTCTATTCCGTGCGTGTTCTTGAATTCGTTAGCTAAGTACTCGACTAGAGCGCTATCCATGTCTGTACCGCCTAGTTGAGTGTCTCCTGACGTTGATTTTACTTCAAAAACTCCACTTCCGAACTCCATTAATGTAACGTCGAGCGTTCCACCACCCAAATCAAAAACCATTATTTTTTGTTCGCTTTCCATTTTATCCAAGCCGTAAGCTAGAGCTGCTGCTGTTGGCTCGTTAATTATTCTCACTACTTCCAGCCCGGCTATTTGGCCAGCGTCTTTAGTTGCTTGCCTTTGGTTGTCGTTGAAATAAGCAGGTACTGTGATTACTGCTTTGTCTACTTTGTCCCCCAAGTATTTTTCTGCGTCTCGCTTTATTTTTTGTAGAATGAATGATGAAATTTCTTGAGGAGAATACGCTTTGTTGTTAATGTTGTATTTGAAGTCAGTACCGATTTTTCTTTTAGCAGCAACAATAGTTCCCTCCGGGTTTGCTACTGCCTGCCTTCGAGCTGGTTCTCCCACTAAGAGTTGACCGTCTCTAGTGAATGCTACTACTGACGGAAAAGCTTTTCCTCCTCCTATGGTAGTGCCTTCAGCGCTCGGAATTAATATTGGCTTGCCTCCACTCATTACTGCTGCAGCGCTGTTTGAAGTGCCTAAATCTATTCCAATAATCTTACTCATTTTTTACCACCTGTTTGCCAACTGCTACTTGAGCTGGCTTCAATACTTTTTCTTTAAACATGAATCCCGTGCTTATTACTTCCGTTATTTTTCCTTCTTCGCCTTCAATTGTTTTTACTGCCTCCATTTTTTCTAAGTCGAATGAATCGCCTTTTTTTATCTCTATTTTATTCAACCCGTTTTTTTCTAGTATTGAAAAGAATTTTGTTGCTAACGGCTGTACTGCTTTTTTTTCTTCTTCACTACCCAGCGTTAAAGCGTTTTCAAAATCTTGGTATAACGGGAGTAGTTCGTTAATTAACTTGCTTGAAGCGTACTCGCGCATTTCTCCTGCTTCCTTTACCCATTGCTTTCTCGAGTTGTCTAGTTCAGCTACTGCGCGTTTCAACTGGTCTAGTAATTCTTCTTCACTCATAAAAATCCTTCTCCATTACTTCAATCATTTTACGCATTCGTTGAAAGTGCTGCATTTGTTGTTTTTGCAATGCAGTTATTAATCCCGGCAAGTCGCTTCCGCGAAGCAAGTACTTATTGTCTTTTTTTTCAACTATGCCAACGTCTTGAAGCTTGTTTAAGTGGTGAATTGCAGTAATGCGGTTCATTCCCGCTGCTTTCTCTACGTCCGTGCCGCCCACCGTTCTTTGTTGTATAACCACCTTGAATACTCTAACTATGGTTTTGTCTGTATCCCTGCCCGAAACAATGCCCAAGTCTTTACATAATTCTTCAAGCATTGAGTCTTCGTCGGCTTCTTGTTTACGTAAAATTATTCTTCCTTTCATTATTTTTCTCCTCTTAACGCCATAGGAAGTGGCGTGCAGCAAAACCAAGTGTCAATATCATATTAACAGTTGTATTTAAGCTTTTTGGCTGTAATTGAAACAATAGTTTTTAGTAGTTTGTAGGCGTAAAAATATTATGAATTATAAGATGTTTTTGATTGGACTTTTGTTATTCTTTTCCTTTTTTGGTTTAGTTAGTGCTAGTGACGATAGAATAATAACCGTTCAGATTTTAACCCCTTCAGATGGAATAACTGTACTTTATGTTAATAATCTTTTGCGGCCGGTTGGTGAAATTGGTTGTAGTGATAGAAAAATAAAGAGTGTGGAGGAAGGAGAAATAAATCCGTTGACGGGGAGATATGCTCTAAACGTTACTAAGCTTTATAGTGGAAAAGAGGTTCCTACGAAATTAGATTTGATAATAACTCTTCCAACTTTAGCGCCTAACACTGACCCTACTAATTGTTCTTTTGTTAATGAGTATTGGCTTATACAAAAAATAGATTTTTCTTACAGCAACGAACAAACCGTTATTTTTGATGTTCATAACACTATTGAATTAGAAACAAATGCTAGTGATGTACTAAAAGCCTATGGTTTTAATGAAGTTAGTGGTAGAGAAACTAGTTTAGTAGACAAAGATGATGTTCAGTTTATAACTAGTTATGGCGGTCAGGGCTTTTTCCATGAGGATACTTGTTATGCCAAGAATATTCGCGTAGGAGTTCCAGTTGACTCTTGGTACGAGGATTATCATTTTAGAGTTGAATACAGCGCGGGTCTTGTTCGTTCTGGAACCAATACTATAAGCGGCTTAAATCGAGCTGTTGTAAGTACTGGTTTCGATTATCCTTTTTATGATTCTGTTGATTACTTATCCTTAAATGAAATAAAACAAGTTAATTATAGCTTTAATGAACCTTTTAAGCTAAATACTTTTGAATCTTTAGGAATTTCCACTTATCGCACTGATGAGATAGATGGAAAACCTAAAATGCTTTTATCGCTTAGTGTTCCTTGGGCGTTTGCTTTGCCTGCTGAAGTAAATCCTTCAGGTACGATATATTATCGAGATCCGAATAAATGTTTTATGTGTGGATTGTTTATAGACGCTTCAAAAGGGTATAGTTGGGGTTCGAGTACAAATGTTCTCTTCTGGGAAAATACGTTTAATGGACATAACTATCTTTATCCAATGGGGGTAATCCCTAACCAAATTGAATTCTTTAAGGAACCATTTGAAATTAATTCAAAAATTCAATCAACTTATATTTCCACTAGAATTGGTAGCGCAAATGACTGTGGAATGAATTTGATTTATGATTATGATTATCACGGATCTTTTGATTTTAATACTAGCACCAGATTTTTACAAACCGTGTTGGTAGATGGAAACAAGAATGATTTGTCTTTTCAGACTGGTAAGTTTGAGCCGCCGATAGAAATTCAAAAAGTGGGGGTGGTGTTGACTTTAGAAACCGGGCAACAAATACTTTATTATAATGGTGTTGATTATACTGCTCCCTTTAGGTTTAATTTTGATAATTTTGTGAGAACAATTAGCGAAATTGAGTCACGATATCCGAACGTAATTGGCATTAACATCTTTTGGCGTATTGGTGATATTTTTAAGAGCCAAGCGCCACCCTGCTTGCAATCTTATTATGCAAAAAATAATGGCAGCTGGGTTGAGGTTTATAAGATGAAAGGTTTATGGATTAACGGCGCATGTAAATTCACTTTTTCTATTGCAACTGCCCAGCCTGAAGTAGGGCCAGTACCGAGCCCGTATAAGCCGGCCCCGCCACTATCACCTTTTACGCTTAATACGTCAGTTGCACTACCTGCAATAATGCTTGTTTCAGTGCTTTTGATAGTTGTTAGCCTAGCTCTAAAAATAAAAAATAAGCGAGTCTAGTCGACAAAGCTATAACTCAAGAATTTGTAAACTATTTTCGCTGCAGTATAATTAGGTGCGTCGTTGCCTGGCAAGGGCATTAATTCAACGCAATCAAAACCAATTACTTCGCGTTTCTCGCAAACTTTTCGCAAGAGCGAGAGCAATTCTTCATAAGTTAAACCACCGGGTTCTGGAGTGCCAACTGCAGGCATCACTGACGAGTCGAGTACATCCAAGTCAAGTGAAACGTAAACTTTGTCTCCTAGTTTTTCAATTATTTTCTCTAAGTTTTCCTCAAAATTCTTTCGCAAGTCCTTCATTAAGAAAACGTTTTCTTCGTTTAGTTTTAATTCTTCCTCGCTAGTACTGCGAATGCCTACTTGCACTACTTTATCGCATTGTTTTAACGCATTGAATGCAACGCAAGCGTGACTGAACGCAGAACCTTCGTATTCCTCGAAAGCGTCACTGTGAGCATCCAAGTGAAGTAGCGTGAACGAAAATTTTTCTTTAAATGCATTCAACACGCCGGTAGTAATGCTGTGGTCTCCGCCTAGAGTAACAACGAATTTTTTGTCTTCGAGTAATTGCGTAACTACTTTCTGGATGCGTTTATTGTTTTCTTCAACATTACCGCGGTTTGGTTCCAAAAAATCAGTAGTGAATATTCCTTTCTTGGAAACATTAGTTTTAGTTTCCTCATCATACAAACTCAAATAGCGTGAAGCATTGATTATTGCTTGCGGGCCTTCTCTTTGTCCTGCTTTTACGCTTGCTGTTGAATCGTAAGGAACTGGAAAAACTATTACTCGCGCTTTTTTGTAGTCAGTTAGTTCTTCTTCTAGCCCCGCGAAATTGTTTTTAGGTAGTGAATGCAGTATTTTCATGTTGATACAGTATTTGTTTTACTTGCAAGTGTTTAATTGTTTTCGAAAGGTTTTTTAAACACTTTAATTCAATTATGTTACGCTGAAAAGAGCGTTCGGGTTGAGAATCGAAAACTTTTTTGCTATTTTAAAAGACGTTTTATTGATTTTGAACCTTGAAGTTTAGTTTTTTTTAAAGTACAAAAATAATGATTTGTTTTGGAGGGGCATCAAGATGGCAGATAAACCACACTTGAATTTGATCTTTACGGGTCACGTTGACCACGGAAAGAGTACGACTGTAGGAAGACTCTTGTACGAAACCGGTGCATTGAGTGAAAACGACTTACGAAAGTTGAAGGAAGAAGCAGCTAAAGTAGGTAAAGCTACTTTCGAGTTTGCTTTCGCTATGGATCAATTGAAGGAAGAGCGTGAACGCGGTGTAACCATCGATATTGCTCATAAAGATTTCCATACCGATAAGTATTACTTTACGATAATTGATGCTCCTGGTCACAAGGACTTTGTCAAGAACATGATTACTGGCGCTTCTCAAGCAGATGCTGCAGTATTAGTTTGTTCTGGCAAAGAAGGAGTACAAGCTCAAACCATTGAACACGCTTTCTTGCTTAAAGTATTAGGCGTAAGCCAATTCATTATTGGAGTTAACAAGATGGATGCAGTTAATTTTGATCAAGCTGCTTACGATAAAGTTAAAACCGAGTTGTCTGCGAAATTAAAGCCAATGGGTTACAAGACTGATTCGATTTCTTTTGTTGCTTACTCTGCTTACACTGGAGACAACGTGAAAATAAAGAGCGACAAAATGGCTTGGTACACGGGCCCTACTTTGTTAGAAGCAATGGATGCTTTAACTGTTCCAGTAAAGCCAACTGACAAGCCTTTAAGATTGCCTATTCAGGAAGTCTTCACTATTACTGGTCAAGGAACTGTTCCAGTAGGCCGTGTTGAATCCGGTACTTTGAGTCCTAACACCAAGATTATAATAATGCCTCAAGGCGTTACTGGTGAAGTAAAAAGCATTGAAATGCACCACAAGACTCTAGAAAAAGCTATTCCTGGAGACAACATTGGTTTCACTGTAAAAGGAATTGACAAGAAAGCTATTCAAAGAGGTTCTGTAGTAGGAACTGCTGACAGTCCTCCGTTAGTTGTTGAAGAATTCACTGCACAAATTGTTGTATTGAACCATCCGACTGCTATTGGAAAGAATTACACTCCAGTGTTTCACTTGCACACTGCTCAACTAGCTTGCAGTATAGTCGAGATTGTAGAAAAGAAAGACCCTAAGACTGGTCAAACTGCTGAAAAGAATCCTGACTTTATTAAGACTGGTGACGTTGCAATAGTGAGAATCAAGCCAACCAAGCCGGTTTGCGCTGAAAAATACAGCGATTACCCTGCTTTAGGAAGGTTTGCAATGAGGGACATGGGTCAGACTGTGGCTGCAGGAGTAATTTTGGAAGTTGTTCCAAAGAAATAGTTTTCCCTCTTTTTCCCCAATTTAATTTTGGTTTTTTTACATGAATAAGGCTCGAATAAAACTAGAGAGTCAAGACTGTAAAGATCTTGACGACGTATGCACTCAGATTAGAGAAATCGCTGAGAAAGCAGGAGTAAAAATGAAAGGGCCTGTTCCTTTGCCTACTAAGAAACTAAAAATTTCTACGAGGCGCACTCCCTGCGGTGATGGTTCTGACACGTACGAAAAGTGGGAGTTACGCATTCACAAGCGCTTGGTTGAAGTGCAAGCTGACGACCGCGTGTTGCGTGAAATAATGCGTATTCGTATTCCTTCAAGCGTTAACGTTGAAATGACGTTAAACTAATTCTCTCGCAAAATGATTTTAAACAACTCTAGCGTTGTATTGTAGTGAAAAAACTTTTTAGTTTGCTTTTAGTTTCGTTACTTTTATTTGGTTGCACTGATTTTCTTAATCCAGAGCCGTCCGTTACTCCCTGGCCTACTCCTGAATTCACGCCCACGCCTTCAAACGCTACTCCCACTCCTATACCCACCGCTACTCTTGAAGTTACTCCCACGCCTAGTGCTACTCTAGCTCCTGAAACTGCTTTGTCTTGCGGTAATACTGCTGAAGGCGATTGCGTTTCAAACCAACCGCCTCTTTACTGTCAAGCTGGATTCAAGACTGAGAATTGCGGCAAGTGTGGTTGTTCTACTGGACAAGTTTGCGGTAGAATAGATATTCGCTCCACGTTTAAGTGTTGGGATGAACAATTCATTATTGACAATAATGGCACTATATTAACTGTAACCGATCCTACCCCAACGCCTAATGCTACGGTTACTCCTTCTCCTACTCCAACTCCTCATCCTACTATAGCGCCTTTACCTGACACGCCTAACTTGAGTGTAATGACTAATCAATTGCAAACAGCAGTCAAGCAAGTTGTAGGCAAGACTTTGTATTTCCAGGGTACTACTGCTAAAGATACTTACCAGCTTCTTGACGTTAATTTGCCTTACCTTAATTTTTATTTGTATGACGGAGTTTACTCTGGCTGGACTCCTTTAGAGCAAGAGAAAGTAAAGCAATTGAACGAGACGCTCCGGTATAATTTCGTGTTGATTATGAATGATACGGACAAATATGGTTACGACGAGTACCGCTTCAAGATGGAGTGCTTTAACTGGAATTATTCCATTGACGTGTTAACGAGAAACAGTGAATCTGATTTTAATTACAAGTACGGGTATAACCTAGCTATGGTTGTTGCTTCTTACTGCCGGTAACGCTTTTTTAAAAACTCGTTTAAACACTTTATATTATTGAATGCCGGGGTGGCAGAGTGGTTATTGCGCTGGTCTTGAATCACGCCCCTTTAAGAAAGGTGCGTGGCCGCCAAATTTGAAAAAGTTTGTGGAAAACCAGTGTCCGCAAGGACTCAGGAGTTCGAATCTCCTCTCCGGCGTTTTATTGAGGTGTTGTAATTTGGTTTTTGGTTTGTTTGAAGGCGGAATCGAGTTGTTGACTGACAAAACGAGTTATTCTCTTGGAGATACTGTAACTGGCGTTATACGCATGAAATTAAAGAAACCAAAGAAAGCTAAAGCATTAGAATTACGGTTTTGGGGCGAAGTTACTAAAACGAGTGTTGGTTTTTCTTCAGGAAAAACTTCAACTACCCAAAAAACTGAAAAAATTAATTTTGTTTCAATTCCCTTGAAGGGAGAACAAGAGTATTTCCAGGAGGAAGTAAAATTCGAGTTTGCGTTACCAAAGCAAAACGAGATTCCTGACTTAGGTGGAATAGGGAATGCAGTACTGGGTTTTGCTAAAGCGTTAGCTCCAAAACCAAAGTGGTTTCTTGAAGCCTGCCTTGATGTTCCGATGAGTATTGACATAAGCAAGAAGATTCAGTTGAATATTGTTTAAGTGAAGAAAATGTGTTTTTACGTTTCAACGTCCCGCAAACCGTCAGTGTTAACGAGACGGTTATGCAAGTGGTTTGAACGCATTTTTGGTGCAGAATACGAAAACCGAGGCAAGCGCAGTATTGAGGAAGTAATAGCGCGCGCTGAAAAAAAAGGGTTTCTTCGCATCCTAGTGGTTTACGAGACGCATGGAAACCCCGAGTCGCTTAATTTCTTGCAGGAAAAGTGGCTTGAACCAGTGATTTTCTTGAAGAACGTTCGTTTTCATGATTCCGCGAAACGCGTTAAGGGTAATCCTGAATTGATTGCGGTTGATGTTGCAGGCAAGAAATTTGTTGAGTTGTTTAATTGTGTTTTTGAAGAAAATTATTGCAAGGCTTTTTTTTCGAAAGAAAAAATTTGGTTTGAACAAGACGGCGAGGTAGTTGGGCCGGAGTTGGTTTTAAAGTGAAGGCAGTAATTGAAATTGATTTTAATTCAAGCGATTTAGCATTGAAAGCATTAAGAGTGATTGGGAAAAAGAATGAGTCGAAGAACGCGGTAGTAACCGGAGTGCAGAAAGGAAAAATTCTTGTTTTTACTGTTGAAGCAAAAAACTTCACTGCATTAAGAGCATTAACTACCACGTTGTTCAGAGACTTGAAATTATTTATGGATTCAATTAACTTTGTTTAAAAGAGGGGTTTGAAAAATGGATGAACAAAATTTAGTGCAAGCACAGAAACTACAACAAAGACTGCAGTTTATAGTAATGCAAAAACAACAATTGCAGTTGCAACAATCTGAAATAGACCGGGCTTTGAAAGAGTTAGAGGGAGCGTCAGTTGCTTTCAGGGTTGCGGGTAGTATAATGGTTGAAAAGAAAGTGCCTGACTTGAAGAACCAGTTGACTGAAGAAAAGGAAACTGTTGACGTTAGGTTGAAAGCGCTTGAAACTCAAGAAGCGTCATTAATTAAAGAATTTGAGGAATTAAGAAAGAAAATCGAGCCTGCTGGTGGCGATACGGCCGTGAGTTCTTAAATCGCTATTAATACCACGCCGATTGTTGCTAGCAGTATTCCTGCTAGTTCTTTCACGCTTATTTTTTCTCCAAAGAACAAAACCGTGACGAGTAGTATTACTATTACGTTTAAGTTGAACATTGCAGCTGCATTAACTGCTTTACCTGTTGTTAAAGCGCGTAAAGCTAGTAACCCCGTGATTATTGAGAATATTCCTGCGGCTATTATTAAAATAAGCATTTTTTGAGTGATTGTTTTATGGTAAAAACCCAAGTATGCTAAAGCAAGTATTGCTAGTAAAAGTAGTATTAACGGCAGGAGTTCCTCTAGTCTGAAGTGCGTTTTATCTATTTCTTTACCTAAGCTTTGTATCGTCAAGTTAAGGAACCCGATTGATACTGCAGCTAGAAGAGAGAGAACCAGCCAGTCGTTTAATATTTCTTTCATTTTAACGAATCTTGTTTGCTTTTATTTTCTTGTTCCAGTAGTAAATACCCCAAACTACTGATAAAACAAGTGAAATCCCGAGTATTTCTATTACTGTTTGTGCTTCAACGATTTCGGAAATGCTTGGTACCCCGAAAATAGTTCCCACTGTATTTGGTATGGCTATTACTACCGAAATTACCGTCAAGAATATAGTAATTACAGTTAGTTTTTCGATGCTTGAACTTAACTTGCTTTGTGCTTGAATTTGAATTGTTTCACGCAAGTCCCTTAATTGGTTTAAGTGGTTCCTGCACCTGTCAAGCAAGTTTTGTATTTTAGCTAGAAGCACGTCGTAATCGTATCGCAAGTAATTCGTTTTAATTTGCCTGATTTTGTTTTCTTCAACGCTTATTGCAATGTCAAGCAAGTCTTCTACTCTGTTTGTCAAGCGGCGCAAGCCGTTGTTTGCTTCCTCTAAGCTTTCTAAATCAAGGTTTTCTTCATGCTGCTCGATTTCGTAAGCTAGTTTAGAGAATTTTTCCGCGTAATTAGCTAGAATATTCCTGAAAACCAAGAAAGAAAGGGAAGTGCTTTCACCGAATTGCTTGTTTGCAAGGAGTTTGAATTGTTTTAGTGACGCTTGATCGATTGTTTTAGAAGTTATCGAGTAATTCTCGTTTTTCGACAGCAATAAAATGTTTAACGGCGAGTCAGAGTAACTAGGCAAACTTATAACGACGAATTCTTCGTATTCTTCAAGGAAGCCTACTGAAACGTTTTTCAATTCGTCAATGGTTATAGGTAGCTTTGTTTTCTCTACTTCTTTCTTAAACTCTTCGTAATCAGTAAAAGTTTTTATCATTTGCATCCACTCAACGCAGCTATTGCTTTCACTGCTTTCTCCGGATCGTTATAATTAGGTACATTGTTCTTGGTTAAAAGCAATACTGCTTCCCTAGTGTACTTGCCACCCATGAATACGGTTGCTATTGGTTTGCCGTATTTCTTTGCTTTAACCACCATTCTAGCGTCATTCAAGGCGTCAGTCATTGTCTGCAGGGTTTGAATAACTATGCAAGAGTCAACGTCTTCTTGTTTTAACACTGCGTTTAACGCAACGTCAAAGCGTTCAGGTAATGCATCGCCAACTAAGTCAAGCGGGTTTCTACGTGAGTAAGCTGGATTCATTACTTTACTTTCATCCATGGTTTTAATTGTTTTTTCTGTTAACGGCACTATGTTCAGCGAGTGTTTTTCGCAGTAATCACTCGTTAGTACCCCCGCTCCCCCGCCGTTAGTTATTATTGCTACGTTTTTTCCTTTTGCTTTCGGTTGCATTGAAAAAGCTTTAGCTAAATTAAATAATTCTTCAAGAGTATCCGCGTTTATTCCGCCTGCTTGTTTTACTGCTGCTTTAAACACTTCGTAGTCTCCGGATAAAGCGCCTGTGTGGGAAGACGCGGCTTGCAAGCCCGCGTTTGTTCTGCCTCCTTTTAACACGATTACTTGTTTTCCTTTTTCAACACAGTTTTTTATTGATTCGAAAAAGGTTCTTCCTTGTGAAACGCTTTCCAAGTACAACGTTATTGCTTTAGTTTTCTTGTTTTTTGAATACCAATCAATAAAGTCTGATTCATTCAAATCTGCTTTGTTGCCTAAACTAATTATTGACTGGAAAGAATAAATTTCTTGCAGCGCCCAATCGATAATGCTATCTGCTAGAGCCCCGCTTTGAGTAAGGAATACTACGTTTCCTAGTGGGGGCGTGCTTAAAGCAAAGGAAGCATTCAAGTTTTTTTCTAGGTTCATTAAACCCAGTGAATTTGGTCCAAGCAAGGGAATTTTATTTTTTTTGGTTAGCGTTTTTATTTCTTCCTGCATTTTAGTGCCTTTAACGCCCATTTCCCCAAATCCTGCGGAAACAATTATTATTGCTTTTACTTTCTTTTTCGCGCATTCTTTTACTGCTTGCAGGACTAATTCAGCTGGAATTGCTATTACCGCTAAGTCAATGCTTTCTTTTACTTCAAGAATGCTTTTGAAGCAAGGCAAGCCTAGTATTTCTGTTGCGTTAGGGTTTACGGGGTATACTTTTCCAGCGAATTTTTTGGCGTAAGGAGACGGAAGAACGCAACCGTGAGTTAGTCCCTTTAAAATTCCGTAGCCTACGCTGTTAATGTCTCTTGAAGCGCCTATTACCGCGACGCTTTCAGGCTCAAGTAAGTAACGTAAGTTTTTCATTTTTTCACTATTTTCGCGTCTACAATAAGTGCTTCTTCCTGGGTTGCTATTACTGGGTTGAAGTCTATTGATTCAATGCGTTCTTTTTCAATCATTTTACTTGTTTTTAACAGTAATTCTATTACTTTTTCTCTGCTGGCTTTTCTTCCACGGAATCCTTCACCGAAGAAAGCACAGGATTTAGTGCTTGAAATCATTTTAGTTGCTTCACTGCGAGTTATTGGTGAAAGCATTATTGCCGTGTCTTTGAATAATTCAGCGAATATTCCCCCCGAACCATAGAGCACAATATTGCCGAATGAAGGGTCTTTTCTAGCGCCGACTATTAATTCTGCTCCCTTGAGTTCTTCTTGAAGGAGGAAGCTTTTTTGTTTTAACCCAATAGAGTTCTTGTCAAGTCTGTGGAAAGCTTTTACTAAGTCGTTTTCGTCATGCAAGTCTAGAGCAATTAGTTTTTTTTCAGTTTTGTGAAACACGTTTTCAGCTAGGACTTTAAGTACTAATGGGGGTTTTAGTTTGCTTGCTTTTTTTACTGCGTCTTCAAGGTTTTTGCAGTTGTATTGCTTGCCGGTCTTAATTCCGTACTTTTTTAGTAAAAGCATTGTTTTTTCGTGGTTGAATAGCATGATTACATTATTCTTTACGTAAATAAATTGCTTTTCTTGGGCAAGCGTTAAAAGCTTTCAGCGAGTTATTATCCTTGATTTTATTGGAATTATCTTTTCTAGGCGCTTGCAATGAAGTCGGCAGGAGTAGTGTTGCCGTGCGTACTGATTCAATCCGCCTCTTGCTTGATTGTGGCGTAAAGTTCAACAGCAAGCTTGAAACCCCCTTGTTTCACAACACGCATTTTGATGCTTGCATTATTACTCACGCTCACTTGGATCACTCTGGCGCTATCCCCTTGTTATTCAAACACAATAATCCCCCTGTGTTCTGTACTTTCCCTACTGTTCCCTTGGTTTCCATGCTTTTAGAAGACAGCGTGAAAGTTTCTAATTTTAATAACGTGCCTTTGCCTTATACTCGCGGCAATTTGAATAAAGCAATTCATAAAATGGTTTCCTTGGCTTTCGACCAGGAATACGAGTTTTTTGACGGAACAAAGTTTTCTTTGCGTGACGCAGGCCACATTGCGGGTAGTGCAGGGGTAGAACTAGAGTCTGGAGGAAAAAAGTTGTTTTACACTGGCGACTTCAGGCTTGCGGAAACCGTTTTCAATAAGTCGGCTGTTCTTCCGGATGAAGCTGATGTTTTGATTATGGAGAGTACTTACGCTTTCAAGGACCATCCTAAAAGAAAAGATTTGGAAAAAAGCTTTGTTGAAAGCGTTACTGACGTAATAGATGCTGGCGGTACTGCTTTGCTTCCTTGTTTTGCTATTGGTCGCACGCAGGAAGTAATGGAGTTGTTTTCTAGGCACGCGATTGCTGATGTTTACGTTGACGGAATGGGCCAGAGAGTGAATGATGTTTTGCTTGAATTTCCTTCCTATTTTCGTGACTTCAAGGCTTTTGAAAGAGCACTTGGGTTTACTACTCGCGTTGAAAACAAGCTCATGCGAAAAAAGATTGCTAAAAGCAACTCGATAATAATTACTACTGCAGGAATGCTTGACGGCGGGCCCGTGTTGTATTACTTGCAGCAATTAAAGAACCAGGAAGCTAAAGTGTTTTTGACTGGTTACCAAGTGGCTGGAACTAACGGCGACCGGTACTTGAAGGGGTTGCCTCTTGATTTCGGTCGTTACCGTGAGGAAGTTAATTTACCTGTAAAACAATTTGATTTTAGTGCGCACGCAGGCAGGAGTGACTTGATTAAAGCGGTTAAAAAAATTAATCCAGAGAAAGTGTTTTTAATTCACGGCGAGGAATGCACTGCTTTCGCGAAAGACTTGCGTGAACAAGGCTTTGACGCTACTGCGCCTTCGACAGGCGATTCATTCTCTGTATGATACTGTTTTTATTGAATAATGCGGTTGTTTTCTTATGGCGAGCAAGCTAGAGAAACTAGCGTACTTATCTCTAGGTTCCTTAGTGTTAACTAAGAAGAAGCTAGACGCGTTTGTTGACGAGTTGATTGATGTTAATGCTTTAAGCGAGGATGAGGGGCGTGCTTTCGTGTCAATTGTTTTGCGTAAAGCGCGCAGCGAGGAAAAAAAGTTTGTTGACTTGTTCGGTTTGAAGGAAGAAAAAAAGAGAGTAAAGAAAAAAGTAAAGCGTAAAACAAAGAAGAAGGTAAAGCGTAAATGAGTTATTTTTCTCTTGGTTACAAGCATTTTGGTAGAGTGAAAGAAATTTATCGAGTGCTAGCCAAGCACGGTTTTATCGAGGTAGTTGACTGGCTTGAGGAAGGTAGAGTAAAAAAATTCTTGTCAGACTTGTTTCCGAGAAAACCAAAGAAGCCGTTAGGCGAGAGAATACGTGTGGTTTTAACTGACTTGGGTCCAACGTTCATTAAGTTCGGGCAAATTCTTTCAACTCGTGCTGACTTGCTTCCGCCTGACGTTATTACTGAGTTAGTTAAATTACAGGATCAAGTGCCTGAGTTTTCTTTTGATGAAGTAAAACAAATACTAAAAGAAGAGTACGGTGACAAGAAAGTCTTCAAGAAAATCAATCCTAAACCAATTGCTGCAGCCAGCATTGGGCAAGTGCATAAAGCAGTTTTAATGAACGGCACTGAAGTAGTAATAAAAATACAAAGGCCTGGAATTCAAGAAGTAGTTGAGGAAGACTTGCAAATTTTGCTGGATATAGCTAGATTTCTTGAAGCTAATTTTGCTGAAGCAAAGTATTACCAACCAGTTGATTTCGTGAGGCAGTTTTCTTCAACTCTACGGAAGGAAATGGATTACGTGCATGAATTAAGAAACGCGCAAAAATTTGCTAAAAATTTTGAGAAGGATAAGGAAGTCAGGATTCCGTGCGTTTACCCTGAATTTACGACGAAGAAAGTACTGGTTTTAGAGTATTTAGCTGGCGTGAAAATTACTTCTTTTGTTAGCCAGCCCTTGAAAATAAGGAAGTTAGTTGTTGAACGCGGAGCTAACTTGGTAATGAAGCAAGTTTTAAAGTACGGGTTCTTTCAAGCTGATCCTCACGCTGGAAACTTGATGGTGTTGAAGAACAACGTTATTGGAATCGTTGATTTCGGCATGGTTGGGCACTTGGATCACGAAATGCGAGAACAATTGTGCGACTTGTTTATTTCATTGATTGAAAAGAACAGCGACAAGCTAGTGACGTATTTCTTGGATACTGGCTTGGTGCCGCCTGACATTGATTTGAAGGCGTTTAAGTCTGATGTAGACGAGTTAATTGACCAGTATTATGATTACCCTTTAGAACAAATTCGTTTAGAGGACGTGTTTTTGGAAATTACTTCCCTGGCTCGCCAGTATAAAGTGAGGATGCAGCCTAAATTATTGTTGTTATTCCGCTTGCTCGTTACTTTAGATGGAGTTGGAAGACAGTTGTATCCAGAGTTTAATTCTATTCCCGTAGCAAAGCCTTACGTTATCCGTATTTTGCAGGAGAGGCATTCTCCTTCAAATGTTTTAAAGCGTTCGTTGCTTAATGCTCGCGATGTTAGTGAAGCTGTAGCGCGTTTTCCGTTGCAGTTGTCCGGCTTGCTTTCTAGAGTACAAAAAGGTAATTTGGAAGTTAGTTTAGACCACAAGGGTTTGGAAGAAAACGTTTTCAGGATTGACCGTGCAATAAACAAGATTTCTCTAGCAGTAATGACTGCGGGCTTGTTTTTGGGTGCTTCAATCCTTGCGCAACTAGAAGTTCCACCACTTATTTTGGGTTTGTCTTGGACTGCTTGGATTGGTTTTTTTGCTTCCGGTTTCATTGGTTTCTTGCTTATAGTAAGTATTTTGTTGAGTAAGGAGTTTTGAACTTGCATGCGAATTTTAATGCTTAACTTGTTTTACCCGCCTTACCAAGGCGGTACTGAAAAACACTTGCGTGAAGTTTGCGTTCGCTTAGCCAAGAAACACGAAGTAACCGTTCTTAGTTCAGCTTTACCTAACACCCCGAAAGAAGAAGTTGTTGACGGAGTTAGGTTGATTCGTAGTTCTGGTTTTGTTTTTCAAGACTTGCCGAGACCAATTCCTCCCCCAGTTCCAATTAACCCTACTCACTTGTTTGATTTGCATCGTGAAGCAAAGAATGCTGACGTAGTGCATATTCACAATCGTTTTGCTTACAATTTTATGGATGTGTTTGTTGTAAAACAATTGCTGGGGAAAAAATTGTCTTTAACCCTGCATAACGCCCGGCCTCAAGGTATTGATGCTCAGACTGACTTTTTCGGTGGTTTGTACGACGACTTGTTTGGCAGAATAGTATTCAAGAATTGCGATCGAATAGCTGGCGTTTCACAGAATACTCTTGACGTTACGGTTCCACGCGAGTATTCATCAAAGCTTCAAGTTATTTACAACGGCGTTGACGTAAAAAAATACAATCCCCGGAATCCGGTTGGAGATAAGAAAAAAACTTTCGGCAACAAAATGATTTTGTGTGTTTCTCGTTTAATGGAACAAAAAGGCTTGAAGTACTTATTGAAGGCTTTTCAATTAGTTTTGAAGGAAGAACCCAAGGCTTTTCTAGTTTTGATTGGCAGGGGTCCTTTGCTTAAGCCTTTGCAAGCTTATGCTGAACAATTAGGCGTAAGCAATAAAGTGTTTTTCGAACCGAATAGAATTCCTGAAAAAGAACTTCTTTCTTATTACGCGGCTTGCAGTGTTTTTTGCTTGCCTTCTTTATACGAGCCGTTTGGCATGGTTTTTGTTGAAGCAATGGCGCACGCCAAGCCTGTTGTAGCAACGCGCATTGGTGGTATTCCTGAAATAGTTGTTGATGGAAAAACTGGTTTTTTAGTTGAGCTTAGGGACGCTGTTTCTTTAAGCGAGAGGTTGTTGGAAGTATTTTCTAGCACTAAATCGCGAAAAATGGGTTTGTTAGGACGTAAAGTTGCTGAAAAAAAATTCACTTGGGAAAACACTGCAAATAGTTATAATGAGTTCTACAAGCGCTTGGAATGACTAGTTTATATGTTTAGTTTGAGTTAATTTTTTTTATGCGCGAAAGAATATATTGGTTTTCAGATACTCTAGAACAAAACAACGGCATTGCTACTTACTTGCAGGAAATGATGCCGTTAATTAGTTCTCAGAAAAATTGTTCTGTGGATTTGTATTGCGGCAGGGTTACTAGAGATTATTCTTTTCCAGTTCATTCTTTACCTTACTTGTCTTTTCCTTTGTTTCCTTCTTACGATATTGTCTTGCCTTTACTGAAAAAATTTGATTGCGATATTGTTCACGCTCACACTCCTTATGTTCTTGGGTGGAAGGCAGTGAAACTAGAAGTTCCTAAAGTAGTTACTGCACACTTTTTGCCTTTTCACTTTTTAGAGTGGGCTTTCGGCTCCAAGCCGCCCAAGATGCTTGAAAAACTCGGTTGGGCGTATGAAGACTGGTTTTTGAATCAATTTGATTTAGTGATTTGCCAGACTAAAGTTGGCAGGCAGTATTTTCACGCGAAAGGCTTGAAAAAGCCGGTTAAAGTAATTCCGAACGGAATGAATTTAAGTAAATTCAAGCAAGCTTCAGCAAAGCGTTTTTACGAGCATTACGGAATGAAGGATTTTGCTTTGTTCGTTGGTCGCGTGGATGCAAGCAAGAGGCCGGAGTGGATTGTTGATGCTGCAAAGCGTTTGCCTGACAAGTTGTTTGTTATTGCTGGAGCAGGTAAAATGCTTGAACAGCTTGAAAAGCCGAAGAACGTCAAGTTTTTAGGTAGAATGTCTAGGAGTGATTTGTTGGATTGCTTTAAGGCGGCTAGTGTGGTAATGATGCCTTCAATAGTTGAGACTGAAGGCTTAGTTGTGCAGGAAGCAATGGCTTGCGGTACACCTGTAGTGATTTCTGATAACGAGGTTTTAGCTGAAGTAGTGGGTAAAGCTGGCTTGGTTTGCAGGAATTCACTTGAATTATCGCAACACGTGCAGTCTGTAATGGAGGACCCTGCTTTGCGCAAGGATTTAAGCGAAAAGTGTCTTGAGAAAGTAGCTGAACGGGATATTAATAAGTCTATAGAGGCATTATTAGACTTGTATCAAGAACTATTGTGACTTTTTAATGATTAATTTTGTTGTAGTGATTCAGTACCTTCTTGCGTTCTTCACTATTTTCGTGACCGTGGTTTTTATACTCGTTTACTTGCAGAATCGAAACGAAGTGCATAAGACGCCTGTTCCTAAGAAGCTTCGTTCAGTTACAGTAATAATTCCTACTTTTAATGATGAGGATTCTATTGCAGACACGATTAAGTCTGTTTTGAATTTAGATTACCCGAAAAACTTGCTTAAAGTAATGGTAGTAAACGACGGTTCTACTGACAATACTCTTAAAATTGCTAAGTCTTTTGAATCGAAAGGCGTTACCTTGCTTTCAAAGCCTAATGGAGGTAAAGCTAGTGCTTTGAATACTGCCTTGCGTTTAATTAAAACCGAACTCGTGGCTACGCTTGATTCTGATTCTTACGTAGCGCCGGACAGCTTGAAGCAAATGATTGGTTTTTTTGATGACGCGTCTGTTGGTGCAGTAACGTGCAAAATGCTTGTTTGGCAGCCTAAAACTCACTTAGAGAAACTCCAGAGCATTGAATACGTTTTAACTGTTTTCAGCAGGCGCTTGCTGTCTTTCTTGGATGCAATTAACGTTACTCCCGGCCCGTTGAGTGTTTTCAGGCGCAAGGTTTTTGATGAAGTAGGTTTGTATGATGAAGACAATATTCTGGAAGACCAGGAAATTGCTTTGCGTATTCAAGCTCACAATTGGAGGATTGAAGCAGCAATGGATGCTAAAGTTTACACTTCAACTCCAAAAAATTTTTCCGGCTTGATTCGACAAAGAGTACGCTGGCACAGGGGCGGAATACGGAATATATTAAAACATTATTACTTGATTGGAGGTAAGTACGGTGATTTTGGAGTAATGTTCATGCCTTTAGGCATAATAACTATTTTTATTTTATTCGCGGTTTTCTCCTTGTTGTTTTACTCCTTGTTCTCAGGTTTTAGTATTGGTTCAGTTTTTTCTTTTGGCTTGGATTCCTTGTGGCTCGGCTTCACGCCGCTTCACTTTATTTCAGTAATTATCTTGCTTGCGAGCCTTACTTGGATGTTTATTGGTTTCAGTAACATGGGTGAAGCCGTATCGATTCCTTACTTATTGATTTACTTAGTGGTTTATTCTCCAATAGTTACTTTCTTCTGGATAGTAACGTTATGGAAGGAACTCACTAGACAAAAACTAGAGTGGTAAAACTATTTTTTGTTTTCTTTAACTAGCGCGAATAATTCTGCTATTAATTGAATGTCTTTTTCTTCAATTTCAATTTCATTCATTACTTCATCGTATTTTAGTGACAGCGTTAAGTACCATTCTATTGGTTGGTTGTTTGAGTTAGTTACTAAACTCGCTACTGCGTTTATTGCTTGCCCTAGGCTTAGTTTTGGTTTTGTTTTTATTTCTTTAACCAATCCAGAGTTGAACAATGCATTTGCTTTTTCAACTGCTTTTTTTGACCCTAAGTGGTGCAAATCGTATTCATTCCTGTTTACGCGTTTTTGATTAGTGAACGAACCGTCGTATATTAAATAAGAACCGAATAACAAGGGTGCTTTTGCTTGGATTTCAAAGGATTTTTCTGGCGTTAACTCGATTTTAGTTTCAATTTCGAATCCTTGTTTCGCTTTTTTGTTGCCAAAACTAGTTGTTTTAGTTATTACTGCTTCCAATAAAGTGTTTCCAACAGTTCTTTTTAGTGACTCGCCTTCTTCCTTGAAACCAAGTTTTTTAAAGTTTTCCTTGAACCTTTTTCTCGGTGAGTTTATAATACCTATTATGACTATTGTCGCGAATAACGGAATGAAAAAGTATAAATCAAAAGTTCCTTCAATGAGTGAGAAAATTCTAGCTATTATGTACGCAAATCCTGCAACTACGCAAAAAATTGTGAGGATTTTTGTTGGTGTTTGGTTTTTCTTCAAGCAGTTTGTCCTCCATCTATCACGATGCTTTGTCCAGTAATGAAGCTGCTTTCTTCGCTCGCTAAGTACACACAACCCCACGCAATATCTTCAGGTTTTCCCGGTCTTTTCAAGGGAATTGTTGCTGAGTATTGTTGAATTGCTTTTTCATTCAAGCCACTTCTTACTCCTGGCGTGTCTATTAAGCCCGGGCAAATAGCGTTAACGTTTATTTTCAACGGCGCTAGTTCAAGCGCTAAAGCGCGAGTGAAGCCAAGCAATCCTGCTTTAGTAGTGCAGTAATGCGTTAAGTTAGCGTAGCCTTTGATTCCTGCAATGCTTGAAATATTAATTATTTTTCCGCCTTTGCCTTGCTTTTCTAATTGCTTTACTGCAGCGGTAGTGCAGTTGCGTACGCCTTCAATGTTTACTTGCATTGTTTTGCTCCAAGTAGCGTCATTCATTTCCTTGAAGGACTTCATTGGAAAAATACCTGCATTGTTTACGAGTATGTCTAGTTTACTGAATTTTTTTACTGCGAGAGCAACCGCGTTTTCAGCGTCTTTTGCTTTAGTAACGTCGCATTTTACTGTTATTGCGTTTGAACCGATTTTTTTAGCGGTTTTTTCCGCTGAATCAAGATCTATGTCTGCAATAATTACTTTAGCTCCTTCTTTAGCGAAAGTTTCAGCTATTCCAGCTCCAATTCCTTTTCCAGAACCAGTTATTAACGCTACTTTACCTTCAAGTCTTCCAGTCATTATTTCTCACCTTTGATTGTTTGGTCACATTTTTAACTTCTTTTGAACTAATATTATTAATGGATAGAAAGATTAGTTGGAGGCTTTACGCGTCAGCCTTCTTGATTTCAGTTTTTGTTTTCGCAATAGGCTTACTAGTGGGTTTGCAGGTAGCGGATTCAGTAAACCAAGGCTTGCAAAGCGAGTTGACTTCCTTGCGCTTGCGTACTACTGAACTAGAATTATTATTTTTCTTGAATACCACCACACCTGAATTGTGTTCTTTTTACTCTACTCAAGTAACTTCTTTTGATGCTGACACTAGTGATTTTGGCGCTAGACTAGGTTTTCTTGAAGAACAACGCGGTAGAACTGACGCTGGAGTGCAAGACTTGAAGCGCGAATTCTCGTTAATGCAGTTGCGCGACTTTCTATTCGTAAAAAGAGTGAACGAGTTGTGCCCTCAAGCTGGAATAAATACGGTTTTGTTCTTTTACACTAACGATAATTGCCTAGAGTGCACTCAGCAAGGCTTGGTTGGGCCTGACTTGAAGCAAATTAACCCAAGCAAGGTAATGGTTTACGCTTTCGACGTTGACTTGAATTCGCCTGCAGTAAATGCTTTACTTAGTTTATACAGAATCAACCACTACCCGTCAATGGTTGTTAACGGTGAAACGCTTCGGGGACTGCAAACAAAGAGTGAGATAACTCGCTTCTTTAATTAAACTATTTTTTTGTACGCGTCCATTAGTTTAGTAGTGCTGTTTTTAATGCTATATTTTTCAGCTGTTTTTCGAGCGTTCTTGCATAAAGCGGAATAAGTTTTTTCGTCTGAATTAAGAACTTTAAGTATTTTATCGCTGCATTCCTTGGCGTCGAATGCTTCGAAAAGAAAACCGTTTTTGTCATCTTCAACTGCTTCAGGTATAGCCATTGCTTTAGCGCCTACTACTGGCTTGCCGCAAGCCATTGCTTCCAGTAATGCTAGTCCCTGTGTTTCAAACGTGGAGGCAGTAACGAAACAATCGCAACCAGCGTACATGAAGGGTAATTCAGAGTCTTCAACGAAGCCAGTGACTATCACTTTTTCTTTCAAGCCCTTGTCTTCAACTAGTTTTTCTAGTTCAGGCTTGAACGGCCCGCTGCCTGAAATCAAGAATTTTACGTTTTCTTGCTTTACTAGTAATTCTGCAGCGTTTACTACTACCTCAAGGTTTTTTTCCTTGCTTACGCGCCCGGTGGTTAAAACTAGTTTCTCATTTTTCTTGATGTTGAATATTTTCCGGATTACGTGCTTGTCTAAATCCGGATTAAATTTTTCCGTGTTTACTGCATTAGGAACTACGGTTGTTTCTATTCCATGTTCCTTCAACAAGTCCTTAATTGTTTTAGTAGGAACCGTAACCACATCAAATTGACCATAAAACGTTTTCATTGCTGTCCATGAAAGTTTTGCAGCTAAGTTTTTCACCCATTCTTTGTTTGAAATTATTTTAGTTGCATCAGGAATCATTGTGTGGTAAGTTCCTATTAACGGGAGATTCAAGTCTTTAGCAGTTTTTATTGCAGCTAGACCCATTGAAGCTATTCCGTGGCAGTGAATTATTTCCACGTTGTTTTCTTTACAAGTTTTCTTTGCGGAGTAAGGAAATAATGCTATTTTGTATTGAGGGTAAGGGGGGAATTTTATTGACTTGTAGTAAAAAACTCGCGGGTCCTGGTTGTTTTTTATTGCTTGTTTGTCTCCGGAAGCGAAAATGAATACTTTATTCCCTGTTTTTTCAAGTTGCTGCCTGTAGTTAAGAATACTCGTGACAACCCCGTCAACATTAGGCAGGTAAGTGTCGCTGAAGAAAGCAATGTTCATTTGAATTATTTACTTTTTTTCAAGCTAAAAAACTATCGCAACAACAACAAAGATATTACTACTAGTATTATTGACCCGATTAGTATTACTGGAGCAACTATTTTCGTTATTGCTATTACCGAGTTAATCGTGCTTTGCAGTTCGCTTTGCCTGTTTGCGCCTAATACTCTTAATTCCACGTTTTCCATGAAGAAGCTAGCAGTACTGGGTTCCAAGCTTTTTGTTGCTTCCTGTGCTGACTCTAATATTTTTTCTAACGCTATTTTAGCGTTGTTTTTGCCTATTGGGTTGTGAACGCCATTAATGTTGTTTAATGCGTGAGAATCTGTGGAATAAACGTCTGCGTAGTCAAAACCTTTTTCCAAGAGTTTTTTTCTTGCTTCCATGGTTAGTTTAGGCTCGATATTGTTTCCGTCAATCAAAACAATGCACGCTTTCTTGTCTCCTGCTTTAATTACTGCGGTTTTAATCCCGCTTTTAGCTATTCCAGAGTTTTGCATGCCTTCCCACTCTTTTTCTGCAATACCTATAGAGAGTTTGCCTTGTTTTTTTGGTTTAATTATCTTGCTTAATGCTGAATCGTACTCGTAATACTCGTCGCTTCCTACTTCAATTAGTTTCCCGTTCGTTATTGAATTGTGCTTGTCTATAATCAAACTGTTTTTCCATCCCTTGCTTATTACTTTGTTCCTGAATGCTATTCCCAAAGCGTAGTCAATGTCTTCAGTGCTTTTAGGCGCTCGGCTTAAGGAAACAAACGCGTTTTCGCCTAAATTCAAGCCAAACACTTGGCTTTTGCCGTGAAATGCTTCAAAAAAAGAAGCAGTTCCAGTTGTTTTTCCTTTAAGGTTTTGTTCTATTACTGGAATTATTTTTCTTACTTCTGAAGTGTTAACCGGATTCCAGTCGTGGTTTACTGTAGTGTGAAAGACGAAAGCAGTTGTGTTCGTTTGCTTGAAGTGCTTGTCTAGTATTGCCGGTGCTTGGCTGCCGCCTATTATTCCGAAAGGACCGAAGTGAATCCCGGGAACAATGAATAATGCTTTAGTTTTGTTGTTTGTTTTGAATACTACGCCGCCAACAAAAGTTTTTAGTTTTTCACTCATTTCCTCCAAGGCTTCTTCCAGTTCTTTCCCACCCGTTATCCATGAAGCGAAAAACAACGTGACTATGTCTATAGTGTTCATTCCAAAGTTTCTTTTCGTTGGTGCATTTATTATGTAAAAGAAAACCCACAAAGCTGAGAATAAAATCGTTGTTGAAACAATTAGTTTAAAGAAAGTTATGACTGGAGAACCAATACTCAAGGTTGTTTCAAACGCACCGAACTTAATCCACAACCATAAGAACGATAAACCCAAAACAGGCTGCAGGAAAGCTAGAATAAATGATTTCTTATTGTTGCCTAAAACTAGGAAACAAGCTAGGAACCAAATTAATGCAACTAGTGCGTATCCTATTAACAAGATTTCTGGGAAGCTCTTGTCTATTTTTTGAAATACGCCTGCTGCAGAATAAGTTAACGCGATTACTACCGCACTAATCAAGGAAATGAATGAATAGTACTTGAATTTTTCTTTAAATTCTTTTCTGTACAAAGTTGAAGCTAGAGTTGAAGCAATTAAAGCAGGCAGGCAAATTAATAATACTCCTTCAGATCCCCCGTAAAATAGTGACGTGAACGGCGTGTTTTTTTCTAGTATTAACTTGTTTACTGCCCCGTAAAAAAAGCTTGTAAGCAGTAAGAGCACTAACGTTTTTTTGTAAGAAGGCGCTTTAAAAAAGTAATTAGTTACTTCAACTGCTTTTTCTCTTTGGTCGACATCCATGTGTGTATTAATTAACTTGCCTCGTTATTTTAATACTATTATTGAAAAATGTTTTTTGCCCTCGTTGTGGTAAGATTGTGGAAACCCTAGTGAAGGGTTTGTGTGTTGATTGCTTTTCTTCACTACCTAAACCCCTAGTGCGTTTACCTAAAGAAAACGTTGTTTTATGCGTTTCGTGCGGCGAGTTTTTTTCAGGTGGCCAGTGGATTGCGTTTAACAAAGAAAACTTTACTTTGTTTTTGAAGAAGAAGTTAAAGAGTACTTATCCCGTTAAAGACTTCAAGCTTTCTAAACAAGTTCAAGAAAAAAAATTGTTTCTAGCTACGGTAAATGTTGTTTTGGATGTGGATGGAAACGAGATAACAAAAGAATTCGTTTTGTTACTGCCTTTAGTCAAGCAGTTATGCCGTGATTGTTCCTTATCTAAAGGGGGTTATCACGAAGCAATCGTGCAGTTGCGGGGGGATAAGGATAAAGTAAGTAAAATGTCTGAAAAAATGATTAAGGAATTGTCTAAAACTACTTTCTTTTCTAAAACTGAAGAAAAGAAGGAAGGTATTGATTTGTTTGTAGGTAGTAAAATTGCGGCAATGTCTTTTTTAAGTGGTTTAGGTTTGCCTTACATTACTTCAAACAAGCTGGTTGGCGTGTCTAAAGACGGAAAACGGCAATTGCGTTTGACTATTTGCTTGAGGTTTTAAAGCTCTACTTTCAATCCGTCCGTGCTTAAGAACGCGTTTTCTCCGAAAGCGCTTTTGGCTTCAGTAAGCATTTCTTTTAATTCTTCTTCTTTGTATTCCGGCTGGTAATGGAAACAGAAAAAGTTTTTTACTCCCGCTTTTTTAGCCATTTCTCCAGCTTGCTTTGCTGTAGAGTGTTTTGCTTCTGGCTTGAAGTCTTTTTCTAAATAATGAGTATCGTGAATTAGTACGGTAGCGTCTCTAGCTAGTTTCTCGCTACCTTCACACACGCTAGTGTCCGTGCAGTATGCTACGTTAGCTCCAAAAACTTCCAGCCTGTAGCCAATAGTTATTCCTGGGTGGTCTAGTTTCTGCGTTTTAATCACATACCCTTCGTCTTCGTTCTTGTAGTTTTCACTTGGTTCTACATTAACGAATGTTACTTTCTCGTAAAAACGAGTGTGTAATGGCGCCATCATGCTTGATTTGGTTAGTTCTTCTATTGACGCTTTGTGGCAGAAGATCGTTAAGTCTTCTGGTTTAATCATTATTGCTAACGCAAACAAGCCGGTTAAGTGGTCTAAGTGAGCGTGAGTAAGCATTAACACGATTTTTTTTTCGCCGTTAAATCCTTTAGGCAAGCTGTCTATTCCAGAGCCTGCATCAAACATGAATACGGTTTTAGGTGTTTCGAACAATACGCACGGCGTTCTCCTGTGTTTAGAGTAACCGCCGCCTGTTCCTGCAAAGAATAATTTCATAAAGTAAATACTAAACGCGTGGTTTAATAATGATTTTTTTTAATCAAAAGAGGAAAGAGAAGGGAAGAGAATAAAGAAAAAAAACTAGCTTACTTCTTCATTAAGCCTTTTCTCTTTACGAACACCCACAATTTCTTCGTCATGTCCGAAGGGGTTATTGGGGTTGTACCAAAAACTTCGTCTAAAGTCGCACTTTTTACTGGTGCGAATCCGATTTTCATTCCACCAAATGGAACTCTCTTTGCCATTTTACCACCTATTTTATTTTAATTAAACCCCGATTTTTCGAGGTAAAATCCGTGTATTCATTACTCTAAACTGTTTTTAAAGCTATTCTACGAGGGCATCGAGGTAAAAATTACGTGTATTCTTCGGGTTTCTTCATTTTTTCGTACTGGTTATACCCAATTAAAGCTAACGCGCCTACGAGTACGGCTATTAGTATTGCGCCGTAATCCGTGTTTTCTGTTGGCTGCGGGTTGCTAGTTGGAGTTGGATTAATGCAAGTCGTGTAGTCTTGATTTATAGCGTCAATCAAGTCTTTTGCTTGAAGTAGTTTCTCAACGCTCTTGTAGTAAGATTCTGAAGTAGTGAACGCGCGCAAGGCTTCAATATCGCTCCAAGTTCTACTTAAGTTTTTTACTTTGTTTTCCAGCCCGCATTCAGTTAAGTAATATTCGTTTTGGATTATGCTGGAGTAAGAAGAGTAATACTCGTTGTAGTACTCGTTTGCTTCCTTCTTGTTTTTCAGGAAAAAGAAGGATTGAGTGCTATCGTTAATCCACGCGTCTTTTAGTTTTAGTTTGCGGTTTAATCCGCCTACGGGGTCGGTTAAGCGCATTGAGTAAAATTCGGAAATGCCCACGTCAAGCAATGCTTCAAGGGAATCGTAAATGTTTTTGTTGTCTGGATCTGGAATATCTGACTTGAATACTTCAGACTGCAAGCTAGTTATCGTGTTCTTGTAATCATCGTAAATAAACGTGTAATCAATTATTTCTTTGAGCGTATCGTTGTAATTCAGTATTAACGGCTCCAAGTCATAAGATAAGAGTGTTGCTTCAAAGTTTTGCTGGTTGTTTACTCCCTCAATTATTCTAGAATCTATTTCCAGTGCTTTATTCAACAAGTTTTGCTGCGAGTTTTCCAAAGAAGTTAAGTCAAAGTCGTATTTGTTTTGGATTATTGAAATCAAGTCGGTTATTTTAACGCTGTTTTGTTGAATTGCTTGAATAGAGTTTGCTGACGGAACTTTCAAGGAATCAAAATCCCAGTTATTTGGCTTCAAGTAATCTTGAATAATCAAGTAATCGTACACTAGCCCGCTTATTTCCTCTAGTTTATTTTTGTTAGTAACAACGGTTCCTTCGTAATCAGATATGGCTAGTATTACTCGCTGGTTGTTTTGAAACGAATAAAAAAACACCCAGTAACGGTCGTCTCCAGTGTCTAACGGTTGGTTTAGGAATTGAATGTCATTGCTTTCACCAATAACGCTAGTAGCTTTACTTGTTGCTTCAGCCAGGCTTAGGGAATTAACTAAGAAAGACGTTAATAATAGCAAAAACAAAATTTTTTTCATTCAATTGAGATTAATTTAGTGTTTAATAAAAGGTTTTTGAATTGAGAATTATTTTAGTAAGACCCCGGCATGACGCTAATGTGGGTAGCGTTTGCCGCGCAATGAATAATTTTGGCTTTAACGAGTTGTTTATCGTTAATCCTGAGTGCAAACTCGGGTTTGAAATGATTCTTTACGCGAAGAGAGCTAGGGGCTTGTTGAAGAAAGAACGAATAGTTGGTTCTCTAGAGGAAGCAGTAAAAGGTTGTGATTTGGTTATTGGAACAACCGGGGTAGTAAACAAGTACCGTAAGTCTATTTTCAAGAAGTGCGTTTCGTTGAAAGAATTACCCCGTAAAGTAACTAAAAAAACGTGTTTGGTTTTCGGGAGCGAGGGAACTGGCTTGTCGAAACCCGAGTTAGCTGCGTGCGATTTGGTTTGTTTTATTCCAACTAAACCTGAATACGAAGTAATGAATTTGAGCCACGCTGTTACTGTTGTTTTGTACGAGTTAATTCGCGGAGAACAAGTTGATTGTCTTTATGAAGTGGCTGACCGCAAGAAGGTAGCTCGCTTGAAAAAAGTTTTTTCTAAAATAGTTTCTAAATCAAAAAAAGTAAAAGACAAGAAGAAAGTGTCTGCTGCTTTTGCTTCAGTGTTGTCCAGGAGCGCTGTGAGTGATGAAGAAATTCAAGTGCTTTTCAGTATTTTTAACGAGTTAAGCGACTAGATTTGCTCGAAAGAAAACTCGTATTGAGCGTAAGGGTCGCCTTCCCAAGTAATGATTACTTGTTTTACTGCTGGGAACGTGCTTGGAGGCAGGGCAGTAACGAATGAAGAATTGCTTCCAACAATTATTCCCTCGCTTTTAATGTATAATTGAGCGGTCTTGGCTGCTTCGTCTTTGCCGTTGTTAGTGAACTCGCAAGTTGCTTCAATAAACAATTTGTCTCCGCTTATTGCTGGAACTAGTTTTCTTGTTCCCAAGCCGAGAAACGGTTTTGCACTCAAGTAATTATCTAATGGCTTGCATTCAACTTTCACTGTGTTAGTTAAACCGCTTTGAGTTATAAACAATAATCCCGCTAGAATCACGACTACCGCAATCAACAAAATGTTCCTGCTTTTCTTGTCTCCTTTAGCGGCCCCGCCTATTAAAGAAGAAAAAGTTTTGCCGATTAATTCCATCCAACCGCTTGGCTTGCTCATTTTGCTTATAGTGCTTGAAGCAGCTTCACTCCAACCTTTTTCTCTTGCAGGGAGTTGTTCTATGCCTGTTGGAATGCCTAGTGCAGCGTCTACTTCGATTTTAGCGTCGTTTCCAGCTACTGTAACCCATATTTTGTAGGACGCAATGTAAATCTTCGTGAAAGCTGAAGTTTTTACTTGGTCTGGAGTTAATCCTGTTGAAGCAGCTACTTTAGAAGAAGCTATTTGCCTTGCTTCACCAATGCTTATTGACGTGGTTTCTATTTCAGATTCAACGCCTTCTTCAGTTTGCTTGCTTTTCTTTAACGGTCGTTCAAACATCATTGGCACTAATTCGTTTAATTCTCCACTGAACGCGTTTAAAGCAATCTTGCCGGTTTGCGTGTTTTGTCCGCCTATAACGTCGAACGAAAAAACCCAGTACGGCGTGTAAACAAGCTTTACGTCCGTGAGTTCGTAAGTTTTCCAGCCTCTTTCCTCTACTGCTTTCTTAATTATGCCTAAAGCTAGTTCAGGAGTTACTACGGGCTTGAAAGCCGGCGCATCTAAATACATGACAAAAGTAGTTATTCTCTCTTGATTTTAATGCTTTCTTATTTCTTCTTTAAATGAAAACTATTTTCATTCAAGTTGTGTAGTGTTTTAAAGAATTCTGGTTTTTCTAAGTGTTCTTACTAATTAAACTTGTTAGTAGAGTGTAATTAAAAAAGAATTAGGAAAAAGAAAGAGATTATTTTCTGCGTTTAACGATTTTCCAGTTTGCTGGAGTTAACAAAATCTTATCTTCATCCAAGCGAGCAATGTCTCCATTCAAGGCACGAACGAATTCCTTTAATCTGTTAACCATGTCTTTGAATTTAGCTGGGTTTCTTGATATGGGCGTAATGTTAAGCAAAATAATGTTTTTGTTTTTTAATTCTTCTTCAACAATGCGTAAATCTGACTCTGTTTGCAGTGCAACTGGCTTTACGTAACCTTCTGCCTTAGAATGCATTACATCGACTTCCTCTGCTTCAGCTGCATCCATGAAGTCATCTAAAGCCATTTCTTTACCTACTCCAATTGCTTTAGTTAAGTTCTGAAAAAAACCCATTAGAACCACCTTTTATTAGAAACCTGATAACCCCCTTTTTTCAGAGGCAATACATTTAAAGTAGTACTTTTTTATAAGCCTTTTCATAGTCTTGTTCCCAGAAGCGATTTTAAATCACTTCTACCAAGTTTTCTAGGTGGGTTATAGTTAATGCCGGATTTCAACGACTTATTGAAGGAAGAACAAATAGTGTTCAAAGACAAGGGAGTCCTTAGTCCGCACTATGTTCCTGAAGACCTTCTTTACAGGGAGGAAGAGTTAAGAAAAATAATGCTTTGCTTATTACCTGCTTTAAAGCAGCAGAAAGCCCGCAACTTGCTTATTTACGGCAAAACCGGCACTGGAAAGACTGTAAGCGTCAAGCGAGTCATTCAAAAGCTGTTAGAGCAAGGAAACCGCAGTGTAGTGTCTCTTTACATGAATTGCAGGGTTTATGATTCTCGCTACAAAGTTCTTCAAAGAGTAATAACCGAATTTAAACCTGATTTTGCGAAGACGGGTTATTCGTTTACTATTCTTTACGAGAAACTCCTTGACTGGATTGAAGAAAAAGGTTTTCATGCAATACTCTTTTTGGATGAAGTTGATTCAGTTAAGGACTTGGATAACTTGGTTTACACTCTGACTAGAGCGAATGACGATTTGCGTAACGGGAGTCTTTCAATAGTTGGCTTGAGCAATAAAGTTGGTTTCAAGCAACGCTTGGATAACCGAAGCAAGAGTTCGTTGTGCGAGGAAGAATTGATTTTCGCGCCTTACAACGCAGAACAATTACGCGGAATACTAGCGCAAAGAGTTTTGAAGGCATTTAATGAAGGAGTTATTAACGAGCCTGCTTTGAATTTAGCTTCAGCTATTGCTGCTGGAGAAAACGGGGATGCTCGGTACGCTTTGTCTTTACTGCTTCGTGCAGGCGAGTTAGTAGAAAAAAAGGGTTTGAAACAAATTACTGACAAGCAAGTTGAAGAATCCCGCAAGGCTGCTGACGAAGACAAGGCTTTTGAAATAGTTTCTTCACTCCCTGAACACCAGCAATTACTTCTTTATTCTCTAGCGTCTTTGTATGACCAAAGTTCTTACAAGAAGCTTGTTGAAGAAGACGGTGATAAATTCTTTTTCTCTGGCGAAGTTTACGAAAAATATTCTGGAATATGCAAAAAGTTCGGCCGCGACGCGCGTTCCTCGCGTTGGTATAGAGAGTACTTGAAGGAATTAGAGTTATTGGGTTTGGTTACGGCTGTTTCTTCAGGCAAAGGGATTCGCGGGCACACTAACTTGCTTAGGTTGTGTTACGATCACGAGCGAATTAAAAGCGTTGTAGAGAAAACCATCTTAAACGAGTAACGCCTTTTTCTTATTTTAGTGAGTTGATTTAGTTTTGGCTGAGCAAAGCAAGGAAATGCACGATTTCAAGAAGCAAGTAGAAGCTTTAAAGAAATTTCACGGCAGGGGCACCGAGTTAATTTCCGTGTACATTACGCCTGATTACGCTGTTCCTGAAATAGTAGCGAAGCTCAGGGACGAATACGGGCAAGCAGCTAACATTAAATCATCTTCAACGCGCAAGAACGTTCAGTCTGCTTTAGAGCGAATAATGCATTTCTTGAAGGGAGTGCAAAAACCCCCTGAAACCGGTATTGCTGTTTTTTCTGGTAATGTTTCTCCAGTTGAAGGAAAAAGTGATTTCCAGATTTATTCTGTTGTTCCGCCTATTCCTATTCCCGTGCAGTTTTACAGGTGCGAGTCTAAATTCGTTTTAGAACCGTTAGAGGAATTACTTGACCGTGGCGAAACGTACGGTTTAGTAGTACTGGATGGTAAGGAAGCTACTGTAGCATTGCTTAAAGGAAAAAGCATTTCCATAGTAAAAAAACTAGAGAGTACTGCACACCAGAAAGTACACAAGGGAGGGCAATGCGTTCACGAAGATTCAGTTATAGTTACTTCTACCGGAGTTAAGAACGCTAAAAATGTTGAGGAAGGAGATTTAATTCTTTCTTTCAATTTCAAGGATTATAAATCGGTTTTTTCTAAGTGCGAGAACGTAATGAAGAGAACCGCAAGCGACGAGTTTGTTGTTGAAACTAATTTCCCGAAAAAATATTTGAAGCTAACTGGCGAACACGTAGTATTTGTATTAACTGAATTAGGCGTGATGGAAAAAGCAGTTAGTGATTTGAATGCAGGTGACGTTCTTTTAGTATCTTGGAATGCTCCTCAATTATTGAACGATTGCATTACGGCTTATAATTTAGAACTAACTGGTCAGATTCAAGGCTATTTCTTGGGAGATGGCACTATTGATGGAACCAGATTAATTTTTTATGATGGAGACAAGCAAGTTATTGAGCATTACTCGAAACTAGCTTCATCCTTGTTTAACTGTAATCATTCAATTAAGCACAGAATCCATGGTTTTTCGGTTGAGAGTCCTAACCCTAAGGGTTGTTTTGAGTCAAAGATTTACTCGAAGAAGGCAGTTGATTCCTTGATTGAAGAAACGCCAGAAATTTCTCGTAAAACTATCCCAAAAATTGCGTCAATTGATTATGTTAAAGGCTTTTTGAGGGGTTTATTTGACGCAGAAGCAAGTGTTTCTTTGAAGAGTGGTCGAATATCTTTAGCTATGATTGATGAAGATGTTGTTTTAAAAACTTCTTCTTTTTTGGCACTTTTTGGCGTTTCAACTAGCGTTTTCAGGAAGAAAGCGATTTTCAAACAACAATATGGTTTGGAAGTATGTGATTTAGATTCACTTACTAACTTTGCTTTGAAGATTGGTTTCAATAGTGAAAATAAATCAAGAAATCTAGCTGCAATAATCGCAGCTCGTAAGATGTCCGGCAGAAATAAGAGAGTTCCTATTCATGGTAAAACGGTAAAAGAAATTGCTAAGAGTTTAGGGATGCCGTTCTACAAATATTTGCCTAAAAGCGTAATGTTCCTTAACGGCAAGCGTTTTATGAGTAATAATCATTTCAAAACGCATTTGATTCCTATTTTTCAAGCTAGGTGTGAAGAATTAATTGGCACTGAAAAATATTTTGAAGCATTGCGCGCCTTAAATTATTTAAAGAAAATTGGCGATAGTGACTCGTGTATTTCTATAGTCAAGAGTGTTACCAAGCAAGAAGCTTCTTCAGAGTTTTACTATGATTTTGATGTTCCTGATACGCGTTGTTTTGTAGCTAATGGTTTGATAGTTCATAATAGTGCTGCTCGTTTTGACCGCTTGCACGTTGAGGGTGTAGAGTATTATTACAAGCGTGTTGCTGAAGCAATGGATGCTTTCGTTGGTAAAAAGAATTTCGGCGGCGTGATTGTTGGTGGTCCTGGTCCTGCAAAGCAAGATTTCGTTAAGAGTAATTACTGGAATTACCAATTGAAGGTTTTAGGTGTTGTGGACACGGGTTATACTGACGAGTACGGTATTCGTGAAGTGATTGAAAAGAGTTCTGAATTAATTGCTGAACAAGAATTAATTAAGGAAAAACAATTGCTTGACTGGTTCATGAAGGAAGTTTCTATCGGCAGCAAGCTAGTGGTTTACGGTTATAATGACGTTAAAGAGACTTTAGTGTCCAAGCGCGCTGATAAGCTTTTGATTAGTGAAGACTTGCCTTTGCATAAGATTGTTTATTCTTGCGCTTCTTGCAGCAAGACTATTGAAAAGTTAGAGGATGAAGAGAAAGATTTTGCTTGCGAGTGCGGTGGAAAATATACTGCTTCTTCAAAGGAATTTATTTTTGATGAATTAGTTGCTTTAGCTGAAGAAAATTCTGTTGGAGTAATAGTTATTTCGCGTGATTCAGCTGAAGGTTCTCAGTTTTACGGCACGTTCAAGGGCTTGGGCGCTTTCTTGAGGTATTGAGTAAAGTGTTCAAGCAAAATAATGCGAGGGAATTTATTGTCGAGGAAATTACTCGCGATGGAATAATTCTTGAAGTAGATAAAGCGATTTCTTTTCCTTCAGTTGAATTAACTAAAGACTTTTTTTGCGTTTTTGTTTTGCAGAAAACTAATTGGAATACGATGCAAGCGATTACAGAAGTTTCCCGCCGCTTGCGTGTTAAACCTAACCGCCTTAGTTTTGCTGGCACTAAAGACCGTACTGCAGTGACTACGCAGTTAGTGTCTTGTTTTGCTTTAGAGCCTCACCGCATTTCTTCTTTGTCAATTAAAGACGTGAGTATTAACGGTGTTTGGGTTAGTGACAAGAAAATCGGCTTGGGCGACTTGA
>JBDRBT010000010.1:0-18438 GCA_043822385.1 Microcaldota archaeon | reverse complement strand
AACGTAAAAGTGTGTTCCAGTCAACGAGTTAATGGTTTTTCCGTTTACTCCTGATTTTCCTTGAATCTTAAAATTGTCAATAAAACTCGGTACACCAACTTTACCGTCAATCGAGTCAATAGACCTCCAGCCCTCGTCATTGAAATTAAAGTCGCCGTAATAATTCAAATCATTAGAATCAATCTTGAATTGCCAGTAAGAAATTCCTCCCTTACTTCCCGCAACCTTTACTGGCACGTTAACAATTAATTCAGGGTCAGCTAGAATAGGCTTGCCGTAATCCACTACTCCTTGCTTGAAGGAAGCGCCAACAAGCAATCTCTGCTTGAAAGAATCCCAACTGAAAGACTGGCCGTATAAAGCAAAAGCACTATTAACGAATTCAGAATCACACGATGCTTGACCGAAAACATCACCGTAAACACTAGCGAAAGAACCAGTTAACTCAAAAGGAGTGCCAGTAGAACAATGCTCGCGCAATTTAGCTAATGGATCCTTTCCTAACTCCTTGCACATTAAAGCAGTTTGTTGAGACAACAAGTACTCAGTTCTAGCTTCATCAAAAGCCTTATTGAAAGTATCTTTAGTTCCTTGAATAGCTCCACCGAACTTCACGCGATCCATTTTAGAGTAAAGCGAAAACGCGTTCGAAAGCTTTCCTTGAATTTCCGACTCGTAAGACTTCAATTGCGCGTCAGTGCAATAATCATTACCACCACACTTAGCTTCCACAGCTAAATTTCCAACAACATCGAAACCAATCTCGTTAAACAAAGTCTTAGACGCTTCTTCAAATTCTAAAACCGTTTTAGTCTCACCTAAATTAAGACTCAAAGTGTTTGAAGCAGTAAACTTAGTAGTATCCAAGCCAACTGTTCTTGAATTAATCTTTAATTCATTATTTCCTTGCTTTAAAGAAACAGTTTTTCCAAGCAAGTTGTTAGCAACAACAAAAGGCTCAGGCAAGTTTACACCACGAACAACTGGTTTTTCAGGCATTAACATCAACGCTAACTCGCTAGCAAAAGAATTCTCTTCAACTTCAATATTCAAGTAAACTTTGAACTGGCTTGAAAGCAAACCAGTGCTAGTCAACCTAAACCCAGCGCGCTGTTCTTTAGTAAGACTTAATTCAACGCCGTTATCCGTTAACGACCATTCAGCACATCCTTCCTTGGTAGCATCGAATTCCAAGACGTAAGTGCGGTACTGGTTTTGAGGCAAGCCTAGAGCTCCAGCAACTGAATCCTGCAGCCACTGCAAGTTCTTGTCGAAAGATTGTCTCTGCTCAACATTAACTATCTTAAAGCAACCACCAACATCGCCAGCAACATCAATATTCGTGTCAGCACCCAACTGGTTGCGAACGCTTAAAGCCAAACCATTGCGAGGTACTAAAGGATTAATTTTTTTAGTGCAAGTAATCGTGTCATAGCCAGTAACAACGCAACCCTCACCGCCAGCAACAGGCTGCCAACCGTAAGGAGTTAATACTAATTGGTTGCTCGCTGAAGAAGCAACAGCGTAACTAGCCTTGTTCGGATTCAACAATTGGTCGCTGTGAGCTAAAGCAAGCCTGCGGGCTAACATAGCGCCGAAATCAAACTGCGACACGTCATCGCACTCGTCGTAACTAACTTTAGTGTAATTCTTGCAGAAACCAAACGAATCATCGTCTTTGTAAATCGCAGTGCACTTTTTCTCGTCTTCTAAAGCAACGCATTCAGACTCGCTGCAAACACTGCAAGTATTCGCAGTGCATTCCGCAACAATACCGCTTCCTTGAGCGCAAACACCACTAGAAACACTCTGCACAATTATTTTACCTGAACTAATAGATGTTACTTTAAATGCTGAAGAACCAACTGCAACTTCACTTCCAACAATTACTTCAGTTAAAATCGTTTTGTCGCTTATATCGAGAATAGCTTTATCCCCAATAATTTGAGTTAAAGTAATAGTCTCACCAGCAAAAGAAATGCTTGAACCTAATTGAACATCCCTGGATTGAGCAGTTCGGTTAGGGTACCAAACGCAAGAATTATCTTCACTCTCGAAAGCCCTGCACTCGCTTTCAACGCAAACAGCGCAATTACTCTTGGAACAAGGCACTCCAGGACTCGGCGGTACAGGACCAGAACCAGTCTTGCAACCAACAAAATCACTGCCGGTTGGAGTAACCAAGTAATCAGGCAAGCAATAATTACCTTGAGTCTTCAAAGCAATGCATTCAGCTTCATTGCAGTCACCGCAATTCAAGTTACTGCATTTTCCTTTAGGAGTTTCAACAAAATCCTTGCAATCAACGCGAACTCCAGCTTCCACTAGAGTAGAACTACCAGAACCAGGTAACACTGAATTAAACGCTACAACGCACTCGCCGTTAGCATTAGGAGTTACTCTAAACGAAGCAGTCTTCCCCGTGCGAGAAAGTACTAAGTCTAGTTTAGATAAGGAAACGCAATTGCCGTCTAAACTAACTGTAACCGGCACGTCAACATCCAAATTACTCTGCAATTGAAACGAGCCAGAACTGCAACTCAAACTCAATTCCTGCGGGCTAACATCAAAAAAGTCTGAAGCAGTAACAACAATAGTTTTCTCTGCCTTGCTGAAGCCACTGCGAGTTGCTTTAACTAACAAGGTTCCAACTGAAGTTGCTTTGACTCTCCTGAATTTGTACGAGCCGTCTTCACCGCTCTCGAAGGAACCGTCACCCAAAATATACAATGGGCCATTCAACGAGTCTCCCAACGGACTGCCTTCCAATTCGTTTATTTCTATTCTAGCGTCACGCAAAGCATTACCGTTAGAATCATGCAAAGACACAACTAAATCGCGAGCTTTATTTGATTCTAACTCGCTAGGCGTTACAGTCATTACTATCACGCCAGTGCCTTCAACAACCAAGTAACGATCTAAAGAAAGAATTTCGCCGGAATCATCACCGTACTCAATATTAATTAAAGCAAAACTATCAGGCAACAAAGCATCTCCCTCAAAAACAGCTATTGCTTTGCTAGCCTCAAAATTCAATTGAATAGACGCACTATCTTTGCCGTTGAAAGACAACACGCCGTTACTAAACGAAGTAACTTTAACGTAAGGATTGCGAGTTTCCTCAAAGGAAGTAACAAAAGAATTAACTGAAAAAACTCCATTAAGAGGCACGCGCAAGCCGTTACTCACGGTTTCCTCGCTGGAAGACAATTCAACATGCAAACAACCCTGGTCATTGCACACGCCTTTCCCTTCACTAACCTCGAAAGACTTTGATAATACTTCAGCGAAACAAGATTCTTTCTCGAAAGAATTCTCTACCTCGCCTAAAACATCATCAACAGGCGTTCTAGCCCAAACATTATTTTTTACAGCGAAAGCACGGTAATACAAATTAATTTTATCCAGCTTGGTTGCTTGAGGACGAACTTTCAAGTAAACAGCTAGAGTCTTCACACCAGTCGGAGCATCGTAATCAAAACTAACCCACTTTAATTCATCACTAGACTGGCGGGTTTCAAGAGAAGAACAAGATTGCTCTGAATCAAAAACAGTACCCCAAGACACTCTCGCGTCAGTAGGCTGGTCAAAAGAATGCAGGAATGCTTTCTCGCTTTCAATATCTAGTTTGTCACCCAAACGCAAGAAAATACCGCCGTGTTCAGACTGCGGAATATTAGCAGTAATTAAAACCCTGTAAGAACCGCCTTTTTCAAGAACTACTTCAGAAGCATTACTAACTAAATCCCAACCATCACCAAGCTTCTGAACACTGAAATCAATCACTTGCAGTTCGTCAGACAAGTAAGTAGGCAAGACAAACAAAGTTTTTTCTATTTCTTGTTTTACTCCAACAAAAAGTTCTTCAGACTCGGTTTCAACAAAACCTTGAGCGCTAGTCTTTAATACTACAGGCGAGTTAGCCCAAATACTCAAGTCGCAATAACCGTCGCCACTAGACAAAGTAACGCAAGAACCAATTTCCTCCTCATCAACAAAAGCAGTAACAGTAACAGGCACTAAAACCAAGCGTTTTTCAGTTGAATCCCTAGCACGCACTCGAACAATACCTAAACCACGCTCTAAGGAAACACTCAAAGAATTTTCACCCAAGCCAACTTGAGTGAAATCACTTTCACCAGTTAAAGAACCTTTTGAAGCAAAAGCTCCAATCGTATCTAAAGGAACTCCCTCGAACAAAATTTTTCCGTCAGCGCCAGTTTCTTGAGCAGGGAAACCAACAGGAAAACCATCAGGATAAACCAATAATACTTTAGCGAATTCTACTTCAACACCGTCAGCATCCTCTACTAATACTTCAAGTTCAGCATTGTTTCCCGGTAATAATTTGTCTAAAAACAATTCTCTTTTTTCAACAATAATAAAGTCCTTAATCAATAAAGGCATGAAGCCGTCAGCGTAAATCGTAGCGTAATACGCTAAATTCTTGTCTACTTCCAAAACCGTTTTACCGCTGGAATCAGTTTGTTCCTCTAAAAGAAGAACGCGGTTTTCGCCTTGCAAGTATAATGAAACTATCGCGCCTTGAACTGGAGACTCGTCTTCATCCACAACCGTTAAAGTCATTTTAGAAAAGTCTTGGTTAGGCAAGGAAGATTTTCTTTGCAAAACAATATTAAAAACAGTGTTTGAAGTTGATGAAACTGTTTTAATGTCATCAACAACCCCGCCCCAGTAAGGAGCTAACGCGTCGTCGTCAGGGTCAACACTAATGTAAACTCGCGTTCCTTCCTCAATTAATTCCTCAAAAAACGCGTCTCCGTACTCCAAGTATAATTCATCAATCAATAATCCGGAATCACTATTGAACACTGAAACTATTCCTTCAACAGGATCGCCAGCTTCATTAGAAACACTAACTAAAACGCTACCCTTCAAGTGCGTAGGTAAATTCGAGTCATCAACGTGGTTTAATGAAATAACGCAAGTAACTTGCTTCGGGGAACAAGTAACACTATTCCTATCAAAACCATCTTTAGATGCTTTAAAGTAAAATTGTTGGTCTTCCCTTGAATACGAAACTGAAACGCTCCCCCTGGAATCCGTAACGTCATTAACTAACTGGCCGTTGGAATCAGTAAACGAAATCAAAGCTCCACCTAAAGGATCTCCCTCAGCGTTAATTACTAAAACCGTGAAGGTTTTTCCACCAGCTGAATTCAAAGAAAAACTCAAGGAAGTAGAGGAAGTAGAAATAGTTTGCGTGAAGGAATCAAAACGCGGGTCAGTAATCCGCAACGTAGCTTTTTTTCCAGCAGGAACCCCTGAAAAAGTAAGCAAACCACTTGAATCACTCACAGCCATGAACGGGGAATCAATTCCGTCAACAATTAATTTAGCGCTAACGCCATCAACAGGCAAGCCATCACTAGACAAGCTTATTTTCAAAGTATTAGTTGCAGTAAACAAGTTACCTAAACCGCCTAAAACAACGAAAGCAATACCGCTAAACAATAAAACAATTAAAAGCAAAAAGAACGGGAACGACGGAAATCCACGGTTTTCAATGGGGTTGACAAACCACTCGTAAATTTTTACTGGAGTTTTTTCTATTGCATCACAAAAAGCATAATACTGATCTTCAATTTTAAAGTAAATTTTTTTTAATACATCAACAAAACCCATTGAATAAAAACCCCCGTTGAAACCCCGTATAGAAATTAAGTCTAGAAGTATAAAAACGATTACAAAAAGCTAAGCGCAATTATCACAACCACCTGGTTGGCCACTAATAAGAGTTCCCCCTGAAATTAAGCCAGTGCTTTATTTTATTTTTTCATCGTACAAAGCATTCAAGTCTTGATAATTCTGGTACAACTCGTAATACGCACCTAACTCGTCGTAAAACGTTCCCACAGTAATGCCAATAATAAACTGCTTTAAGTCTGGAATCGCTGGATCGCAATTCGCTTTAACGCCAAAACGAATAACGTAAGTCAACTGATTGCCCTTAACTAACGGCTGTACTAAACCCTTAACTGGCTTACACATAGGAATGCAAGTAAGAGAATCTGTTCCTACTCCTAGCATACACTCGCTTCCAGAATAACGAATACCAAGCAAGTCACTCAAAGAAAAATCAATCACTCCCGCAGGTTTTAATTCAAAAATAGTAGAAATTTTAGCAACACACGTAAAATCAGGAGTTGTACCAGAAAGCTTGCATAAACTAGTTTTCGAGGAAACTGGAACTAAAGGAATCCACATTGGAGGCAAGCCAGTAAAGTAAGACAAAACAAGCTTGTACTTCCGGTGTTCTTCACTTGATTGTTCTGTTGAACAAAGCACGCCGTGATCGTACATTTTAACGTCAGTGCCTTCACCGCAACCAAAACCACACAACAACGGTTTGTTCGCTGAATTCTTCAAGTTAGTATCAAGACTCAAGGCACTTGCTTTGTACTCCCACTTAACGCCGTTGAAACTAGCTTCAACTTCGTAAACACCAGGCAAGGAACCACACGAACTAGTTACTCTAAAACCGTTCTTTGAAAACTCTTGCGTTCCACCCTCAACAACTTGCATTACTCCCACGAACTTGAATTTCGTTGAACCAATTAAAACACCAGGCTTCAAGTCGCCGCGCCTGAAAATAGTTTTTTCAGCCCACTCTCTAGAAACACGCTTGAACTCGCTTAACGCAGTACTTAAAGCAGAAGGAGTACACCAACCACTAGCGCAACAATCAAAAGAACTGCAAGAATCAACTTGCTTGCCTAACTCGCCAGTCTTAGCAAAATAAGAAGTTTTTTGTTCGTAGTAAAACGAAGCTAGAGTACTAGACCCGTCTTTCACGTTTAATACTCCCGGGCCATTCCAAGCAAAAACTCTAACTCCAACTTTAGGCAAATCAAAACTACTGCCAGCAATACTCAAGTCACGGCCGCCGAACTGCTTATTATTAACCACGTAAAACAATTTAGCGCTCTCGTCACCATTACCTAAATCATCAGGACTAACACTAATAGACTCAATCGCCTTGCTGGTTACTTTCAATTGAACTGTTTTCTTTTCACCGCAAGTACTAGCTACTTCAAGCAACGCGCTCCCAACGCCTTGCATTCCGTTACCACTCACGCTAACAGGACAAGCAACGTTACCCGCGTCCTTAGACTTAAAGGAAAGTATTTTCTTGTCTTCACTAACAGAAAAACAAGCTTTTGAATTAGAATTACTTTTTACAGACAACAACGCCTTGCAAGAAACGCCTTCAACTAAATTAAGTTCAACAGCATCAACAGGATAAACCGAGTCAATAACAAACTCGATTTCATTAGGAACAGTAATCAAACCATTTTCCCCAATACGGATTTCTACCCCCGAATCCAGTGTGCCGGCATCGTAATCCTTCGGGTCAGTTAATACTCCAGAACCAGTTTTGCACGAATTAAATTCTTTAACTCCACCAGGAAACACAGCGTATTCCGGCTCGCAGTAATTACCTGCTTCCTGCAAAAACAAGCAGTCTGCTTCACTGCAAACCCTGCAGTTGTAGTTAGAACACTTTTGAGAATCAGGAATTTCAGGGTCCTGGCCAGGTGGAATTACGGGCGTTGGCGTTGGAGTTGCAGTAGGCGTTGCAGTGGGAGTTGGAGTTACTGAAGGAGTTGCAGTAGGATTAACTGAAGGCGTAGGCGTCTTAACGTCAAAGGAAGAATAAACCGTTGAAGCATAACAAGAAGACTTTTCGTCACTATCTGGATCACTACCTAACTCAACATCTTCAGGCGCTCTAGAAAACGCGTTTTCCACGCTAGACCAAGAACGGTAAAACAAATTTAGTTTCTCTGTTTCCTTAATCGAATCTTTCACTAAAATCTTGTAAAAAACTTGCATTGTTTTAGCGTCATCAAAAACTAATTCAACCCACTTAAACAATCCCTCTGAATTCGGGTTAATGTAACGAGGACTCAAGTCAACGCAAATACTACCCGGCTCGAAAATAGTGGACTTGCTGATTAAAGGAGCTTCAGCAAAATACTTTATTCCAGCATTATCAGAATCAACTGATTCCTTGCTTCCAACACGCAAGTAAATTCCTTGCGAAGCAGCTTGGTTAGCAGGAGAAGCAACTAAAACAACCGAGTATTCCTTGCCTGGAGAAACACTTGAAACCGGCCGGTACTTTTCGTCATACAAGCCAACTAGCGAAACACTCGCTCCTGAAACAGCACTCAAGGGAGTAATAAAAATACTCAAGGGTATTACTTCACCTGGTGAAACGAAAGCTAATTGCGTTAGTGAATTCAAGTAACCCTCGCTGGAAGTTTCTATTTCCAATGCTTTGAATCCAGGTATTTTTACTTTGCAGGATTCAGAACAAGAAGCAGTTAACTCGTCATCAACAAAAACCTTGAATGAAGCCGCGACTTCACTTTTAGAAACCAAGTCAAAAGCCTTCAATTCTAAAAACGCGGCGTATAATTCTAAACTCAAAACAACTTCCTCATCAATAGAAACAATCAAGGCTTTAGACGCGAAAGCATTATTTTTTATTGCATTAAACGAAACACTCGCTCCCTTGCGTAAAA
Source organism: Microcaldota archaeon (assembly GCA_043822385.1). Classification (GTDB taxonomy): domain Archaea; phylum Micrarchaeota; class Micrarchaeia; order Norongarragalinales; family Norongarragalinaceae; genus JABWCK01. Next base: position 9,886 of record JBDRBT010000010.1, on the reverse strand, counting down.
CAAAGTCAGTAACTCCATCAGAGTCAGTTGATTGCGAAGGCAACAGCAGTAAACCATTTTCAGTAACATCCACTCTCGCACTTGATTCAGGAGTGCCTGCTTCGTTTCTTACTCTCGCAGTAATTAACGCAGAATTCAACACACTAGCTTCCTCTAAAGTCAACACTATTGAACCTGAAGAAAACGCTTCACTTACTTTAGGTAAGAAACCATCTGCTAAAGCTAGGGCGTAATATTCTCCTTCAGCTAATTCCTGCAGCAACACGCCTTCAGAACTAGTTTCAAGCAAAATAGTTTTTGGTTGAGTGAAAATAATTATTTTAGCTGGAACTAACTCGCCTTCAGCGTTAATGGTTTTTATTACTACCGCGTCACTAAAACCTTCTTGAGTTAAAACAACTGAGTAAGTTGATACTTCACTGAAAATAATTGCGTCAGACTCGCTTGAAAACGGCAAGAAACCGTTTGACTGCACTGTAACGAAGCCACTAGAACCAAGAGTTAAAGACTGAAAGAAAGCAACGCCGTCAGAAAAAACTTGTTCGTCAAGAAGCGTGCCGTCAACAGAATAAAGCTTGATTGAGCCTGAAAGCAATTCACCCGACTCGTCGCGAATTAACACGGTAAGCATTGCGCCGGCTTGACTGAAAGAAAAAACGTTTCTTTGCGCATTGATTTCATCATCAACAGGAGTTTCGTTTTCTTTCTGCAATTCGATTTCTTGCACTTCTTCTCCTTCTAAAGCAACAACACTCACTGAAATAGTTTTGAATCCTTGCTTGGAAAGAGTCAAGCGAACAAAACCTTTTTGCAATCCCTGCAGTGAAACTAACCCGGCTTCATCTGAATAAAGTTCTTTCTCTCCGTCAACAGAAGAAAAAGAAATTAAAACTCCCTGCAACGGATTTCCTTGAGAAACAATTCTTAAATCCAAGCTAGTTGAGTAATCCCTCTCGCTGGATAAAGACAAGTCGAAAGACTTTTCTAAAGAAACATCCACAGTAGCGCTCCTTGCAGAAAACCCTGTTTTACTGAATTTGAAAGTTAATTGTTTTTCCGGCAAGCCAGAAAACACGGCTTTCCCGTTTACAGTAAAACCTGAAGCAACTAACGCGTTTCCGTCGAAAACTCTTACTTCAACTCCGTCAACTAAATTCCCTCCAGAATGAACTGTGATAACTACTTCATTCAAGGAAGACTGGAAAAACAAGAACCAAGCTCCAGCGCAAACAACTATTAATAGTATTAAAGGAACCAAGAACTTTTCAGCTGAACTAAAACGAGTCTTGAAAGAATCAAGAAAAGAACGCAAATCCATTGAAAAAAGTAACGAAACAATGAAATAAATACTAAACTATTTTAAAAACGCCGTCTGCAAGCAAGTGACTCGAGTACGCAGCAAAACCAATCACGCCGAAACTCGTTGATGAAGTCAAAAAGAAAACTCCAGCACCGAAAAACAAAGCAAACAAAAAAGAATGAAAAACACCCCTGTGCCTTGGTTTCAAGACGCGTAAAACGAAAACAAAAAAACTAGAAAAAAAGAACGACGCTAACAACGCTTCAACAAAACCAAAAGTTTTCTCGAAGAAAGAGTAAAGCAAGTAAAAACAAGAAGCGAAAAACAACAAGCTAGTCAAACGAAATATTTTCGATTTATCGCAATCCAAGTCCGGTAACAAGCCGCCTAAAACGCCTATCACAATAATCAATGGAGCACTCAAACTAACTCCGAGAAAAAAAGCAACGCAGTAACTTAGTGCTAAAGCAATTATTGCATGAAAAAAGAAATTCATTTTAAAAAAAATAAAAGAAAAAAAGAAAAGAAAAAAGCGTGTTTACCAAACGCTCTTTAATTTCAAGACGTCGTTAACAGATTCCTTGTGGCGTTCTTGTTTGCCAATTAAGTACGGACTCTTTACTCCAGTTAAAATGCTAGTGACAACAATCTTGTCTCCTAGTTCAGGCACTATTCTAGCACCCCACTTCACGTACGCCTTGTCATCGAACGACTCAGTAATTCCTTCACCAACCTTAATAGCGTCACCAAGAGTTAATTGAGAACCGCCTGAAATCAATACTAAAGCGCCCTTGCTTCCAGAGTAATCAACATCAAGCAACGGGTGCTCGAGAGTACTCTTGACTGCATTTTCTACCTTGCAGTTTCCAGAGCCTTCTCCAACAGAAATCATTGCTACTCCAGCGTCGCCCATAATCATTTTCAAGTCAGCGAAATCAATGTTCACTAGAGAAGGAAGCAAAATCGTGTCTGCAATTCCTTTCACTGAACGAGCTACTAGAGTGTCTGCAACAGAAAACGCTTGATTCATAGGCAAGTTAGGCACGTAAGAAACAAGCCGGTTGTTGTCAATTACTACTACCGTGTCTGCTTTCTCACTTAATTGGTCTAAACCCCAGTCAGCCTTGCTCAAGCGAGCTCGCTCTAACGCGAAAGGGTAAGAAACCATTCCAACAACAATAGCGCCTTGTTGTTTAGCTATTTCAGCTACGATTGGTGCTGCACCAGTTCCAGTGCCGCCACCCATTCCAGCAGTAATGAATACGAGTTCAGCTCCGCTTAAAACTTCAGCTAGTTTCTCCCTGCTTTGTTCAGCTGCCTTCATTCCAACTTCAGGAAAACCACCAGCACCCATTCCGCGAGTCATTTGAGCGCCAATCAATATTCTCCGGTCAGCATCAATCATTTTCAAGTGATTTTGATCCGTGTTAATCGCGATAGTTTCTGCAGACTTTAATCCCATAGAATGCAGCCGGTGAACCGTGTTAGTTCCAGCTCCGCCTATGCCAACTACTTTTATAGTTATTTTCGAATCCTCTAAGCACTTTGCAGTGCGGGGAGAATTCTCAGTGTTCCTCATCGCCGAAGCGATCAAGCTATCCATCTACGCATCATCTCCTTCTCTGGTGGGTTTCTACTATGAAAAAAATTGAAAGGCCCAAAAAAACGCCTTTCTTAAAAAATGGGAAATTAACCAATGATTTCTATTTCGTATTCCCGCTTCTTTTCTTTCTTGGGAGTACTCCGGCCTACAATGTGGTGGCTTTTCACTCCAGTCACGATGGCAGTGATTTCTAGTTTGCCGTCGTAATCCGGAATTAATCTAGCTCCCCATTTTACTGAAGCGCCAGGATCCATTCTCTCTGTGATTGATTCTCCAGCGCGAATCGCGTCGCCTAGAGTCAAGTCAGCTCCTCCAGCAATGTGAATTATAGCGCCTTTAGCGCCCTCGAAATCAACGTCAAGCAAGCGGTTCTTCAATACTCCCGCAACAGCATCCTCAACTTTGTTAGTGCCCTTGCCGCTTCCAACCGCAATCATTCCAACATCGCCTTGACCCATTATAGCTCGAACATCAGCAAAATCAATGTTCACTAAAGATGGTTGAGTAATAGTGAATACTAAACCACCAATTGCTTTAGCTAGAATTTCGTCTGCAACCAAGAAAGCTTGATTCATAGGCAAGTTAGGAACAATTTCCACTAACCGGTTGTTATCGAGAATAATAACGCTGTCCGCTACCTCGCGTAAGTTTGATAAGCCTTGGTCTGCTTTTGAAACGCGAGCGCGCTCTAAACCAAACGGGTAAGTAACCATTGCTACTACAATAGCGCCTTGTTGCTTGGCTATTTGAGCAATTATTGGTGCTGCACCAGTTCCAGTGCCACCACCCATTCCAGCGCACAAGAAAACCAAGTGAGAACCCTCAAGTAATTTAGCGAGGTTATCGCGGTCTACTTCAGCGCATTTAGCTCCAACTTCAGGGTAACCGCCTGCACCCAAGCCTTTGGTAACGCTTTTTCCAATTAATACTTTAGTTATTGCTTCGTCAAGCATGTTCAAGTGTTGTCGGTCAGTGTTAACTGCAATTAATTCAGCGCCTTTAACATCTAATCTTTTTAGTCTGTTGATAGTGTTGTTTCCGCCTCCGCCTACTCCAACAACAACAATTTTGATTTCTTCAAACTCACTAGACTTAGAGTGTTTGTGGTCCACGGAATTACCGTGCGAAACAGCTTGTCTTACAATGTCTTCCATTTCTTAAATCGCCTCTTTTTTACGAGTAAAAATAAACGTGTAGAAAAAACTCTTTATATATATAAAAGGCTTTCGCTATAAAACGATATATTTTTTAGGAAAAACAATAGATTTCAAACCACAAAAAACTCAGAAGATATGTAGGCATATGTTTATATATGAAAAAATATTGCTTTTACTATTATTTTTGGTAAGTTCAATAAAACGAAAATTGGTGATAATATAGTGGGTTCAGATTCCGAGTCATTCCTTGTTACAGTTCCAATAGACTGGAACTTGCAGGATTTTGCTAAAGAAAAACGAAAATTCCCTTCAGTGCAAGACTTCATTCGCGAATTAATCAGGAGAGACATTGAATCTATAGGAAAAGAAGACGCAAACAACAAGTAAAAAACTCAACTTTTTACTACTAACACCGGCACTTTAGCTCGCTCTACTAAGTAATAAGAAACTTTACCGAACAAAAACCTGCCGTAAACCGCATCCCTCCAACGGCCAACAACAATCAAATTAGCTTTTTCTTTCACTGAAAAATCAAGTATTTCCTCTCCAGCCTCGCCTTCTAAAAGAAAAGATTTCCTCTTGACTCGCTTGTTAGAACAAATCTTTAAAGCCTTTTGTTGAATTAAAGAAAAACGCTTGCGTAAAGCCATAAACTGTTTTCTCGCCTCAACATCATCAGCAAAAGGAAGAACTGAAACAATCAACAACTGCGAACCAAACTTTTTTGCTAAAGCAACAGATTGAGCAAACGCTACCCAAGAAGACTTAGACCCATCTAACCCAACAACTATCTTCGAATACACTAAACCACCCTAAAAAACTAAAAACAATAAAACAAAACCAATTAAAAAGCGTTTTACTTCCGCTGGCTATCAAGCAAACTAAAAACTTCATTCACAGTAGTAGCGTCTTGAGGCGCCTTATCGTCGCGCACTCGCAAAAACCGAGGGAAACGCAAAGCTAATCCTTCCTTACCAACCATTCCCGCAGTGTGAACTGGACTCTTTGACACTTCATCAGCATTAACTTCAATAACCATTCTCGGTTCAACCCACTCGTCAGGCTCTAACAAAGAAACAACGTTTTTTGGCTTTACTTTCACAATGATTTTTCTTAATTCTTTCTCAAGCAACCGCATTTGATCTTCAGTAAAACCAGTACCCACTTTAGCAATAGACTCGAACAAACTTTTTTCCTCATTAAAAACAGCAGTCAACACTCCCCCAAAACCAAGTTTTGTTCTCTTGCCTTTACCGTAATAAAAACCAATTACTACTACATCCAGGTTATCTGCTAAAGCAGTGGAATAACTCTTTTTTAATTTAATCCAAGCAAACTTTCTAGCTCCAGCAGCATAAGGCGCCTTCAAATCCTTAGCAATAACTCCCTCCAAACCGAGGGAAACACACTCACTAAAGTAATCATCTAACTCTACAGCCGTGTGCGCAATAATGCGGTCAGCTAAAGCAATTACTTTCCCTGGCGCTAGTATTTCGCCTAGTTTTTTCCTGCGTTCTTCATAAGACTGCAGAGTCAAATCCTTGCCGTCAACCATTAACAACTCGAAGCAATACAAACGCAAAGGAATTTCCTTTGCTTTCTCGGTAATACCGTGCTTTCTCTTGCGTTGAATAGTAGCTTGAAAAGGAAGAAAACCACCCTTTGAATCAACAGCAATAGCTTCCCCCTCGAGAATAGCTTCCTTAGCATTCAATTGTTTCTTGCAGGCTTCAACGATTTCAGGAAACATTTCAGTAATGCGTTCTTGTTTTCGCGAGTAAATTTCTACTTTATTCTTAGAAAAATGAACTTGCAAACGCAAGCCATCGTATTTTCCTTCTACACTCGCTTCACCAAGCTTGTCGAAAATTTCTTTCGAATCACTCAATCTTTCAGCTAAAGCAGGGCGAATAGGTGAAAACAAGGTTGGTGAAACTTTTTCTACTTGTTTTATTCCTTTCTTGAAAAATAATTCAGAAACAAAACCCAAGTCGCTAGTGAAATTAAATGCTTTCTCAAACACTGGACGCAAAGACTTGTCTCCAGCAACGTGAAAACTAAGCGCGTCTAGAATAGTTTGGTTGCCTAAACCCAAACGCAAGTTTCCAGTAGCAATGCGAATAATTACTTTAGCTTCCAACGGACTAGAACTAGACAATAATTCAGCTAACAACTTTATTTTTTGTTCCTGGCTGCCTGAACCGCTTGAAGAAGCGATTTTGTAAAGATTACTATAAACCTTGTCTACACTCAAAACAATTGAAGCTAAAGATTTTTGTTGCTTGAAAGAAATTAATTCTTGAGTAGTAAGACCTAAATCCCCAGTCTTGCGGTAGCTGGCTTCTATTTCAGAAACAGATTTACCAGTAACAATGGAAATCGCTTGCTGCGCTAGCTTGTCTCCAATACCCAAATCTATTCCAGTGAAAGAAGGAGAAATTATTCCTTGAAGCAAGTACGTCACTTGCTTCACGTTGCTGGAATTGCATTCAAAAAAAACTTTAGCCACGTCAGCAGTTATTTCAAGCCTGGCGCTCGTTCTTTCTAGTTTATCAAATACTTTAGCCAAGTCACTGAAACGCATAAGAAAAGAAGAGGAAAAAAGAATTAAAAGCTAGTAGTCATCGTCACCAAAATCTTCAGAAAAATCGCCGAAATCATCTTCATGATCGCTCTTCCACTCCCGGCTCTTCCACAAATTCTCAGCAGTAAACAATTCCTCAAACTTTCCTTTTTTTTTCGTTGTTTTCTTGCTTTTAGCTACAATTTTTTTCTTGATTGTTTTGTTCGGCTTTTTCTTTCTAGCAACAGGTTTTTTTGCCTTCTTTTTTTTAACAGCCATCCAACGAAACCTCCTTGGAAAAAACAACTATGTTCAAATGCAAGTTCCATATAAAAACCTTACTAGTTTTAAACAAGAAAAACTAGATAAATAATTAATGAACGCGAAAGCAATTCCCCCACAAAAAACTGCAAATAGCTTAGGCGAGACTCTAGGAAAGTACTTCACTAGAATGCAGTTGAAAAGCAAGCAATTAATAGACCAGCCAATAGGTGCTTTAGTTTACCACACAATGCTTTTAGTACCAATTCCAGGAATTGATGAAGAACTAGCTGAAGGCATTGCTATGAAAGCAGACCCAAACTTCAAGAAAATAAGCAATTTAAGGGAAGAAGAAAAAAACTTAATGAAGAAAGTAGCTGCAAGCGCGTTTAAAGACGTAATGAAAGAAAACCCAGGATTAAGGAGGGATTTAATTCAATATCACTTGAACCAAAACGCGCCAATGAAAAAAGAATTACTGATAAATCTACCAATTAAAGAAAGAATACATGCTAATGTACGGTTTTCAACTTCTTTGTTAAGAAACAAGATGGAATTAAGTGCATTAAAACACAGGCAAGCTAGAAACCGATTGAGAGAAGCTTGAAAATGAAGGCAAAAATTCATTCGCGCACTCACTCCGGCGGAACTACAGTTATTCTAGCTATTTGCGACACTAAACTCTTGGGAAAAAAATTCGAAGGAAAAGGCATTGTACTAGACTTGAAGAAGTACAAGAGTTTTTACGACGGAGAAAAAATTAATGAAGAAAAAGCTGTTTCTTTAATCAAGGAATACAAGAATTTGAACTTAGTTGGGGAAAAAGCAATTAAAGCAGCCAAGAAAGCACTGAAACTAACGAAAACTAACGTAAAACGAATAAAAGGAGTACCGCACCTGCAAGTTTACTACATGTGAGTAACAAAAAATTCATTTACTTGTTTTCGAGTTAAAACTCTTTTTTCAATAGTATTAAATACCATTTTCATCAGGTTTAAAAATAGGCGATTAATCTTGATTGAAAATGGTGGTTTATGAATGAAAAAAGTATTATTTTTGTTAGTCTTTTCATTACTCTTTTCCTTAACTAACGCGGTTTACTCAATAGACCAAGAACAAACCGACAACGCTGGAATTACACTAAACTTGAGTGACGGCTGGCACGTACGACAAGAATTCCAAATGGGCGAAGGCGGCGAAGGCGGACCATACGGCCAAATGTTTATTGATGAAATAAAGAAAGTGGAATTATGGGTTTCACAAAACGGGACTGGCATGGTTCAAGGAAAAGTTTCAATAAAACAAGGAACTGACACTAAGTGCTGGAACGTATTTAGTTTAGATGATTCAAACGCTACACCTCACGCAGTAATAATTGATTTAGACTGCAACGGCTTGATAGGAAATGTTTGGTATGAATTATGGGTTGAAACTAGTGGCACCCCAATTGGTGATGCTTCACTATTAATTCACGGCAGCGACACTTCAACTTACGCAGGAAGATTATTTTATGAAGACGGAACTCCAGGCAGTCCATTAACCACTTCAGACTTATACTTCAAACTATACTACCACTACGTACCAGATACAATGATGAGTTTCGGCGGAGACCCTCAAGATGGTTGGATACCTAACTACAGCCCAGACGATTTTGCAGGAGATATTCGAACCCTTCAAATTAAGTGGGAAGGACGAGAGGTAATACCTAAAGCACAAAGCTACGGCATTTACGTCAAGTATTTAGGAGGGCACACTACTAACGATACTTACCCAAGAACGAACTCTGAAAATGAGAATCTCGTAGCAGGCAAACAAAATGGGATAAGCATAGGTCCTTGCAACTACGTAGGTCAAACAGATCCAGTCTGCGTTCCAGTAGTATCTGCGTATGTAGAACAAGGACATGATGTAGAAATTGTAGTACCGATTTACCAATTACCAAAACAACCCTTAGGCCGTTGGGCTATAAGGATAGAATCCTGCATTGGCACTAGCGAAACCAGTTGCACTTGGTTTGGAGAAAAGGATGTTTGGTTTCCATTCAACTTGGATTATGCTCCAGCACTAAATGAAAGTGAAGACAATATACTTATAGAACCCGGAACTAGATTGCACTGGAACGAGCTTTACCATTATCAGATACAAGCACTGAAAAGCATGAGCAAAGTAACGCACTACATACTTAAACTAGAAGGCCAAACCCCAGGAACTATATGCAACAGCAATCCATTACCAGATTACTGTTACATTCCACTAAACTTAAAAAATGCTAATTATGCATGTACCAGCCCCAGCCCAATAGACGACGCATGCAAGAATTACTTTGAATTCGACCAAACAAGCATTAACTCAATACCCGCGGGCACTTACAACTGGAGTTTAACAATATTCGCTGCAAAACAAGACTTATACACTTCAAACGGCAAACCAACGCTATACAAGAAAGTTCAATTAAAGAAATTAAAATTCGGTGAAGAAAACACCTTTATTATACCAAGCCGGGGTGGCGGAGCAGTAATACGCGACCCACAAGCAGTTCCTTCACAAGGAACTCCAGTACAACCAATAAACGGCGGTTTTGCAACACCTTAAATTTTCTTTCCTTTTCTCCTTATTTTTTTCAACTAATTTTTAAGAGCGTTTTTAAACAATTCAACCGTAATAATAAACGGGTTGAAGGACGCAAAAAAAGCACTAGTTTTACTCTTGATTTTAATAGCGCTAGCCAACACAATAAACGCAATATGTATTCCTGTAGCTAATTGTGCTTCAGCAGGACCAGGAGATGAAGGTTGTTACATATTAACTAGGAGTGTTGCAGCACTAACTGGAACTTGCTTTAATATTACTACAAACAACGTTTGGATAGATTGCAACAACTATTATGTAAACAACGCTACGAACGAAGGCGGTTACGGGTTTTGGACTAACGCTACTTCAAACATTTCAATAAGAAATTGCGTCATTAACAATTTCACAGTAGGTGTTGCTAGAGAAAACAC
>JBDRBT010000009.1:0-9256 GCA_043822385.1 Microcaldota archaeon | reverse complement strand
GGATCAATGCAAGGAATAAACACGAACAAGCCAAGCAAGAAAATTGACATGAACGGCATTAAAAACAAGCCCCAAAACTTCTCCATGAAGCCATTTACTTCACCGGAAGCATTCCAGTGAGAAGCCATTTGCTCAGGCATTTCAGGATACAAGTACACGCCAATCAATAAAGAAACGAAAACCAAGCCAAAAGCTAAAAGCAAACTATTCGATATCCTAAGCAAAGAACAAACACCTCAACACTCTACTGAAGAAAGAACGTAATCCATTACTGAAGAATCTTCTTTTAAATCCTCCGGAACCGTAGTTAAAACCACTAAGTCAAAAGCAGGGCATTGTTTTTGCAAGCCAGTTACTACGAAAGAATAATTCAAGTCAGAATCAAAATAAGAACTAGTAACGTAGTAATCCCCGCCAACTACTCGCTCTTTTTCAATACTCGCTTTTGAAACAGCTTGAGATAAAGCATCCACGCCAAAACCAGACTCAACTAAATAAAAATTAATTAATTCACGAGGCAAGCCTTGCACTCCAGACGAAACAGTCAAATAACCGCCTGTTAGAGAAGGATTAATCTCGTAACCAATAGGGTAAGAAAAAGAAAAATTGTAATCCTTGTCTTCGTACGTCAAGAAGTCTTCACTAGGTAAAGAAACACTAGGAACAACCCCCTCACTATTCGAAGTTGCATTCTCGTTGACAAAAAACACTAGAAACACCATGCCTGCAACCAGCAACAATGCTAAAACACTAGTTAACTTCATTTAATCAACTCGAAATCCGCTGTAGGCGGAGCATCAGGATCAAAAATAGATTTAAACAACTCAACTTCGTTCTGACCACTAGTAGCCAGTATTACCAGCAAGCCATGCTTGTTTACATCCTTAAACCAAAACACCTTGTTTTTTCCAGTGCAAGACAAACTAAATCCATTCTTGTTCAAGAAAGCATTTACGTCCTCGCAATTCTTCCCAGAACCAAAACAAACCTTACTAACACTCGGATCCGTATTCTCACAACTCAAAACAACCACGTTGTTAACATTCGCATTCAACTCTGTTTGAACCGGCCTGCCATCAACATGAATCAACGCAGCAACAGCCAAAGGAACAGCAATCCTAGTAAATGTAAATCCTTTAGAGGTAACAAAACTACCTGCTTTAAGCTTCAAAAGATTATCCGGATCAAGTGAAACCGAAATTTTACCCTTCAAAGATGTTTTAAAACCACTTAAATGAGCCTCAGGAATAAACTCATCTAATTTAGTGAAAAACTTTTTCTCTATAAGTTTAGCTTCCCTCTCTAAACTCAATTTGGTTGTTTTTAAGTCTTTAGGCCGAAGTGATTTTGCATCCAACGCGTTTTTGTACCTATTTAAATTGGTTTTGAAAACTCTTAGTTCGTCACTAGCCGAAGAGTCAATTCTAGTAAAAAGCATATTCCTCAATGAAACGTCGTCTCCCGCCGTAAACAGTTCATTAATCGAAAGACTAAACGTTTCTGGCGTTAAAACATCTCCACCAGTATAACCTAAAAACTTATTAGTAAAAACACGAAATCCCTCTTCATCATTTCGTATAATATGCATAATAGTCTCTAAATCTAATTTTGAAAGTTCATTTCCAAGCGCAGTTTCAAAGTTTAAATCGGAGGCAATAGTAGAAAGTAATGATTCAGAACTTAAAAATTTAGAAAAATAATAAGAAGAAATTGAATCAAGGACTTTAGTTCCACCTGCTTGAACGGCTTTACTCGCGCCATAAGAAATAGTAGGATTCAAGTCATCTACCACACCAGTAGGCGAAAACGCTTCTAAACCCTTTGAAACACCAATTTGAATGCCAGCATCCAAACCAACTCTCAACGCCGCCGCACCTTTCGTTAAAGCACCTGTAGGCGAAATAGAATTAAACACCCCTTCAATAGAATGAGCAAACGCAAGGCTAACGCAATTGTTAATTCCTTCACAGGAATTAAACGCATTAGTACCTAAACAAGTAGCAGTGCTAGTAGCAAAAGCAGAACACATTCCATACGCCAAATTAACAAAAACAGGGTTAGGCGCAAATACGTTACCTATTATTCCTCCGACACACCCCAAAACGTCCACACCCGCAGCAGTAATAAGCGGCCCCATTAAGTTCTTCACACACGCTTTCGTGTTTCCCCCATTAAACACGCCCGGCGTTTTGTCTAATTCACCGTAATTAAACCAAGTATCAAAAAGCCGATTAGTATTAAATTCATCTTCCTTATCCGGCTGGTCAGAATACTCACCGATATCAATCCTTTGTTTCTTTAAAGCCTCCCAAAAATCAGCCGGACTCTTAACATTCTTAAAAGCAGAAGTATCAATAAACTCTACTTTTCCATGCAAGCGTTTGTTTCCTACATTAAACGTGCTTTCTTCAGGGGCAGTAAACAAGCCAGCGTTAGCAAGATTATTTGGACACTCTCCAACCTTAGTTGCTTCAACAGAGTAAGTGAAACGCTTCTTTGCTTCCTCTACCTTAACTTGAGAAAGCAATTCATCATCCGTAGCTTCAAACTTAACTACTACTTCATAAGCACCGCAACTATCAGTAGGTAAAATACTGACAAAACGCGGCGAAACTACATAACCATGGTTATTCAAAGAAGCTACTGCACCCTCAAAGTACTGCTTCAATGACGTGCCAGAACCGGGGGTAGAAAGCAAAACAAAAGACTGTTTAGGCGCGTTATCCGGTTCACTAGCTATCTTGTTTCTTAAATTAATCCAAGAATCGTCATCAGGCACTAAAGCATCAATGTACTGAATAGTTTTTTCAGTAAAATCGTAAATAGCATCCGCAGCCTGCAACCCATTACAGAAGCTGGATTCACACAAGTAAAACGGCCACGCACCATCAATGTCTTTTCCTTCAACATACTCTTTAGTCAAGTAAAAACTACCCAACGGAGTAGCGCTATACAAAGACAGGTCAGAAGAACCAACACTAACATACATTGTTTTAGTAATAGGAGTTTCACCAGGAACACTCAACGTAACATCGTATTCAGGTAAAGCTGCTTGCTGCAAATTGCTTGAAGAAACAGTTTTCTTTGAAGTGCATTCAACCAGCCTTGATTCGCCAGGCCCTAACTCGGTTCCAGTATTACACTCCATATACTCGAAATCGTTATTGTTGTTGTTTATTGAAGCAACCTCGTCAAAACCATTCCTTAAAGAAACCCAACGCACGTGGTTAACATTCTTGAAGCCAAGCCAATTCCCAGTAGACTGAGTACTCAAAGAGGAAGCAGCAATTGGGGTTGACGTTGTTAACTGAGTTGAAGTTGTTTGAGTTGGAGTTGGGTTATGAACTGCGTTCACTAAGTCTAATTGATCGAAAGAATGCGATAATTCAATTGTAGCTACTTGTTTTACTGCGTCAGCAGGAGTGGAAACAACGCAATCCGGGTGGTTAGGGTCAATAGTTACTTCAACAGGCAATTGCACCGTGCTTTCGAAACCGCGTGAATCAACTCCAGTGAAAGTAACAACGCCCTTGAAAACCGTTTTATCAACTAAATTAATGCAATCAGTTTTGCTTAAACCCCTTTTTTCTAACAAAACGCTAGGAACAGAAGCAGTAACAACATACTCGTGGCAACCCTCAATACCAGGGTCTTGAGAAATAGGGCCAATTTGACTTCCACCGTATCTAGCTAAGTCAGTAAAATGCAAGCTATTAACATCGCTTGGAATTACGTTAGTTATTTCATCACTAACAACCGGCTGCAACAAGTCTAAAACCGTTTTACCCTTATTCTGCAAGCAAATAGTTTTTTCATCAATTAATTTCCCGTTAGTTAAAGTAAACGGTAGTTTTGGTTCCTTGATTCCTAGAGCGCGAGTATTCATTCTAACGTCAACTATTCCGCCTGAAGGATTCTCGCAGTAAGGAATAAACGAAAGCTTGGAACCAGCACTTAATTCAACTAACAACTCGTTAGGTGAAAACACGCTGTCGCTCTTTGGCGTGAAATCAATCTTGTCAGTCACGCCTAAATCAAAACTAGCGCCACTCTCCGGAATTAGTGAAACGCGCTTCAAGCCAGGCAAGCTAACTTTGTTGCCGTTAAACTTAGTGCCAGGCGGCAACAACAATGTTGCGGTTGAATCAACAATAACCGTAGCCATGCGGTCTGGACTATCGCGAGGAATCAATTTTCCTTTAGAGTCCTTCTCGCAAGTAGTAAACAACAAGTCAGAATCAGCAGTCACGTGAATTCCTTCACTATCCTCAAAATAGTTGCTTGCAGTAATTTTCTTTGCTACAGGAGAAACGTACAATTCCTTTCCTTCAGCATTAAGTACTTTAACGTGAACGCACTTTTCCAACACTATCTCGCTGCCTTTAATTTCGTAAGAAGGCAGTTTCAACAACAAGTCCTCGTTGCTAGAAAACCTTTGCCTGCATTTAGAAAACCCTGCTTCATCCTCTAAACTAGTTTGAGTAACGCTAACTCCGCGAGTGAACGTAATTGGAGTTAAAGCAGGCACTTCAATTACCTTCCTGCCTTCCAAGTCCTTGAATACAGGCTGGAAACTAGTTTGAATCGTTGTAGTGCTGCTAACGCGAATATTGTAAACACTCTTTTCTAAAAACGCTTCAGGCGTGTTTGGAGGAAGCACGAGCAGGGCTTGAACAGGAAAACGCACTATAAAACCATTAGCGCTCGAAGAAACGCTTCCAGGCGGCAGCAACAACTTCGCGTTAGACGGAGTAATCACTGTAAACGAGCCGGAATCAAAAACAGCTGGCTGCGAGAAACCTAAAGAAACGCTGCCGCGAGTAATAATTTGAAAACCAGGGTAATTAGAATCAGACTGCGTACGGATCGAATCACCAAACGGAACAAGCAAGCGGGAATCAACAGGAATAGACGCAATCAAAAAGCCGCGTGGAATAATTGAAGGCACTACAGTAGAAATAACTCCACTTGAAGACAAGGGCTTGAATAAAACCCGCGAGTTAGCTTGCACTAAAGCAACGCTAGCGCCGTCCTCCTCACTGAAGGGAGTACCGCCAGGTAAAACCATTTCGTAATTATCTAAACGCACACTAGAACCAGTTACAATCGCGTTGCGAGGAATATTAATTTTAGCTTGAACTGGTAAAGACACACTCCAACCACTCGCGCTATTAGAAACGCGTGATTGTTCTAACTCGAATTCAGTATTCAAAGGAATACCTAACTCGCCTTCCTTAGCTAAAGCACCAATCTTCACTAAGAAAACTTCGTTTGAAACGCGAAACGCGCTCGAACCGTCACCATTCTGCTTGAACTCGAAAGAAGGCGGTAATACTAGCTTCAAGTCAACTGGGAGGGTTACTACAGCCGAGTCTTGAATAAAGCAATCTGCTTCTTGACTCACACTTGTTTTCACGCTTACTTTCTTTTCAGACTTTACTCCCTGGAAAGACGCAATCAAACGAACCTCGTCATTAAAGTCTTGAACTTCAGCAAAACAATCAGCGCCATCGTAACTAGACGGAATATCAGAATAAACACTCATTACTCCCTCTTCCCCAGAAGGAATTACTAGAGACAACGGGAAAACGCTTGAAGCCCTGCCTTTGACTTCCTGGTTAATCAACAACGAGTAAGGCGCTTCGTTAGTAATAATTATTTCAGAATCCAACTCGCTTTGAGAAGGATTCAATAAAGAAAAATCAAGTTTTGATTCATCAATACTCCACAACGAATTCAAGTTTTCTTGTTCAAAAGAAGAAGAAATAATTACGGGAATAATTTCAGTAGAATAAATCGAGCCAATGCGAGCAGTAATAGTTAATTCACCATTCAATTTTTCAGTTAAAACATTTTCTTTCTCAGCTACTTCCAAAACATCGTCAGCAATAGCTGCAAGCAAACTAGTTTTCACGTTAGACTCGCCAGCCTTCAACTTGAGAGAATAATCGTAAAGAAAAACGTCAGTAATTTTAGCGTTATCCAACCGCAGTTCAAGAGACAAACGCAAGTCTTGTTTTAACTTGTTTGACAAAGAAATAACTGCTTCCTCAAAGTCTTTTGAATTAACGCTTAATTGAATTGATTTTGAATCTACAGTAAAGAACTCGAACGGAGGATTAACGTTAAGCGAGCCTGAATAAGCAGGCAAGCCTTCCTTCCTAACAAAATACTCTACGCTGGAAATTTTTGATGGATTCAAAGAAATCTTGTAAACACCCTCGCTTTCTTCAATAGCTTGCTCTCTTTTTCCAATAGAGTCATAATCACTACCAAAGAAAACTTCAGCCCCGCTTACTTTAAACCCTAGTGAATCAAACAAATCTAGTTTCACTTCCGTATCTTCCAACGCCTTCACTGCACTAGGCGTAAGTCTGGGTTTCAAGGAAACTCCTTTCGAGCTGACGATTGAAACATGCAGTTGCTTTGTTATGGAGGAACCAGCATTAGAAACACTAAATGAAAGACTAGAATCCTTGCTTAACTTAACTGGCTTCAAGGAAAAGAAGCCGCTTGCTTCACCCTTCTTTAATGAAAGCTTCAAGCCGTTCTCTAATTGTTGTAGTTCACCTGTTTCAGAAAAGCCGTTTAACACTTGCAGTGAATCATCTTGAGGAACTAGTTCAACAACAGAATCATCCTTGGAAAAAACTTTGAAATTCAGTTTGAATTCATTCGGGTAAAACGCCTCGAAATTATTTTTGGTTTTAGTTTCACCCTCAAAGTAATACTGAACGCACACGCTCCCGCTGCATTCTCCCTCGAAACTAATTTCAAGTGAAGCACTCTTCGTTAAAGCAACATTAAAATCACTGTAATCTTGAGACTCGTCTTCAGGAGAACGAATTACTCCGCGATTAGTTTGGAAAACGCTAGCGTGGCTTAAATCAATTTTTCCGTTCGAGGCAGTAGTCTTAATTCTAAAGGATAATTGCTTGCTGCCACTAAACGAATTAAACTCGAAATCAACCCACTTTAACTCGTCTTCCTGCGTTGTAGTAGTTTGCGTTGGTTCTTCAACAACTACAGTGCCGGAAAAACCACTTGGAGAATCAAAGTAAGAAAAAGAACCAATTGAATCAAACACTCTAGAAAAACGATTGTCTTTAATCAAGTCAGTTGAAACAAAAGAATTGTCAGCAGCAACAATCTTGTGTACTAAATTATCCAAGACAACCCAAGAAACCACGGAACCCTTTGTTACCCTAACTTCGCTTGGAATAACTCCATTGTTTAAAGTAATTATTGTTTCGCCGGAACTAATCGTTTCACTACTAGAAGGAATATCGCTCCCCACAGTTACTCTAGCTCCATTACCGTCGTAACTAGTTACAACTGCTTCACCGCTTAAAGAAACGAAAGCACGCGCTTTACTAAACGAAATCTTAGGGTCAGGCAAAACGTACTTAACCGTGTACTCAGTAAAGGGGTCTAGAGTCTTCACTCTCTTTCCACGCAAATCAAAAACTCCTTGAAACAACAATTTCGAGCTAGTTTCAACCAAGTTGCTTACTAAACTAACTTCCTGAGTTACTACTGCAGAAGGCAATACCTCGAAAACATCCGTAGTTATAGTCTCGAAACCACTCAATGAAACAGTTGCTGAAGCGTCACTTGACTCTAAAACACTAACAAAACAAACTCCTTTGGAATCAGTCTCGCAAGAAGACGTTTCCCCGCGAGAAACCACTTTGACTACAGCGCCTTGCAAAGCTTTTTCTTCAAAAAAATCATTTACAACAAACTTTACTCTACCTTGCATTGGTTCTAACACTAAAACAATGCTTTCATCCCCTTCACTCAAGTCAATTAATTCTTGAGTAACCCTGCCGTTGAAAGACGCTTTAACTAAAAATTCTCTTAACTCTAAACCAAAATAAGTTTGCTTGCCGTCAACACTCGTTCTCCTCGAAGGATAACCCAACGGTTTTCCTTCCGGCGAATACAAGTAAACGCTAGCACCGTCAACAGGCTCGTCATTAATATCAATCACGCTTATTTCAAGGCTACCGACATTGTTTTCAGTTATTCTAGTCAAAGAAATACTACGCGAGCCAGTAGTAACGCTTTCACTAGCAGGAATAAACCCGTTCTTGAATACACTAACCCAATACGTTTTTCCGCGAGTTACTTGAAATTCTGCAGTTCCATCGAAAGGAGTTTCTTCAGAAACCAAACTATAACTAGAATCAAACAAAGAAACAATCGGCGATTGCAATGGAACGCCAGACTCTTCTGAAACACTAATAATTAAATTACCAGGCGAGCCATTAGCACTCAATTCAACTTCAACGTTGTTTTCCGCTTCAATAACTTGGTGTTCAATAACTTTTTCTTCAAAACCATCAGCAACAACACTAATCTTCAATAAAGAACCAGAATCAACTTTTATTTCACTCGTGCCCCCGTCAACGCCAGTAACCCCGTCAAAAAAAACTTTGTTTGAAACACTATCCGAAACAATTACTTGCGCGTTTTCTACTGCTTCCTCGCTTGAAATTACTTTAATGAATAATGAAGCTTGAGTTTCACCCGAACCTTTTGCAAGCAAGGAAACTCTCTCAGTAACACCAACTGCTTGCACGCTAACTATCTTGTCTACAGTCGAGTAACCTTCTTTTTCCACGCTTAACGTGAAAGAAGAGAAGGGAGTTACTTGAAAACTAGCTTGAGTGCCACTCCAAAAACCAAGGTTAGTACCGCTGGAATCAGAAAGAGAAATATCACCTTCCAAACCACCATCAATTAAAACAATTAGTGAAACAGTTTGTTTTTCTAAAGCAATTGGACTAAAGGAAACCGTGTTAGTTCCCGAAGTTAAGTAAACTTGTTTTTCGTTAAAAACATCCGTTGTGCCAGTAACTCTTATTTTAAACGAGCCAGTAGGCAAGCCAGAAAAAGAAACCTTGCCACTAGAATCCGTAATCAGCGTTTTTTCTAGCTCGTTTGAATTGAATACTATAACGCTAGCTCCAGAAATAGGTTCTCCCTCTAAATTCTTTACGGTTAAAGACAAGGAAGCTAGTTCTTGCGTTGGAGATTGAAGCAAAAAGAAGGCTCCAGCAAGCAAGCCAGTAATTAAAATAAAGAAAACTAGTAACGAAGGAATGCCTCGCTCGTCTAACGCATCAGCGATTTTGTGAAACGGCAGGTTGCGTTGCTCGCTCCACGACAAAAATGAGTCCCACTTCTCGACGAAGAAATTCACTATCCCCATGCTAAGAAAATAAGGAAGAAGGAATATAAAAACAGTTTA
>JBDRBT010000008.1:0-37151 GCA_043822385.1 Microcaldota archaeon | reverse complement strand
AAAATGAGTTGAAACACCGGTTTCTTCCTTGACTTCCCTCAAAACAGCTTCATGCGGCATTTCCCCTTCATTAATGTGCCCGCCTGGAGGCAACCACAAACCAAGCTTCTTGTGAAAAATAAGCAAAACGTTAGTTTTTTCAGGATTAACCACGAAACCCGTAGCAGTAAAATCTTTTTTCAAACTCAATTTTTCTTTAGGAATCACTTATTCACCAACTCGCGCAAACTCAAACCCATTTCCTTAAAACCCTTTACACCTAAACGCAACTCCTTTCGCTTAAATAACAAGAGAAAACCAACTCCAACTACCGCGCCGTAAACATGCACCCAAAAGTCTGTAGGCGTTTCTTCCTGCCGTTCAACACCCACAACAACAGTTTCCTTTTGTTCAACTACTCGTTCTACTTGTTGTTGAACAGCATTAGCTTCAGAAACACGGCCTTGAGAAACTAAAACATCAACTTCTTGATTAAAACGCGTTTCCTGTGAAGACAAAAAGTGTTTTTGAGCGTTAATAGAATAATCAACAAAAGGGAAAACAATAAAGTTAATCAACAACGGCGTTAACAACAACAAAACCAGCGACAATTTAGGCCGTAAAGCTAAAGCAGAAGCCATCAAGCCAGCTGCAGCAGCAGACGCTCCAATAAGAAAAGTCGCTGGATTCAAGAAAGAAAAAAACAAGCTAGCTAACACACCTGAAGAAAAGAAAACCAGCAACACATCGAGCCAAGACAAGACCGACTCTAGAATTAAAGCAAACAAAACTATAACAAGCAAGTTACCCAGCAAGTGTTGCAAGCCAACGTGGTCAAACAAGTGAAAGAAAAAGTTGTTGAAGCTAGAAGACGCGTTGAAAGAATACTTTGAAACTATTTCTTCAGGTAAAAAGCCGGTTCCTTGAGAAAAAACAAAGTAAGGAATCAAAAGCAAGACAGACAAAATTAAAGCAGATAAAAAACGCATTTACATTAAGAATTAAACTAATTAATGTTAATTAAAAGAACGGTCGCCAAGCCCTTACGGGCTCGAAAATTAGCCAGCTACGCGCTGGTTTTATGTGCGACCAGTTCAACCCACCTTCACAGAATCCGCAATGAATTAGTTCGAAAACACCTAATAAAAGCCTTTCCATCTAGCCCGTACAGCGAGCATATAACACTAACTCATCCAAAAACGCTTTAACGCGTTTAGCGCAAGCCGGATCAAGCATATCGTCTTTTTCGTTAAACAGAATATAGAAAAAAGCGCGTAACGCAATATATTACGTGACTCAACTAAAGGATCTAGAACGCGTAATAACCACTTGCAAAAAAAGGGGGCTAAGCGCAGAGAGAGAGAAAAAACTAAGAGGCGCGTTATTTAGATTAGACGAAGTAACTACTAAAAACGAACGAAAGAAAATTGCTAACCAATTAAATAACTTCTTAAAAAAAGGCGGAACTCTGCATCAAGTACACAGCATTGTTTGGTCTGGAACAGAAGCCGCTAAAACCGGATTACAACCAATACAACACGTCAGGATTCTAACTAATTTAACACAAAAAGGCGCGTTAAAAGGAGCAAACCAAATAGAAAGCACAGGAAACGCGCTTCGCGCTCTGGAAGCCACTAGCCGCGCAATACATGCTGACGAACCTAAACTAGCAAGAAAAATAATGAAAAAAAAGGAAGAAAAACTAGCTAAAATAAATAAACACCATAAAATAAAAAAAATCCTCGAATCAGACGAAAAAGAGTTCAAACAACTCGGCTTTAATTACGAAAAAAATATGGACGGTTTCATCGCGAATTTTATGCATCTTTGTAAAGAAAAAGGCGTTTTCAAAAAACCGCACGAACAACAAATTGCCATAGTAAACCTGCAATTACTTAACGCAAATACAAACAAAAAAACAAGAGAAACCGTAACTAACTATCTACACCAACATGTAAACACCAACCAGATTAAAACCGCAGGGCAATTAAATTCCTTGCTCGAATTAGGCGTTACTAACTTTAACAAAATAACTCCTAGCGAAACAATAGCACGAACACTAAACCCAGAAAATATCAAAGAAAAAAAGATGCTAAAACAAGTAAAGGATTCGCACGGAAATAAAATTAATTATTATTAAAAAAAAGTAGCGGGCCCGGGGGGATTTGGACCCCCGACATTTCGATGGCCCCAAAACGCGTTTATTGCTTTGTAAGAGTATCGTCCTTAAACTCTTTAATTAAAGAGAGAAAGTCGAACGCTCTGGCCAAACTGAGCTACGGGCCCACGCTAAAAAATAATATGACAACAACACTTTAAAAAAACACGCTAAACAACGACTTATGTAATGAACATAACAATCCTACGCTTAGGACACAGAAAAAAAAGAGACAAAAGAATATCAACGCACTGCGGCCTAGTAGCACGCGCGTTAGGCGCTAAAGAAATAATTTACGCAGGAGAAAAAGACGACTCTATCTTAAACTCAATAAACAAAGTAACTAAAAAATTTGGGGGAAAATTCAAAACCAAGTACACCGCGTCTCCGTTAAAGGAAGTAAAACAATTCAAGAAAAAAGGCGTTGTAATTCACTTAACAATGTACGGAGACACTTTAAGCGCGTTACCTAAGACAAAAAAACCCGTAATGCTGATAATCGGCGCGGAAAAAGTACCAAGACAATACTACGAAGTATCCGACTACAACATTTCAATCGGAAACCAACCTCATTCGGAAGTAGCTGCACTAGCAATTTGCGTGTACGAACTAAACGGAAAACAACTAGAACGAGAAATAAAGGGGGAAATGAATATAATACCCAATCCCCGAGGAAAAACCATAGTGAAAAGAAGGAAGGTATAAATATTTTAACCAGCAAATTAATTGCATGCCTTTAGGGAAGAAAATGAAAATAAAAAAAATTAAACCCACAAAGGCAATTATGAAAAAAGTTAAAGCAAAAAAACTAATTATAAAAAAAACAAGCAAAAAAGCAATACAACCCCCAACTCCAGTTGAGTTGGAACCAGAAAAACCAAAAATACCAACGTCAATCATTCGCCCGTTTGTTTCAGAAGTAGCTGGAAAACAAGGCTGGCAAGTAGTAACCGCAATAGGCGACGGCGCTACGGATGAAACAATTGAAAAAGGCACTCAAATAAAAATGGCGGAAATACGCCACGTACTAAACGTATTGCACAATCACGGGATAGTTGAATACTCTAGAGTAAAAAACATGGAAACGGGTTGGTTTACGTACACGTGGTCAGTAAACACGGACCGAGCGTTAGGTAATTATTTACTACAGAAAAAACGCGAGTACGAAGGACTGAAAGCTAAATTAACAAGCCAAGAAGCGGCTTCTTTATACGAATGCAAGGAAGGTTGTTGCAAACTAGCCTTCGATGAAGCATTCGACAGCCAATTTCGTTGCCCAACTTGCACTAAAAAACTTTATTACACTGAAAACAAGCAAGAATTAAGCGATTTAGAAACAAAAATCGGTTCACTGCAACAAATACTTGAAGGAAAAAATTCAAAGACGCAACTAATTTAAAGAACACGAGGCATTAGAGTTAATACTAAGCAAGCTAATTGTTAAAATATTAAAGCGGGGTAGGGTAGCCAGGAGTGCCCGCTGGGCTCATAACCCGGAGATCGGTGGTTCAAATCCACTCCCCGCTATTCTTTTTAGCGTAACAAACACGCAACTAATGCAATTTTAGTCGTTCGCGTTCTTTATTGAACTCCATTCTTTTTTGCTCTTGCTTTTTAGCAATCATAGCCTCGCTCAAGGCATTAGACGCCTGATAATCGCTAGTTTTTGGCAAGTTGGAACGAATTCTAACTAACGGCCATACCCAAAACTTAGCGTGTTTTTTAAAAGCAGCAGCAAGAGCTAATCCTAGTGGAGTACTTTCCTTTAGAACATGAATAAGGGGAATATTATTTAAATTAATTTCAACGAATCCTACTTGTTTTTTCCCAGCGCGAATTTCAAAGCCGCCGTGATTAGCACGTTCTGGAGTAGATGCAAGCACAGCGCTATGGAGATCACCTATAACCAAGGTCTGGTTTTTAATTACGTGTTTAGGATATTGTTTATCCAAAATGTTTTGAGTTATAATTTTAGCTGTTTCTAAACGAGTAGCAGCAAACTTAGACCTAAGACCGGATCTTTTAGCGTTTTCAACCATAGGTATATACCTCCTGAAAAAATAGGTTAACCTAACTATATAAAACAAACGAGGAATAAAAAACAAAAGGAGTTAAGTAAACTCACAAAACATCCAATCTAAAGCCACCCCCTTGCTATCCGTTTTTTAGAACACTAGAACGCACACCTAAAAAAGCAGTTTAAGCGCAAGCCGGTTAAATAAAAAAAAATTAAATACTAATACAGGCGTATAATAACATGATTGAACGAGTAGAACCTAGAGAAATCGACAAACAATTAATGAAAGCTGCAACAGGCGGACACGCGAAAGAATTCCTTGAACTCATAAAACAAGGAGCTAATGTAAATGCACAACACCAACATGGAAACACGCCACTACACAATGCGTCGTGGAATGGACATTTAGAAATAAGTGAAATAGCATTAGAAAACGGAGCAGACCCAAACGCAATAAACGACTACAAAGATACGCCAGCACACCACGCAGCAGGACAAGGACACACAGAACTAATTGAAAAATTACGCGAAAAAGGCGCAAATCTAAAGGCAAGAAACGAAAACGGAGACGAACCTATAAGTAAAGCGGTTTTTCATGGACATAAGGCAACAATGAACGAACTAATAAGACTAGGCGCAAACCCAAAAACAATAAACAATTACAAGGATGCTTTAACGCATCACGCAGCAAAGGGAGGACATGACGAAATATTAGACGACCTAATAACTACGCATGGCTTAGACCCAAGTCTAGGAAACGAAAACGACGATACCCCGTTAGATCATGCAGCGCATCACGGTCATGAAACAACAATAGACCGGCTAATAACTAAACATAACCAAAACCCAAACAGACCAAACTTGTTTGGAGATATTACCCTACACCAAACAGCGAAAAACGGACACGTCGACGCATCAAAACTATTATTAAAACTCGGTGCAGACCCAAATACGAAAAATAATTATGACGTAAGCCCTGCAAATCACGCAAACGAACACGGACACACAGAACTAGAAGAAAAACTTAGGCAAGAAATGAAAAAAAGCAATTAAATATACTTTTAAGTCGTAGCATTACACTCCAGTCTGCAAGCAATTAGAAAAACTAAAAGGCAAACCTACATGCCGCGTTTGTATTTGTATGAGAACGGCATTGGTTTGTTTGTTTCTGGTGCTGGTTCTTCCTCTTCGTCAAAAACTCTTTGAGTAGAAGAAATAATCACAATCTTGTTAACTGCCTTTACAGACTTGTACATCACGGTTTTCTCACGGAAAACGCGCTTTGCCTCGTCCTTGCTTGAAGCACGAATTGGCTCTAAAGTCAAGCGAACTACCTCGCCTTTTTGCAAGTCAATAATAACATCATACACTTTACCTACTGGAACCGCATCGTCAGTAAAAATATCCATTCCGATTAATTGAGAAATTTTCGTCGCCATATATATCACCTATTACTAAAAAAACCTAGAATAAAGTAAGTTAGTAAAGAATAAAATTGTTTACTCTACCCTTATTCTTAAATCCCTCCTTACTTCATTCAAAACATGACCGTAATCCAAATAATGAGAAATAGCAAACACCTTCACAGGATAATCACCCGGCTCGCTCTTAGACGTGCTGTAAACGGGCACAACCAAGCTCTTTTGGGTACCAGGTTGCATTTCACCTAACTTGAACTCGCGTTGTTGAATCAACCCCGTCTTATCTAAACCAAGTTGTTTAGGCACAACTACAACAACAGAAGTAAGCATTGGCGCGTCAGAGTTAACAAAAAGAGTTATTTCCAAGTCAACTCCGTCGTTTTTTCTAGAATACAAGCGAAAAGGATGAAAAGCACAAGCTAAAGAATAAATTGCGTCACCAACAACTGGCTTTTTACCAAATAAGTCAAAAATGCCCATTTTTTACACCCTATTAAAACACAAAAAACACGAATTAAACACTTAATTGCATAAATACTTTAAAAAGACTATTCTTCAACCCAAGAAACCCACCATTCAGCGTATTTTTTCAATACTTCAGAAAAAATAGGTGAAAGAGAAATTAAAGACTTTTTTCCTTCATATTCAATCAACCCGCTTTTCGTTAAAGCAGTAACTAACAAAAACAAAGTACTCTTCTTTAAATTAAGTTTAATTTGCATTTCCTTGAACGATTTAGGGCCGCCCCTTAATTCCAGTAATAATTGCATGGTTATGTCTTTCTTGGTTCTTGAAAAAGAAAAACAATTAGTAATAAAATCGTATAAAGTATATTGATTTGAATTGATTTTCAAAAAATCTTCTTTATTTACTTTAAAATAAGCAAACGACTTCTTTTTTTGGTCTTTATAATTAGTTTCTATCATTAAATCAATTAAAATTATTTAAAATTATTAATATTAATAGTGGAAGTAAGGGGTCCCGGCTTCCTCTAACCTTAATAACTCATTATATTTAGCGGTTCTTTCCCCCCTAACTGGAGCGCCAAGCTTCAAAAACTCTACACTCAACCCACTAGAAAAGTCACTCAAGAAAAAATCTTCAGAATCACCAGACCGGTGTGAAGCAGTTAAAATTAAACCAGCTTTTCTAGCTTCTTTACTAGCATCAATAGCTTCAGTAACTAAACCAATTTGATTAGGTTTAATTATTACCCCCTTAATTGCGTGTTCTTCAACCGCTTTTTTAATTAAGTCCTTGTTTGTTACTGTAAGATCGTCCCCTACAACTAGCTTTTTTCCATCCATAAATGCAGCAAAAGCACTAAAATCGTTTTCTTGAAAAGGGTCCTCAAAATATTTTATTTTAAATTCCTTGCTTAATTCCTCATATTCTTCCTTTAATTTTTCTGTACTCAAGCGTTTTCCGTGAAACGCATATTTGTTGTTTTTCCAGAAAGACGAGGCAGCGCAATCCACGCCTAAAAATACTTTTTTACTCCAGCCTGTTTCTTCAACTGCCTTTTCAATTAATTTAAATGCGTCTTTAGGGGATTTGAGCCGCGGTGCAAAACCGCCTTCATCCCCGATTCCCGTGTTGTTGTATTTTTTTTGAATTATTTTCTTTAATTCGTGATAAACTTCAGCAACGCATTGAGTGGCTTCAAAAAAAGTTTTTGTTTTAAAAGGAAACAACAAGTGTTCTTGAATAAATAAGCCGTTGTTTGCGTGTAAACCCCCATTAATTAAGTTAGCTGCAGGACAAGGCAATCTAGCGCGGCCAAACGCGTTCACTGCAATTACTTCCTGCGTACTAATTCCTTGATTTGCAGCAAATGCTTTACAAAACGCAGTACTTAACGCAATAGTCGTGTTTCCTCCTAGCTTATTTTTACCTTCTTTCTTAAGAAATTCATCAAATTCAAGAATAGACGAAAAATTCTTGCTTTCTAGTTTTAACGCGAGTTTTCTTGCTTTGTCAACCGCCTTGGACACGGATTTACCAAAAAACGCTTTTTTGTTGTCGCGCAGCTCTTTTACTTCACTAGCACCAACACTAGCTCCGGAGGGAGCTATTGCCCTAAAACCATTTACTTCCGCTTCAATTGTAGGGGTTCCACGCGAGTCAAGCACTTGCCGCGCTTTAATTTCACGTATAATCATTTTATCTCAAGAATTACGGTTAGGTTGTTAATAAAAAAGGGTTTTTATTTAATGGATAGCAAGATACTCACATGACTTTTTTCTGTAAGAACTGCAGACACATTTTTGAAGCTAGTGACGACCAAACCACGTGCCCTAGGTGCAGCAGTAAACACACAGAAAAAAAAGAAGAAAAAAGCGTTTCAAACACCGGCGTTCAAAAATTTTATACCACTAAAGGAATTGTTTACGGCGACACTAAAAATGCTTGGAAGAGTTATCACGCTAGCCGTGACGTGAAACAATGCGCAAAATGCGGCGGTATTGACTTCAAGAATGATTATAAACACAGAGAAAAAATTTGCAATTCTTGTGGAGAAATTTATTCCCTGCCGCGATCTGGTGGTTAAATGAGTTCTTTATCTGATTTTATTGACGGGTTGTGGAATTCCTTCATAATCGGTTGTTATTCCTTATTCGAGGCGTTGTTCGGTGCAATGGTAGTGTCGGTACTACTCTGGTTTTTAGTAATTATTTTATTTTTTGTTTTATTCTTTACTGCATAATGCCTTGCATTTAATTTCTAGTTGGGTGTTGTTTTTTTGCTAAATCCGGAAGTAATGTCTTTACTGAAAACAAAAGGCTTTCAAGGCCTTAGCGAAGCTCAACTTCAAACAATTCCAATAATCAGCGAAAAAAAAGACGTTTTGTTAATTGCACCAACTGGCGCAGGTAAAACTGAAGCAGCAGTGCTGCCTATTTTATCCCGCATTCTTGACGCGAAAAAAAAGAACCCTGGCTTACTAGGAATTCAAGCTTTGTATATTACGCCCTTGCGTGCTTTGAATCGGGATTTAATGACGCGGTTAGAGTTTTGGTGTAAATTACTTGGAATAACTATTAGCGTTAGGCACGGCGACACTCCGTCTTCTCAACGAGCTAAACAAAGAGACTTACCGCCTAATTTCCTAATTACTACACCTGAAACCCTACAGTCTTTGTTAATTGCGCCTAAACTCTCTGATTCGCTGAAAAACCTAGAGTTTGTAGTTGTTGATGAAGTGCATGAGTTAATAGATTCAAAAAGAGGCGCTCAACTCTCTCTGGGTATAGCTAGGTTAAAACAAAAAGCTAGTTTTCAAGTAGTTGGTTTGTCAGCTACTGTAGGAAACGAAGCACTAGTCGCGTCTTTTTTAGGCCCTGAAACACAAATCGTTAAAATCGCTTTACCGAAAAAAATTTCTTTAAAAATTTTAATTCCCTCTAAACCCGCGCAATTTCTTGGTTTAAGCAAGGAAACAAGCTCGCGTTTGAATGAAATACTTTCCTTGCTTGACAATCACGGTCGTGCACTAATATTTGTAAACACGCGGTATACTGCTGAGAGTCTAGCGTCATTGTTAATGCAAGTTCCTAATGCGCGCGAAAGCATTGCGGTTCATCATTCCTCCTTATCTAAAGAAAGCAGGCTTGAAGTTGAAACAGAATTCAAGAAAGACGTAAGCAAGCTAAAAGCAATTATTTGCACTTCTAGCTTAGAGTTAGGAATAGATGTTGGAGCTATTGACTTAGTTATTCAATACGTTTCACCAAGACAAGCCTCTCGCTTGCTTCAAAGAGTAGGTAGAAGCGGCCACACACTTACTGGCAGCCCTAAAGGCGTTATTATTTCTACTGACGCTTTAGACGCCTTGGAAGCAATTGCTTTAACACACCGAGCATTAAACGGAAGCCTTGAAGATTTAACCCTACAAGAAAAATCTTTAGACGTATTAGCCCAAAACCTAGCTGGTTTAGCAATGGAAAAAGAAAGCGTTTCAGTTACAAGTGCGTTTGCGATAGTTAAAAGCGCACTGCCTTTTACTGACTTAACTAAAGAAGAACTTGAAAGCGTCTTACGCCAAATGCATTCCTTGGGCACAATCTTTTTTGATGGCGTGTTTTTTTCCAGAAACAACCGAACCAAATTTTATTACTATGAAAACGTGTCAACGATTCCTGATTCAAAACGTTTTTTTGTTAAAGACGCTAACACGCGAAAAAATGTCGGTGTTCTAGATGAAGCGTTTGTTTCAGAATACGTCAACGAGGGTCAATCTTTTATTACTCGCGGCCGTGCTTGGAAAACCCTTTCAATTGAAGACACTCAAATTATTGTAGAACCAATTGAAGACTTTGCTGCAGCCATCCCCGATTGGGTTGGTCAAGAAATACCTGTTGAATTAAAAACAACTGCTTTAGTGCAATCCTTCTTCCTGAATTTAAATCAGGATTTGATTGAAAAATACTGTAATGCAGAAACCGCGTTAGTACTTCACGCCTTCATTAAAGAACAACGAACCGCGTTTGAACCTAAAAACACTGTTTTCGAAATCAATGACCGACTAATGTTAATGCACTCTTTTGCAGGCAACAAAACTAACGAATCGCTTGCACGCGTTCTAGGCGCGTTTTTTTCTTCTAACTTGGGTTCGGGAATCAAAACCGTAGCTAATTCTTACGGCGTATTGTTTGAGTTCCCGCGAAAAGCAAGCAAAGAAAAAATAAGTTTGTTGCTTGAAACCGCGTCTAAAATGGATTTAAACAAAGTGCTGGACGCTTCCTTGAAAAACACGTTTCTTTACTATCGCTTGTTTTCTCAAGTAGCCAAACGTTTCGGTGCAATAAAGAAAACCGCGGATTATTCCGGCGTTAGTTTAAAACGCATTGCGCGCGCTTTCGAAGGCACAGTAATTCAAAAAGAAGCACTCTCAGAATTAAAACAAGACTATTTTGATTTAATTACTGCAGAAAAAATTTTGTTGAGAGAAAAAACCTTTATTGAAACTACTAAGTGGAGTCCTTTAGCGCAAAACTTTTTTGGTTTCGGGGGTTTTGCTGAATTATTTGTTCCTGCAGAACCTACTCAACAAGTAATTGCTGCTTTCAAGAAAGACCTGCAAGAACGCCGCGTGCGATTAAAATGCTCTTTCTGCAATAAAACCTTTGTTTACGAGTTATTGAGTGAAAAAACTCCCGTTTGTTTTTACTGCGAGTCAAAAAGAGTTTACCCTGAAAAAGCAAGCGCGAAAGAAAGCACAAGAATAGCTTCTTTAGTGTCGGCTTACGGAAAAAAAGCGTTAATTGCGTTAGAAACTTACGGCGTTGGCTCGGAAAACGCTGCCCGCGTTTTATCACGCTTGCATAAAAACGAAGAAGTTTTTTACATGGACTTACTTGAAGCGCAAAAAACCTTCATGCGTACTAAAAAATACTGGAAAATCTAGATTTTTTCCTTAAGAAAACCCTTGCCTGGAACAAATTCAATTATTGTTTCGCCACCAGGGGGTGATTTTTCTTCAAACACTAATTCTTTAACCAACAATATTCTAGGCTTCTTCATTGTATTATCCTCGGTTTCTTGGGTTTAGTTTCAATTACGCCTTCCAAAATTTTCGGGTTTTCTTCAAAAAACTTGGCTGCCTCCTTGTTTAACGGGTCTTTAGGATTAGGGTGAACTAGCAAGTGTTCCAACGCTTTGACTATTGATAACACGGTTTGAGATTCCGCCCAGTCATTAACTAATTGAATGCAAACTATACCTTCTTCAGGGTGAACATTAGGGTGAAAAATAGGGGTTAGCCAGTAAACCATTACTCCGCCAGGATACGGGTAAGATCGTTTTAAGTCAATTTCAATAGAGTGACTTTCCCGCTTAAACACATTATTACCTTGCTTGAACACGCCGGGCCCGTGCAAACTAACAACGTACTTGCTTTTATCTGCATTAACATCAAACTTGTAGCTGGAAGACGCCATTTGCGAGTATTCGCTTTCCAGCCTGCGCTTGTAAATTTCTAGTGGTAATTCCATTGAAAAAGTAATAGGAAGAGAAAAAATAAGAATTAACCACCCGTAGGATCCGGAATTAACAAGAGTTTAGAGCCCTCATTCAAGCCCGCGTCAGCAATTTTAGTATCGGGGTCGAGAATTTTATTGTCTTCAGTAGCTAGAATAAATCTATCCTTCAACTGCAAGTTTTCCACTAAAACCTCTAAAACCGATTGAATAGTGTATTCTGGCTCTACAGCAATCGTTATTTCCTTGCCGGACGTAGTTTGAACAACAACAATATTGAATTCACTCATTTAAACCTCACCTTAAATTATTGCTGAAAGCAATTTTATATTAGTTTTGAGTTGTAGTAATAGAACCATGAGCGACAATGAAGAACCCTTAGTAGAATACAGTTTTTCCAAGTCCGCGGAAAAAGACGTTGCGTCTGAAGATGCTAAAAAAGTCTTTAAAACCAAGCCACTGGAAAAAAAACCAGTAATAACCGCAATAAAGAAAACGGAGGATGCGGAACCTAAAGAAAAATCAGAAGATAAAGGCAATGTGGATTGGGATGCTGCGTTTAAAGCAATGCAAGAAGGAAAAAAACCAGTTCAAGCCGTAATCTTAAGCTCTAAAACACAAGTTACTGAAAATGCGGCTAAAGATATTTTACCTGTTCGCAATGAGTTTAAAGCTAGGGAATTAACTGCCAACGAAAAAGTAGATCAAGCAATTAGTTTGTACGAACAAAAAAAACAAAAGAAAAAAGGCTTTTTTGACCAGTTATTTGGCGGTTAAGTTGCACGAAGTTTACTTTAAGGAAGCGCCGTTCAAAGATGCCTTGCGTCACTTTAAAAATTCTGCAGAAAACGGTTTGGAAGCCCTTGGCTTGCTCACTGGTCGCGTTTATTGTTTTCAAGGCGAGCAATACGTTGTTGTGGAAGACTACATAACCGGCGAAAACGAGGCGTCCGGTGTATCCGTTAGCTTCAGCAGAAACGCATTCAAAGACCTTTCATCCAAATTAAAAGGAAAAAACATAGTTGGCTGGGTTCATTCTCATCCTGGGTTTGGTTGTTTCTTGTCTAGCACGGATATCCGCACTCAGGAATGCTTTTTTAACGAGAACTATCACTTTGCTTTTGTTATTGACCCGGTAAATGAAGATTACCGCGCGTTTAAATTGCGTGACGGCGTTGTTGTTGAAGTATCCTTCGTGGTTGTGAAAGAATGAAAAAAAACACCCTCAAGTTGACTGCCTTCGATAAAAAGCTTTACACCCTGGTTTCAAGCGGGGTAACTAAAAAGAAAACAATTCTGGATTCCCTGGTTTTAGATGAAACCGAGTTTGACAAGCGAGTTAAGACACTAATGCGCAACAAATTGTTTGTTTACTCTAATGAAAACCAAGACTTGAAGCTAGGCGTGAAAGCGTTTGATTACTTTAAAGAACGCGCTCCAAAGAAAAAACGCGTTATTGAAGAAAAAACCGTTGAGTTTCCTTTACCCGCGTCAGTGTTTGTTGAAGAACCTGAAAAAAAAGAGGAACTAGACTTAGGCCAATTGCTAGCTGAAGGAGCTCCACGAGAAAAAATAATGCAAAAAACCTTGAGTGAAGAAAAAGTCTTAGTTATTTCCTCCCCTCAACATATGTCATCAGTACTGAATTCCGGCAAGCCCTTAATGACTCAAGGCAAGGAGGCATGCGAGTTGTGTAAAGGCGCCTTCAAGCTTAACGTGAAAAACTTATCTGAATCAAAGTACGGGCATTGTTTTTGTGGAGCGGGTTTTCATACTGATTGTTATAACGCGTTATTAAACCAGGACGGCCGCTGCGTTCGTTGCGGCAGGAAACTAGAATTAATTTTAGATAAGAAATCAGAAGAAACTCTGCACGGATTAAAAGGAGTATTCGATTAGTGCAGCGGGCAAGTCTTGCGTTTTTCTACTTTAAACACAGTAAACTCGTTTTTCAAGCCGTTGTAAAGCAAGTATGCATTCTTCAAGTAATTCAAACCATGCACGAATTTAATGAATTCATTAACTTGCAATCCCGCAATAATGCTTGTGGTTGTAGCTAACGCAGGCATTTTCGGGTCTAAAAACTCTAAAACCTCTCCAACGCAAGAATACTTTTTCCACAAAATCTTGTAATCTGACTTAGTTAACGAACACTCTAAACACGCTCCCGCGTCTACGACTTGCACTTTCCCGTTGAATGCGTTAGTCCCCCCATCTATTAATAGCGTTTTACCGTAACACTGCGCGTTTAAGTGAATTCGAGCTGCCAAGTTATCTAAACAAGAAAAACAAACGCTGAAACCGCCAAAAAACTCTTCCGGCAACTCTTCAATTCGCTTTAATTTAATGCTTATTTTAGACGAATTGTTTAATGCTTTAGCTTTCTCTTTTAAGACTGTAGCTTTCTTTTTTCCCACATCCTCGAGAGTAAAGAAAACGCACCGATTCAAGTTAACTTCCGCTATTTCGTCGTAATCAACAATAGTTATTTCGCTTACTCCCAACTGAACTAAGAGTTTTACTACTTCATTACCTAAAGCTCCAGCTCCAACAACTAAAACGCGTTGTTTCTGAATTTCAGCTTGACTCCAGCCAGAAATTCGTTTCTGCCTATCAAAAATATCCGTCATTGCTAGTATTTTAGTTTCAATAAGCATAAAGTCTTTATGCCGTTGATTGTTTGCTCGAAAAAACAAGAATTAGGTCTTAAAACCTTTTCTTTACTTAAAGAAAAAAAAGCAAATGTTGTTTTAATTGAAGATTCGCCCCTAAACTTGACTAGCATTCCGCAAGAAACGGATTTACTCGTGTTTTGTTCTACTCACAAGAGTGTTACTAGTTCGCCTTGCTTTACTACTCATGCTCCTGGAAACTTTACTGACGCTTTGCACGGGGGTGAACCGCGCGCCCTAGCTTTTTCTTCAGGAACCGCCATACGCAACGCTTTTACTTTCTTTCAAAAGCAAAACTTGTTGCCTTCAGTCATGGAAGCCACGCACCACGGGCCAACTTCACTAAACAAACCCTGCGTGTTCGTTGAATTAGGCTCCACGGTTAAGGAATGGAGTGATGGCGCGTTGTGTGAGTTCTTAACCGAGGCGTGCATTCACGTTGCTGAAACGCATTTGCCTGCAGAAACTAGTGCAATTGGTTTTGGCGGAACTCATTACTGCAGCGCTTTCTTGAAATTAGCTTTAAAACAACCTTTTTCGTTTATTTGCCCGAAGCACGCTCTTGCTTCCCTTGATGAAGTAATGTTGCGTCAAATGATTGAAAAAAGCGTTGAACGCGTGGACAAGGCGTTTATCGACAAGAAGGGCTGCGCGTCTGAAGCTAGGAAAAAACTATTAGTTTTACTCGAGAAAGCGAGTTTGAATTACGAGTTTGTTTAGAAGTATTCTTGCAATTTTTTTTGGCTGAATATTTGGCTGTCCTTCAAGTACTGGCTTAACGGGTTTTTCAGTCTTTTTTGCAATTCCTCGAATAATTCTTTAGTGTTATTGAACCTTGTTGGCTGGTTTTCGAAAGCGTGTTTCACGTTCTCTCGCACTTCCCATACTCCCACTGGCACAGTGTAGTCCTTGTTTATTTCACGAATAACACACACTCTAGCTTGTCGGCCTTGTTTTGTTAATGCGTTGCACACGCTGTAACGGCTAGCGTAATACCCGCCTCCTTCTTCCTCTGCGTATTTAGTTCTACCTTCGAACGCTTCGTACTCGAATGCGTGTTCTCTAGCGCCCTCCCACGCCTCGAATTGTTCGTATTCCCAAGCTCCTGGCAACAAGATTATTTCAAAATGATTGAACAAGTACGTGTTGGAATACAAGAGTATAGTGTTGTTTTCAGGAAAATTTCGTATTTTCTCTAAAAAATGGTTGGCTAGCATATTGTCCATTGCAGTAATACTCCATTTAGTTGGTACAAACTTCTTTTTTTTGCCTAAAATGCCTGCTGAAAACACTTTTTGCAAGTAGTAATAATCGAAATCCCGCACTAATTCAGGTATTGCTTCCCGCACCGTCACTGCTTCGTGCGATAATTCGTCGATTTTCTTTGGAATAACTGGATTTCCAGCTAATTCCATGTTTTCTACTTCGCCTGAAGGCCCCATTGGCGCGCTTTTATTGAAAAAAGACACATTAAATATAGGCAGTTTTTTGAATGAAACCTCTAAATCAATGGTTTTTTTACTCATCACTGCGTCTTGTAAATCCATTGAAAAACGAGTGTTTTGCTTGTGAACATTAGTTTGTTTCATTCC
Organism: Microcaldota archaeon; assembly: GCA_043822385.1. Taxonomy (GTDB): domain Archaea; phylum Micrarchaeota; class Micrarchaeia; order Norongarragalinales; family Norongarragalinaceae; genus JABWCK01. The sequence goes on along the minus strand of JBDRBT010000008.1, from coordinate 21,334 downwards.
GCGGGCTAAATTTGCCCTAAATTCTATAATTTTCTCAAAATTCAGCCCATACCAGTCACTAGGCGAGTCGTAAAGCCTTGCATCAATGCTTGAGTCTACGCCAACCAATGGCCCGACGAAAACGTTCGGGTATGCATATTCCCCGATGAAGGCGTTAGGGGGGGTTGGCCCGAAAATAATTTTTGCTAGCTTTGGAATTTTTACTTCAAATTTTTTTGACTTAACCCACTTGAATGGAATTAAGTCTCCATTCCAATCCGCGTTCATTAAAAAATATTTTTTTTGAACTTAATAATTGTATTTTTCAACCCTTTTACCAAGCCTTTTACGCCCCTTTTACCTGCCTCTTATATGCTTCTTACACCTCTTGTATATGGCGCTTACTTTGTGTTGAGGTTGTTTGTAAGAGCCTCGAAAGCCTTTTATATACCTCTTTCGTTAGAAATAAGCCTTGTATAGGTTGTTTTTATGGATTCTGTGTTTCAAGCAAAAGAAAAACTCTTGCAGAAGTTAGATTGGAGTGAAAATCCATTCGTTAAGGACTTGCGCATAGAGGATAAAGAAACTTTTTTGAAGTATTATTATCAGTTGGAAGCTAAAGAACTACTTAAGAAACTAGCTTTTGATGCTAAAGCGTGCATGCTTATTGGGCCTAAAGGCGTTGGCAAGACGAGCGCGATGTATTTTATTTTTTATTCCTTACCTGAAGAAGAGTTTAAATCAATTATTTTCAAGGAACCGCCTCAATCTATTGACGAACTAGCTAGAGAAACTGGTTTTTTTGAAAGCAATGACGGGATTTTAGAAGGAATAATGCGTGCCCTTGGAAAAAAACCCGTTAAAAAAGAAATAAGCCGAGAAAAATTAATTAACAAACTCAAGTCAATAGGCAAAAAAATTGTTTTCTTTATTGACGAAGCGCATTTAGAAAAAAATCAGGATATGTACATGGAATTCAAGTATTTGCTTGATGACGTGCCTAACTTGCGTTTAGTTATTTCTGCTTTAGGTAGGGATGGCTTTCCTGATTCCTTAATTCAATTAGTTGGTGAAAACAACATTTTCTCTAGAACTGGCTTCACTACCGATGAAATGACTGAAATAATAACACACAGAATCAAGGCGGTCGGAGGCTCTGAACTAAAGCCTTTTTCTAAAGCGTTTTTAGAGGAAGAATTAGTGGGGCAAAATCTTCTTTCGCCTCGCTACGTTTTTGACGAATTGAATTCTTTTCTAGCAAGCATGGCTTTAGGTGAGAAACAACACGCTAAATACGAGTATTCGGACGACCCAATTATTCAATCTGCAGTGAAATACTCTCACGAACAAAAAATTTCGCGCGCTAATGCAGAGTGGTGGCCCATGCTTTCTCCCTCACAACAACAAATTTTTGAGTTATTACTTGGAGGCGAATGCGCTTTATCCGAAATCAAGGCTAAAACTGGTTTTACTGAAAACACCGCTTTCAACGCATTATACCAATTGCGAGGTGAAGATGCAGCTGAACGCAAGAGAAAACCAAGCGTGCCTTTCCCTTTGGTTAAAGTAAAGTCTGTTTCAGTGGGTGCGCGAAAGAAGAATGTTTACTTTCTTACTCCAAAAATAAAAAACTTGTTTACGATGCATTGAGGTGGTTGCTGGTGGAAAAAACAGTGAGTGAAGTAATGCGAGAATTAAGTGGCAAAAAAAGTTCTTATAAATTCGCAGTTTACGGCGGACAAGCAGTAATTCGGGTGGATGGATTAATGCATTCTCTTTCACAGTAAATTTTTTTTCGGGTGGGTGGTTTAATTTGGTTTCGAAAACGTTTTCCTTATTTGAAATGGATGACTTGATTAGGAGTGCTGGCGCAGAAAGAGTGGACGAGTCTGCAAGCAAGAAACTACTTGACTTGCTGGAAGACGAGGCTGATAGCATAGTTGAAAGAGCTAAAACTCTAGCAGTTCATGCTGGGCGAAGTAAAATAACTAAGGAAGACATTTACTTAGCTGCTCGAGTTTAATTGAGTCTTAATTTCTTCCCTGGCTTTCTTCAAGAACGCTTCATCATTTTCTTTACTAGTTTTGAACACGCAACCAGCAGCTGGCTTGTGTCCCCCGCCAATGCCGTTTACGCTACTGCCTGCAATATTCATTACTTTACCTAAATCTAATCCCTTGCTTACTAACTCTGAATTACCTCTGGATGATGCTTTAGTATTGCCTTCCTCGTCAAAAGAAAAAGCAATTATTGGTTTGTTTGCAGTTACTGCGCCTGAACCAAGGAATGCGCCAGCGATACTCCCGATAACCGTGTCGTTAATTGAGTTTCTAGCGTCTAAAAAGTAAAACGCGCCTAAATCCATTGTATTGTCTTGAGCAAAACTCAAACCCATGCTTATTTGTTTGCGGTGAATCAACAACGTTGCTTCCGCGTCTTTTAATTCGCCTTCATGCAAGCAAGCATTTATTCCCGCTTCGTCTTTCCCGTGCCTGCCGCAAGCATTCAAGAGCGTAGAGAATTCACTTGCTTCCTTGAGTATTCTAGCTTCCTCCCATGGAAAATAATAAACAAAACCCACCATTTGTTTTACTAGTTTTTCGGGAACTTTTTTTTCTAAAGCGTAATTAATTAGTGCGCTCACGAAGGTTTTCTTGTCTTCTTCTTCTAAATCGTAGTACGTAAGCCATTTCTCGTCTTTTTTTAATGGAATATTGTTGTTTTCAAGAAAAGCCGCGCATTTTTTTGCTTTCCCAGTTAATCCAGGTAGTATGGGTTCAGTGCAGAAAGTCAGGAATTGAGTTAAGGGGCGAGAAATTTTACCAAACAAGCGCAAATCTTTTTTTATTAGAACTTTACCTTTTTCTTCAGCTTCATTCGCTAGTAATTTGTTTAATCCAACAAAGCCTTCTTGCCTCGAGTCTTGCATGTCGCCTACTGCTCCAACTATTCCTAGTTGATATATTTTTTCGTTATTCAAGTGTTTGAAGCAGAATGCTGCTGCTGTAGACGCACTGCAATCCGTACTACCGTCAATTCCGTAAAAATGCGGGTTTAATTGTTCTACGCCTTCTTCTTTGACTGGGGGGTGGTGGTCTATAACAATAATTTCGCCCTTCAAACCAGTTCGCAATGCTTTCGCGTAACTGCTTCCCAAGTCAACGAAAACATACGCTTTGCTTTCCGGAAGCAAGGCTATTTGCTCGTCCCGCACGTTTTTGACGGCCAAGCGCTTAAACTGCTTTCCAACTATCCTTCTTCCTAAGCAAACTAATCCGCCTGAAGCTAAGCCATCGCAATCGTAATGGTGAATTATCAAAGGATCTTCTAATTCTAGTATTTTATCCCCTATTTCCCTCGCTTTTTCTTGAAATCCCTTGAAGTCGTTTACTCTCGGTGCATTCAAGCTGGTTTGATAATCCATGGTACTTTTATTGTCTTTAAAACAATAAACTCTTTCCGCTGCGTTAAACCGCTGTTTTTAAAAAGATTTTTCCCCTTCTTTCTGTAAATGTCTAGGATTTCTAAAAAATCGTTTCAAAAAATAGCTGAAGGGGTTCTGGGTTTTTTGTACGAGCGTCACCCGAAACCGTTTTCTACTCGCGCTATTGCTGTTGAATTAGTGCGCGATAACGAGTTTATTTTGAAAGTAATGCTGTTTTTAGAGAAAAACGGTTACGTTGAGCGCAAGGGAAAGAAGTGGCAGTTGTGGCAACTCACTTTGAAAGCGAAGGCTGGTTTTGACAAAACTGTTTGAATTTACAATACTTTGAATTCTTCCCCTAAATCTGGAACTATAACGTCGAGTTTCTTGTTTTTTTCTCTGAGTCCTTCAGCAAATTCGCTTGTTTTTTCTTTTTCTCCGTGAACAATGAAAACGCGTTTTAATCCCTTAATGCCTTTAACGAACGCGTTTAGTCCCTGGTAGTCAGCGTGTCCTGAAAATGAGTTTTGTTCTACTTGCAAGTTTAACTCGTATTTTTCGCCGCGAATATTGATTTCCTTCGCGCCTTCTAGTATTGCTCTCCCGTTAGTTCCTTCTGCTTGGAATCCAACTAGAATTAACTTGTTTTTCTTGTTTGAGCCTAGTTTCTTTAAGTATTCTAAAACTGGTCCGCCGTTAAGCATTCCTGACGTCGAGACGATGATGCACGGCCCGCTTTCGAACACGTCACTCCTGTCTTTTTTTTGCGGTATAGTGTAATAATCGCTTTTGAACGGGTCGTCATCTGAAGTTAGTATGCGGTGTTTTACTTCGTCTTTCAAGTAAATCGCGTTGTGTCTGTAGATTTTCAAGCATTTTATTACCATTCCATCCAAGAAAACTGGAACGTTTTCTAACTGCTTGGTGCGCAAGTAGTTTTCTAGAGTAAACAATATTTCTTGTCCGCGGCCTATAGCGAAGGTTGGTATAATGACTTTACCTCCGTGGCGTAACGTGGTTGCAATACTCTTGATGAACGTGTTGCTTAATTCTTTAATTGGCACGTGGTGGTCGGTTTTTGCTCCGTAAGTGCTTTCAATAATTAGTGTTTCAGCGCTTATTCCTTGTTCAGCGCCTTCAAGCAATCTAGTAGAGCGGTTATTGAAGTCTCCAGTGTAAAGAATCTTCTCGTTTTTCAGTAAAACCATTGCTGAACCGAGAATGTGTCCCGCGTCGTGCAGAGAGTAATCCTTGTTGTTGCCGTATTCCTTAATGCTTATGTTAGTCAAGAGCTTGTCTAAGTCTTTCTGCGTGTACGCTTTGTTTCTATCTCGGTTTATTCTCAAGTAATCTGATAATAAGAGTTGAATTAAGTCGCGAGTCGGCTTAGTCATGCTTACTTTTTTTTGGTAACCGTGTTTGTATAACGCGGGCGCATAACCCGAGTGATCTAAGTGAGCGTGCGTAATAATTACGTCATCTAGCTTGCGTATTTCCTTAGCGTCAAGCAAAGGGAATTCTTCGCTTCCTTTGTTTAGTTTTATTCCACAGTCAAGCAAGTAGTTTTTGTTGGATTTTACTTCTATAGCGCTTCTGCCTACTTCTTTAGCTGCGCCTAAAAATTTTATTATAGTCATTTTATTAATTAAGGCAGGGGTTTCTTTAATTCCCTTGCTTTTTTATACTCGGACTAGCGTGTTTTTATTGTGTCTATAGAGGATTTGGTTTCAACGCTGAAAAGCAAGCGCTTGGAAAAAACTCGGCAGAAAGAAGGTTTTGTTCGCGAGGAACAAGAAAACTGGAAGGTTCGCGCTTCAGTCTATAAAGCGCTTTTAGAGCGTTACGCTGACGTTATTTCTTTGCAGGAACAAAAAACTATTCCTGAACTCAAGCAATTAATTACTCCCGGCGATGAAGTAGTGCAGTCTTTGCGTTCTGATTTGCTTGCTTCCATTGGCGTGGATGAATTAAGCGAGCATGAACAAGGCGAGTTTATTGATAAAGCTAGCGTGTTTATTCATTCGTTACCGCCAGCTGGTTCTGAATTGTCTTTTAATTTTTGGTTGAAGCCTAAAGAAATTATTGAAACTAAAGCAGCGGATGCTATGGATAAAGCTATTTTGTTGTGTTCCTTGTTTTCTTCAGTTAATTTGCACGCTAGAGTCCGCATTTTAGAATTATCCAGTGCTTTAAGACAACCTGTAGTACTAGTTTCTTTGAGTAATCGAGTTGTTTTGTTGGATTGCTCTGGCAAGAAAAAGCCTAGTTATGGTTTGGATGTGGATTCCGTTGTTTCTAGTTACGATTTCGAGGGCGCTAAAGCAATAAAAAGCTTGTACGAATTCGATAGCGAGAATTACGAAGACTTTGAAACTTAGTGTTCGTACGCAACCCCTTTAATCCATAATCGTGCTTTAGATTCAGTCATAAGTACTTAATTTATTCTTTTGTGCTTTATTCTTTTGTGTTGAGGTTTTTGTTTTGAATTCGCTCTTAAAAAAAATAGAATTAAATAAACATCTTGATTTAGGTTCAGTTAAAAAAATAGTTGAACCTGAAGTACAGTTGCTTAATGTAGCTGTATCGAAAAAGCCTTCTGCTCTTGAATTGTCTAGTGTTTCTTTGTCACTTGCATTAAACCACAGACAAAGTGTTGAACTAAAAAACGCGTTGGAAGTTGGTTTGAATGCTTCTTCGTTTGAAAGGGTAGTAGCTAGCGTTCGAAATTATGAGGATATGCGGAAAACTCATTTAGCTGAACGAAATTTAGTAAACCTTAAATTAGCTTTTCCTACTTCTTTAAGATCTAAACAAAGTTGTTTGCAAGCGTTGAAAGAACAGTTTAAACTCGATCTTTATTTTCTTATTAAGCAATAGTGGAAACTTCTTTATTTGTTGAGGTCTTGTTTTTTTAATGAAAGCTTTATTGTTTGATTTAGACGGAACGCTAGTTAAGATTGGTTTTGTTTCCAGCGTCTCGCACAGGCACTACTTGAAATTAACTGCTGCTTTGTTGTTTCGCGTTCTACCCCGGTTTTGCAGGACGGCGTTTATTGCTTTACTAAACGTTATTGAAGGCGCTTACTTGCCTTCTTCTCTTTTCAACAAGGAATTACTTGCGTTAATGAAGAAAGAAAAAAAGAAAGGAACGAAGATTGGGATTGTTTCTAGTAATACTCACAAGACTGTTTTAGCTTGCATGAATAAAGCTGGTTTGAAAAAAAGCTTTTTTGACGTGATTGTTGCTGTAGACGAAACTCTTTTCTTGAAGCCAGATCCGGAATCCTTGAATAAAGCACTGAAAAAGTTAGGTGTGAAAGCGAGGAACGCAGTGTATTACGGGGATCATTGGGTTGATGAGGCCGCTGCGAAGGCAGCTGGAACTAGTTTTGTTCACGTTAATCGAGTTAAGTGGCGTAAGCCGTGAATCACCGGCACGCACGTTTGCAGAGTTTTTTAATTCATTACTCGCATTATACTCGTTATGGTTAAGTTTGTTCACTTTGCTGATTCTCACTTGGGTGCTTTCAGGGACAAGCGTTTGCGTGAACTTAATTTTCAAGCTTTCGAGAAAACTATTGATTATTGTTTGAAGGAAAAAGTGGATTTCGTTTTGGTTGCTGGCGACTTGTTTGATATTGCTGTTCCTGAATTAGAAGTAGTAAAAAAGACTGCCGGAAAATTTTTGTTGTTGAAGAATGCAGGTATTCCTGTTTACGTTGTTTATGGTTCTCACGATTACTCTCCAAACCACTCGAGTATTATTGATGTTTTCGAGGCTAGTGGTTTGCTTTCTAAAGTTTCTCAAGGCGGTTACGAAGAAAATGGTAAAAAACGGTTAGAGTGCGTTACTGATGAGAAAACTGGCGTTAATTTAGTGGGTATTTCAGGTAGAGCTAAGAGTTTGGATTCTGCTTTCTTTAATGACTTGGATTTAAGTTTCTTGGAGTCTTTACCAAAGCCGAAAGTGTTTGTTTTTCACAATACGCTTGAGGAAACCAAGCCTGGTTTTCTTGCTGCGGTAGAAGGAGTGCCTTTGAGTGTTTTTCCCAAGGGTTTTGATTATTATGCTGCTGGGCACGTTCACGAAAAAGCGTGTTTAGTGAAGGAACCGTTTGGTTTGATTAGTTTTCCCGGTCCTTTGTTTGCTGCTGATTACCGGGATTTAGAGTCTTTAGCTTCAACGAAAAGCGGTTTTTTTGTTGTTGAATTGAATGAGGGCGGAGCAAAGGCGGATTTCGTTGAGTTGGATGTTGCGCGCGTTAGTTTGTTAGAGTTTAATGCTACTGGAAAGAATTCTGAACAAGTTTCTCGTGAATTGATTGCGCAAGCTACTTCTTTCAGTGACTCGCTGGTTTTGCTTAAGGTTTTTGGCGAGCTAGAGGGTAATGTTTCTGAAATTGATTTCAAGAGAATTAGGGATTTGATTGAAGAACACAATTGCATTTTTTATTTAAACCGCAACGCGTTGAAAAGCAAGTCTTTAGAGGAAGTAAGGGTTGCTTTCTCGTCTAAAAAAGAAGTTGAAGATAAAGTTTTTTCTGAAGGATTGAGTCAATTCAAGTTTTCTAAAGAGTTAATTGGTGATTCTGGCTTGGTTTTAGCTAAAAACATGTTTAACGAGTTAAAGGCGCCTTTGCTTGATGGCGAATCAAAGAAGGATTACGAAAGCCGAGTTGTTTCAAAGTCTTTAAAGTGGTTTAATTGAAGTTAACGAGTCTTGAACTAGAGAATATTCGTAGTTATTCTAACGGTAGTTTGTTGTTTCCTGACGGCGTTGTGTTGCTTGCTGGAGATATTGGGTGCGGTAAAAGCACGTTGCTTTACGCGGTTGAGTTTGCTTTGTTTGGCTTGGGTGACTTGAATTCCGCATTCTTGCTTCGTAATTCAGCTGGTTTTGGTAGAGTGAAGCTAGGTTTCGAGGTTAATGGAAAAAATTGTGTTGTTGAACGCACTCTCGAACGAAAAAGCAAGGGCATTCAACAAGGAAATGGTTTTATTGAGGTTGATGGCGAGCGTACTGCGTACTCGCCTTTGGAATTAAAAGCGGAAATACTAAAGTTGCTTGAGTTTAACGAACCGGTTTCAGCTAAAAGTCAGTCCGTGATTTATCGTTACGCGGTTTTTACTCCGCAAGAAGAAATGAAGAAGATTTTAGACGAAAAACCTTTAGACCGGTTGGAAACGCTGCGCAAGGCTTTTGGTATTGAAGAGTACGAGAAAGCTCGAGAGAACTCTATTTTGCTTGCTAGGTCTTTAAAGGAAAAACAATCTTTCTTAGAAGGTAAGGTAGCGGACTTGCCTGAGTTTGAAAAAAAGGAAAGCGTGAGAAAAAAAGAATTAATTGATTTGCGTGTTGAAGTAAGTGCTTCATCTGAAGACTTGAAGCTAAAACAAACTGTTTTTGATGAAGCTAATGCGGAATGGATGTCTTTACTTAAAGAAAAAGAAGAGTTTGAAAAAGTATCAAGCGAACTGCCTTTGCTTGAGAACGACTTAATTGAAAAGAAAGAGTATTTAGTTTTGTTATCCGAGCGGTTGAGTGACTTCGAGAAGGAATTAACTGAAGATCAGGCTGCAGTTAAGGACTTTGGTAGTTTGGAGAATGTTGATTCAGCGCCTATTGAAGTTGCTTTAAAGAAGAATAAGTTGTTGCAGAAAGAAGTTTTCACTAATTTTACTAAAAATAAGTCTAAACGAAATGATTTACTTGAATTAAAGGAAAAGAGGGTTTGTCCTACTTGCCAACAGCCTTTTGCTAGTTCTTTTGAAGAAAAAATTTCTTTACTTGAGAAAGAAGAAGAAAAAATTGCGGGAGAAATTGCTTTACTAGAAGCTGAAGAAAAAGGCTTGTTGAGTGACTTGGATTCCTTGAGGGAAAAAATATCTCAAAAACATTTGTTTGAAGAATTAAAGAAGCGCGTTGAAAAAACGTTTGTTAAATTAGGTCAACTTAAAACTGAAAAACAATCTCTCGAACAAAAAATGCCTGGTTTGATTAGTTTGCTTGAAGAAAAGAAAAAGCGTTTTAGTGCCTTAAGTAGTATTTCCGAAAAAATTTCTTTATCCAAGAAAAGATTCACTGAATCTGACGTTGCTTTAAAGCAAGTATTGCAGACGCATGGTTTTCTTTCTGCTAAGGAAGCTGCTTGCAGTAAGGATGTTGTTGATTTAAGGGAGAAACTTACTGGTTTGAGTAAGGCGTTAAGCGAGTTGAGTGTAGTTAAGGAAAGAAAGTCTTGGTTGCAGGATTACTTCGCGCCTTCACTGCAGTTAATTGAATCGCACGTAATGCGTGAGATAGCTAGTGATTTTAACGAGTTGTTTCAAAAGTGGTTTTCGGTTTTAATTGAGTCTGGAGAATTGAGTGTTTCTTCTAACGAGTCTTTTGAGCCGGTAGTTAATATTTCTGGCTATGAGCATTCTCACCACTCGCTTTCTGGTGGAGAAAAAAGCGCGTTAGCTCTTTCTTACCGGTTGGCTTTGAATTCTGTTGTTAGGCGTGTTTCTTCTTCAATGAAAGAAAACTTGTTGATTTTAGATGAGCCTACTGACGGGTTTAGTAGAGAACAATTACAACGAATGCGTGACGTGTTTCGTGCGTTGGATTGTGGGCAATTGTTGATTGTTTCTCACGAGTCTGAGTTGGAGGCGTTTGCTGACAAAGTTATTCGAATTGAGAAAACCGGTAATGAATCTAGAATTACTTGAATTTTTTTAGTGGGTTAAGTCAAGAATGCAAAGCACTTTTAGAATTAGCGTGTTTTCAAAAAGTTTGTGAGTAGTTTATTTGAATAAAATTGGTTCGTTTTCTTTTCTTCCAGAGTAAAAGAACACCGCTAATAGTAAAAGAGTTATTATTATTGCGCCTAGTTCTGACAAACTTGTTGAAATGTTCAAGATGGACAATACGAAGGGTGTGGCGATTGCAAAAAATACTAGCATTAAGAACGGCACTATGCTGTTTATTGCTTGTTTATTGTGTTTAGTTTCATTAGCTAGCTTGAGTAGTAATTCTTTTGTTGTGCGTATTATTTTGTAAGTAAAGAACGCAATTATGCATCCCCCGATAATTAATAAAATTAAGTTTAAGGAGATTGTTTGGTGTTCTAGAGTTATGTTTTGATTTCTTGAAACTAACAAAAGTAAGATGGTGGTAGCTATTCCCGCAAGTAATAGTGTTGCGTTTTTTAGCATGGTAGCTAGTGTTTTCAATAATTCAAAACTATAGTCAACAACGTTTGTTGCTGTAACCATTTTCTTTGCTAGATTGCGTCCCGCGTTTTTGACGCTTTCTGGTACTAGTTTGTAAGTTAAGGTGTGAATTATTTCATGGCGTTTGATTAAAAACGAATTAGCTAAAGCAGAGGTTAATACTAGTGCGGAAGTTAAACTAACTAAGTCAATGCTTGTGCCTTCTGCTTGTTTTGCTATTAGTAATGAAAATTCTCCCACCGAAAGCATTGCTACTCCTGAAAAAATTGCTGACCGGCTAGTGAAACCGTTTAAGAAAGTGCTTGCGCTTGTTGCAGTGAATTTTAGCAATAAGTTAGCAATTACGAATATCAAAATAATACTCCAGTTTTGTAGTATTGAGTCTAGTTTAACCATTAGCCCTATCGAGAGGAAGAAAACGCTTGACGAGGCTAGTATGAATGGCGTTATTTGTTTTTCTAATTCGTCCTTTTTTTGTAGGTGTGAAACCAAGCTTCCCGCAAGGAATGCGCCTATTGCCGGGCTTAAATTCAAGTATTGTGCTATGGCGCTCATTCCTATTCCTAAACCAAGTGCTATGGCTAGTAAAATACCCTCCTCCTTAGCTTGTTGAGTAATCCAATTGACTGTGCGTTCTATTATTTTGGTTAGCACTAAATAGACTATGCCTAGAATTACTATTGCTTGTGATATGGAGTAAAACAAGCTTAGTGAACTAAGGTTATTGCCCGCGTTTAATGCAGAAAAGAAAGTCAAAAGGAAGACTGCGAACAAGTCTTCAATTATCAAGCTCCCGATTAATAGTGGTATTTCTTCCTTGTGCATTAGGTTGCTGTTTTGAATTATTTTAACCATTATTGCGGTGCTAGTGATTGATAGAATCGCGCCTAAGTAAAGTGCGGTAATTGAGTCTATGCCGAGAAAGAGTGCGAGTTCGTACGTAGCTAAGTAAATTACAGCTAGCTTGATTGTTGCTATAGCTATGATTTTGAGTTTGTAGTGAATTAGTTTACTTAAGCTAAATTCTAAACCAATTGCGAACAATAATAAGGCCGCACCTATTTCCGCAATGTTTGAAATCAAGTCGGTTTGGTCTACTAGCCCAAATAAACTGGGGCCGATTAATACTCCTGAAATAATTAAGCCGATTGCTGCCGGTTGTTTTAAGCGGGTTGCTATTATAGTGCCTAGCATGTAGAATACTAGCACCCACCCTAGTTGAGCAAATAGATCGGTCATTGATTAACAATAACGAGGGGGTTTAATATATTATTTTTTTTAACTCGCGTAATATTTCAAGTGATGTATCCGCCGCCTAAACACCTTGTTCCTGAGTAAAACGCGCACACTTGGCCTGGCGTTACTGCTTCTACTGGTTTTTTGAACACGATTTTCAAAACACCTTTTTTTGGCGGCCAGAGAATTGCGTCAACTAGCGGCTGCCTGTACCTGACTTGTGCTTTGACTTTCGTTTTTCTTTTAGGTGTTTTGCCGGAACAAAAATTAAAGTTGCGCATTAGAACTGTTTTTGTTTCGAGTTCACACCTGTTTTTCGTTACGATTAATTCGTTTTTTTTAGGGTTCTTGTTTTTGAGAAAGAATCCGTTTAATCCCTTGTGTTGACCGATAGTGTAAAAGGCGTGGCCTTCGTGTTTTCCTAAAACTTCGCCTTTTTCGTTAGTAATGCTTCCTTTTTCTGTGCCAACTTCCTTTTCAATAAAACTACGTAGTTCTTTTGAATTAACGAAGCACAAGTCTTGGCTTTGTTTGCGCTTCAAAAAAATCGGGAAGCCAGCTTTTTCTGCAATAGAGTAAACTTCGTTTTTTTTCAAGTTTCCAAGAGGGAAAACTATTTTTTGCAGCCATTCCTGCGGGAGTAAGCACAAGCCGTAAACTTGGTTTTTTTCTTTGTCTTTGGCTTCTAGCAAGCTTGTTTTTTCCTTGTTTTTTTTTGTTTTCGCGTAATGCCCGGTTGCAATAAATTGAATGCCGTGTTTTTTCGCGAAGTCTAAGAGTTTCTTGAATTTGAAGAAGCGGTTGCAAGTAATACACGGATTAGGTGTTTTGCCTTCTCGTAATTCGCGCACGAAGTAATTCATTACTGTTTTTTTGAAGTTTTTCTTGCAATTGATTGTATAGTGTTTTACGCCTAGTTTTTTGCAGACGCTTTTCGCGATATTTATTGATTCTTTAGTGCAGCAAGCGTTTTCAGAGCACGAACCCCAGTGCGGCAGCAATAGCGTTACCCCAACTGGCTGCCAACCGCTTTTTTTCAGTAAGATTAATGAAACGCTTGAATCAACGCCTCCAGACATCCCGACAACTATTTTTTTGTTCACGTAACGCTTTTTGTAGGTCTATGCTTAATAATTTATATGCGAAAACTCTCAGTTGGCGTTTTAAAGTCTCTTTATGCTCCTGCGCCTCATTCGCACAAGGGCGATAATGGCTCTTTAGTTGTAGTTGGGGGTTCAGAGCGTTATCACGGTGCGCCCTTGCTTGCTGTAAAAACTGCTTCGCGCTTTGTTGACTTTGTTTTGTTTTATTCTCCAGCTAGAATAAACGAGCGCGTAATGGCGGTAATGAAGTCTAAAACTAATTGTTTTATTTGGATTAAACGCAGTGAACTGCTTAATGCGATTGAAGAGAGTGATTGCGTTTTGATTGGGAATGGTTTGCTTGTTAACGCAGAAAATAAGCGGCTTGTGAATGGTTTGTTGAAGCGTTTTGCTAAGCGAAAGAAAATGGTTTTGGATGCTGGTGCTTTGCGAATGGCGGACAAGCGTTTGTTTACTAAGAATGTTTTGGTTTCGCCTCATCCTTTGGAGTTCGAGGCGTTGTTTGGAGTAACCGCTAGTGTGAAGGAAGCTAGAAAGCAAGCGAGAAAGTGGAATTGTTTGGTTTTATTGAAGAAAAAGCATTGTTTCATTACTGATGGCAATGAAGTTTGGTTTAATAATAATGGTAATGCGGGAATGACTAAGGGCGGTACTGGTGACGTGCTTGCGGGAGTGTGCGCTAGCTTGGCTTGCAAGAATAATTTGCTTGAAGCAGCTAAGACCGCTGCTTTCGTGAATGGTAGAGCTGGTGATTCCTTGCGAAAAAGAAAAGGCTTTGTTTTTAATGCTGATGACTTGGCTGAAGAGGTTGGTTTGATTGTTTGAAAAAAAAGCGTTGAATCGGCTTGCTAAAGATATTTTAGTTGACTATCCTGGGTTTGAGTACGCGCCTAATCTTCATGAAGTTGTTTTGAGTATTGTTAAAAATCCGGAGTACAAGGTAGACGCGCATACTCGTGAGCGGTTGAAAAACCATTTTTTGGTTGCGGAGAGAGTGGGAGAACTTTTTTGCAGCAGGCTTGCTGACGAACACGCTTTGAGTAAGCGGGAAAAAAATTTTCTTAAAAAAGTTTTTTTAACTAACTTGCACGAGCATTACGCGCAGGACATGTCTGAAGATTGGCTGTATGGTTCTAAATCCCGGAAGGTAATTTATGATGTGGTTGCTCTTGCTAAAAAATCGCGGATAAGTTGCGAGCGTATTGTTGAAATACTAAGTAAGTCAGAAAAGTCTTTGTTTGCGCTTCTTCAACTAACCCGTGGTGATGCGGGCTCCGCCGTTAAGTCGGTTTTTTATAAACCCCATTTGCTTTATTGGCATTTACTGCGCGAGGCACACTATACTTTGAAAAACGCGGTTCGAAAGTCTTAAAGAATTGCTTTTCCTTGTTTTTTCATGATTATTGGTTTGGAATTGCTTCCGTTGATTGTTACTGGCGTGTTGCTTTTCTTAGCTGGCTTGTTCTTGTTGATTTTCATGAAGAAAATTCTCGAGAACTCAGTAATTGGCTTAATTGCTTTGCTAGTAATAAACTTTTTAGGCACGTCTTACGGCGTTTCTGTGCCAATAAACGTTTTGACAATAATTATTACTGCCTTCTTTGGCTTAGCTGGAGTTGGCTTTATACTCTTGTTAAAGTTTGCTGGAATAGAGATTACTTAATCATTTATTCCAGTTTCAGTAACGTTGAATACTGCTTCGCCGTCAGGTAAGTCAGGACTATCCACTAGTTTAGCAATGCGCCTAGTTTCCTTGCTTCTACGCAAGTATAACCTGTAAGTGCTAGTGTGAGCTAGAATGTGCCCGCCAATCGGGGTAGTCGGATCGCCGAATAGTATTCCAGGGTTATCCATTACTTGGTTAGTAATGTACACTGCGATATTGTATTTGTCAGCTAGCCTAAGTAATGAGTGAATGTGTTTGTTTAACTTCATTTGACGTTCTGCTAACTGGCCGCGACCCAAGTAATCACTCCTGAATGCGCCAGTAACAGAGTCAACCACTATTATTTTTATTTTGCCTTTTTTAATTTCGTCTTCTGCCTTGTCTAGTAAGAGCATTTGGTGGTCTGAATTATACGCTCGAGCAATTTTAGTGTTATTTAATACTTCTTCAGGATCTAGTCCTTTAGCTAGAGCTAGTTGAATTATTCTCTCTGGCCTGAAAGTTCCTTCAGTGTCAATAAATAATGCGTGTCCGTCTGCCCCGCCTTGGTCTTTAGGTAATTGAACATTAACGCACAATTGAAATCCCAATTGACTTTTACCTGAACCGAACTTGCCGAATGCTTCAGTAATAGATTGAGTTTCAACGCCCCCGCCTAAAAGCGAGTCGAGTTCCTTGCTTCCAGTAGTTATTTTCTGAATTTTTTCCCTGCGTTTTAATACGTCATTTCCATTTTCGAAAGTCATGTTTAGCGTAGCTCGCGCTGCATTAATTGCTTTAGCTGCAGTTGCTTCGCCTATTCCTGATACTTCAACGAGTTCAGAAGGCATGCTGTATGCTACTGCTTCAACCGTGTCGTAACCAGCTTCTTTTAGTTTTGTTGCTGTAGCTTCGCTTACTCCAGGTAAGTCTGCCACGTCAATTATTTTTTTTTCAGATGCTTCTTCAGCACTAGCTTCCATTTCAGAAGCATTTTCGCTCTTTGCCATCCACTTCACCTCTTCTTATTAATAGCTTATTCACAAGTTAAAGAAAGTTTTTAAACAAAGCTTGACCTGCATTCCGGTGCTTTTTTATACGCTTTTTGCGTGTTTATCTAAAGGTGATTGCGTTGAGGAATGCGTTTCTATTAAGTTTAATATTAGTTGCTGGTTTTGTTTGCGCAGCTGATTTAGAGTGGCCTGCAGTTAACATGACGAATCAAACTAACGTCGGTACGCAAGCGAATATTACTATTAACTTTACTCTCCCTGCTACAGCTAATTATACTAATATTTCGATTGAGTTTCCAGCTGGTTTCGTTTTGACGAATGCTAAAATTAATAACATTACTAGCATTGCTGGCGCTACAATACGGCCCGGTATTGGTGATGGTCAAGTTAATGGCCAAAATGTTTCAATAATTTTCCAGAACATAGCTAACTTCACTGGCCACGTTGCTTTGAATGTTTCTAGGGTAGTGTTGCCTACGTTAGTTGGCACGTATACTTTTAAGATTTACGCGGTTGAAAATACGAGTGTAATGAATGATGGACCGAATACTACTGTTACTGGTGTTACTACTACCCCTGGTAATGCGGTTAACATAACTGTTACTTTAGCTAATGCTACGTCTGGTTATATTGGTGTTGGTGGAACGCTTTCAGTTCTTGGAAAATGTTTCGACCAGTATGGTAATACTAACAACACGCAAGGATTCAATTTTTACAGTAACAACCCGACTATAGTTTCGGAAACAACTGTTGCTAATACTGGTAATGGAACTGTTTACATGACGTTTACTGCTCTCGCTGCAGGAACGTTCACTATAAATGTTACTTCCGTAGCTAACTTGACTTTAACAAATAGTTCATTATCCGACATCGTGCAAATAATCGGCGGTTACACAGGTTCTGGCGGTAATACTGCTGGAGGTTATTGGGTGACTCCAACTCCTACTGCAACGCCTACTGCGACTCCAACTCCTACTGCAACGCCTACTGTTACTTCAACTCCTACGCCTACTGCAACTCCTACTGCAACTCCAACGCCTACTCTAAGTATAACTCCAACCCCCCCTGCTCCTACGCCTACTGTAACTCCAAAGCCAGTTCAACAAAGCAATAATGATGCCTTCATTATTGTTGCGGGAATAGTTGTTTTGTTGGGTGTTGGTTACTTCTTTTTCATGGGTAACAAACCAAAGAACTTGATGAACGCGTAAAAGCGTTCTTTCCTTCTTTTTTTATTTTCTTAAAAATAGTTAGTGGTCACGGGCTTGCAGGGATTCGAACCCTGGACCTACTGGTTTTTTCCAAATTTTTGATCAAATTTTTTCACCAAAAATTTGTTCGGAACCAATTGCTCTATCCAGGCTGAGCTACAAGCCCTTTTTAACGGAGCCACGGGGATTCGAACCCCGGTCTCAAGCTCCGCAAGCTTGCATTCTATCCAGACTATACTATGGCTCCAACTAAATTAGTTATAATTAAAATCGGTGCCCTCAACTATAAAAGCAATGCTCGTCGTTTGTTTTATTGTGAAAAGAGTTTTAGTTTGCGGTTGTTTTGACTTGTTTCATCCTGGTCACTTGTTTTTTTTCAAGCAAGCTAGAGAGTACGGGGATTACTTGATTGTTTTAGTTGCTCGTGATTCTAATGCGTTGAAAATTAAGGGAGAAAAACCGTTGAATAACGAGTTTAAGCGAAAGCAACGCATTGAAGAAATGAGTGTTGCTGATGAAGTTGTTTTGGGTGACGAGTTTGATTTGTTTAAGGGAGCGTTAAGGCATTATCCCGACGTGATTGTTTTAGGTTACGACCAGGTTGTTGATGTGAGGGAGTTGCGTAAAGTTATTAAGGAAAGAAAACTGAATATTCGAGTAATCCGTTTGAAGAAACCCTTGAATCCAACTGTGTTCAAGTCGAGTATTCTCCGGAAAAACGTTTTTAGGTGATTTGGTTTGGGTACTGTTTTGTGTGTAATGAAAGTTTTTCCAGAAGAACAAGAACAAATTGATGAAGTATTAGCGAGAGTGAAGTTGGTTGCGGGTTGTAATACTGCTAAGATTATTGATTACGTGTTTGGTTCGAAAGTAATTCAAGCTAGTTTTGTTACTGAAGATGGTTCTGGCAGGGATTTTGAAGAAGAAGTCGCTGCTTTAGAAGGCGTTAGTAACGTTAACGTTGAAGAAGTCGGCTTGATTTAAGCTTATAATTTTGCTCGCGCTAAGTAGAATATTGCTTCAGCTATGTCTGTTCTTTTCTCTATTTTTGGTAGTGCCACTAGAATGACGTTTCTATATGTTCCTGGTTGTGTTATTATTTTTGTTTTGCTAGTTCCGTGAAGTGCGAATAAGGCTTTTTTTACTTTTGTTAAGTTAAGTCCGGTTATTGCAGTGTGTATTTCAAAAACTTCCATTTCGTGCCCGTTTTCAAGTAAGTGAGCTACTGCTTTCTTGATGTTAGGGTATTGATTTCTTTCTCTAGCTGGGTTTAACAAGATTAAAGCCACCAATCGCGTTTTGAATAATACTTTACTGCAGATTCTTTATTGAAAACTTTTTCACTTATTTTTGCTTTAAGGCATGCTTTAGTGAAGTGAGACGCGCAGCCAAAAATAGTTGGTTTTCGAAGAGTTTTTTCCAGGAACGAGATTGCGTTAGTTTCTTTCTCGATTTCTTCTATTATTATTCTCCCGTTTTTAATGAACGGTCCTCGAACTGGTTTTTTGCCTTTCAAGAATTTTTTTACTGCTTGCTCATTGCTTGCTGGCGGTCCGTTTCTTGTTTTTAGGGCTGGCTTGTGTTTGCTTTCTAGTTCTAAGAGTATTTCCGCGTTGTTTTTCAATAGTGAAGTGCTTCCAACGATTTTGAATCCATGCGTTTGTAATTGTTTCACTAAATTTTTTTCGGTTTTCCTTAATTGAGGTACTAGAATGTCTTCAATTAATTCTGGAGCGCTTAATTCAATTACTATTGGTGTTGTTCCGCGTTGTTTTATTGCTTTCTTTATTTGGTTTGGGGTTATTTTGTTTTCGTGTTTTTGAAAGAATTTTTCTGAAGGCTTTTTTTGCAGTGCTTGGCATAGTGAAATAAAGCGATTCAAGTTAGTTTCGCTGACTACTGCCCCCGCGTTCCTGTTTTCGTCAATAGCGTCTACTAGTACGAAGGGTTCGGTGAATTTGTTTGGTTTCTCATTAACAAAGTTAATTATTACAGGGGGTTTCCATTTAGTTGCTTCTTTTATTAGTTCTTCAAGATTCCTGTAGTTTAAAATTAAGTACTCGCAGACTAGTCCTGAAAAACCTTGTATTGCTAGTTCAGCTCCGTACAATTTGTTTGATTTAAGCAACAGTTTTAGTAAGCGAACGTCTGCGCGTTGTTCTGTCGTGAGTCGTTCTTGCAAGTAAGTCATGTGCAAGGGACTTCGGTCTACTGCGCTTTTTATTCCGGCGTGTGGTTTTGATTCAAAACAAGGTATTACTTCCACTTCAAAACCCTTTAACGTGGTTTTCAAGTAAGGGTGTTCAGCGTAATGCATTACCCACTTTGCGCGAATTGATTTCTTGACTGCTTTTATTGTCCTGGCAACGATTTGTTTTTCAGAGTTTTTTCTCGGAAACAACAAGAACAAGTCAATGTCGTTGTCTCCCCGCAAGCCAGTGTCGCGAGCAGCACTTCCAACTAAAACTGCTTTAGCTTTAACGTGTTTCAATATTTTTTCTGCTAGTGAGTGAGCGAAAGCTTGTTGCGCAGCTACTTCGTCTTTAGTGGGACTAATTTTTTTTAATAATTTTTGTTTGAATGCTAACTTCATTTTAATTTATTAGTGGTTGGTTCTTTAAGACTGTTTTTTAAGGTGTTTTTGTTCGCCTAAAAAGTTTTTTATTAAGTAATGTTGTTCTAGTGAGTATATGGCTTCTTTTTACAAAGTGGATATAAAGCGCGATTACCCTTTTTCCGACTATATTGTTAAACCGCCTGCTTTCACGCCGGAACAACAAAAACTAGCGGATGGCTTGATTAAAGTGCTTCGTAGGAAAGAGGATGTAAAAACGTTTTGCAACAAGTTTCCTCAAGTAAAGCAAAAGGAACTTCATGACTTGGTTGATTCCTTGGATGTAGTGTTTTTATCCCGGCAATTACCTGAAAAAGAGAAAGTTGAGTTATTCAAGCAATTAACTGACTTGTTAGGGGGGAAAAACACTGAGGTTGTTGTTGAGTACGTTATGGACTTGGTTTACGGGTTTAGTGTAGTGCAGTCTTTGTTTAATGACCCTGATTTAGAGGAAGTAATGGTTAACGGTACTTCCGAGCCCGTGTTTGTTTACCACCGCGAGTACGGCTTGTGCAGAACTAATTTGAAGTTTACTCCTGATTCTTTACAGTCTTTCTTGGATCAAATTCCAGCAGACCACAAAAAGCTGTGGGAAGACGTTAAAATGAGTGACGGAAGCAGGGCGAACGTCATTAAGCCGCCGTTATCTACTGAACCAACTGTTACTGTCCGTATGTTTAGGAAACAACCGTTTAGTGTTATTGATTTGATTAACAAAGGAACTATGTCTAGCGAGTTAGCAGCGTATTTTTGGCTTGCTGCTGATGGTTTAATGCTTCACCCCTTCAATATGCTTATTGTTGGCGGTACTGCTGCAGGCAAGACTTCTACTCTCAATTCATTTACTTCTTTTATTCCTCCTTCAGAACGCATTATTACTATTGAGGATACTGCGGAATTGAATTTGTTTAAGCGACTTAACTGGGTGCAATTAGCTTCAGGTGACCAAGCTGGAATGAGCGAGTTAGTGATTAATGCCTTGCGTATGAGGCCTGACCGCATTATTGTTGGGGATATTCGTGGTGCAGAAGCCGAATCAATGTTTGTAGCAATGAATACTGGCCATCGGGGTGTAATGGGTACTCTTCACGCTAATAACGACCGGGACGCATTGAAGCGTTTGGAGAACGCGCCTATGAGTGTTCCAAAGTCTTTGATTCCAATGGCTGAAATCGTTGTTGTTCAGCATAGAGTGCAGTCGCGCACTAAAGGCTTGATTAGGCGTATTACGCAGGTTTCTGAAATATCTAAGTTTGAGGAAGGCGTAATTGCTTTGAATGAAGTATTCAAGTGGAATCCAGTTACAGACCAGGTTGAACGAACTGAATTGTCTCTAGGTATTCTCGAGGTTTTGTCTAGAATTACTCACTTTAAAGTTAATGACTTGAAGCAAGAGTTGGAAGACCGGAAACAAATTTTAGAGTACTTGCAGCAAAAGAATGTTTGCTTGCAGGAAGAAATTGATTTGTTCATGCAAAAGTATTATTCTAAATTGTTTTTAGAGCCTAAATTGAAGAAAGATGAAGCTAAAAAACGCTTGTCTATGGATACTGTAGAGTTATCTAACGAGGATGTTACTGCTTTACCTAAGAACTTGTTCAAATAACTCTGTTTTTTAATTCTTTTTCTCCACTATTCTTATCGTTTTAAATGGATTTAGGTCAAGGCGTGCGCAAGGCGCTGGCTAAAATTACTGGAGCTAGTGTTGTTGACGAAGACGCAGTAAAAGAATTAGTCAAGGAATTACAGCGCGTATTAATTTCTAATGACGTGAATGTGCGCTTAGTCTTTGACTTGTCGAAAAAAATTCAGGAACGAGCTTTGAATGAGAAAACGCCCCCTGGATTAACGCTGCGTGAACACGTTGTTAGGGTTGTTTACGAGGAATTACAAC
>JBDRBT010000007.1:0-18602 GCA_043822385.1 Microcaldota archaeon | reverse complement strand
GGTTTTATTGGTTTCTTTAAGTCTTTACTTGGCTTGAAGTGAGCTTCAATTAATTACTTGAAGAAATTAAGCTATTTTTAAACTGTTTAGAGTACTTATGTTAGTATAAACGGTGATTTTTGCTTTGAAGACTGAATTGTTTGTTGTATTGTTGTTATCTGGTTTTATTTTTCTTGGTTGCACTGAAACTATTATTGCGCCTACGCCTACTGTTCAACCAGTTGATTATTCTGCATTAAAAACTTTTGAATCTAAAGAAGACTTGAATTCTTTCTTAGAAGCTACGCAAAGCAATTATGGTTACGGCGGTTTGAATAAGGATTTAACTGGAGCCCCAATGACTACTCAAGTTTCTTCAGAGTCTGGTGCGAGAGATTATTCTTCAACTAATATTCAAGTGGAAGGCGTGGATGAAGCGGATGTACTAAAGAATGACGGCGACTTCTTGTACGTTGTTTCTGAAGGTAAAATAAAGATTTTAAAGGCGTTTCCAGCTAGTGAATTGAAATTGCTTTCAGTAATTAACGAGTCTGGAGTGCAAGAAATTTTTGTTAAAGGAAACAAATTAGTAGCGTTTGGTTTTGAAGGACGTGAATGGGGTTTGGAAAAAACTTCAAGCAACGATTGTTTGAGGCCGTATAGTTATTCTTCTTTCATTAAGATTTACGATGTTTCTGACAAAACTAACCCTGTTTTGGCTAAAGAGTTTTCACAAAGCGGTAATTATGTTCAATCTCGTTTGATTGGGGATAGTGTAATAGTGATTTTTTCTGAGTACGCGTATTACGATGGCCCAATGCCTTTGTATGCTGTAGATGGAGTTGAGAAAGAATTAGCTCCTACTGACGTTAGTTATTTTGATTATCCGGATTCTAATCAAGCATTCGTTACTTTATTGAGTATTAACTTGAGTGACTTGAAGGAAGAATCAAGGAAAACAATTTTAGCTGGCGGAGCGCAAACAGTGTTTGTTTCTACTGAAAACGCGTTTATTACGCAAACTGTTTACAATTGGCAACCAATGCAAGTTTCTTGGAGTGATTACGCTAAGGTTTTAGCTGTTTACTGGGATGAAGCGTTCTTAGAGAAAATAAGCGCTATTGATGCGTCTGACGTTAGTGAATGGAGGAAGGATGCTTTGAAGGCAGCGCAAGCACAAGCGTTAATTCAATCTCTTGATTCAAAGATTCAAAACCAGATTTATGATGCAGTGCAGAAATTAATTGAGGAAAAAGATTATTCTGCGTATACTGAAGAAACTTTTATTCACAAGTTTTCTTTAGGTGAAAAAATTGATTACGTTGGCAAGGGAAGTGTTCCCGGCCATGTTTTAAACCAGTTTTCAATGGATGAACGCGCTAGTTTCTTTAGAATAGCTACTACGACTACTGAGTATTCTTTTGGAGCACGCTGGTTTAACCAACGTTCAACTCAAAAAAATCACTTGTTTGTTTTGAATTCTAACTTGAAGATTGTTGGCAGCGTTCGTGATTTAGCTCCGGGTGAATCGATTTACTCGACTCGGTTTTTGGGTGACAAGGCGTTTATAGTTACTTTCAAGAAAATTGATCCCTTGTTTGTTATTGATTTGAGTGAGCCTACTGCACCTAAAGTTTTAGGGCAGTTGAAGATTCCTGGTTATTCTAATTATTTGCATCCTTTGGGTGAAAATTACTTGATTGGTTTAGGCAAGGATGCAGTTCAAGCTGAAGGGAATAGGGATTTTGCTTGGTACCAGGGCTTGAAATTGTCTTTATTTGACGTTAGCGATTTTGAAAAACCGAAGGAAGTTTCTTCCTTCGTTATTGGAGACCGCGGTACTGATTCGCTTGCTTTGCATGAACACAAGGCGTTCTTGTTTGATGAAGCAAAAGAATTGTTAGTAATTCCGGTTTTATTAGCTGAAATTGATGCAGGAAAGTATCCTAACGGCGTTGAACCAAGTACTTACGGTGACTTTGTTTTCCAAGGCGCTTACGTCTTTAAAGCGAATACTAATGGTTTTGAATTGCTCGGTAGAGTATCACATTCAAGCGAGGAAGATGCTTTGAAGAGTGGTTATTACTGGGGTGGAAACCAAGTAAAGCGCACTGCGTTCATTGAGAATTCGTTGTACACTATTTCGGAAGAGTTTGTTAAAGCGAATAACTTGACTACGCTAGTTGAAGAAGGGAGTGTTAAGATTGGTGAACCGCGAGAATATCCTTATTATGAAGAAGCGTTTGCGGTGCCGGGAGTTGTTGCAAGGTGAATAGTTCAAAAGACTTTTTTATTGCAATGATTCTTTTGTCTCTGGCAGTAATAGCGTTCGTTTACTTAAACACGGTTTTTACTAAAACGCCTGTTTCAATTACTTCCTTTATTTGATTTTTTGTTTTGTAAATACCAAGAATAAATTCGAGTTAATTCCTTAGTTTTTTCTTTTTGTTCTATTCCGTTTATTCCATTCAACTGAAGTTGTTTGTTTATTACGCTTTTTGCTTGTTCAGGTGTGTATTCTAATTTTTTAAGTCCTTCAAATAAGTTTGTTGCTTTTTCTTGTTTTATTTTTTTCAATTCTTGATTAAGATACTTGAGCATTACCTTATGTAATTTAACTTCAGTTTTCTCAGGTATTTGTATAGAGCCAAGTATTTTTTGGTATTTGTCAAGTGTTTGTTGTATTTCGTTTTTATTAGTTTTCCCGTTTTCATGCACTAAATGCCAAGTCAAATATTTTTTGGCTTTGCTAGCTGGAATCTTTTGTGCAGCTAGTGCTTCTAAAACGCTTGGTTTTCTTCCTAGTATGCGTTCTCCTCGATAAAGGTGGCCGTTAAGTATTTTTTTGTTGTTCTTCAAGGGAATAATATTTACTCATTTTTTAACGCCATTATTGCTTCAGCTAAATCGCCGTTTGCTTCACTCAAAGCTTTTTCCGCTTCTTCGCGCGAAACTCCGCATTCCTTCATTACTAAATCTGCATCGCTTTCTTCTTTTTGAGTGTTTGCTTCAGTAATTTCACCGCTTATTTGAAAACTTTTTTGTCCTTTCATACCTATTTCTTGCACTGACGGGTTTTCAATTACTATAGTATTTCCATCTTTCTTTTTTATCAAAACACTTTCAGCGTCTATTTCTTTCACGTCAATACCCATTTGTTTCATCATTTGAGCCATTTGTTTTGGATTCATTCCTGGAAGCATATTCTTAATTCACCTTTTTTCGTGTTTTTAACGAGAGTTATTAATTCACTAAAGCATTAATTTGTTTTGGTTTTTATGAAAAAGTATTCTTTTGTTGAACATACGGCGGATGTTTTCGTCGAGGGTTATGGTTCTACGTTAAAGGAAGCTATCGAGAATACTGCTTTAGGCTTGTTTGCGTTTACTGCAGACTTAAAGAAAGTAAAAGAAAACAAGAACGTGATAATAAAACAAAGCGCGGCGTCTATTTCTGAGTTAGTTTCTTTTGTTTTGAATGAATTGGTTTCAGAGAGCGATGCTGGGGAATTGTTTTTCAAGAAATTCGTAGTAAACAAGCTTGATTTAACTAAACTAGTTTTAGAAGGCGTTGCTTACGGTTCTAAAATGACGCCTGAAGCTGGAGAAGAACACGTCAAAGCAGTTACTCATCATGGTGCGCTGGTTTTCAAGGGAGATAACGGTTGGGTTGTGAGAGTATTATTAGACATTTGAATTAGTTTATATTAGGGTTTAAAGTAATTACTGCATGAAAAAACTATTCTTGCTTGTTTTGTTTTCATTATTTTTTATTGGTTGCACGTTCCAGTTAATTTCGCCTGAAACGCCTGAACCAACTAACGCAAGCCCTACGCCATCAACGGATTTAAGTCTTCCCGAGCCTATTTCACCTGATTCAATTCCAGTTTGTTCAGAAATGCTTGTTTCACTTAGTTCAACTAGCGATTTTTCTTTTTATTCAAACGAATTACTAATTTGTTCTGATTATACCGCGCATTATTCCGTGGGTATTACTGAACAAGAAGTTTCTTTAAACGAAACTCAGCGAGAAAGACTTGATTACTTGATTGACCATGTTGAGTTTAGAAACATTAACTTAAACACGCAAAAAGAAGCATTGGATGGAAAAAACTATCAACTGAATTACTCTTTTTATTCTTTTGACTTTAGGGAAGCTGATTACTTGCCTCGCAACTTGCAGGATTTAGTTGACTTCTTGATTGAGTTAAAGGCTTAAGTGCCTTCTTTCCAATCGCTTAAGTATTTTTCTTGTTCTGGAGTTAATTCATCTATTTTAGTGCCTAGTGCTTCTAGTTTTAGTGAAGCAATTTCAAAGTCTATCTCGCTAGGAACATCGTAAACCTTGTTTTCGAGCTTTCCTTCTTGCTTGAAGAGCCATTCTGCTACTAGCGCTTGATTAGAGAAGGATTGATCCATTACTTCACTTGGGTGTCCTTCAGCAGCAGACAAGTTAACTAACCTGCCTTCCGATAACAAGTAAAGTTTGCGGCCGTTCTTTAGAGTAGCTTGTCCTACTTCCCCAAAAAGCGTTTTGAACTCGCTTATTTCTTTCAGTTCTTTAGTGTTTATTTCAACGTCGAAATGCCCTGTATTAGCAATAACCGCGCCGTCCTTCATTTTCTCAAAGTGATTCTTGCGTATAACGTCTTTGCATCCTGTTGCGGTAACAAAAACATCCCCTATTTCTGCAGCTTCACTCATTGGCATTACTCTAAAGCCATCCATGTAAGCTTCAATTGCTTTAACTGAATCTATTTCAGTTATTATTACGTTAGCACCCATGCCGCGTGCACGCATTGCTAGTCCGCGGCCACACCAACCGTAGCCTGCTACAACAAAGTTTTTTCCAGCTAGTAAAATATTAGTAGCGCGAATTATTCCGTCTAGAGTGCTTTGGCCAGTTCCGTAACGATTGTCAAACAAGTGTTTGGTTGGAGTGTCGTTTACTGCAATCATTGGGTATTTCAATGCGCCGTCTTTAGCCATTGCTTTAAGCCTAATTACGCCGGTGGTTGTTTCTTCTTGTCCGCCAATAACGTCTTTAATTAAGTCTTGTCTCTTAGAGTGAATAATATTCACTAAGTCAGCTCCGTCGTCAATAGTAATATGAGGTTTCAAATCAAGAGCGCGGTTAATGCACTCGTAGTATTCTTCATTATTCACGCCCCTCCAAGCAAAAACGCGTATTCCTGCGTTAGCTAACGCAGCCGCCACGTCATCCTGCGTGGATAAGGGATTTGATCCAGCTAGGGAGACTTCAGCTCCCGCGTCTTTTAAAGCCAGCATTAGTACGCCGGTTTCTTTAGTTACGTGAAGGCAAGCTGTAATGCGTTTTCCTTGAAAAGACTTGTTTTGTTTTATTCTTTCCTTTATTTTAGCTAGAATAGGCATTTTCCCTGACGCCCACGCAATTCTTTTTTCTCCTTGTGAAGCAAGAGAAACATCTTTGACTTTAAAATTCATTTAAATCCCCCTTAAACCAAATAAGAATAAATATTGGGTTTTTTTTATTAAAATGCTTTATTGTACCTAATTCTACTGCAATACTAATCTTTAAATAATTTTGTTCGTATTCTTTTACTTATACTCCTTTCTTGGGGGGGATTCGAATTGACGGATGAAAATAAGCAAGCTAATGAATTGACCAGCGATTTAAGAGAATTGCAAAAGGCTGAAGAACAGGCTAGTAGGTTAATAGAAAAAGCTAAGGAAAAAAAGAACGAATTAATTGAAAAAGCGCGTATTGAGTCTTTTGAAATGCTTGAAAAAGCAAAGATTGATTCTGAAAAACAAAGGAACGAAAAAATTTCCAGGGTCTTGAAAGATCTTGAAAAGGAAAAAGAAGGTTTGTTGAAGAAAGCTCGAGATGAAAACAAGTCTCTTGAAAAAATCGATTCGAAAAAAATAGCTTCAAAACTCTTTCCTGTATTGTTTGAGTGATTTAATTACTATGTTTTCAATGAAGAAAATGGCTAAAGTTCGGATTACTTGTCCGTCTTCTGACCTTGAGTTTATTGTTAAGCAATTGTACGGTTACGGAATGATTGAAATCCGTAAATCAAAACAATTGAGTGATGGAAAGCCTTTAGCGTCTTTTTCTTCAGTTTCTTCAGTATTAATTGAATTACGGGCTATTGAAAAGGAATACGGCTTGAAAGAAACGGTTGAGGGAAGCGAGAACGTTAGTTTAACTAAGTTGTTCAAGGAATTAGATTCGCTCGGTTTTGACTTTTTTCATGAACAAAAAAACAAACTAGTTTCCCTGCGTTCTAAAAAAGGTTATTTAAAAGACAAGTTAGACGAGTTAAGTGAATTCAAGTCAATTGATTTTGTTATTCCCTTAAGCAATTGGATTGAAGTAGTTTGCGTAAGGCTTAACCCAAGACGCAAGTTGTCTTTAAGAAACGCGTCTATTCATTTTTTTGAAAACAAGGCGCTTGTTGCTTTCGACAAGCGAGAAAAAGAAAAAATTTTTGTTCAACTGCATAAAGTTGTTTTGGGCTTTATTGACTTGCCTAAAGTTGAAACTACGTTTGCTAAGGAATTCGTTAAAACTCGCGAGGAATTGAATGGTATTGAACAAGAAATTGCTGAAACGAGTGAAAAAATTTCTTCTTTCGTTTCTAAAAACAAGGAAGAACTAGTTTTCTTGAGGAAGAGTTTTGAATTCAAGTCTTCTGAAGGCGAGCTTCCTTTGAATTTTGGAGTTTCTCAGTCTTTATGCGCTGTAGAAGGCTGGGTTTTAGACAGCGATTATTACTCGTTACAAAAACATTTTGAAGATTCTTTTCAGGGTAAAGTTCTTGTTGAAAAACTTCATTCAAAAGATGTTGCTCCTTCTGAATTCAATAACCCTACGCTAGCGAAGCCTTTTGAAGCATTCATGTCGTTCTTGTCTGTACCTAAATTCAACGAGCTTGACCCAACTATTTTAGTTGCTTTAACTTTCCCCTTGTTTTTCGGAATGATTCTCGGAGACATTGGATACGGATTAATTTTGTTGTTGTTAGGCGTGTTTTTGCGGGTTAAGGCAAGTAACTTGTTTTTAAGAAATGCGGGGGGAATGATTCTTTACTCTGGTATTTTTACGGTTATTTTTGGTTTTGTTTTCGGCGAGTTCTTTGGTTTTGAAGATATTTTCGGCGTTCATTTGCTTCCGTTAATTCATCGCGTTAATTCTCACGGAGTTCAGGAACTGCTTGCTTTGACGGTGTTAGTAGGGTTTATTCACCTTGCGTTGGGTTATACGCTGGGTATTGTTAACAACGTGTTGCATAAGCACTATAAGCACGCGTTAGCTAAATTCGGGTGGTTGCTGATTGAACTATCTTTAGTTTCATTAGTTGCTTTGAATATTGACATTGTTTTCTTTGAAGCGTTAAAGCCGTTTGCTTTGTTTATTGGCAACGATTTTGCTTTGTACGGAACTATTCTTGGCGTGGCTTTACTGGCGTATACTGAAGGCGTGATTGCGATAATGGAAATTCCTGGCTTGTTTTCAAACTTGTTGAGTTACATGAGGATTGCAGCACTAGGCTTAGCTGGAGTAATAATTGCTGGTTTAGTGAACCAATTAAAGCCAGATGTTAATGCGTTGCTTTCATTCGAACCGGTTGCAGTAATAATGTTTATTTTAATGCTTGTATTTTTTGTTGTTGGTCACTTTGTTTCATTATTGCTAGGCGTTTTTGAGTCTGGTATACAAGCTTTGCGTTTGCATGCTGTAGAGTTTTTTTCAAAGTTTTATCAAGGCGGAGCTACGTTATTCAGCCCGCTTAAGAGGAAGTAATGCTTACAGTTTTTACTGTATATTTAAAGAGGTGTAAAAAAATGGCTGGAATTGAGCAAGGATTGATTGCTTTGGCAGCTGGTTTAGCTGTTGGAGCAGGCGCTATTGCTACTGCGTTAGTGCAGAGTAGTATTGGTGCCGCAGGAATGGGGTTAATGGCTGAAAAAGACAACAAAGACACTCAAGTATTGATTATGCTTGCGTTGCCGGAAACCTTAGTATTATTTGGTACGGTAGTAGCTTACTTGATCTTGACTAACTGGGCTTGAAAGTAGTCTTGATCTAGTTTTTGGTGATTAACCTTGGGTTTAGATGAATTAAAAAAAGAAATAATGGATAAAGCTGAAACACAAGCAGCAATACTTTTGTCTGAAGCAAGACAAGAAGCAAAAAAATTGTTTCAGGACGCCAGTGATAAAGCGAAGCAAATGAGCAAGGATGCTGAAGCTAAAACTGATGTTGAAGCGAAAGAAATTGAAGCGGAATACTTGGCTGCAGCTCGATTGGAAGTGAAAACTATTGAGAGCGAAGCAAAAAGACAGTTAGTGAATTCTGTTTTCAAGGCTTTGTGCACGAAACTTGGTGTTTTCGCTTCTTCAAAAGAATATGAGAAAGTTTTTTCTTCACTAGTAACCGAAGGTAAAAAAGAATTAGGGGGCGAGTCTGTTTTGATTGTTTCTAGTAAAGACCAGGCTCTAGCAAAGAAATACGGCGCAGTATCGAAAGAAAAAATTGATTCGCTGGGGGGAGTAATTGTAGCTACTGAAGACGGCAGAATTAGAATGAATAATTCTTTTGAGGCTTTAATTGAAGAGAAAAAAGAATTACTTCGACAAATGATTTTCGATGAAGTTTTTCCCGAACCAATGGCTAAACAGATTAAAACCGTAAAAAAGAAGGTTGTTAAAAAGAAAAAGTGAGTTTAATTGGTTGATTTGAGTTACGCATATTTGAATACCCGCATAAAGGGAATGGAGGCTAAAATGCTTCCCGAATCCTTGTTTAAGCAATTGATTCAAGTTGATTCTTTACCTGAAGTAATTGGTTTACTTGAAGAAACACGATTAAAAAACTTTTTTGTTGACGCGTCTACGCGTTTTAGTGGGATAGAACTTGTTGAGGAAGCTATTAGGCTTGATTTAGTTTCTTCTTTGAATATGTTGAAGAAGCATTTACCAAAAAAACATAGCGCTTTGTTTTCAGTAATAGCAAACGAGTTTTATGCAAAGAATTTGAAGACAATTATTTTTAGAAAAGCTTTAGGCCAGAAAGTAACCGAAGAAGACTTAATTTTATTCGGAGACAGGCGGGAATACGCTAAACTCTTGCAAGCTAGTGATTTGAAAAGCTTAGTTCCATTACTTGGTTTGAGTCCGGATTCTGAATCACTCAAACTTTTTTCAAGAAGCCAGACTGTGGATTATCGAATTTTGTTGAAGGATGTTGACCGACAGTATTACTGGAGTTTGCAAGGTTTGATTGGCAAGGGAGATTTACCAACTAAACAAATTATTTTCGCTCAATTAGAATTTTTAAATGCCATGATGGTTTTGCGCTCAAAAAAACTAGGCGTAAAACCGAGTTTATTTTACAGGAATGCTTTTATTAATCAGTTGTTGAAGGAATCTTTCGAGAAAGCAATTGAAAAATTCATGGAGCGGTATTTATTTGATTCTAAAGAAAAAGAATTAGCGAAGGAAAACTTGCCTTTGCTTGAAGCAATTGCTGAAAGAAAGCTAGTTCAAAAAGTTTTGAAGGAAACTAGAATCAGCGTCATGAGTTTTTCTGGTTTGCTTGGTTTTGTTTACTTAAAGCAGGCGGAATTAAGTAATATTCGTAAGATTGCTTACGCAAAGCTTTACTCAATGCCTGAATTGTTGGAGTACGTTTACGCGATTAGTTGATGTTAATATGGTTGAAATAGCTGTTGTTGGTCCTGCTGAATCTATTTTAGGGTTTAAGCTGGCTGGAGTGAAAGCGTTTCCTTGTAGTAGTGATGACGCTAATGATGCTGTAATGAAATTATTGAGTGATTCTTCTATTGGTTTGCTTATAGTGCCGAATGATGTTGCTAAAAACTTAACGGTAAAAACAATGAATTTAATTGAGAGTATAAGCCAGCCAGTGGTTGTTTTTATTCCAGGTAAGGATGGCGTTACTGAAAAGTCTTCTGACTTGGGTTTGCTGGTTAAGAGGGCTATTGGCGTAGAATTGAAGAAATAATTTTTTAAGGTGATTATTAAGATGGGTAAGCTTGCTAAAATTTCTGGTCCTTTGATTGTCGGTTGCGAAATGTCTGGTTCTCAAATTAACGAGATAGTTAGAGTTGGGAAAGACAAGTTAATGGGGGAAATTATTTCTTTGAAGGGAGACACAGCGAGTATTCAAGTTTATGAAGACACTTCTGGTTTAAAGCCTGATGATGAAATCATTAGCACTGGCAAGCCTTTGGAAGTAGAGTTAGGACCTGGCTTGCTGTCTAGTGTTTTCGACGGAATTCAACGGCCTTTAGATGTAATTAAAGAAATGTCGGGAGTGTTTATTGCTCGCGGTATTGATGTTCCTGCTTTAGACCGAAAAAAGAAGTGGGATTTCAAGCCTACGGTTAAAGCAGGCGATACTGTAGTGCAGGGGGATATTATTGGCACGGTGCAAGAAACAAATATTGTTCACAAGATTCTTGTTCCAGCAGGTATTGAAGGTAAAGTAGACTCGATTACTGCAGGAAAATACACGGTTATTCAAGAAGTAGCTAAAATTGGCGGTAAGAGTGTTTCCTTAATGCAAAAATGGCCGGTTAGGAAAGCAAGGCAAATTAAAGACAAAACGCCTTTTGAAAAACCATTGCTTTCAGGAATGAGGATTCTAGACACAATGTTTCCTGTTGCTGAAGGAGGCGCGGCAGCTATTCCTGGTCCTTTTGGTTCAGGTAAAACCGTTACTCAACAGTCTCTAGCTAGGTATGCTAGTGCTGACATAATTATTTACGTTGGTTGCGGAGAACGCGGTAATGAAATGACGGAGGTATTAACGCAGTTTCCTAAACTAGTTGATCCTCGCACTGGCAAGCCGTTAATGGAACGCACGGTGTTGATTGCTAATACTTCAAACATGCCTGTGGCTGCTCGTGAGGCTTCAGTTTACACTGGCATTACTATTGCTGAGTACTTTAGGGATATGGGTTACACTGTTGCTTTAATGGCTGACTCTACTAGCAGGTGGGCTGAAGCAATGCGTGAAATTTCAGGGCGCTTGGAGGAAATGCCTGGCGAAGAAGGATACCCTGCTTATTTAGGTAGGAAGCTAGCTGAGTTTTACGAGCGTGCGGGTAGAATAATTTGTTTAGGTAAAGATAATCGCATTGGCAGCGTTACGGTTATTGGAGCTGTTTCTCCGCCTGGCGGAGATATTTCTGAACCAGTTTCGCAGGGAACACTTCGTATTACTAAAGTTTTCTGGGCGTTGGATGCTTCTTTAGCGCGCAGGAGGCATTATCCCGCTATTCACTGGTTGAAGAGTTATTCTTTATACGAGGAAGAATTGATTCCTTGGTTTGAAAAGAATGTTGCACCTGACTTCATGCAGTACAGAGCTAAAGCAATGAATTTACTTCAAAAAGAAGCTGATTTGCAAAATATTGTGCAATTAATTGGTCCTGATGCTTTACCTGAAAGAGAACGATTGGTTTTGGAAGTAACTAAAATGATTAGGGAAGACTTCCTGCAGCAGAATGCTTATGATGAAGTGGATGCGTATTGTTCTTTAAAGAAACAATACTTGATGTTGAGTTTAATACTGCATTTTTATGATAAAGCTAGTATTGGCTTGGATTTGGAATTGCCTTTCGAGGTTATTATTAGTGCTAAAGAAAAAGACAGGATTGCTAAAGTAAAGTATGTTCCTGAAGACAAGGTTGAAAAAGAAATTAAAGAAATAATGAAGAGCATTGACTCTTCTTTTTCAAGTAGCAGGGTGAAGTAAAAAAATGGCTATTAAAGAATATCAAACAGTTAAGGAAGTTTTCGGTCCTATTGTTTTTGTTGAGGGCGTGCCTGACGCTGCTTACAACGAGACTGTAGAAATAATAATGCCTGACGGCGAGAGAAGGAAGGGACAAGTTTTAGAGTCGTCTAAAGGATTAGCTGCAGTGCAAGTTTTTGGTTCAACAGCTGGTTTAGATACTAAAGTAACTAGGATTCGTTTTAGTGGCGAAACGTTTCGCTTGCCGGTTAGTGATGAAATGCTTGGCCGCATTTTCAGTGGAGCGGGAGACCCTATTGACCGTGGTTCGCCTATTATTTCAAAAGAAAAACTAGATATTACTGGCGCAGCAATCAACCCGTATTCCAGGCAAGAACCTAGAGACTTTATTCAAACTGGTATTTCAAGTATTGACGCGTTAAACACACTGGTTCGAGGCCAGAAACTACCTTTGTTTTCTACTGCTGGCTTGCCGCACAACGATATTGCAGTTCAAATTGCTAGGCAAGCTACTGTACGCGGCGAAGGGGAAGATTTCGTGGTAGTGTTTGCTGCAATGGGTATTACTTACGCTGACGCTAGCTTTTTCATGCGTGATTTCGAGAAAACCGGCGCTTTAGAGCGATCAGTGTTGTTTTTGAATTTAGCTAGTGATCCTTCAATTGAAAGAATTATTACGCCCAGGCTAGCTTTGACTACTGCTGAGTACTTGGCTTTCGAGAAAGACTTGCAAGTACTGGTTGTGTTAACTGACATGACTAATTATTGCGATGCTTTGCGTGAAATAGCTGCTGCGAGACAAGAAGTACCTGGACGCAGGGGTTATCCGGGCTACATGTACACTGACTTGTCTACTATTTACGAGCGAGCGGGAACAGTGCATGGAAAGAAGGGTACTGTAACGCAAATTCCTATTTTAACAATGCCTGAAGAAGATATTACGCACCCTATTCCTGACTTAACTGGTTACATTACTGAAGGACAAATTGTTTTGTCTCGTGAATTACACAGGAAAGGAATTTACCCTAACATTGATGTTTTGCCGTCGTTGTCTCGTTTAATGAGTCTCGGCATAGGGCCGAAGATGACTCGCGAAGACCATTCTGGAGTAAGCAACCAGTTGTATGCTGCTTACGCTGAAGGAAGAGACTTAAGGAGTTTAGTAGCGGTAGTTGGAGAGGAAGCGTTAAGTGAGAAAGACAAGAAGTTCTTGAAGTTTGCTGATGCTTTCGAAAATCGTTTTATTCGCCAAGGAAAGAATGAAAACCGAACTATTGAAGAGTCTCTTGACTTGGGTTGGGACTTGCTTTCAACGCTTCCTGAAACAGAATTAAAGCGCGTCAAGCCTGAACACTTAGAAAAGTACGGGAGAAAATACAGGAAATGAAGGAAAACGTAAAGCCAACTCGAATGGAATTGCTTAACACTAAACAAAAACTAGTGCTAGCTGAAAAAGGGCATTCCTTGCTTAAACAAAAGCGGGATGCATTAGTTTTAGAGTTTTTCAGTGTAATAAAGCAAGCGAGGAATTTAAGGGAAGAATTGGATAACAAAGTTGTTTCAGCTTGCAAGTCGCTGGCTATTGCTGAAGCGTTTCATGGAAAAGATTACTTGGAAACCCTGGCTTTAAGTAGTTTTGAGTCTCCCGCATTATCAATTGAATCAAAAAACATTATGGGCGTAAAAATTCCGGTTGTTTCCAGCGAGGCACGCGTAATAAAGCCGGGAGAATTGTGTTATGCGTTGGAAGGTTCTAGCGCGAAACTGGATGACGCTATAGAACGTTTCCAGAAAGTAGTTGACTTGATTTTAAAAATTGCTGAAACCGAGTCTGCAATAAAGCGTTTGCTGCGTGAAATAGAGAAAACTAACCGCAGAGTTAATGCTTTAGAATTTAATATTCAACCGGAAATGAAGCAAACAATCAAGAGCATTACTCAACACTTGGCTTTACTTGAAAGCGAGTTGTTTTTTGCTTTGAAAGTAACTAAAAAGCGTTTGCAGAGAAAAGCTGAAGCCGAGGCTAAAACTAGTTAAACCCTGGAAACCTAAATTTTTGTTACGCAAGGTGTTTGTTTTTTGACTGAATTTGATGTTATTGTTGTTGGAGGCGGGCCTGGAGGCAGTACTGCAACTAGTTTTTTAGCTAAAGCAGGGAAAAAAGTATTGTTGTTAGAAAAAGCTAGTTTTCCTCGGGATAAAACTTGCGGTGACGCTATTTCAGGAAAGTCTTTAGCAGTATTAAAGGAATTAGGTTTAGAGCATATTGTTGAAGAGAGCCCTCATGGTACGGTTTCTGGCGTGTTGTTTTCTTCACCTAAAGGTTCGTCAGTAATAATTCCTTTTGGCCAGGAAACTAGTTCTATTAGGCAGGGTTATTGTTGCAGGCGCTTGGTTTACGACAATATTTTGTTTGAAAACACTCGAAAAACTAGCGCGGTAATTAAAGAAAACTTTATTGTTTCCAGCGTTATTCAAGAAAATGGTTTTGTTGTTGGAGTGCGCGGCACTAACCAAGAAAAACAAGAAGAAGAATTTAGAGCTAAACTAGTTATTGGCGCGGATGGTTTCAATTCTATTGTTGCTGCAGGCACTAACTCGAATTCATTACCTGAAGACCACTGGTGTGTTGCTTGCAGGGCGTACTATAAGGGAGTTAAAGGTAATGGCTCAAACATTGAACTTCATTTTATTAATGAAGTATTGCCGGGTTACTTTTGGATTTTCCCGATGGAGAATGGTATTGCAAACGTTGGAGTTGGAATGATTAAAACGGATATGATTAAAAATAAAGTTAATTTGAAGCAAGTAATGCTTGACGCAATTAAAAACAATGAATTATTTAAAGAGCGTTTTTCTGAAGCATTCATTGTAGACCCGTCTACAGGGCAAAAGCTTGATTCAAACGCGGTTAAGGGATGGAACTTGTCTTTTGGCAGTTTTCACAGGAAAGCGTATGGGAATGGATTCATGCTTGTTGGCGATGCTGCTTCGTTAGTTGACCCGTTTACTGGGGAAGGCATTGGCAACGCAATGCTTTCAGGGAAAATAGCTGCTAAAACAGCTATTAATGCTCTTTCGGAAGGGAATTATTCTGAAGAATTCTTGAAGTCTTACGATACTGAGTTATGGAGCTTGATTGCTGGAGAGTTAGATACGTCTTATAAATTACAGCGTTTAGGTAAACACACTTTCTTGGTTAACTTGATTATTGCTAAGGCGGCTAGAAACAAGGAATTACGCGAAGTTTTAGCTGGAATGATGGTTAATGAAGAAGCTAAGAAAAGTTTTTTGAGCCCAATGTTTTACGTTCGCTTTTTATTGTCTAGGCCATGGTTGCCTTGAGTTTTTTATACTCTCTAGCGTAAGGTATTAATTATGAAGCTTGTTTGCGTAGAGCCAAGGCGCTTGGCAATGTTTTCGAGGCGTGATTCTTCTTTACTAAAGGAAATCAGCGAACGCACTAACACTACTATGCGAATTGTTGACGATAACATTGAAATTCAAGGGGAAGCAGCTAACGATTATTTTGCTGAATTAGTGATAAATGCGATTTGCTTGGGTTTCGAGTCAAGAAAAGCCTTCAAGTTGCTTAATGATGAGTATTTTTTGGAAGTAATTGACTTAAAGCAAGTTGTTTCTCGCAATGAAAAAAGAGTTACTCAATACAAAGCGCGTTTAATTGGTTCTGAAGGTAAAGCCAGGAAAACTTTGGAAGAACTCTCTGGAGCGCTTTTATCTATTTGGGGCAACAAAATTGCAGTAATAGGCAAGTACGATGAAATAAAGAACGTCAAGGAAGCTATTAAAATGCTTTTAGAAGGAAGAAAACACATTGGTGTTTACGCTTTTTTGGAGCGAAAACAACGCAATTTTTAGTGGTTTCTGGAAACCTATATTAAGCATTTTACCTCTAATATTAGTGTATTTTCTAACTCACTTTAGTTGTTTTTTATTGAGTGTTTAGTGAAAGGGTTTTGCATGACTGAAGAAGCTAAAACAGTAACTGATATTGAACATGAATTCAAGGAGTATTCGGTAGCAGAATTCTTTAAAAAGAACCGCCAGATGCTTGGTTATTCCGGCGAAGTGCGTTCTTTGACTACTATTGTTCATGAGTATGTAACTAATTCTCTTGATGCTTGCGAGGATGCTAAAATTCTCCCTGAAATTACTGTTGAAGTAGATTCATTATCCACAACCGTGAGAGACACGGAGTTAGGTGTTGGGGATGGAATTACTTCTTCTTTTGTTATTGAAGACGAGATTGCTAAAGCAGCTACTTTAAGCATTATGGTTGATGGTATTGAGAAGACTCGCGGCATGGAATACGTTTTAAAGTACGAAAAGAAAGGAAAGAATTCACAGAGAGTAATTAAATTCAAGAAGGAAACTCCGCGTGAGGGTTCTCGCATTGTTGCTCACTGGGCTGCAGGTCACTTGCGGGTTAGTGTTGAAGATAACGGCACTGGCTTGCCTAAAAGCAAGGTCGGCACTGCTTTAGGTCAATTATTGTCTGGAACAAAGTTTTTAAACCGAGAACAAAAAAGAGGCCAGCAGGGGATTGGCGCGAGCTATGCTACTTTGTTTTCCTTAATTACTACCGGCAAGCCGATTGTTGTTAAAACTGGTTCCGGGAAAGACTACAAGATTTTCGAGGCTGAAGTTACTATTGACGTTAAAAAGAATACGCCTACCGTAAGTAATTCAAAAGAATACTCGGGGAAATTCAAGGGATTGAAAGTTGAAGCAGAGTTTGCTGAAGTTTCTTACGACCGAAGCGAGTACGGCGTTTACGAGTACCTTCGCAGGACTGCGTTATCTAATCCTCACGCTCAACTCACGTTAATTGAACCTAACAAGAACGTGGTTGTTTTTCCGCGTGCTTCAAGCGTGATTCCACCTAAAGCAAAGCCAGTGAAACCACATCCTTTAGGGTTGACTACCAGCGATTTAGTTGACATGGCTAAAATTACTCAAGCTAGAAAATTGTCTAGTTTCTTTACTAGCGAGTTAGCTAAGTTTAGTAACGACAAGGTAAGTGAATTAAAGGCGTTATTGCCGGAAATTGATTTCGAAAAACACCCTTCGAAATTAGAATGGACTGAAGCAGAACAAATTGTTAACGCGTTCAAGAAAATTCGTTTTTATAATCCTGATTTAGATACTCTAGTGCCTATTGGCGGCGAGCAAATGGAAAAGAGTTTAAAGAACTTGCTTGAACCAGAGCACTTGAAAGTGATTGAACGCAAACCGAAAGTATTCCGGGGCGGTATTCCTTTCTTGGTTGAAGCAGGTATTGCTTACGGCGGCAAGGCTGGTTCTACTACTGGTGATGGCAACGGAAAAGCGGAAGTAATGCGTTTCGCTAACCGGACTCCCTTGTTGTTTGATGCAGGTAACTGCGCGATTACTGAGGCAGTAAAAACTATTGATTGGAATCGTTATAATTTGAAGAATTACGAGTCTCTTCCTTTGAGTATTCTAGTTAATTTTGTTTCAGTTTACGTTCCTTACACTGGAGCTGGAAAACTAGCTATTTCTAGTGAGGAAGAAATTGTTGCTGAAATCCGGAATGCGTTAATGGAGTGCGCTCGCGAGATTTCTCTTTACTTGAGTGGCTTGCAGAAAGCTGAAGACGCTGAAAAAAAGAAGAAAATTTTCTTTAAGTACATTACTGAAGTAGCGCAAGCTTTAGGAGAGGTTACTGGCCAGGATGCTAAAAAAATTGAGGATAAACTACGCAAAATTGCGGAAATACGTACTGCGGTTAGTGACGTGGAAGAATCGAATGGTGACGACGTGTCTTTAGATGATGAGACTGAAAAAGAATTACAGGAAGAAGGTTGATTTGAGTTGGCTAAAAAAATTGATGCTAAAAAAGAAGAGAAAATAAACGAAATTCTCGCTAAAATCGAGTCTTTAGGTAAGGATTTAGTTGCGGAAATTAATCGCCAGGATAATCCTCACTTAGATATTCCTATTCGCGGCAGCAACAACGTGTTTTTCGACGAGAAAACGCGGAAGATTTTGTTGGGTGACAAGATTTCAAAGCGTTACTTGTTTAATGTTGCTCACGCGAGGCGTTTCATGCAAACTATGCTTGTTGCGTCTTACGTGAAGAAAGACTTATTAACTAACAATTTGACTGCTACTCTTCGTGACTTGTATTACGCTAAAAAACACACTATCAAGGGAACTAAAGAGGATACTATTGACGAGCAGCGTGAATCAGACTTAGCTATTGTTGATTTCGAGGTTGCGTTGAACACGTTCAGGGAGCGTTTGCACTTGCGTGCAGAACCTAAAGGCAGAATGGCTGGAGACATGGTTGTTGTTGACAGCGTGCGCGACAAGGTGGATAAAATTAATTTATCTAAAATGGGTTCAGGTGGTTGGGCGGTTCCGTCTATTGTTGAACAAATTGAATTCGAGGACGTTGGCATCGAGTACGTGTTAGTTGCAGAAAAGAACGCTATTTTTGATCGCTTGAATGAAGATGGGTATTGGGCTAAAAACAAGTGTTTGTTAATGACTACTGCTGGACAAGCTGCTCGCGGCGCGCGCAGATTATTGCAGAGGATTTCTAGTGAATTAAAAGTGCCTGTTTATTGTTTAACTGATGCGGATCCTTATGGTTGGTATATTTATTCTACAATGAAGTACGGCTCGATGGCGTTGGCTCACGAGAGTGATCGTTTGGGTTGTCCTGAAATGAAGTTTTTGGGAATGAGTGTGTCGGATATTGAGCATTACGACTTGAAGGCAGTAACGATTCGAGCTAAGGATGTTGACATTAAGCGCGCGCAGGAAATGCTTGCTTACGATTGGTTTAAGTATCCTGCTTGGCA
>JBDRBT010000006.1:0-119016 GCA_043822385.1 Microcaldota archaeon | reverse complement strand
TTCAACAACACTAACTACGGACTGCAAATCAACACCTCCACACTAGCATTCAAAAACATTACTGAAAACAACTTTACTCAAAACAACGTAGCTGGATTAGGCGTATTCAATAGTACGTTCACGCTAATTCACAACAACGTTTTCTACAACAACCCGATTGGGTTGCAAGCAACAGCACTGAATTACTCTAACTTTACTCTAAACAATATATTCAATTCAAGCATTGCAATCAAAAGCACTTCTTCAGGAACTAATTACTCTAACAACAACTTAACAGCAATAACAGGCGTAGCAGCAATTTACTTAAAACAAGAATTTAATTCAACTTTCTTCAACAACACTATACAAAACACTTCCGCAGGACTATACACAGAAAACGGAAGCAAAAACAATTTCACCGACAACACTATTCTAGAAACACTGAACGGCGTGAACGCGTCATGGGAAAAAGACTCTTGGTTCTTACGAAACACAGTAACTAATTCATTCAACGCTAGCGTTTTCTACGAAAGCCAGTCAATCAATTACTCGAACAACACTATACTAAATTCTACTCAAAACGCGTTAATTTTCAATTTAACAAACAACTCAGTAATAAACGCCTTAAACGCAACTACCGTAAACACAAGCATTTTACTAATTCAAACAATTCACAACTTAATCGGCAACTCAACAATAAGCAACGCAGTAAACGGCTTGAACGCAATCAAGACAATAAACACTACGCTGTGGCTAACTAACTTCACTAACGTAACTAACGCAGTAACCTTCAACGCGACAAACGCGTCATTCGTAAACAACACTAACTTTACTTCCTTGACTAACGCAATAATTCTAACTAACACTATTGGAAACTGGCTTAACGGAAACAACTTTACGAGCAACACTAACGCAGTAACAATAAACGAAAGCAACGCAACAAATATTCAAAACTCTTTCTTGACAAGCAACCAAATAGGAATAAGCTTAACCAACACTAGCAACACAAACATTACTGAAGTAAATGCTTCAAGCGATGCAACCGCCTTGCTAGCAAGCAACGCTAATCACACAATATACGACAACACGCGATTAGCTTCAATAACTACTTACGAATACAACGCTGGAACTTCAAACCACTCTTTCCTGAACTTCACGATTCAAAAAACTTACGGGGAAGTCTTGTTCTACAATGCCACTAATAGCTCAACCATTGATAGAAGCATTAGTTCAAGCAACCTAGATTTAGGTGAAGGAATAATCGCAGTAAACTCTGAAAACATTCCTGAATTCAACACTAGCGCGGAAATAATACTAGACTTAAGCGGATTATACACTGGAACAAGCATTCCATCCATAATGCAAGCCCCGGGCTTTCTTACAACAAGAAGCGACGTAGTAAACTTAAACGAGAATTGCACTGACTGCACAATAAAAGAATGGGTCGCGGCAACAGGCCGCTTAGTATTCAATGTCACGCACTTTAGTTCTTACGCAACAGGATACTGCGGCGACGGCACTTGTTCTTCAAGCATTGGTGAAGACGAAACCACTTGCACAACCGACTGCACTACCGGCGGTGGCGGCGGAGGCGGCGGTGGCGGCGACGTCGTTGTTCCAAAAGTAACTGTTACTCCTACTCCTTCAGTTAGTCCTTCCCCGAGTACTAGTCCACAACCTTCAACCCCTGTGCCTAGTACTCCGGTTCCAACAAGCGAACCAAAAGGAAAAGAGAAGGAAAGCGAGGCGGACCGGTCCCTTGACTGCATAGCGCAAGCAGAAAACCTGCTTTACGTCGAGAGGACCGTGTCTGCCTACGAAAAAACAGGAGAAAAAATAACTCTAGTAGAGTTAACTCTTACGAATTTAGGTGAAAACGATTTAAAGAAGGTTGAGTTTGATGAACTACCTCCTGAAGGATTAAAGTTGCAGGAAACAGTCTTTAGTCAAGAACCAAAACTAGCTTCAAGCGAGTTATTCACTTGGTTCTTCCCAACTCTAGCAAGCAAAGAAACAATTAGAGTTAGTTACAAAACACAAGGTTGGTTTGATGAAAATGCTTGGAGAAAACCAAACACTAGCGTTTACTACGCTGCTCCGAATGATGGTTTACTAAAATACTGGCCGTTGTTGCTCTTGGTATTCCTTCAAATAGTGATTGCGGCTTACTTGTATAACAAGAGGAAAAAGAAATGAAAACCAACTTGATTTTGTGTTTCCTTGCGCTCACAGTTACTTTCGGAAGCATTTTTTACTGGAATACAGCAAGCACTGAAGACTTGTTTTTCGAGCCGCCGTACTACTTCATTAAAGGAAGCGACCCGTTATCGGTAATAAACGCGTTCTTTTTCGTTTTCCTTATTTCCTTGCTTTTCTTTGGCACTATAGCACCGTTAGCTTGGGCTATAGAAGGATTAAAGTACGGTTCCTTGTTGTCAATACACAGAATAGCTTCCTTCGACGTGTTGTTTATTATTCCTCAATTCCTAGCTACTTACTCGGCAATACTATTCGGTATTGCTTTAAACAACGACTTGCAGAGTAAAGAAAACTTTTTCAACCACTGGCACAAAGCAATCCTATCTCTACTAGCCGGCTTAATTCTCTTGGGAGTTTTAATAGTGTTAAAAAGCCTTGTTTCCCTGCCTTTCTAAGGTTTTTAGTTATCCTTTTATTGTTTAAAGTAGTTATTCAAATTAATGCTTCAATTCTTGTTCCTTGACGGACTCTTTGAAACAATAGGGGAATTAAACTTCGTTGTTAGAATAATTGTTTTCTCTTACTTGTTGTTTTGGTTTTACATTACTTTCCAAGAAACGCAAATATTATTCGGCTTAGGCGGAGCTCTAGCTGGATACTTGATTTTTTTGCACGGCATATCAATAATGATCGTCGTAGCCTTATTCTTTATCTTCATAGTGTTTGGAATGCAATTGCAAATGATCTTTCAATTCGGGGTTTATTCCTTGCTAGGAATTCATGAAAAAATGGGACGCCAGCAACAAGAACAACAAGAAGCAATTCAAACGATTCAACAAAAAATTCAAGCAGGCACAGCTAATAGTGAAGAAAAACAATGGTTAATGCAACAACACGTTTCCAACCACTTGTCGCAAGGAAACCAGTTAGGTGAACAAGGATTAATGAGGAGACAAGCATGATTACTTTATTTTTAGATGACGTGATTACTTGGATTAGTTACGCTTGGTGGATTTGGTTAATAATAATTGCTTGGTGGTACTACAATTGGGCTAAAGAACACGTTGGTTTCTCTCCTGTTTTAACTCTAGTAATAGGCGGGCTGTTAGTTTACTACCTAGTAATAGACCACCCTTTAATTGGTTCACTAGGAGTAATGGGGTGGGTATTACTTAGTTCAGGAATACTCTACTTCCTGCCAGTAGTAAAAGACTTAGTTGGCTTGGTGCTGCCAAAACAAAAACCACCACAAAGCACTTACAGGTGATCAAGATGATTAGGAAATACTTTGAGTACTACAAGAAAACTAACGCAACCAGGTTGTCATGGTTTTCAAACAAGTGGCGCGCTCTAGTAGCAACAGCAGCAGCCTTGTTAATCATAATAATAAACGATTACATTCAAGGAAAATACATTGACCACGTAGTGCTAGTTTACAAGGCAGGAGAATTAGTTGGAACTGGCTTCACGCTAGCAGACAAGTACATGGATGGCTTTGTTTCAGGACTTGTTTTCGGCGTAATAGCGGTTGCAGTAATGCTCGAGTTAGAATACATGCACAATC
This sequence comes from Microcaldota archaeon, assembly GCA_043822385.1. Lineage (GTDB taxonomy): Archaea > Micrarchaeota > Micrarchaeia > Norongarragalinales > Norongarragalinaceae > JABWCK01. Next base: position 115,274 of record JBDRBT010000006.1, on the reverse strand, counting down.
TTAAAACAATAATAAAATCATTCGAGGAAGCTGCTTGGAAAGAAATTAACGCTTTATCAAGCAAACCAAAAAAAGCTTTAAAGAAAAAAAACAAGAGTAAGTTAAGATGACTTTGATTCTAGCTGCATTCTTCGATGCCTTGCTTTTAGTAATTTGGATTATCGACTTTATTGCCTTAAACAATGTTTTGAAAGGCGTGGTTAGTTCCAGCCTTATTTCACTCGTAATAGCGGGAATGGTTACTTACTTGCTTGTAATTCCTTACACTTGGTTCGCAATAGTGTTGTTCTTTGCTTTGTTTGGTTACGCATTCTTCTGGGGCTTCCAGCCATGGGACTGGGGCACTGAAGAAAAAGAATTCTATGATGCAGATAAAGACGCGAAAAAAATGAAGTATGCAGTAACATACGACCCTGAAGATGAAGGAGAGAAACTCACGGTTAAAGTAAAGTGAAAAAAGAATGGATTTTACGTTGTTGTTCCTGGTAATACTAATGCTTTTAGCTGTGCAAAGCCAGTTAACAGGAGTAGCCATACTCTTAGGCATTGTTTTGCTAGTTAAATCGACTAACAACAAGTACAACATTGCAGCTGCGTTAGTTGGAATACTAATAGTTCTAGGAGCCATGTTTTTTGATTTAGGAGGAGAATTCTGGTTGATTGCAGGCGGCTTGTTCGCAATAATTATTCTGCTGGTAAAAGGAGAACCCGACCCAGCGCAAGGATACGGTAGATAAAAATGAATGTTTTATTAGTAATCGCGCTTGGTTTGGTGGCTTGGTTCTTGCTTGAAGCAGGACAAACCTTCTTCGGGTTAATAGTCGGCATAGCCGCAGTACTAAGCTTGTTCGCGGGAACAACCGCAACTCAAGTTAAACCACACCCTAAGCCAGTTCACAAGAAAAAAAGTCACGACATGGCTAACGTTGAAACCTTCTTCAGCCAGTTAATGAATATAGTAATGATTCCAGTAAAACTATTATTCCGGGTATTAAGAGTACCTAAACGCAAGTACAAAGACAAGTGGGATAAGACTACCCGCGTAATAATGGATGAAAAGTGATTTTATGCAGTGGATTTTGTTTGCAGTGTTGATTGCAGTCGCTTGGTACGCAATGGAAACAGGAACTACTTTCCTGGCGTTCTTGAGTATTGCGGGAATAGTTTTGTTATTGTTTACTCAAAACCTTTCTTCTAAAGAAAGAACTGAATACCCGCCTGAAGAAAAAGAAGAACCAAACAAAAAAAGTCTTGAAAGACCAGTGTTTTTTGCTGGCTACGCGTTAAACAACATTGGCCGTAGCTTGTACTACTTAATCTTCGGTTATGAAAAGAAAAAGTAACCACAAACCTTAAAAATAAATGTAACCACTAAATAGTTGTAAAGAATAGTGGGTTTTTATGGATTCTGAAAGTTTCGTCTTGCTAGTAGTAATCCTAGTGTTAGCCATGTACTTCGGAAGCGGGGACAGCATTACTACAAACGAATTATTCGTTCTCCCAGCACTAATAATCGCTATTCCAATAGCCTTGTTTCAAGCAATAGTAGCAATAAACTTGCTAGCAGGTTTTGCAGCCTTATTCTTGCTTTACTTCCTAGCAAAAAGCAATTTCTATAGTCCATTATTCGCTCTAGCAATATTCGCATTCGTAATACTAAGCTTACTTTAACCTAAGCAGTACTTTACGCTCTGTTTCAAGAATATCCTTATTTAATTCCTTTAACGCCTTCAGTAAAGCAATAGTTTCATCCAGCTTTTCTTCCAACTCGTCGTAATCAACATTAGAAACACTCTGCATCAAGTCTTTCTTCTTGTTAATCAAGTCACCTAAAGAAACTTCTTTTTCTCCATTAGCACTAATTTTAGTAACAGTAATAGGCGACAACTCTACTTCTTTTTCAACAATTGGTTTTTCAATAATTGGTTCTTGTTTCTTCAACACTGGTTTTTCTTCAATTACTTTTTTCTCAGATTTTTCTTCAATCTTTTTTTCAGGTTTTCGTTCAACAACCGGCGTCCTAAACAAAGAAGCACTCTTCTTTTCAACTTTTTCAACAGGCTTTGGTGGTTCTTCAACTGGAAGAATTCCCTCGCTTTTTCTTGCTTCAAGCTTGTCTAAATCAGTTAAACCAGGCTTGCCTTGCGGAACCACGCTTTCTACTTTTTTTTCAACCGGCTTCTGGCTCGCAATAACTTCTTGAATAATCTTGTCAGGGTCTTGAACACCTAACTCAACTAAATTAGCCCGTACTGCCTCTGGAGACGTTCCTTTCTCAAGCATTTGCTTGACTACTACTTTTAAATCCATCGAGAAGTATTACTCAAACCTTATTAAAATAATAAGCTATATAGACTAAAACTTGAAACGGTTTTTAAATAAAAGAGTGTTAATGAATAAACAATGGAATTAAACTTGCCTTACGGGCCTTGGAAGAGCTTAGTGTCAGCAACTTGGAATGAACACCCTTTAAGCATTTACTTGAATCCAGAAAAAACAATGCTTTTAGTAGTATTCGACAAGCAAGACTCTGAAAACAAGGGAGTTCTAGTATTACTACGCAAACCTTTTTTGCTTGAAGGAAACACAAGTGAAATGATGCAAAACCAAAAGAAAGACTTAACTATAATCGAGAAAATAGTTGACGGGCAAACAATTGTTTTCGCTTTACTAGACGCCACCCCGAAATACTTGCCTTATTCTCAAGCCGAGTTATTCAAAACACTTAAAGAACAAAACCTAGAATTGGAAGGAACAAGCAAAGTATTCATGGACATTAGCAAGGGATTCTCAATAAAAGCAACGCCCTTAAACAAGTGCGCCGAAAACGTTTCCGAAACTCTTTACGGAGACCCATTCACTTTATTCGCTTCACCAGGAGTTTCTTCAGCAAGCAGCGGGTTTACTGGCTTTCAAGCAAGCGTTGGTTTACTCGGCATAGATAAAGAATCAATTCAAGTAACCAACAACGTAAATTTAACTACTTCATACAAAATAATCGGGAAGGAAAAAAACAAGCGAAATCAAACAATGCAAATAATAGCTGAAAACGCTTTGTTAAACAGCGTGCCTTGCATTATTTTCGATTACTATAACGCGTTAAGCGGTTTAGCGTTACCTAACAAAAACGTTGATCAATACGCTGAATTCAAAATGGTTAACCGGCCAATAGGTTTCCCACTAAAAAACTATTCCATAGGAAGCGGCTTATTTATTGACTTAAAGAAAATTCCTGAAGAATTATTCTCTGAAACAATCGGCTTGCAAAGCCTTGACGCAATACTAAAAGAAGTTTGGAGCGAAAATAGTTCGCTTGAAGACTTATTGAAAAAACTAAGCGAAGTCAAGGAAGGAAGAGAACTAACTAGATACGTTATTGATAAAGCAATTCGCGTAATAAAAGTACTGCAACAAGTTTACCCATCTACTTTCGCTGAAAGCAATTACTCTGAATTAAAAACACCCTGGTCAGAAGGAATGGGTCGAGTATTATTCCTGGAATTAAGCACTTTCCCGGACGAAATAAAGCAAATGCTTTCTTACTCTATTCTAGAAAGCTTGGGGCAACCTACAAACAACAACTTGGGCGCACTAATAATAATTAATGAAAACGCTAAAAACTTGAACGACAAACTAAAGCAAAAAATTGTTTCACTCCCTGAAAAATCAATTGCTTACGCAATAAGCGGGGAACAAGACATTGACGCTAATGATTTTCCTGAAGCAAACGCGACAATAGAATTTGTTGACAACGAGTGCTTCCTAATTCAAGCAACAGAACGCTCGCGATTCAAACTAAGACCAACGTACTCACTAATAAACGACGCACCAACAAAAACAAAAGAAACACCAAAACAAGAACAAAAACCACCAGCAAAAAAATAAGTTAATTCGCTTCAGGCATTACTTTAATGAAGATATCTGAAAAAGATTCTTCCTGCCAAACAACTATTTTTTCTTCCTGCATTAAGTGCAAAACAGGCAAAATGCAGGAAACTAATGAGTAACCCAAGCCATCGTAAAGTTGTGAAAACAACAATACGCCTTCAGCATCCTTCAATTCTAAAGACTTTTCCCACGCTTCACTCATCAAGTCACTCATGCTCTTCTGCGGCAACTCAATGTTAATCGATTCAGCTATGGGCGTTAAATCCAAACGCTTTACTCTCTTTCCCTCGCGCATTACGGATTCTACTGCTTTAATTAATTCACTCAAAGTAACCCTGCGGTTTCTAGGGCGGTTAGGTTTTAACATTAATTGAGGCAAGTCTTCATTAATCAACATTGGTTCCTCGTAATACTCTTCTCCCTCGTCATCATCAAAAGACAAGGAATCAGACTTGAAACGCAACAATAAAGCTGAAGCAAGAATAACGTTAGCAGGAATTCTTAAATCCAAAGACTGCAATTCGCGAACGCGCTTCAAGTAAGCGTTAGCTATTTGAGTCAAGTCAACGTCCCAAGGATCCATTTCTTCGCGGTTGATTAAATCCACTAGGAACTCGCGCCAAGTCGGTTGAACTATTAAGTTAAGCAAATCCATTTGCGAATCAACTGTGGGTCACGAAGAATTACGCTGAAAGCAAATAAAAACGTTTTCAGCCAGAAGAAGTAATCACGTGCTTGCCGCTGCACGGGTCAACACTAACAACAGAAGAAGAAATAATCGGGGTACTCAAAGAAGCGCCATCTTTAACCCAACCATCTGGAGTATTAGAAGTAAACGCACTGCAACCCTCAATAGGATACGCGTAAACATTCGTTACTTCCCCAAGAGGATTCCAGAACAAGTAATGGTACCTGCCGTTGCTAGTTAATAACTCGCAATCATAACGGCCGTCACTCAAAACAAAGAAGCCATTACTACTCAAAACAAATTGACTGGGATACAAGTCGTACGAGCCATCGCCAACACCACGCAAACCAGAGTCAAGCAAGGAACGCAAGTCCGCATTCTTTACTTTAGGACAAGCCCGCTTCATTTCACTCACTGAATTATCAGTAAACAAGTGTTGGAAAGAATTAATGCAAGAACCGTACTCGTTCGAGGAATCAGCGTAAAGGAAACCGCACAAAGGCGTATCAATGCCCTTGTCGCAAGAATCGCCAACGTAATTCTCAGTAATTAAAGACAAAGGAGTAAGCACTAAAGACCACTTCACGCCGTTGAAACTAGCCTTGAACTCGTAAACTCCTTCAAAAGAACTAGTGCAAGCATCAGTATCAACAACCGGGTCATTCAAGTGAACAGTAACCCCCTGCAATTGAATTAAAGCGTTCTTAGGCACGAAAGCAACTTCCCTATACTCGAAAGGCTTGCTTGCACTAATCTTGCCGTTAAACGCTTCATACGGGTATTTGCCAGGAATATCCAACTCTGAATTCTGCATTACTTCAATTAAGTCAGTAGAATTCTGCCACTCCACACTGTAAGTGTATTCCGTGACTTCTTTTAACCCGCCAACACAGTCAGGATCACACTTAGGCAAGCCACAGTAACTATTGCAAGACAATTCACAATAACACTCCTCATCGTCACATTTTACAGGAACACAAGTAACCCACTTGCCAGCAGAATTAGTCATTGACTCCCCTTGATAAATTTCTGCAGTACCATCCTTGTTGCAGCGAGCATCACACGTGTAAGGAGCAACCGGGTATTCATTACCAGGAATGCAAGCGTTAGTGCAGGAAACGCGCCTCACTGTTTCTTTAACAGTATACTTTAACCACGATTCAATAGGCCTGCAATCACTGTAATCTTGAGTGCAGTACATTAATTGCCGCTGGCTTCTCCAAGTCACTGCTTTCCAGAATCCTTCAGCCCTAATCCTGAATTGCCCTAGCCAAGCATTAAAACTATCTTGGTTTCCGGTTCTTTGTTCTATCAAGCCTTCACTGAATGCTTCCCCGTCGTCAGTCAATTCAACGCTGTTTGAAACGCCGAAAGCAATTGTTTCCGGCTTGTTTAAAGAAACTTCTTTGTCATTAATTCCAACTTTCCTTGAACCAAACTGCTTGTTGTTAACTAACACCCATAATTCAGGGTTTTCAAGAGGAAGCACGTTAATTAAACTCAAGCCTGAAGCAAAAACATTCTCTTGAGGACTAACTAAATTAACAACCACTTTCACTTTCTTAATGTCATTCAAACTCGTTTTAGGCGCGAAACTCAATTCAAAATTAATTGTTTCCCTGTCTTCAAAAATTTTTGACAAGCCACAACCAGTTTTTGAAGCATCAAGCTTCAAGTAACCGACATTAAACATTGTTGCTTTATTGGAAATACAGGAATCGAAAGAACTCGGGTTAGTTGAAATTAATAATTCATCCCCATCAAACAAGGGAGTAAAAGTAACTTGCGCGACATCCCCCGAAAACGCTTTAGACAAGTACATTGACAACTCGCTACAGGAAACCCACAAGCCTTGAGTAGTGTGTTCAACTTCAACAGTAGAACCACAATTGCCACCGTAATTAAACGGCCCAATACCACCCTGGATTTCTTCACTTATAGCCAAGTCAGCATCATTAAACGCAAGACCGCCGTTGTGCAATTCAACGAAAATCTTTACTAAACCAGCATCAATCGGATTCACTTTAATACTGCCAGTAATTTTATCGTTAGCATTAATTGAACCAATATTAATTTTATCTCCCTGCAAACCAAACAAGTTCGTTCCTAATTGCGCAGTAGCTGAAACAACTACTCCCGCAGGACTATCAGAATAAATCTTTAAGAAAGCGTTTGAAGAAGAAATGCTCGACAAAGCCTCGAAATTAATGGTTACTGCTTCTCCCTCGCAATCCTGGTTAACGCATTTTAATGCAGGAAATGGTTCGCCGCCAGTTTTTTCTTCCCCGTCTTGTTGTTGCGAAAACTTAGTGAATGAAATCAAACCGAAAACACTAGGACTACCCTCTTTAGAAACAATCACGTCTCTATTCACGGAGAGCGTTGGTTTGCTTGAATCCAGTACTTCGTGAACTAAGAATAATTTAGTAGCGCCAACTCTAGTTTGGAATAAGGCAGTGCCGAAAGCATAATCTCCTTCCTGCAATGAAGCAAACTCAACGTAAAAACCCTTTCCATCCTCGTAAACAACTAGTTTAGGGTTACCGTAAACCTCGCCACCAGTAACCGGCCGTCCAGTCAACTCTAATACACTAACGTTGTCAGAAACCAAGGAAAGCTTGCTTGTTGAGAGAATAGGCTTCAAAGCACGAATTTTTACGTTCGCTTGCAAATCAATCAAACTAATCGCGTTAAACACTCCTTGTTCCGGCTGCTCGTTGCCAGTCTGGCTCAAGTCAAGAAAGATTTCCCTGTAATCGTCTGCAGCGTAATTATCAACAATCGTGTTTATTGAAGCCCGGTGGTAAACTTGTTTAGTGTTCTCGTAAACATCGTCTCCAGTATCCCCATCACCTACAGGCGCTTGACCGCCAAACGGGTTTGTTGAAACCCTCAAGTCAACAAAAGAATTTGAAATAGTTCTCAAGGGCTTTAAGGAAATTACTCCGCCAAAAGAATAATGCGAGGAAGGATTGTAATTACTGCAGTCTTTCAACCCGCTTAAATCAATTTCAAGCTTGCCTTCAGCATTAGTTATTACTGGCTCGAAATTCCAGCCGTCACAATAAATAACTCCCTTGGAAATAGTTTCATTTAAAGGAATTTCAACGCCGTCAACTGAAATAAAGCCTTCAGGGAAAGAGAATTTGAAGTCAGAATAAGCATCCAGCGGCTTGAATAATTCTATAGTAAAGAACGCTGAAGCAGGAGTGTACTCTTGAGGATTATCTAAGTTAAGTATGCTCTCGATAGTAAAGTCTTGAGCCCCGAATTTATCTCCTTGCTGGAAAAACAAGTTAATGCAACCAAACGCTGTACACGAACGAGCTGGGTCGCCGACAACGAACGCTTGCGTAATTAATTCAGCATTACAGCAAGACTCCAAGCCGCTAGTCTGGTCTGCATCTAAACCGCATCTTTTTTCAAACGGGTTGCGAAGCCAATTACCATCCCGAACAATAAAACTACGGTAAGACAAGTCCAAATCAATAGTGCCGGTAGTAGGATCTAAAGAAATATCCGGCCTTACAGTAAAATCAATACTAATAGTCTTGTGCACTTCCCCTGAATACTCTAATTGCACCCAAGAATACTCGCTGCCTTCCTCAAAACTAGTTACTTCATCAAAAGTACAACTCGCATCTTCAGAAACCTTGTTAGAAAAACCAATTGGCTTAGCATCTGAAATAAATGCCTTCAAAGAATCATCGAAAGTAAAGAACACGCCGGTTTCGTCAGCGTCAACTGAAAACAATTCTAGTTCTACAGTATAAGACTTTCCTTGCAAAAGCTTGCCGTCGCTAATTAATCTTCCTTCCAACGTTTTTACGCCCTTGAATACAACGAAAGAATCATCAAGCAAGTCTTCATTCAACAACTTTATTTGCAAGTGAATTAATTCCCCAGGAAAAACAAGCAATTCTTGTTCTGAAGAAACAAAACCAACAGCACTAGCGTTAACAACAATATTTCCAGGCGGAACAATTAACTCGCAATCAACCCCGCTGCACTCAGCTACCTTGTTTTCATCGAGAAAAGCTTGAAAACTAGCTGACGGAAGAGGCGCTAGAGTAATGTAATCAACTGCTTGAACAGTAATAACTGCAGGCACGTCTTGCAAAATCAACTTGAGTTGGTTTTGTTCTTGCGTTAAAACAATTGTTCCTTCAGCATTCCGGTTTCCGTTAGAAGCCTTAACAACGTAACTAGCATCACGCACTAACCCTTCAAACAACTCTGAACCGTCAATTCCAGTAACTCCATAATCAACCAAAAACCTTCCGTAAAAAACAGACACGCTTACGCCTGAAACTTCATCATCATCAGAATCAACTACTAAAACAGTTAAATCTGCTTCACTAGCTTCAGTTAGCGTTACGTTAACGCTTTCCCCAGCACTAAAAACTTCACTCACGCCGTACGAAAAACCAGTTTTTTGAACAAAAGCAACGTATTCCAAGCCAGTTGCTAAAAGAAATTCAGTTTTACCTTCAACATTCGTATAAACGCCGGGGTAAATTGGATTCGTTGAATTCCCGTTATTCAAGAAAACGCTTACTTTAGCGTCTTTAATTGGCACACCTAAAGTGTTTACTACACTCACTACCGACGTACCAGAATTCTCTTCAGTTGCTAGAACTAAAGTAACTAAGTAAGGATTAAGTCCCGAAACAATATTCGTAATATTTTCAGAACCGTCAAAAGGCAAGTAACCGTCAGCCTGCACATTAACGAAAATACTCGAGCCAACAGGCAAGTCTAAAACAGGAAACGAACCACCTAAAGAAACACCGCCATCAAGAACAACATCAGTCCTAGCATCAATAACTTGAACGCTAGCTTCAATATAGTCTCCAGCTTCATTCCTAACAACTACATTCAATACTCCAACGTCAGAACCAGGATCAAACCCAATATACGAATCTCCAGGATTAGGAATTATTGGAGGAATTGGGTCTCCAATTCCAGAACACAAGCTTGAAGTACAAGTCAAAGAAAACGAAATACTGGATTTAACCGCTAAATCAATTAAGTCCTCGCCAACAGAATAACCTCGTTTAGTTGCTTTAACCGTGACTTTTTCAGGCTTCAAGTCAGTAAACATTACTGAACCGTTAACTGTGTTGTCTGAAGCAAAAACCACGCCATCGCGAAGCAATTCAACTTGAACGCCATTAAGCTTCAAGCCATCGCTCTCAACAATAACCTGCAAAGAAACTGGTTGCTGAAAACCACTGAATAATAAAGAAAACAAACTAAGTAAAATCAAAAACAACAAGAAAACAAACACTGGAAAAGAAGGAATACCTCGTTCCTCTAATGGCTCGACGAAATACTTATTTAAATTAATGCCGCGTTCAGACAAAGAGTCAATTAACGAGTAATACTTGTCTTCCAACGAGTAATAACCCTCTTTAAGCGAAGATACAAAAGAGTTGAAATCCATCCTAAAAAAGTATCTCAACCCATTAATATAAAACTATTATAAGTAAAATAATTACTATGCCAGACGCATTAGCAAAAGCATTACTAGAAATCAAGCAAAACCTGGAGAAAACCGGTTTTCAAAACGCACAACCAGTAATAAACAAGGATTACTCGATGGGTCTTTTTTCAGTTCAGTGTTTTCAAGAAGCAAAAAAAAGAAAAGAAAACCCAGTTAAACTAGCTGAAGAAACCACTAAAAAAATCAGTAAAGGTAAATACTATTCTAAAACAAAAGCAGTAAACGGTTACATTAATTTTGAAGCCTCGGAAGAATACTTCAAGGAAGCCTTGAATGAACTGATTGCTCCAATAAAAAAAGAAAAAACAAACAACAAGAAAGCAGTAATAGAGTTTTCTCAACCTAACGTTGGAAAGCCGTTTCACGTGGGTCATATTCGCTCAACTATTCTAGGCGACGTTGTATCTAGACTCCTTGAACAAACAGGCTGGACTGTAACGAGAATGAATTATTACGGCGATGCTGGAAGCCAAGTAGCTAAACTAATTCTTGCAATGCAAATACTCAAAAAAATGCCTGCAATAAAAAACGAGAAAGATTTGCTTGATTATTACGTTGAAATACACAAAAAAATAGAGGAAAAGCCAGAACTCGAACAAAAAGCGCGCGAAATACTGGAAAAAATAGAGTCTGGAGACAAAGAAACATTAAAAACCTTGAAGCTAGTTAGAGAAAAAAGTTTTGAAGCATTCAACCGCAACTACGCTTTGCTTGGAATAAATTTTGATGAAGAAATAGGCGAAAGCGAGTTAGTGGAAAAAAGCAGGAAGCTAGTTGACGAGTGCTTAAAGAAAAAAATTGCTAGACGCGAACCAGAAGGGGAGGTAATTGCTTTGCTTGAACCCTTACCTAACTTAGTAATACTACGCTCAAACAACACTACTCTTTATTCAACGCGCGACTTGGCTTTAGCAGACTATAAACACGAGAAATACGATTTCGATTACAGTCTCGTTCTTACGTCAAGCGATCAAAACATGTACTTCAAACAAATCAAGTCATTACTAGAAAAAATGAAGCGGGAATACGCTAAAAACTATGAACACCAGGGCTTTGGATTAATTACTCTTGAAGAAGGAAAAATGAGTTCACGCGAAGGAAGAGTAGTCTTCCTGGAAAACGTGTTGAACGAAGCAATGAAGCTAGCTGGAGAACAAATAAAAGAAAAACAAGATTTTTCGAAAAAAGAATTAAGCGAAACAATGAACGCAATAGGCATAGGCGCAGTAAAATTCGCGGTCTTAAAAATAAGTTCTGAAAAAAACATTTCCTTTTCACTTAACAAAATAGTTTCATTCGACGGCGATACAGGCGCGTACGTGCAATACACTTACGTTAGAGCTAAAAACATTCTGGAAAAAACAAGCGAAAAGCCTTGCTTAACAAATAACTTTAACGACGTAGAAAAGAAAATCATTTGCACTTTGTCTCAATTCAATTCAATAATAAAACACTGTGCGGAAACAAAACAAGTACACCCCTTGTGTGATTACTTATTAAAATTAAGTTCGGAATACTCTGAATTCTATACTACTTGCCCAGTACTGAAAGCAGAAACCAACGAATTACTGAAAAACAGGCTAGCAATAACTAAAACAGTTAAAAACGTCCTCGAGAAAGGACTCGAATTACTAGGAATAAACACGCCAGAAAAAATGTAGGAAAAAACTTATTTTGAAACAAAATCCTTAAACCACTTCCGGGGATTAGTGGATTTAACAAAAGCGCTTGAAACCAAAACGCCTTTAGCGCCCAAACTCAAGGAAGTACGCAAATCATCTCTAGAACTTACGCCCGCACCAACAAACGGAAGAATTGACGGCGCTTCAACAGCAAGTAGAGAAATAAACTTCTTTACCACATCAGGCTGGCTTGAAGAAACTGAATTACCAGAACCAATTAATTCAGGCGGCTCGAAAGCCATTGCCCAAGGCTCGAAAGCAACTAAATGCATTGCTTCTTTTAAAGAATCAACGCAAACAACTAACTTGAATTTTTCTTCTTTAGCTTCAACAATTATTCGAGACAAGTCATCTAGTTCCTCTTTTCGTTCAGAATGATTTATCAAAGAACCATTTGTTCCCAGCGCTTTTAATTGTTTTATTCCAAAATGCCCAGTAAAAGCACCGAAATCAGTTGAATAACAATTCTGCGAAAAAAACAAGGATTTAGGAAATTTTTCCCTCAAAAATAGTAATTCAGGGGATTCAGGACAACAAGCAACATCAAACTCTTCAGAAACTCCCTCAACCGCTTTAACTAGAGAAACGCTTTTTGGAAAAACGCTTTCGGAATAAGACTTAAAATTCAATAAAATCAAGGGCTTCATGTTCTCAACCTCTTTAATATAACTGCAATTAAAACCAGCGACATTAAGAAAGAAATTACTAGTATAGCATAATCAAAAGTTCGTGCTTGTAAAGTACTGTAAGAATAAAACAAGCCCTGGTTCTGCACTGGTTTTAAACTGCAAGAATTGAACGTCATTAATTCCGTCTCGTTCAAGTCAAAAACCCTCAAAACGCAAGAACCAGTAACTACCGGCAAAACCAAATGCAAATCCGCTTCATCCAAAAAAGAAAAGTGATTTTCAATAGAACCGTTTTCTACAGTTTCAAAAGAATAAAACCGCGGGTCACTAACTTCAAGCTCTTTAACCACAATAGAACCAACGTAAAACCGCAAGAACAACGGGTGCTCGGGATTCAAGTAATAATTAGGCACTTCAGCTAAACCAAACTCGGCTTCTTCAAACAACAAGGAACCGCCTTGAAAATGAAAAGAAACCAGCATTGCGTCTTGTTCTACTCCGGAAACAAAACCAACCAACAACAAAAACAAAAATAATTTCTTCATTTTAAATCACTTGAACGAGTCAAGAACATAATTTATTCCCCATAAGTCTGAAGGCGCAAAGTCAGGGTAATCTAAAGACTGCATTAAACTATCTTCAAAAACTTCATGCCAGTTTTCTTGCGCTATTCCAGAACGCACTCCAATCGACCTGCACGTGTTGTTAAACACGCGGCCAGCTACATTAAAACACTCGAAGCGAGTATTAAACAAATTCGGCCGCGGATTACTCTGAACGTAATAACCGTCACAACAATAACGATCAGCTAAACCAAAAGAATGACCAAATTCATGCAAGAATAATTCGGGATAATCCTTAGTTAAAAATATTTGCGAGCCTCCAGAACCACCATAATGCTCTGAATTTATTACTACGGTAGAAACATCAGTAAAAGGACAAGAAGCAAAAAAATCCTTGTTTAAATCACAAGACCACAACCTTGATTCAATTCCTTCAGAACCAAAAACAGAACACTTCACATCAAAAGGATAATAATAAACGTTTATTTTCTTCTGGTTTTCCTCCTTGTTAAAAGGCTCTCTAGAAAAAACGTAATTAGTAATCAAGTCAGATTGGTCAAGCAAGTCAGAAACAGCAGTAAAACCAGACGGCGCTAAAACTAAATCTAGTTTTTCGCTTGAATTACCAGAGTAAAACAATTGCTTGCAAGGACTAATTATAAGATTCGTTGGTTCAGAACTAGAAATAAAACCATTAACAGTAATTGCTTTAACGTTCAAAACATACTGCCCTTTCAAAGGAGGAATAACTGAGATTCTCCAGTCTTTTGTTCCTTCAGCAACGAACCAATGTTCTTCCTCAAAACTAACTAAAACTTTTTCAACAGAAAAATTAGATAAAATTCTACCTTGAATAGTCAAGAAGGGTTCAGACACAACTGAATCCCGCGCAGGATAATCAATTAAAACAACGGAATTATCAAACAATTTTTCTGAAAATTTTAACAAAGCAGAATTAATCCGCACTTCAAGCAACTCAATCCTCAAATTACTTACATCAAAAAAATCCTTGCTAGCAAGTATAGTTCTCGGGATTAATTCCTTGGAACTAGAATTAATTGAAATTGAAACCGAATTCTTGGAAACATCAAGTAAAACAACAGAAAAACCCTTGAACTCAATTATTTCGCCTTTAACAACTTGTTTTTGAATGAATTCACCAGTTTCTTTTGCAGTAATATTTATTTCCGTGGTTTCTTCTGCACTCAAGAAATCAAAAGTAGAAGGACCAGCAAAACCAGGAGTTGAAATTATTTCAACAATGCGGTTGGATGAAACCGGCAAAAACAAGGGATCCAGCCTAATAGTTAAAAAACTAGACTTCCCGATGTTAAAAGACGATTCGTAATTACTAAACCCTTCTTCAACTATTTTTATTGAAACACTTGATTTAGGTACGTTACTAAAAGAAGTTCTCCCTGAAAAAGTTTGTTTAGCAGCAACTTCCTCCCCGTTAACGCTTAAAAAAACTTTAGCTCCACTAACCGGCGAGTTATCAAGGGAACTAACTACGTTAAGCGTAATGCTAGTTACTTCCCGGGGTTGAGAAAACCACCATAAAGCAGTCAAAACAACTAAAACAAGCAGGATAACTAAAGGAAGTAAAACGCTCTTTGGTTCCTCTAAAGTATAAAATTGTCGTTCCTCGCTACTGCCTGAACTAATAGGAGAAAGTTGAGCGCGCATAAAAAAACAACGAAAAGCGCATTAATAAGCTTTCAAAAATTAAGACGTAACAAAACTAAACAAATCCTCTGCAGAAACTTTAACACCAAGCTTCTTGAAAAAAACAGCCACGTTATGACAATCTTTTTCCAAAAAATCCATTGCTTTAGGATGGTGCTTAGAAACTCCTTGAGCCCAATCAATCAAAACTGGTTCGTCATTAAAAACAATTATGTTAAACTCGCTCAAGTCAGAATGCACTAAACCAGCTTGAAACGTTTTCTTCATGTTGTTTTTTAGTTTAATGAAAAACTTTTTAGGGTTTTCTAGTACTACATCCTTAAGTAAAGCACAAGGAATTCCTCCAACCCCAATAAACTGCATTACAACAACATTGTCTCGCTGGTGAATTGGTTTAGGAACTCTAATGCCAGCTTCAAAACAAGTCTTCAAGTTAGCAAATTCTTTTCTAGCCCATAATTTAATGAAAGACCTGAACGAGCCTTTCACTGCCTCGCCACTAAACCGCGGGTCGCCTTGAACGTAATCAAGCATTTTGTGAAAAGAACTAGTTTCGTACTTAAAAATTTTAACTGCAACAAAACCTTCTTTAGAAGTAGCACGAAAAACAACTGCTTCTTTTCCTTGCGACAAGGGGTAATCCACACTAGTGAAAACGCGAGCATTCAAGTAACGAATTAGAATGTCGATCGTCTTGTCGTCAAAAACTTTGCCAGCAATCTTTAACCGTTCCTTTATTTGTTTTTCTTCCCTTGGAGGTTGCTTGCGTTTAGATAATATAGCCATTAAAAATAATAAGAAAAAACTCGCTTTTCAATACAAACTATTGAAACTTTTTTTTTAGTAATACTTACGCTCACGATTTAGACTTAGATTATTACAAGTCTTTCAAGATTCCTTTTCGCTTTAATGCTTCAGACTGCAAGGAAGTATAACGATAAGCAATATCCGCTCGCTCGTCTCCCTGCACGCTCCAAGGAACAATTAAAACGTAATCTCCCTCGCGAACCCAAATTCTTCGCTTTATTTTACCCGGAACCCTGCATAAGCGTTCTTTTCCATCAGCGCATTGAACAATCATTCTAGCGCCGCCTTGCATTGAAAGAACTAAACCAAAAATTTCTCCAGGTCTTGGTAAACGCAACCTATAATCTTCCATTTAATCTACCTTACCGGCCGCCTTGCTCCGCAAGCCTCGCAAACAACACTCAAAATACCTTTAACTAACTCTAAACGAGTATCAGGTTTTCCACACTCTTTACACATTACTCTAGAAGAAATGTATTCAGAAAGCTTTTCATTAACAAGCCTTGGTTGAACTTTAGCTTGAAGAATCAATTGACTGCCTTCCAAAACACCAGGCGTAGCTAGTTCCTTAAACAAGTACTTCATTAATTCCTCAGGCTTTCTTCGTAGTTTAGTGCAAATAAAATCAAAGTTTTTTATTACAGTTTTACTGCCTTGAAAAAACAATTCAGCTTGAGGAAACTCAAAACGCTCTCCGCTACCCGTCTTATCCGGAACTTCCTTCTTTAATTTATCTAGTAACTGTTCGTAATTCAACAAAACACCCGATGAAAATAAAACTTGTTTTTTTAAACTTATAAAACCCCACTAGCGAGGTAAAACAAGGTAGAAAACATTACGCAACCCGCAACAATCGGGGGCAAAGCAGGGTAATAACCCTTCCTTCGTTCCATTAAAAAAATCAAGCCAGCTAAACCCAAAACACCGCCTAAAACACAGCCGAAAGCAATTAACAAAGAAAATTCCTTTAAAGCAACTACGCAAAGCATTACTGGAATTACTACGTCACCAGTTCCCAACGTAATTTCCTCTTTGCCTTGCTTCAAGTTAATAGCAAAAGCAGCCTTTCTATCACCGAGTTTTTCAACTAAACTAATCATGTGTTTCGACCAGAAAACCGCGTACAAATCATAAAAACTCAGTAACAAACCAACTAAAACAGCGGGAATTAAACCCAAGGAAGAACCAAGCAAAGCACCCACAACGCAAGAAGAAAACACTAAAAACAAAATCCTTAATTGAGGAAGTAAATACCTTAAAGCAAGAACCGCCAAGCCTAAAGCAACAGCCGTGTTTTCAGGAACAAACAAGGAAGAAAATAATTCAACTGCAGTAAAGTACAAAACGTATTCAATAACCTTAAACAACGAAGCTCCCTTGTAAATTCTTAAAACTAGAAACAACAAGCAAGTAGAAAACAAAACTAAACCCAAAATAATCAGCGCATTAGTAGCTTCCTCTGGATCGTCAAAAAACACGGTTTGATTGTTTGCAACCAAGTGCCAGCCAACAAACAAACCTAAAACTAGCGCGCAAGAAAAAACTACTAAAAGCAAAACCGAAACAAAACGCATTTTACTAAAACATTAAAGAAAAAAGAAGAGAAAAAGGCTTTGCTTTCACCATTTTGGCCTGGCGCTCTTGACGAAACCAGGTTTCGGCTTGTACAACTCTCCTTGCCTGAGCAATTGGTCTAACGTGTTTTGAACAAAACCCTCATCCAAACCAAGTTCAGTAGAATGCTTGAATACTTCCTCTACCGGAACTAAATCAAATTGTTTTTCTAAATCCCTAATCAAGTTGTTCACTTGCCTAATTTTGTCAACCTTGCTCTTAGCTTGACCTAATAAAACAACGTCAACATCAAGCCTCCCAGTAGCCTTGTCAACAAAAATTTCTCTCAAAACATAATCCTTCAACCTAATTGCGGTCTCAGCATCCTCTAAATCAACACTCTTGCTTAAACGAAGTTTAGCTGAAGCTTCCGCCATCCTAACTAAACCCTCCAAGTCACGAGGCGTAATAGGGAAAGTATTGTCTTTCTCACCTAACCGCCTTAATTCAACGTAATAATCCTTAATTCGCTCAACCGCAACATCAGTTAAAATAGGGAAAACAGTTCGCCTAGAAAAAGCAATGTACTTACGGAACAAGTCTTCATCAATCAACGGCTTTATTTTTTCTTTTTCTTTCTCACGGCCAACACTAAACCTAACGCTAACCTTGTGTCCAGTTAAAATGTGTTCAGCCATACTCCGGTCTTTACTTGAATCAAGCACGTCACGCATAACAAAAATCAAGTCAAAACGAGAAAGCAAAGTAGGCATTATATCAAATTGTTGAGCAACAGGCGTGTTAGGATCAAAACGACCGAACTTAGGGTTAGCTGCAGCCAACACGCTAGTTTTAGTCTTAAATTTAGTTACTATACCAGCTTTAGCAACAGACACGCTTTGTTGTTCCATAGCTTCGTGAATAGACGCCCGGTCTCCCTCCTCCATTTTATCGAACTCGTCAATAGCAATCAAGCCACCTGAAGCCAAAACCATTGCTCCAGCCTTCAACACCCAGCCCTCGCCAGCCTTGTCTTTCTCAGCTGAAGCAGTATTATGCACGATTATGCCGTTAGCCACGAAAGCATGAGAAGGAAGAGTAAAATCGTAAACCCACGGCACGCTAGTGTTCTCGAAAGAATCGCTTTCAACAACTTTATCCCAATACACGTCAGGAGAAGAAACTACCGTCAAAAATTCTTTTTCAATCGTGTTTTCGGGAATGAACGACAAGATTTTTTCTATAGTACTGCGGGATACGCTGCGTTTACCTTTTTTGTATTCTGAAGTAATCAATCTACTAGATAACCCGTATTTATTCTGTAATTCAGTCAAGAAACAACTAATATTCGGAATTAAGTCAAGATTCTCATGCGGTTTTGAGATCTTCATTAAAACCGAGTTCAAGGTCTTAGCTTTCTTAAGATTAGTAAAACCAATTTTCTCTTTGAATGCAAGCAAGTTGTTCAAACCAAGAACCTCAACGTAATACTGGTCTAGCTTGCTAGTTATTTTAGAACCAAACTTAGTAATTGAAATCTTTCCAGAACGATTACGCAAACGCAGTTTAGCGGTTATTCCTTGTTGTTCAAGCAACAACTGTAGCTTTACAGCAAAAGTTTTGCTGCAAGTGCTGAAACCAACACTATTGCTTCCCCTCCCTTTATTTAGTGAAACAAAGCCATCGCAATCAAAAACAGCTTTAATAAAACTCCTCATTTCAAGTGAATTATTGTTTAAAACAGCCGGCAAATCAATTTTACTTGATTTTCTGCCGCTCGGAACGCCCAGTTTTCCAAACAATTCAGCTAGAATAACTGAACTAAAACGTAATTGAGCAGAACGCAATTCAGTACTCTGCGTAAACTGGCAATTCAAACCAAGCTCGCTGAGAATTCTTTTTGCTTCAGAAAGAACTTCCGTGTTATTATTGTGAATTCTTATTCCAGCAGTACTGCCGTGCCGGCAAATATCGCCGTCTGCAGCAACCAAGCCAAGCAAATAAAAGAAATCAGCGTCAGCATAAACAGGCAGTTGAATAAATTTACCATCCCTAACACTAAAACGCGTTAAATTCAAGTCAATTTCAGCATCAACAGCCATTTTCTTCAGTAAATGCAAGGGAATACCTGCATTGCGTTCCGCCATTCGCCACAAGTAAAAACGGTCCCTAGAAACGCCATAAAACTCGGCCGCGTTCTCCAGAGAACCATGTTTTACAGCCAAGACATCAGAAACTTTTTTGAATAAAACACTGCAATCATTAGCAGTAACGTGTTGGTTATCAATAAAGTTCAACAACTTTATTGCGGGTCCATTTAATTCAGGTAGTTTTCTGGAAGTAGCAATAAAATCTCCCTTGCGCAAGTTGCGTGCTTCAACCCACTCTACTTTTGAATCTTTCAACCGCAATACGGGAGTATTAAGCGTGGTAGTCAAACTTTTTCCCCTGCGCGTACGAACTAAAGAAAGCAGTGAAGGCGCCTTAATTCGCCAAACCCTATCAGCAGTCTGAAAACCAATTTTGAAAGAGTCGTTTAAAGCAGCAACCCTAACTGGCTTCATTGTTTCAGAATAAAACGCTCCCGCAACTACCCTGTCTTCCTTAACTTCATTCAAGTTGCTTTCAACCACTTGAGAAATTTCTTTCAAACCAGAATCATTCTGTAAAACTAGTGAATCTGGCGCAACACACAACCCTACACCGCTTGCACCGCGTCCAGCAACGTAAATGCATTTAGGCGCTAATTCCTCAATGTATTGAAGCATTCTTGACTTAGCAACACCCGGGTCTCCAATAAGCAGAATGTGAATATCGCTCCTGATTTTTTGTCCGTCCGGCAGTACTTTATCAGGCGTGCCGCCAAATAATTGCAAAGACATTGACTCTTTCAATAAGTCGTAACCGTAAATGCTAGGAGCAATACTAGCAACAACTTTCTCACGCAATTTAGGGTCTTTAGATAAAGCAATTATTTTAACTTCTTCTTCAGGGCTAATCTCTATTTCTTCAAACTCTTTTTCACTCTTGCGAACGTGAACTACATCAAAAGCCTTAGCGTAAATCGGGCTCTTTGTTTTACCGAAATTACGAACAGGCATTAAACGAAGAATTCCACTAATAATAATATTCTCTCCAGGCAGCACTTTATTAGTTAAATCCTCTTCAAACCACAAGTCAACATGAGAAGGCGATGAAGCTCCAGCAACGCGTTCAATCAAGTCCTGCATTTGACCGTACTGAGTATTAATGAAATCACTTGAAGACTCAATGAGCGTGAAATCCCTGCGGCCGCACCTGCATAATTCGGGTTGTTTTAAAGCAGTTTTTTCAGGAATCGTTTTCACAGTAGTGCCACAATGAACGCACTCCCACAAACTAACCTGCATTTTCGGCTTAATGTCAGTAACTAAGTTAACTACGCCTTGAACAGTCACGAGCTTGTTCAAGTGCTCTGCACCCAAGTCTTTAACTAAAACATCTTTGCCTTCAAGATTAAAGAAGCGAACTCTAACAGACTTACCGCGCAAATCCTTGTGGTTACTTAAAGATTCGCGAGCCGCAGCCAAAAAAGAATCAGGATGCGCCACTATAGCTTCAGGAATATCGGGATTAACGTTAGCAAGAGAATGTAAATCAACGTCTAAACTACGTTTTTTCGGGTATTCTTCAGCTAAAGCATAAATTGCCGGCTTCATTTCATCTGAATAAAAATAGTCAGTAAAAAATTTTTTTGCGTCTTCCACCCTATAATCCACTCCGGACTAATAAGAGGAGTTCTGAGTATTATATACCTTTTCCGGAATACCGGAACCGAGGAGGGCCTTGTTAAGAAATCTTGGTAAGCAAGCGCTTGCTCATGGTTTCCATATACGAAATTTCTTTTCCTACCTCTAATTCAGAATGCATTTCTTCAGGAATATCCGTCTCGAAAGTCTCGTAAGTCTCTAAATCCATTAACTGGGCAGTATGACCTGAAACAGAGATTACTTGCGCTCTTTTTCTGGTTATTATTGGAATCTCCACGTCCGCGTCACTAGACTTCATTAAGTTTCGTTTAGTACTAGAAAACAAGCCGATTGCTTGAATATTTATTTTAGCTGCACCGTGCTTTCCTGGTTTTGACTTATCCATTGAAACAATGCGACAAGGCTCATCTTCAATAATAACGTATTTACCAAGCTTTAAGTCACCCATTTGACCAAAAATTTTTTCACCAGACAAAGTAATCACCCGAAAAATAAAAATAAAAACAAACAACTATTAAGAAGTAAAAACAATAAAAGCTTTCGTCTAACATGGTTTTTATTGATTCTCACTGCCACTTGCAGATAAACTTTGACAAAGACTTGCAAGCAGCAGTAGATAGAATGCGTTTGAAAAACGTTAAAGCACTAGTGGATTCTACAAACAAGGAAGATTACAAAAAAGTCTTGAAAATATGCTCCAGCCACCCTAAAGACTTGTTTCCGTGCATTGGCTTGAATTACGATGACGCAGCAAAAACAAGCGACTTAGAAAAAGACTTGTTATTCATTGAAGAAAACATTTCAAAAGCAACAGCAATAGGCGAAATAGGTTTAGACGAAAAATACTCTTTCACGCGAGAAGAAAAAAACAAGCAAGAAAAAGCGCTTCACGCTCAACTAGAAATAGCTGAAAAACACAATAAATGCGTCTTCCTGCACACTAGGAAAGCAGAAGAAAAAGTATTAAGCATTATAGAAAGCTATTCTTGCAGTAAAGTACTTCACTGTTTTTTTGTACCTAAACTAGTTAACAAAGCCCTTGACTTGAATTGCTTTATTTCAATTCCGACAGTAAAAAACAAGGAAAAAACCAAAACTATTCAAGAAACTCCCCTGGAAAACTTGTTGTGCGAAACAGACTCTCCGTTCCTTAATCCCTTCGGACAAGGAAGAAACGAGCCCGCTTTCGTAATAGAAGCGTACAAAGAGATAGTTGAAGCAAAGAAAGAGGATTTAAGCCAGATTGAACAAATAATTTATGATAACAATTCTCGTGCATTGGGAGTGAAACTATGAGCGTTATAGAAAAATTCAGGCAAGCCTTAACCAAGAAAAGCGAGCAAAATATTGCTTGTTTTGTTGACGGACCTAACATGCTTAGGAAAGAACTAAAAGTAGACTTAGGTAAAGTCAAGAAAAAACTCGAAAAATACGGTAAACTAAAAGTAGCTAGAGTTTACTTAGACCAGTTCGCAAGCGACAAATTAATTGAAGCAGTAACAAACCAGGGTTTTGACGTTAAAATCGTTCCTTCAGATGTTGACGTTGCAATGAGCGTTGACGTAACTCAATTTATTTTCAATGAAAAAATAGAAATAATATGCATCGTCTCCAGGGACTCAGACTTCAAGCCAGTTTTAAACAAAGCAAAAGAATTCGGTAAAGACACTATAGTAGTTGGATTAGAACCGGACTTCTCTACAGCAATCAAAAACACTGCAGACATAGTCATTAATTTAAACGATTGAGAAGTGTTTTAAAGTAAAAATAGTTAATGAGTAGGAGTGGTGGTAATTGAATCTGCCTAGAGGTAAGCCATTAAAACAAGGAATAGATGTTGCTACAGTCAACTTCAAAAGCTTGCTTAATGAAATTAAAAACAAGAAAATTACGGGCTACATGTCAATAACGGTAAAAGGAATAACCGGCATTGAAGATGGAACCCTTATTTTCGACAACGGAAAAATAGTCGGGAGTGCTTACGAGTACCTTAAGTACAACAAGACATTCATGGGTAAGGAAGCCTTTCCAAGAATACTTAACTCTACTGCAGCAAAAAAAGGAATTATGGACATTTACACCCTAGAACTAGAACAAATACACTTGATTTTTGTTGTTAATGAGGGAATGATTTTCACTCCAGACGAGAGAACAGTTGAAAAAATAAAAGTCGATTCGTTTTCACCAATGTTTGAAGAAGAATTAAAAAACTCGTTGTATAAAAATTCTAAAGAAGACGTTTTAAGTAAGTACAAAATGGGCGAAATCAACCAAAGCAAAAAAGGAGAAAACGTTTTAACTAAAATAAGTAAAATGATTGAGAAAGAAGCAAAATGACGTCGTTTGTTATAGCCTCTGGAAAAGGAGGCGTTGGAAAAAGCACTACAACCCTGAACCTAGGGCTTACTTTAGCAATGGCTGGAAAAAAAGTAACCGTTGTAGACGGCGACATAGCAATGGCTAATTTAGGACTAATGCTCGGGATAGATCGCGCCCCAATAACTTTACACAATGTTTTAAGTGGAGAAAATGATGTTATGGATGCGGTTTATGAAGGGCCAAACCACTTGAAATACGTTCCAGCTGGATTATCTCTAGAAAAAGTAGAAAACGTTGATCACGCCCGCTTGAAAAACGCGATAAAAAAACTAGAAACAGTAAACGACTTCGTTCTAGTAGACTCGCCTCCAGGTTTAGGAGATGACGCCCTAGCTGCAATAGAATGCGCCGGAGAAATGATTTTGATATTAACCCCAGAACCCTCGTCTTTAGCAGACGGACTAAAAGTAAAGGGACTAGCTGAAAAAAGAGGATTAAGAATACGCGGATTGATAATAAACCGTATTCTAAACGACAAAGCAGAAATAAAAATTCAAGACATTGAAACAGTAATGAACTTGCCTATACTATCAATAATACCTGAAGACATTGAAGTAAGACGAAGCAGTGCCTTGCAAATTCCAGTAACGATTAGAAGCCCGAACTCTGCATTCAGTAAAGCAATGGTGAAGCTAGCGGCAAACTTACTCGGCAAAAAAATAGATTCAATCCAAATGCAAGAATCAAAGAAAGGATTCTTTTCTAGCCTTTCAACATTCTTTGGAAACTTATTTAAGAAAAAGCAATAAGGATTTTAAACAGTTCGACGTAATCGTTTTTTAATTTTTTGAGGGGAGATGGTGGCGTGACTGAAAAAAGACCGTTTGACTTATTAAACTCTGCATTAAACAATTCAGTTTTAATAAAACTAAAAGGACAAGTAGAAATACGAGGAACACTAAGCAGCTTCGACGTTCACATGAACATTGTTTTAGAAAACGCTGAAGAACTAGAAAACGGGGAAATTAAAAGAAAAATAGGCTCTGCACTAGTGCGCGGAGACACTATAGTCTTCATTTCACCAGCGTAAAAACTCGCTCTAATTCAAGGGGAAAAACAAGATGGGTGTTACTGACAAGATTGCAGAAATAGAAAAAGAAATAGAAAAAACGCAAAAACACAAAGGAACAGAACACCACTTGGGCTTGCTTAAAGCAAAAATAGCTAAACTACGCGAACAACTAGAAACAATTGGAAAAAGCGGCGGGAAAAAGAAAGCTTTTGAAGTAAAAAAAAGTGGTAACGCTACCGTCGTATTCATTGGTTTTCCTTCAGTTGGAAAATCCACGTTATTAAGCGCCTTAACAAACAAGAAAAGCAAGGCAGCAGCATACTCATTCACTACCACTACAGTAATACCTGGAATGATGGCGTACAAAGGCGCGCAAATTCAATTACTAGACTTGCCGGGAATAATCAGCGGGGCAAGCAAGGGACTAGGCAGAGGTAGGGAAGTACTCGCAGTAGCTAGAAACGCGGACTTAATACTCTTAATAACAGACGTTAAACAAACCAATACCGAAAAATTAAGACAAGAATTAAAAGAAATAAACATTCGACTAGACGAAAAACCACCAAACATAGTAATAGAACCAAAAGATAAGGGCGGAGTAGAAGTAAATTATTCAATAAAACCAACTAAACTAAAAACAGAAACCGTACGCGGAGTCTTAGGGGAATACAGCATATTCAACGCTACAGTAAACATCAGGCAAGACGCATCAATAGATGAGTTAATAGACGTAATAATGAACAATCGCAAATACGTGCCGTCGCTAACTGCAGTAAACAAAATAGATTTAGCTAAACCCAGGGAACTAAAAAAACTACCTAAAAACGTTATGCTAGTTTCAGCAGAAAAAAAAGAGGGAATAAACGAACTAAAAGAAGCAATCTTCAATAAACTAGAATTAATACGCATTTACACTAAAAGCAAGTTCGAAAAAACTGACTTGAACGCGCCTTTGTTAATGAGAAGCGATGCAACAATAAAAAACTTATGCGACTTAATTCACAGAGACTTGCGTTCTTTATTCAAATTCGCTGAAGTATGGGGCCCTTCAGCAAAACACCCAGGCCAAAAAGTAGGGTTAAACCACAAACTAAAAGACGGCGACGTAATTCAAATACACAAAATTTGAATTCACTTGTTAGCACGGATTTCTATAGCATCCCTGTGCTTCAAAACATAATCCTTGCTTACTTGCTGTCTAGTTTTCACGTTTATTGCTGCAATAAAATTCTCACCAAAATCAGTATGCAGCTTGAAGGCAAAATCCAAAGCAGTACTACCTGGCGGCATCAAGAAACAATCCGGCAACACGCGTCCTTCAGAATCAGTCAAACCTTTAGTTCCAGCTGGGTAAATCGCAATAAAACCAAGCACTCCAAAAACAGCTTTCTCTAAAACTTCTTGAACGCCAGTAGAATTAAAAACACTCAAAACTCGCTCATTAAAGTAATTCAAACCCTTTTCTTGTTCAGGAGACAAACCCGTTAGTTCCTTAAAACTAGAATCACCAGCAAAATACTCTATCAAACCTTGTTTAGCTGCTTTCTTTAAAGAAAATTCTGCTAAAGCACTGCAAGGAACAATACTCAAACCAGGAAATTTTTCTTGCAATTTCTTAATGTTTTCTTTAGCGCCGTTCAAATCTGCTTTGTTAGCAGCAACAACTATTGGCTTGCTTAAGACACGAAGTTTTCTTGCAAAAAACATTAATTCCTCGTCAGTCCATTCAATCAGTTTTTTTGAGGAAAAAGAAAGAGAATCAAAAACAACAGACAAGTGCTTAAAAGAAACACCTATGCCGGAAAAATTCTGGCTCATTAACTCAAACATTTCACGCTTAGACTCGAAAGGACTCCTGCAAAACTTGTTCCAATTACGCTTAATCACACTGAAAAACCACAAGTCAATTTCTTTCTCTAAAAACTCGACGTCAAGACAAGGATCATGCGTTCCAGCACTTACTAATTCACCTTTCTCGTTAGTAGAACCAGAAGCGTCAACAACATGAATCAACACGTCCGCCTGCCTCAAATCATCCAAAAACTGGTTACCCATGCCAATTCCCTTGTGAGCATCAGGCACTAAACCAGCCACGTCAATAATCTCAACAGGAACGAAACGCTTGCTGTTAACGCAAAAACCCGTGCGCGGGTTACACTGCATGTTGAAATCCTTGCAAGAACACGGGCTAACGCGCACGAACCCAATGCCCTTGTTAGGCTCTATAGTAGTAAAAGGATAACTAGCAATAGCTACATCAACTAGAGTAGCAGCACTAAAAAACGAGCTCTTGCCTGAAGACGGCTTTCCAACTAAACCAATTTGCATTTACAAAACCCAACCCGAAAAATGGGCCCGCGGAGAATCGAACTCCGGGTCTCCTCGGTGTAAACGAGGTGTCTTAACCACTCGACTACGAGCCCAACAAA
Source organism: Microcaldota archaeon (assembly GCA_043822385.1). Taxonomy (GTDB): domain Archaea; phylum Micrarchaeota; class Micrarchaeia; order Norongarragalinales; family Norongarragalinaceae; genus JABWCK01. The sequence goes on along the minus strand of JBDRBT010000006.1, from coordinate 88,702 downwards.
CTTTTACCGAAAAGTTTCACCAAAAATTACTTTATTGCACTACTAATTTGTTCCGCGGTTTCTTTTAAGTCTTCAGTAGAATGTTTCAAGCGCTTAATCTTGGAATAAATACGAACATGCAATTCATCATTCAAATTCCTTGGAACCAAGTGAACATGCAAGTGACCAACACGCAACTCGCTTTCTTCAAGAAAAGGGCTATACCTTTGGTGCAAATCAATTCCTTCACAACCAAGTGAAGAAAGCATTGCTTCTTCAATCTTCTTTACTGCCTGAAAAAGCTTTTTGATTTCATCGTCACTCAAATCAATAATGCGCTCAACGTGCCTGTGGGGAACTACTAAAACATGTCCTTCAACCAGGGGATTAGTATCCATAAACGCTACAGCGCCTTCATTCTCGAAGACGATTACTGCTTCCTTTGCTTTAGAACAAATATCACAAAACCTGCAATTCTCCATTTTAACACTCTTTTTCATAAAACTCTTTCTTAGTCTTTTACTTAAATTTTTTTTAGTTCTTTGATTAAACGTTCATTTCTTTACTTAATTTTTCTTAGAAAGAAAAATTAGTGGACTCGACGGGATTCGAACCCGCAGCCTCCTCCATGCCATGGAGGCGATCTACCGTTGATCTACGAGCCCGAACTTTTGAAAAAAAAAGTTCGATCAAAAACTAAAATAAACAAAAAATAAGGGGGAAAGAAGGTTTTTATTTAGTTAGTAATAGCGAAACGCTTGAAACCCTGCTAATTGAACCATCTTCAGAAGGTAATTCTTCAGTAATCACGTCAAACTTATCTATTTTCAACGTGTTTATGAAACGGTGTTTAGCGATTTGAGTAGCGTCTACAGCTCTGCTTATTGTAGCGCCCCTTGCTTTAACTACTACTTCGCTAAAGCCTTGGTTGAATTTAGTTACTATTGCTAAAACGTAACTCATTACATTCTTGCTGCCAACGTAAATAATGTTTCCATCCGGCTTCAATTCTTGTTTTGGTAATTCTTGTTTTGGCAATTCTTCTGGTTGTTCTAGTTGATTGCTGGTATCTTCCATTTATGCACACCTCTTGTATTCAATTGTTTTTAACAGAACGTTATAAGAGACTTAACTTGTTTTTAATTAAAAAAAAAATAGGGAAAAAGAAAAGAGTTTACTTCTTTCCATTCAAGTACAACAAGGAAGCAATAAACATGTTTCTTCCGCCATTGCCTTCAGCAATCATGGTACCTGGATCAAAAGCAAAGTACATTGTCTTTCCGCTCAGTAAACCCTTGCTTTCCATAATAGCGAATTCAGATGGTCCTACAGGACTTGAACCATACTCGCTTACTAACGCTAGAATGTCTGCGTTAGCTGCTGGGTAAACACTGGTTACAGTTCCAGAAAACCTAGGATTCAAGATTCCCATGAACATTTGGTGGTCTTGAGAAACGATAGTTAGTTTTCCGTTTACAGTAATTGATTCTGGACCAACTGGTTCATGAGCTTGAATGTTAGAAAGCTTTACTGGAATAACATCTTTTAGTACAAAATCCCAGCCGTAAACCGTCTTGTCGTTGTGAACTCGAGTGCAAGCATTACCAACTACTAGTAGTTTCGTTCCGCCTTGCACTGCATTGCGAATTGCTTCACGTGCAGTTCGGTCACAGTAAACTTCTCCTTGCAGAATAATTAAATCGTACTTATCTAAAGCAGAGCCCACTACCGCTTCTTGAGGTAAATGACCCATGTATTTTATTCCAGCAAGAGTTGCGTCTCTGCTGCGTAATTCATTAACTAATACTTGAGACGGGTTTCCAATAACTGCTATATCCACGCTTGAACTAGGCACTAACGAACCAATTAAAGGCACGCCGCTTAAATCCAAGTAACCAAACCTAGCTGCAATAAACAAACCAAGTACTACGATTAAAATCAGCGGGATAGCGCTCTCAAAAAATGAGCCGCCTGCAGGCATTTGTTGTCCTCTTTTTTTCGACATATTTTTTACACCACCATAGACGCAATTCTTTTTAAATATATACTAAAATAGGTAGTTTTTATATTAATAAACCTTGCTTGCTAGCATACCACCAAATAGTCAAACAAGTTGTTAACTAATGCTGGAGAACCAATATCCTCCAAGGGAACAGCAAAATAAATTATTTTACCTACGTACCTAGACTCAAAAATAGCGGGGTAAAACTCGTTGTCATTCAACTTAATTAAAGCAATTTCAGTAACCCTAGCTGAATCAGGGGTTATTAAAGCAAAAGCAGGGGTTTGAAAAGAAATGTTAGCACTCAAGCCATTCCAAACGTAATTATCACGCAATACTCCCCTCATTTCTATAATTCCCGGAGAATTCTTCACGCTAACAAATTTAGCTGAAAATACATCTTCTAAAGCATCAAAACCACTCACGTAACTTTGATTATACAACAAGCGATACCAACTAGTTTGTTTTGCTTGACGAATAGCATCAGTATACTCTGGAGTACCGTCAGTAATGTTTTCAATCAATAATTGCTCAAAAAAGGAAGCATTTTTCTGGCGGGCAGTAATTAAATCAAAATCATCAACGTAATGGCTTGACGCAGAATCCCCTACAACTATCAAAACCCCGCCCCGATTAACGTAGTCCTTAATCATTTGTACTTGCCGGCTGGAAATTTCTTTCGCATGCATTAAAACAACTGCATTAAAGCCGTTAAGCAAACCCGAGGTGGTATGATTCAAGTGAAAACGCTCAACATAAGTATTAGGCCGGAAAGAACGCATCATTTGATAAAAGGCTTGTTCATCGCCTAAACCATTATCTCCGTAAACTAAAGCTATTTTACCGTGAGATTGCTCTACGTAATCGCAATAAATTTTACACCAGTTCCCAGGAACCTGTGAACAATGCACCCAATTAAACTTCGTTAAAACTACAAGCAAAACCAAAAGCAATACAACAATGATTAGGACGTTAGGAATTTCTTTAAAAAAAGCATCTACAGCTTTGTTAGCCACTTTACACCCAACTCCAAGACAATCAAAGCAATGGCTATACCAATAACTATTTTAGGATCTAATAAAAAGCCGCTTCCAACTACGTCGTAAAACTTCGTTATTCCCGCAGAACTCTGGGGCGCAGTGATTTTTTCTTGAGCCATGAACTAATTTAGCAGTTAGAACAATAAAAATCCTTTCATTCCTCTAAACAAGCTTGTACAAACCGCGTTTTTTCTCTATTACTTCTCCTTCCTCCTTCAAAACTCCAAGCAAGCACTCTGTTGCGTCACGCGGTAATTTGATTTTCTCGCTTATTTCAGTTAAAGATAATTCCTTGGTTTTTAAAGCAGAAAGCACTTTAGGGTAGTTTTCATCCAAAAACGACTTTGAAACAATAAAGTAACGTTTATCAAAACTCCTGAATCCTTTCACTAAACCCGCTTTAATTTCTTTTTCTAGTGAATCAGAAAGTTTTTTCACTGCTGCTTCGTCTTCAAAAACCATGAAACCAGTCGCGTTTAACCCGCTAGAACCAGTAGTTTTTTTCTCACTAGATGGAATTAAAGCAAACAAACCGTCTTTGGTTTCAACAAAAGTCAGTTCACTACCTTCCTTCACGTTGCACGCTTTAACTAAGTAATTAGGAAGTACTACCGCAAAAGCGTTACCGTGCTTGAATACCTTCAAAAAAGAAACCCCTCTTCTAAACAATAGCTGAAAAAATATAATAAGCTTATTCAAAGACTAAAAATCGGCTAAATAGACTAAAAAGAAAAAACTTGCTTAAAGTTTAAAACCAAAAGAAAAATCAAGTTTTCATATGAAAAAAATAATTTTTCTTTTACTACTAACAACCATAACAAGCGCGTTCTTAAGCGAATTTAATTACTTAATCGAAGGACAAAAATACTTCCCGTTATACCCTTGCATGCCTAGCCAACCCGAAATACACCCAGAACTAGCTTCCACCACCGAGTTTAAACAAGTCATAGACTTAATGCGCGAAGCACGGGAAGAAGCAAGAAAAGCCCAGGAAGAAATACCTAAAAAAATTGATCCAGTAGGAATAATCACGCAACAAATGGCTTGCAACGAAAAACTCTTTAATGCAATGAATAAAGCTTTGGAAGCAGTAAAAAAAGGAAACGAACTAATAGACGAAAAAAGCAATGAACTCGAAAAAGCATTCTCTCAAGAAAACCCAGGACTAGCTTCAGGAACAATAAGCGAATTAAACTCGGAAAAAAATAACTTGCTTAAAAAAACGAAAGCAAAAGGAAGCATAACTGAAAGAATTCTCGAGTTAAATGAGTTACTGACTGATTTTTGGACGCCGTATCAAGCAGTCATAAATAAAGTATTCGAAAAAGATTCCGCAATAAAACGCCAAAAAACAGTTTACGAAAAATTAGAGTTAGCAATGCAAAAACTACTTGAAGAAAACAACGAATTAAGAAAAAAAACAACTGAAAACATAAAGCAAGCTAAAGCAAAAATCAGGAAAAACGAGGCAAACAACATTTTTGATGCAAGCAATTACGATTTGCGAGACGAATCCAACCAAATAAGTTCATCAAGCAACACGTTTTACTCTCAAGAATACTCGCTGGAAGCACAAGAACTTCTTTCCCAAGCAGAAAACGAATTAAAAAACGCTGAAGACTTACTAAAAAAAAGAGAAAAAGGGTTTCTAGGAGAAAGCAATAACGCGTTATTTAACGCGTTAAACCATGCGGAAGAAAGCACTGAAAAATCCGAAACACTAGAAAAAGAAGCTAGAGAAATAGAAGCGTTTCTAGAAGAAAAAACGAACAAACTCAAAGAAGAAGTAAATAAAAAACTAGCCGCTACGTCTTTCACAAGCATTGCGAGTAAGGATTTATTCACGCCTAAAAAAGCAGTTGGAACAATTGGAAACAGAATAAAAATAAAGTACCAAAACGCACTGGAATTAGAAAAAGTATTGAACGAAATTAACACAGATGACTTCATTAAAATAAAAACTGAAGCAAAAACAGAAGACTTACTTAAAGAAATAAAAAACAAAGCCGGGTTCAGTGAAGAAGAAAAAATACTTGAAGAAGTAATCAACGCGCTAAAAAAAGCAGATTCTAAGGAACAAGAATACTTGCTAAAACAAGTTGGTTTCGTAGAAGAAGGAATTCAAAACAAATTAATTCAGGAATACGGTTGGGCCGCAAACCTAGCTATGGAATTGAGTGCGTTCCAAAAATACTTGCCGGAAAAACAAGCTGATTACTTGAAAACTGCGTTAGAAACTTTTTCTGGGAGAATTGAAGTAAAAAGCATAAGCGAACTAGAAACAATAACTGAAAACCTGAAGAAAACTAGTGACTACATTAAAGAAAACAAAAAAGCGCTGATTTCAACAGCTCTAAAAACAATAGAGGAAGAAAAAGAAATTGACGCCGGCAGTGAAAAACTTTCTTATAGAATACTAACTTTCACAAACACTTTGCCCGCAGCTACTCAAGAACTAATTGAAACTAATATTGCGACAAACAATTACACAAAAATAAGCGGGGAAGCAACGGAAAATAAAGGAATGCTACTTTTGAACGGAATGCAAGAATTTGAAGAAAAAACAATAATCCTGGAAAAACGCGAAGCAAAAAAAGAACTAGAACCAACTGAAACTACAATAATATTTATTCCAACGCCACAACCAGAAAATTGGAATAACTTTTTAAGCGATTACATGGATTTCCTGGAAGAAAAAAAAGACGTGGAAAAAGAGTTAGAAACTGCAGTTAACGCAGAATCTTCAGTGAAAAAAAACAGTTTAGAATACCAGCAAACTACTTTGGTTCTAAAAGACTTAAGCACTTTGCTTAAGCCGTTGGATAAAGCAAAAACCAGCATTGAATCAGGAAAAAACACTACTTACTCACGGGAACTCCTTGAAAAAAACCTTGAAGACTCAAGAAAAAAACTAAGCGAGTTAGAAAACTTAATAGACGCAATGAAGTCTAAAGCAGAAAAAGAAGTAAGCTTAGCTGAAGAAAAAACAAAGCAATTCACTCTAGACGATAGTGTTCTGAAGGAAGCTAAAAACGCGTTAGACGCAGGAAATTACTTAACGGCTTACGCCATAGCAAAAAAAGTGAGTCCTCCAGCAACTAAAAACAAGCAGGAAGACTACATTCTTTTCGGGGCAGTTGGATTAGTTATAATAAGCGCGTTATCGTACTTTTTGTTAAAGTACAAAGACAAAATAATAGGGAGTAAAAATGGACATTCCTTTTCTGAAGAACTTGTTTGAAAAAAAACAAGCTAAACAACACTCATTAAAATGGGGCTTGCCTGAACAACGATTAACGGGAATAATAAAAGACGCTGAAAAAACAGTTTACGCACTAAAGAAAAACAAAGCAGCATTTATTTCAGGGGGAGAATTCATTGACGTTATTCACGCAAAACAACTAGCACCACAAGTCTTCACGTACTTTATAGTTAGAACTGAAAAAAAGACGGAAAAAGAAACTATTTTGTTTGACGGGTACATGGCTCAAGAAGATGAAAACATTGACTTGGAAGTACAAAGCAGTTATTCTATTCAAGAAGACTTAGACAAACTCGGCTATCAAGAAGCTTTTGCCAGAGCAGTAACGGAATGGCAATTCAAACTAATGCTAATTAAAATAAAGGTATTAGAAATAGACGAATTTGGCTGCTTTATTGAAATAGCGTTGCCTAAAACAAAAATGGAGAGAACACGCAAAAACCAGGAAAAACAAACACTAGATTTTTTGGAAAAATTAGGGGTAAAAAAAGAAGAAATAATTCCAACAGATGTAATTACTATACAAATGATGGAATCAGTTGAAAAACAAAAATAATTCTTTACTCTTCTTCTTCGTCTTCTTCTTCATCCCATTCTTCTTCGTCAAAATCCTCTTCATCATAATCGGACAATTGACTTCACCTCATTAAGCAGTTAAGCATTATGAAATAAACTTGTTTTAAAGCTTTTCTAGAGAGGCAAAACGCTTAATTACCTTCGCATCAAGCCAGCTAACAACATCTTTTTTTTCCTTTAAAATTTTTTTAACGCAAACGCCCCGTGAATTGTTAATTTGAATAACTCGAGAATAATTTTCTTCAGCCTTAACTACACAGTAATCCAACACTTCAGACAAAACATTTTCCTTAATTTTTGCTCTAGAATAACGCCGCTTCAATAAACGCTTCTCTAAAACCAGGGGGTTGCAACGCAAAACAAAGATTTTTTTGCCTAAACACATTTCGCACAACAAGTGAGAATCCACCACGCACTCTTGCTTTAAAATAATTTTTTTTAACGCTCTCTCCAACGCCTTTAGTTTAACCGTCTTTTCTTTTTCTTTAGATGGATAAAAAAGCTTTTTTTCCAAAACTAGTTTGTTAACGTCAATCAAAGGCAAACCAAGCTTTAAAGCTAGTTTTTTAGCTATAGTAGTTTTACCTGAACCTGGAACACCAGTTATTAAGAAAGTCATCTCAATCTAGAAGTATCTAAATTCATCATTGGACGAGCATCCAAATGCATCATTCTAGACAAAGCTCTAGCCAAATCATCACACTTAGCTTCGTCACCGTGGTTAGTAATAACGCGCTGGGGCCTTGGCCTTAAATTCCTCACGTAAGCAAGCAATTGGCTACGATCAGCGTGACCTGAAAACCCGTCAACAGTATACACTGATAAGTTTATCTTCAAGGAATCCAGCTTGCTCTTTTCATTCAAAATAGGAACTTCCTTTACGCCAGACTGAATCTTCCGGCCTAAAGAAGAAGCACTCTGGTAACCAACGAAAACTAACGAGTTCTTTTCGTCAGAAGCAAGCATTTTCAAGAACTGCAAGCTAGTGCCTCCAGAAAGCATTCCGGAAGGAGCTAAAATAACTGACGGTTCTTCACTCTCAACAATATCCTTTCGCTCTTTAGAAACAACGTGGTTAAACATTGGGTGCTCGAAAGGAGAATTGTTTTGTAAAATGCGTCGCTGCACGTTCTTGCGCAAGTACTCAGGGTAAACCGTGTGAATAGATGAAGCTTCCTTGCTCATTCCATCAATGTAAACAGGCACGTTCAAATCCTTCAAACCGCGTTCGAGAATCAACATTATTTCTTGAGCGCGTCCTACAGCAAAAACAGGAATCAATACCTTGCCCCTGCGAGCAATAGCGTCCCTAATAACCGAAACCAAATGGTTCTCGCTGTCTTCTAACTTAGGAAGTAAATCATCCTTGCCACCGTAAGTGCTCTCTAAAATCAAGGTTTCAGCTCTTGGAAAACGAGTTTCAGCAGGGTCAAATAAATTCGTTCTACCGTACTTAATGTCAGCGCTGTAAACTAAATTGTGTAATCCGTCGCCAATATGCAAATGAATGCTTGCAGAACCAAGAATGTGCCCTGCATTATAGAAAGTAAAACGAAGATCGGGAGTAACGTCAGTAACCTCGCCGTAATCACGGCAAATCATGTTATTTAATTCAGTTTTTACATCCTTCTCTGAGAAAGGAGCTCCTTGTTGCGTTTCAGAATTCATTACGTTAATGCAATCCTGCTGCAACAATATAGACAAGTCTCGCGTTGGCGGAGTGCAATACACTGGACCGTCGTAACCGTACTTATACAAGTAAGGAATAAACCCAGAGTGATCCAAGTGAGCGTGACTCAAAATAACTGCGTCAAGCTGGTCTAACGCTAAACCCATTGCATTCAAGTACGGGTAAGCACGAGAAGGATCAGAAGTATCTAAGTTCATTCCACAATCAAGCAAAACATTGCTTTTAGGGGTTTGAATCAAAATGCAGGACCGCCCTACTTCCTTGAAAGCACCTAAAGCAGTTAACTTAACCCAATCGCAAGAAGACGGAGCAGAAATCATTTTCTTGCCTAACTTAATCAAGAACTTTTTACGCGCAGGACTATTAGACAATAAAGCTCCGCGAATCGCTTTCTCTACCTCGCTCGGGCTAGTTGGCGAACGCAATACTCTAGGGCTCCAGCCAGTATTCAAAATAATTGATTTTAATACAAAACCGCCTTTACCAATAACCAAACCCGGCTTTAAAGCTTCAATAACTACTTCATGAAAAACAGGGTCAAACCGAATTTCAGCAACACCCGCGTCTTGTGGAATTAATGATTTAATTACGTCAAGAGCTTTCACTGGAGGCATTAATGAGTCAGCGTCAACGCGCAACAATACTTTCTTCCGCACTTTAGACGCTATTTTCGTTATTAAACGATCATCCTCGTAAAAAGCCTTAATGTTACGCAAGTAAAGCACTACTTGAGGACCTTCAACTTCTACTTTAGTTAACTCGCATTCCTTAGGTAATACGGATTCAACTAGTGCTTCTAAATCCTTTACAGTAACTGTAGACGTATTTAATTCCATGTTTCACCAATTCGTTTAATCAAAGAAAAACACACCGAAAAAAAATGCTCGGAAACTAACGATTCTTTAATGCGTTTATTTCTTCTTCTGAAAATCTTTTCACTCCATTTTTTGTTACAACTACTAAATCAATCCCATCCCCAGTAGCTGAATCGCGCTTCATTGCCGCAGAAACCGCTCTCACAGCAAGCTTTGAAGCATCACTAATAGTCATTGATTCCTTATAGTTTTCGTCTAATACTCCGTACGCGACAACACTACCGGAGCCAGTTGAAACATAATTTTCCTTCATTAATCCACCTAAAGGATCTAAATCAAACAACTGCGGACTCTCGTCAAAACCAGCTACTATCAACTGCACCATGAACGGGTAATACTTATTACTCTGCAGTATGTTCGATAGTAAAGTAGACGCGCCTTTTACAGTCAAGTCTTTGCCTTTAGAAAACTTTTGCAGTTCCAACTCCGCCTTAAGAGCCCTAACTAGGGTTTGAGCATCGCCCACGCCGCCTGCAATAGTCATAGCCATTTTATCGCCAACAACGTGAATTTTTTCTGCTTCGCGAGAAGCAATAAAGTTAGAGAAAGACGCTCTCTTGTCTGCAGCTAAAACTACTCCTTCCGCAAAAACAATTCCTACGGTAGTAGTTCCTTTGAAAACTTTTGGTTCTTCACTCATACGGGTTAACCAACTCCACAAATAGATTAATAATTAAAAAAGAAAATCAATGGATTGCAAACAAATAATACTCAACTACCTTTAAAAACCCTTACTTTAAAAAATTAAAACCAAAAAAATAAAGCAAAAAAAGCAAGAAAGGAATATGCAGCAAATACAAAGCCAGAGAATTCTTGCCTAAAACCCCTAATAAGAAAGACTTTTTTTCAGGGAAAATAAACCGTCTTTTTGCTTTGAAGTAAAAAATTCTAGCGAAAACAATACCGAAAAGAAACACGCTGAACCAAGGAAGCAAAGGAAAGTAATCAAGAGTAGAAAAAGTATGCGGCATTAAACCCAACCACAAAAACCAAGAGTAATCGAAAGAAAAACTAGGTAAAACAAAACCAATCAATGCAATTAAAGCGCCTGCAGCAAGCAAGACGCGGTTAGAAAAACGCTTGAAAAACAACGCTAGAATCATTGAAACGCCGATTAAGTGTAAAACACCGAAAACCACGAATACTTTAGGAACGAAAACCCAGGTTACTACGGTAACAAGCAAGCCAGCAAAAAAAACTTTCGCGCCGCGTTGCAGCAAGTTCTTGTTTTTTTCGCTAGCTAAGTAAAAAGAAACTCCAGCAATGAAAATGAAAGAAAAACCAATTACTCTAGCCGTAATCCACCAAACTAATTCATTAGCGTTAAAGGAAATCAAGCCGAAAAAGCCAAGAGCGTAAAGCCAGTTGAAAGCAATCATTGCTATTACAGCTAGACCGCGGCAAAAATCAATCTCCCAAAAACGCAATCAAACCACGTCAAGTTGTTTAGCTAAGGCGTGCAAACCAGTTTTTTCCCAAGCAGACACTCTAGCTATTTTTCTTTTTCTCACTGGAACAGACTCGAAAACGCTAGTTGAGAAAGACTTCTTTAAATCAATCTTGTTCACTACAACAAAAACAGGCGTGTTGAATGCTTTCACTAACAAGTCTTGCAACGCGTCAAGCGTTTTTTCTCCGTAATCCTCGCAAACGTACAAAAGCAAGTTGAATTTCTTCAACAAGTTTTTATTCTGGAGAAAGAAATCTATTCCCCCACCTAAATCGTAAAAAACAACGTCTTTGGTTTTCTCGAAAAACAATTTAGAGTAACCGTCTTCAAGTTCTTTCTTTTTTACTTTTTTTCTAACATCAAAATCAACAGGGTAAGGTAAGTGCTTCACTGACACGTCGAAATTGTAAGACTTTACAGGCACCTTGTTTTTACTCAAATGCTTGGATAAGGAATAAATTAACGTAGTTTTTCCTGAACCATCCGCACCTAAAACACCAATATTCATTCCAAAAGAATAGAAGAAAACAAAGAATAAAAAAAGAGGGGATTAGGCTGAAACAGCCACGAGATTGCTTTGAATGTAAGCGCAATCTAAAATAACTCGCCCTCCAACGCGAATTATTTCATGCACGTGGTAATCTGCTTCAGAAAACACTTTCTCTAAATCACGGTAAGAAATCTTCGAAACATCCATTTTCATTACGAACCAACTCCCCAGCGGGTTAAACTGGAAAAGAGTTAAAAAAAGCTGAATAAAAAGCAAAGGCGAACCTCAATTCCGGTGGAACCGGTTAACGCACTGGCTCGTATTCTCGTTCAGACTTGCCTAAAAGACTTTCTTCAAGCAAGTTCTTTACGTGAAAAGAAATAAACTTCAGCAAACCCCACTTTCGAATCCTGCGCGGAGAAACCGCTACTACCGCTCCAGGCACGAAAACTATTTTACCGTGCTTCTTTAATTTCTTGAGTAAAGCAACGTCTTCAGCAGTAACCAAGTGAACATCAAAACCCTTCACTGCATGAAAAGCGCTAGCGCGAACAGCCAAATTAAAACCAGGCCCTGAATGCATTCCAATCACACTCGTTACTAACAAGTACAAAGAAAACACGGTTTTAGCTAGAACTCGTTCAAGTAAAGTCGGCTTCAACAAGCTAGCAGTACCGTAAGAAGCAACAACTTTAGGGTCAACAAAAGGAGCAGTAATCCTCAAAAGCCATTCTTTATCCGGAATCGAGTCAGAATCAGTGAAAACAAACAATTCACCGCGAGCTTTAGCACAACCCATTTGACGACCAGCAGCAATCGTGTGCTTGTGCTCAACAACAATCGCGTCAACGTATTTCTTAGCAATAAGCCTCGTCTTGTCCTTGCTGTCGCCGTCAGCTAGAATAATCTCGAAATCAAAACCAAAGTCCTGCTTGCGTAAAGACTTCAAGCAAGCCTCAATGTTTTTTTCTTCATTTAAAGACGGCACGATTATTGAAACAAAAGGTTTTTTCACTTTTTTAATCACGATAATTTCACTTCAACAAGCTTGCTTCCATCATGTCCTTGCATTGCAACACCAATCAAGCAATCAGCTTTCTTGTAAACCGTTTCATTGTGCGTAACAACAATAAATTGAGTATCATTACTCAAAGCATTAATTAATTCCTGCAGCTTTCGAGAGTTTTCATCATCCAAAGCAGCATCCGCCTCGTCCAAAATGTAAACACTCGAAGGACTAACTCCCTGTATAGCGAACAAGAAAATCAAAGCAATTAAAGATTTTTCTCCACCAGACATTAACTCCAAGTACTTTACTTCCTTCCTATCCAACTGGACTTTAATAGTTAAACCGCCTTCAAACGGGTTTTCTTCATTCTCTAGGAACAAAGTTCCTTGCCCAACAAAAATTTGTGAAAACAAGTGCTGGAAATTCTTGTTTATAGCATTGAAAGACTCCATGAAAGTAGCAATTTTCTTTCCTTCAATCTCAGTGATTATTGAAATCACTGCTTCCCTTTCTTCAACAAGCTTCTTTACTCTCTCTTTTTGAACCTCAAAGTCACCAGCCTTCCGCTCGTAATCATCAATAGCACGCATGTTTATTTGACCTAAACCCTCAAGTTCGTTTTCAATAGACTGAGTTTCCTTCTCAAGAGCAGGCGCGTCATCCTCAGACTTACTTAAGAGTTTAACTTCACCCAAGTCATCTAACTGCAACGTCAAGCCACTAATGCGTTCTTGTAAAGTAGCTAAACGCACTTCATTCTTTTGCTTGCCTGGACGAATTTTTTCCTCTAAATCAAACTGGGTTTTAGCCTTCTTTTCACCCATTACCTTTATTTTCTTCTCGAATTCAGCACGCGAAACCCAAATTTCCTTCAAGTGGCCAGCTACTTTCTTTTGTTCCTCTAGTTTCTCCTTGAGTTTTTCTCTAGCAACCTTTATTCTAGAATCAGCTTCCTTTTGCACTCCCTCGTATTCCTTCACTTGCTCAAGCAAATCCTTCTCTTGCTTTTCAATGCCAACTAATTGCTTCTCGAAAACGCTCAACTTAGTTTCAATAGCAGACTTCTCACTCTTTAATTCAGACGATTTTATTTTGAGTTCAGAAACCCGGTGTTCTCTCTCTTTTACTTCATTGCCAAAACTCTGTTGTTTTTCTACATCCACTTTTTCCTTTAACGACAAAAAGTGAACATTAAGCTGCGATAACTCCCTGACTAATTCCCTGCGCTCATCATCGCCCTTGACTATTTCCTCAGCGCACTGCTTTATTTCCACAGTTAAATCACTAACCGCCTTCTTCAAATCCTTTAATTTTTCTTGGTTTTGCAATTCCTCGTTCTGAACGTGCTCTAACTCGAGCTCGAACTTTTTCTTCAACAATTCTGCTTCCACACGCTTCTTTCGAGCTTCGCTTCCTTCATCACGGTTTGAATTAAGTGAAGAAAGCAAAATCTGGCGTTCTGCTTCAAGCTTAGTTAGCTTGGACGCCCATTTTTCTAGTTCTTTAGCTTCCAAAAACGGGTTTAATTTATCACTTGAAGAACCCCCTGAAACCAAGCCAGATTGTTCAAACAACTCTCCCTCTAAAGTAATTAACCTTGCTTCACCAATTAAGTCTTCAGCTGAAGAAAAGTCGTTCATTACCAGCGTGTTGCCGCAACAAAACTCTATAGCGTTCTTGAATTTTGAATCAAAAGAAAGCAAGTTAATCAAAAAGTCTATTGCGCCTTTTTCTTTCTTCAACGCTTTTTCTTCACTAGACAAAGACTTGGCGTAAATCTTATCTAAAGGAATAAACGAAACTCTTCCTTTCCTCTCTTTCTTAAGGAATTCAATGCTTTTTCCAGCAGTTTTTACTGAATCAACTACAACAAAAGAAAGCCTTGGGCCTAAAGCAGTAGAAACAGGAATAACGTATTTTGAATCAAAATTAATCAATTCCTGAACCGTACCATAAACCCCTTTCACTTGCTTCAATGCGTTTACTGCTTCAAACAAGCTTGAAGAACCACCAACTTGCCTCAAACGACCCTCGTAAAAAGAAAATTTCTTCCTGGATTCAACTAAATCAATTTCAGTTTCCTGTAATTCCTTGTTTAATTTCTTTTCAACACTAAACAAATCACTTACTTTACTCTCGCATTCAACAAGCTCTTTATCAACCTTGGTTAAACCAGACTTTAATTCCTTTAATCTATTAGACGAATCACTCACGAAACCCTTGCGAAGGCGCTCTAGCTCGAGTTCCTTCATTCTCTGTACTTCCTTGTTCTTGCCGGTTTCCGCTTGAATCTCGTTTAATCTTTCTTTAGTTGAAAGCATTTCTTCTTCAAGCAACTGCATTTTCTTTACTGCAGAATGAAAATCACTAGTGAAAGAAGAACTAGCACCAACTAATTTATTCAAACCGCTCTCTTCTTTTGAAAGCATTGCGCTTACTTCCTTCAAATCATCAATGAAAACAACTAGATTTTTTTTCTGCGCATTAACTTCATCCAACGCTTTTAGTTTTTCGAGTTTTACTTCAAAACTCCTTGTTGAAACTTTTTCTAACTCCATTTTCTTTTCTTGAATCAATAATTTTCCTTGAGAAATCAAATTGTTTAACTCGTCAATTTCTCTCTGCAAGTCAACTTCCTTGCCTTTACCCTTTAATAAAATCTTTTGGTTTAAATCCTCTATTTGCGTCTGCAAATCAACAACAACCAAATCAATACTAGAAATTTCTTCCTGCATACACCTGGCTTTTGAATCCAAATCAAGGTTAGTTTCAACTAAAGACTTGAATTCATTATTTAAAACACTCAAATCCAAATTCAAGAGAGTAGCTTTCAAAGACTTCAACCGCTCGCTTAAAAACAAGTATTTTTCCGCGCTCTTTTTTTCTTCAGCTAACTCCTTCAAAAAACCTTCTTTCTCGCCAAGCAATACGTTAGATTCATTCAAAGTATTCTGTACTTTCTGGAGTTCAGACAACGCTTCCTTCTTTTTTGCTTCGTAATCAGAAACATTAGCCACGAAATCAATCAACAAACGACGGTCCTTGGAATTCATTTCAACTATTCGCTGCACTTCCCCCTGCTTGATAACGTGATTCAAAGAAATTCGGTTCTTTAACAAGAACTCTTCAATAACGTACTTTTTCACTCGCCTTCCATCCATTAAGTACTTTTGTTTTCCATCTTTCCTAATCAACCTAGAAATAGAGTGTTTTTCTTTTCCTGAAGAAACAATAATGCTTACTTCCGCCACTCCCGCGTTGTTAAACAACAAATCCATTGTTTTCTTTACGCGCATTGCTTTAAGCGACGACTCGCCGAAAGCAAACAACAACGCATCTACAACGTTCGTCTTACCAGAGCCATTTGGTCCTACTATAGAATTAAAGCCTCGTTCAAACTGGACTGTAGCGTTTTTGAATGACTTGAAATTTTTTAAGGAAATGGATTCAACAAACAACTAATAAAACACCTATTAAAACGAGTAAATTAAGGAGTAAAAGAATTTAAAACCACAATCTAAAAAATCAGCCAAACCGGTTAGGCACTACAATCCAAAAAAACAACGCTGGCAAAACAATAGCGTACAACAAAGCCTCGCTAGTGTCAGTCGAGAAAACAAACAAGGAAGCAGCTAAAAAGAAAACAAGCATTGAACCCAAGCCAGCTTCAGTTAAACCCATTAAATAATCACTCTAAAAAAATTGTGAAGGAATAAAGACTGAAAAAAAATAAGCACTATCTTATTTAAACGTTTAGGCAAAAAAGTAGCCCTGGGCAGATTCGAACTGCCGTCTACGGCTCCAAAGGCCGCTATACTTGACCACTATACTACAGGGCTATAAACTAAAAGAGTGAAGCTTGGTTTTTAATAAGCTTTAGCAAACCAATGCAAATCAGCAGTAGGCTTGCTGCAAATAATGCACTTGCCTTCCGCGCTTGCTTTTTCTACAATCCTACTCGTAGCTTGAGACTCCTCGTGAACAGCTTCCTCACACCTAGAATCACAGCAAAACGCTTTCACTATCTTCTTGTCTTCAATACTAATCTTTAATTCCTTTAATTGCTCTACCTCAACAACAGAAGAATCAAGAAGCGCCTTAGCTTTTGAGTACAAGTTAGACTGAATTTCTTGCAAAACGCTTTCAACAAAACCAGAAACCTCGTTTTCAACAACGAATTCCTTTTCGCCAGTATCCCTGCGAGCAATAGTAACGCCAGTTTTAGCTAAATCCATCAAGCCAATTTCAATGCGTAATGGAACTCCCTTCATTTCCCAGTCATTAAACTTAAAGCCAGGAGTCTTGTCCTCCCGCTCGTCAATAATCAAACGCAAACCTTGTTTCTTCAACACCGAAACAACTCGGTTAGCCGCTATTACACACATTTTCTTGTCTTCCAACGTCTTGTAAATAGGCACTATCACTACTTGCGTTTCAGCAATCTTAGGAGGTAAAACTAGCCCCTTGTCGTCAGAGTGAAGCATTGCTACCGCTCCAATCAACCGGGTAGAAACACCCCATGAAGTAGTCCAACCATACTCCTTAGTTTCGTCCTTAGTCTTGAATTGCAAATTAAACATTTTCGAGAAATTCTGGCCTAAATTATGAGAAGTACCAGACTGCAAAGACTTGCCGTCAGGCATTAACGCCTCGATACCCATAGTGTAAACCGCGCCGGGAAACGTTTCTATCTTGCTTTTAACGCCGTAAAAAACAGGTATAGCCAATAATTCCTTGCAAACATCAATATACCAACCTAAAGCACGCGAAACCATTCGCTCTGCATCCTCTTCACTAGAGTGAACAGTGTGTCCTTCCTGCCACAAGAACTCTCTAGTACGCAAGAACGGTTTCAGCGTCTTCGTGTCCCAGCGAATAATATTGCACCACTGATTCAATTTCAAAGGCAAGTCTCGGTAAGAAGAAACCCACTTAGCATAAGTAGAATAAATCACCGTCTCGCTAGTAGGACGCAAAGCTAATTTTTCTCCCAATTCATCGTTTCCTCCGCGAGTAACCCAAGCTACTTCAGGCGTAAAACCCTGAAAGTGCTCTGCTTCCTTGGAAAGCATTGATTCAGGAATAAACAAAGGAAAGTAAGCATTCTTTACGCCATCAACTGAAAATTTTTCATTCAAGAATTCTTGAATTCTCTCCCAAATGAATATTGAAGCAGGCCTGAAAATCATGCAGCCCTGCACTGCGCTATAATCCATTAACTCGGACTTTTGCACTAACTCCAAGTACCACTCTGAAAAGTTTTCGTTCTTCTTATTGTCTAAAGCCATGATACTAATATAGTAAGCAAAGCATTTTAAGAAAATACCTATTGATTAAAAAGCAATGATTTACGAAGAAAAAGCTCCATTCGGCTGGGGTGGAAAAATACTGTGCTTTATTTTCCCAGTGTTAGTAATAACAATGCTCGCCTTGTTTTATTCAATCGGCGTGCCTTTACCTGCTTTAGTAATTCAAACAATAATTTCACTAACAGTAATCCTTGCAATATGGTTCTTTTGGAATACTAGTTTTATTATCACTAATAATTCGGTGAAAACAATTCAAGGCCCAGTAAAATACGAAGTATTGTTTAAAGACATTGAAAGCGTTGAAGTATGCAAAGTACCGTGGTGGTTCGGCCTTGGCTTGAGACTGAATGTAATAGGCGGGAGAGTAATTGGTTTCATCACGCGAAAAAATTACGCGGTTGAAATAAAAAAGAAAACCGGCTTCTTCAATACGGTTTGGCTTACTACTGAAAACCCTGAAGAATTCGCTGAAAAAATAAGGAAGGCAGCAAAACTCAATAAACAAAAACGCATTTAAAACAAACTAGAGTTAGTATTAAAAGAGGGGATAAAATGGTTGTTAAAAAGAAAGTAAAAAAAACAGTTAAAAAGAAAACCACTAAAAAGAAAAGCAAATGCTGTTGCTGCGGCTAAAAAGTTGAGTGAAAAAAAGTGAAGTCGTTAAATTCATACCTGCTAGTTTTTATTGTTGCAGTATTCCTAGTGCAGTTAATAACTGGACTGGAAGGCGGCTTCACAACTAGTTTTTGGCTTGACCCAAGCAATTTCTTTAGCGAACCATGGCGAATAATCACGTCCATGTTCTTGCATGGAAGCTTCCTTCACTTGTTCTTCAATTGTTTTGCCTTGTTCATGTTCGGACCGCTTTTGGAAAACCGAGTTGGAAAAAAAAACTTTCTCGCAATATTCTTGCTAGCGGGAATAATTGGTGCAATAGCTTACTACGCTACTACAGTAATTGGAATAATTCCTGCTTTACCTGCTTTAGGTGCGTCAGGAGGAATTTTTGGGGTACTAGGCGCGCTAGCAATTCTTTACCCGGACTTGCGTATTTTCATTTGGTTTATTCCAATGTCAATGAAGCAAGCAGCAATATTCTGGTTCGTACTCGAGTTGCTAGGCAGCTTTAATGCAGGAAGCGGAATAGGAAGCGCAGCTCACTTAGGCGGATTAATATTTGGTTTAGCTGCGGGATACTACTTCAAGAAAAAAACGCGAATAAGGCCACCTGTTTTTAATTAAAGAAAACAAATTAAATTATGCCGTTAGTTAGTCGAAAGGAAAGAAAATTCACTAAACTACACGACGAGTTAGTAAACAAAACTAATTCTTTACTAGCAAACAAACGCAGGTTAACGCAAGAAGAACTAAACCACTTGAGAAACGAACACAATTCTTTGAAAAACAAACTGTCAAACTTCAAGGAAGGCACTAACACGCATTTCAGAATGAAATACAAGAACGATTACTTAGGCTCAATACTAAATAAAATGGAAGCCAACTTGAAAACAACTCCAAAAGAATACCCGAAAGCAAAACCGTTTGAAAGCAAAATAAAGGAAACAAAAACAGGCAAGCCAACTGCTTGGCAGTCATTCATTCACGCTTTCGAACCTAAAATAAAAGTAAGAAGCGCTTTGGAACACGAAGGAAAAAAATACGATTACTTTACTTACCTTAGAAAACCAACTAAATTCGTTGAAGCAAAAAACGAGGAAACAATAACTAGAAAGAAAAACAAGAGTTTGTGGCAAGCGCTTGACGAAAAAAGACAGAAATACGAAAACAAACGCAATTCAGAAAAACAAATGATTCAAATCAGGAAAACACGACTTTACCAAGAACGACCTTGGTGGCAACGCTTTACAAGATTACCACAGCGCGAAAAAATGTTTAAATAAAGACTTATTATTTAGAACAGTGTAATCATTTCATGATTTATTTGGGTTCAGATCATGCTGGGTTCAAACTAAAAAAAAGCATTGTGGAATGGCTTTCCAAGAAAAAAATTGTTTTTCAAGATTTAGGTGTTTCTTCAGAAACAAAAAAAGTTGATTACCCAGACTACGCTTTCGCAGTAGGACGCAAAGTAACTGAAAAAAAAGCGTTAGGCATTCTAGTTTGCGGAACTGGAGCTGGAGTATGCATTGCAGCTAACAAAGTCAAAGGCGTGCGAGCAGTATTAGTTTATTCTAATCAAGAAGCAAAAAACGCGAAAATACACAACAACGCTAACGTGCTTTGCTTTAACGCATACAAAACAAAGCCAAAAAACGCTTTTGGAATGATTAATGCTTGGCTTGACGCGAAGTTCGATTCCAGCGAACGAAGAGTAAAAAGATTAAAAAAAATAAGCAGGTTTGAATCAAAATGGTTGAAGTAATTCCCTCAGTCTTATCACTTGAAAACTACACTAAAGCAGACTCGTTGAAAGGACTAGTAAAAAGAGTCCAAATAGATTTAATGGATGGTAAATTCGTTGAAACAAACACGCTGCAAAAATTCGAGCCAAAAAAACTAGAAGAATGGAAAACATTCAAGAAAGATTTTCACTTAATGGTTGAAAAACCAACAGATTTTATTGCAGATTACTCTAGCCAAGCCAGGTCTTTTTGTTTTCACTTCGAGTGCAAACAAGACCCGCGTAAAGTAATTACTGAAATCAGGAAAACTAGGCGCCTAGTAGGACTTGCAATAAACCTTGAAACTAAAAACAAAGACTTTCAAGACTTACTTGAACTAGTTGACTTCGTGCTAGTAATGAGCGTTAAACCGGGTAAAAGCGGTCAAAACTTTTCTGACAGCGTTTTATCAAAAATTCGTTGCATTAAAAGAACCTTTAATAAAGAAATTTGCGTTGACGGCGGAATAAACGAAGAAAACGCTGCAAAATGCGTGAAAGCAGGAGCCGACTCTTTAGTAATAGGAAGCTGGTTGTTTCAACAACCAATAAGAAACACGGTAAAACTATCGTTCATCAAGTGAAAAATTCATCAAGTAAAAAGCCATTTATTTAATGGCAGAGTAATAAAAAAATGCTTGACGAAAAAAAAACAAAGGAATTAAAGCTGAAAGCCAACGCAGTCAGGCAAGACATTATTAAAATGCTTCTCGAAGCAGGCTCTGGGCACTCTGCAGGACCACTTGGAATGGCGGACGTATTCACTGCGTTATATTTTCATCAAGCTAAACTTTACCCTAAAGACGCGTGGAACGAAAACCGCGACAGGATACTATTAAGCAACGGACACATTTGTCCCGTATTATACGCTGCATTAGCTGAAGCAGGCTTTTTCCCGAAAAGCGAGTTATCCACACTCCGCAAAATAAATTCTCGCTTGCAAGGACACCCTCACTTCAAGTGCTTGCCGGGAATAGAAAACACTGGCGGGCCACTAGGACAAGGCTGCGGCATAGCAACAGGAGTTGCTTTAGCAGGTAAAATGAACCACGCCAAATGGAGAGTTTACGCCTTGCTTAGTGACGGCGAGTTGCAAGAAGGCTGCGATTGGGAAGCATTCATGCTTGCAGCTAAATACAAGCTCGACAACTTAACGTTCATTATTGATAGAAACAAGATTCAAATCGAAGGCGACACTGAACAAGTAATGCCGTTGGAACCCTTGAAAGAAAAACTAGAAGCATTCAACTTGTTTGTTTTAGAAGCAAACGGTCATGACTTCTATGAAATTATTACCGCCATGGAGAAAGCAAACGCAATGAAAGAAAAACCAACAGCAATACTAATGAACACTATTCCAGGCAAGGGCGTTAGTTTCATGGAGAACGACTTCAAGTGGCACGGAAAACCCCCAAACGCCAAGGAAGCAGAAAAAGCATTAATTGAACTAGAAAAAGAAAGAGAAAAAATAAAATGAACAAGACACTAAACCCTAAATTATTTGACGAAGACGTTGAGCAGGAAGCTACTCGCACTGGTTACGGTAAAGCCTTGCTTGAAGAAGGAGGAAAAAACAAGGAAATAATTGCTTTAAGCGCTGACTTGACTGGTTCTACTAAAACAAACTTGTTTTCAGAAAAATACCCTGAACGCTTTATTGAAGTAGGAGTAGCAGAACAAAACATGACTGCAGTAGCAGCTGGACTAGCAATGGAAGGCAAAATACCGTTCATTGCTTCTTACGCGGTTTTTTCTCCAGGACGAGCGTGGGACCACGTTCGAGTTGCAGTATGTTATTCTAAAGCAAACGTGAAGATCGTCGGTGCTCACGCTGGAATTAGTGTTGGACCTGACGGAGCTACTCACCAAGCCTTGGAGGATATTGCTTCAATGCGCGTCTTGCCGAACTTGATTGTTGAAGTGCCTTGTGATTCTATTGAAGCAGAAAAAACAGTTCGCGCTTTCGTTAAACACAAGGGGCCTTGTTATTTCCGTTTAGGTAGGGAAGCAACGCCGATTGTTACTACTAAAAAAACTCCTTTTGCCATAGGTAAGGCAGAAATATTTCGTTCCGGAAAGGACGTTACAGTAATTGCTTGCGGAGCAATGGTTTACGAAGCACTAATAGCAGCTAACGCCTTGGAGAAAGAAGGAATTGATTGCGAAGTAATAAACAATCATTCAATAAAACCAATTGACGAGGAAACAATAATCAAGAGCGCTAAAAAAACCAAGCGCGTAGTAACAGCAGAAGAACACCAAGTTGCTGGCGGAATGGGTTCGGCAGTAGCTGAAGTGCTCTCGCGGAAAGCTCCCACGCGAATTGAGTTCGTTGGAATGAAAGACTGCTTTGGAGAATCAGGCCAGCCTAATGAATTAATGCAAAAATACGGATTGAACTCGAACGCAATAATCAAGGCAGTAAAAAAAATTACTTCTTGAAAACAAGATTGCCTTCGTGCACTCGCGCAGATATTTTCAAGCCTATTGAATCGCCTTTCCCCGCTTCAGACACGCTCTTCATATCTATTTGCATCGAGCTAACGCTTTGTTCCAACACTTTATCTCCAACCGCATTCTTGATTATTATCACGTCCCCAGTTCGAAGCGGAGCTGACAAGTTAATTACAGCCACGCTAATTTTGTCGAAATAGTGTTCTACTACGCCAACCCTATCCACGTTTCAACACCCCCCTTTAATACAAACAATTCAAGAGAGATATTTAAAACCTTCAACAAAGCGTTATGCGCACGGTAGTACCACTTACTTTAGCGTCTAAAGAAAAACCCTTGCCTTTACCGAAAACAATTTTTTTTGCTCTCACTTCCACAGCTAAATCCTCAAGCAACGGCTTGACTAACTCCTCGTTTTCCTTGCTTAAGCCGTCAATGAAAACAATAGCAACAGAATCACTTATTTTCTTGCCTGATTTCTTTCTAGCTTCCTGAATATTGCGAGTTAACTCGTTCGCTAAACCCTCAGCACGCAATTCAGGAGTTAAAATAGTTTCTAAGTAAAGCAAAGCTCCTTCGCGCAACTCGCTGAATACGAATCCTTGTTCTAATTCAAGTCCTGCAGTCTTTTTCAAAACTATTTTTTTCACGTTTAATTCTCCAGCTAAAACACTCAAGAGTGAATCACTGAAACTCAACCCAACTAAAACAGCTTTAGCTAAAGGTTGTTTCTGCTTTAACGAGTTAGCTGAACGAAGCATTCTCCCTTGCTCTACAACCAAACGCAAGTCACTCATTTCCGTCTCTAACTCTAAATCAATCAACCTTGTTTTTGCTTTAGGGTAATCCTGCAAGTGAACGCTCTCCTTAGAGAAACGAGAGTAAACCGTTTCAGAAACAAAAGGAACGAACGGCGCAGTCACTAAAGCTAGTTCCTTCAAGCAATACGCTAAAGTCTCGAAAGCTTGAGTTGACTCTTTGTTCTTTTTAGTTGCAGTAAACCTATCGCGGCTCCTGCGAATAAACCAGTTACTCAAGTCATTCAACAAAAAGTCTTGCAAAGCACGAGTTGCCTTGTGAACATTGTAAACACTCATTTCTTTTTCAACGCAATTAATAATTGAATTAAGCCTGGAAACAATCCAGTAATCCAACGCGTTTTCAAAAACTAACTCACCACTAGGCTTGAAACCATAAGACGCGGAGTAAGTATCGTAGTAATACAACGAGTTATAGTAAGTTGAAATAAAGCGATTGAAGCTCTCTGCAACAGATTCTTCAGAAAACTTGCTTGGTTCCCAAGGCGGGTTTCCAACAAACAAGCTCCAACGCAACGCGTCAGCACCGTACTTCTCGAACATTTCATCAGGCGAAACCATATTTCCCTTGCTCTTGCTCATTTTCAAACCATTCTTATCTAGAACATGGCCTAAAACAACGCAAGACTCGAAAACAGGAGAATCAAACAACACGGTTCCTAAAGCATGCAGAGTGTAAAACCAGCCCCTAGTTTGGTCTACTGCTTCAACAATGAATGAAGCAGGAAAATTCCTCTTGAATTTTTCTTTGTTTTCGAACGGGTAATGCCATTGAGCAAAAGGAGCTGAACCAGAATCATACCACGCATCAATAACTTCAGGAACCCGCTTGAATTCCTTCCCGTTCTTTTTAATAATTATTTCATCAATAAACGGCTTGTGAGGATCAAAATTCTTTAACGATTTTCCAGACAATTCCCGCAACTCGTCGAAAGAACCAACGCAAATCTTTTCTCCATCCTCACTAATCCAAATTGGTAACGGCGTGCCCCAATAACGACTCCTACTCAAAGCCCAGTCTTTAACTTCACTCAAGAAAGAACCAAAACGCCCGGTTTTAATAGTTTCAGGATACCAAGAAATTTCGTCATTATTCTTTAAGAGTTTCTCGCGTAAAGAACTCATTTTAATGAACCAACTCTTGCGAGCAATGTAAATCAATTTAGTATCGCACCGCCAACAATGCGGGTAAGAATGCAAAAACGGCTTGCTCTTCACGAGTAGCTGCTCTTCCTCTAGTTTCTTGAAAGTCTTCTTGTTAGCAACAGTAAAGAACAATCCCTTCAACCAAGGAATTTGGTCGTCGAAAGACCCATTCTCTAACACGTAAGAAACAATAGGCAAGCTGTTCTTGACGCAGTTATCGTAATCCTCTTCACCGTAAGCACCAGCTTGAGTAACAATACCCGTGCCGTCATCAATAGACACGTAATCAGCGTGAATAACAAAAAACGCGTTTTCTTTAACAAGAATATCCTTGAATAATTGTTTGAATTTTCTTCCAACTAACTCACTACCCTTAATGTTTTTCTTTAATACTTTGCACTTTGAACCCAAAACTCCTTCAACCAAAGAAGACGCCAAGTAATACTTTTCTCCATCGCATTCTACTAAAGAATAAACAAAAGCTTTGTTTACAGCCAAGCCAACTACTCCAAACAAAGTCCACGGAGTAGTAGTCCAAGCAAGCAAGAACGCGTCTTCATCTTCTAACTTGAATTTAACGTAAACAGACTCGTCAGTAACATCCTTGTAACCCAAACCAACCTCGTGACTTGATAATGAAGTACCGCAACGAGGACACAAAGGAACTATCTTATGTCCTTCGTAAAGCAATTCTTTATCCCAAATTTGTTTTAAACTCCACCAAACACTCTCAATGTAATCAGGCGTCAGCGTAACGTAAGCATCATCCAAATCAAGCCAGAAACCAACTCTACGCGTCATTTCACGCCAAGCATTCTCGTACTTGAACACGCTTTCCCTGCACTTCTCGTTGAATTTCTTTACGCCGTACTTCTCGATTCCTTTCTTGTCATTCAAACCCAAACTCTTTTCTACTTCCAATTCAACAGGCAAGCCGTGAGTATCCCAACCAGCCCTGCGAGGCACGTAAAAACCATGCATTGTCTTGAAACGCAAAACCAAGTCTTTGTGCGCTCTAGTTAAAACGTGGCCAGGATGAGGCATGCCGTTAGCAGTAGGCGGACCCTCAATAAACACGAATTGCTTTTCGTTCTTCCTTGCAGTAACGCTCTCTTGGAAAGTATTGTCTTTCTCCCACTTCTTCAATACTTCTAGTTCTAATTCAGGAATCTCACGCATAAACAAAAACCCATTAAAAAATAAGGCTGTAAAAAGAAGGACGAAAAACTAATTTAAGCCTTTTTTAATTGCTTCAACAACCCCTTCTTCAGTAAACAACTCTTCAACACCAGAATTCATGTCCCTAAGCTTTACCTTGCCTTCAGCTAACTCTTTCTCGCCATAAAAAGCAACGAAACGAATTCCTTCCTTGCTAGCGTAATCCAAATTCTTTGAAACATTCTTTCCAACCAAGTCAACCACACTATTCACTCCAGCAGCACGCAACGTCTGCACTAAACGCACTCCCAACTCAGTGTTCTTGAACGGAATAACTAAAACACTAACAACAGTTTTGTCAAGCGCCTTTTGTTTTAATTCCTCGCAAATCACGTCTAAACCAAAACTAAAACCAACAGCAGGAATTTTTTCCTTGCCTGAAAAAGCACCTACTAAATCATCATAACGCCCGCCTGCAGCAACACTACTCTTCACTACAGAATCCACTAAGAACGCCTCGAAAACAATTCCAGTGTAATAACTCAAACCCCTTGCTAAAGAAGGAGTAAAATCTAAAACACCTTCAGGCAAACTAAAAACTCGAGAGTAATCAAACAATTCTTGCAAGTCTTTAGCTCCGTCAAAACTCTTGAATGCAACTAAATCTTTTTCCTTCAATAAACTCAAAGCAGAATTAATTATTTTTACTGAAAAACCTTTTTCTTTCAATTCCTTTTTGACTCCGTCAACACCAATTTTTTCCAGCTTGTCTAAACTCAAAATAAATTCATTAAACTTTTCTTCCTTAACTCCTGCTTTTGATAATAAAGAATTCAACAGTTTTCGCGAGTTCACTTTCACTACAACCCTTAAACCCAACTCGTTGAACGCAGAGTAAAGCAAGGAAATTAATTCAGCTTCAGCCCAAACACTCTCCACACCAAGCACGTCAACATCGCACTGCACGAATTCCCTGTAACGACCTGCCTTAATCGGGCCGTCACGCCAAACCAAATCAATCGCGTAACGCTTGAACGGCATAGCGAACTTGTTTCCAGCAACCACTCTACACAACGGAACAGTCAAATCATAACGCAAACCCAATTTTCTTTTCCCTTGGTCTTCCAGGGAATAAATTTCTTTGATTATTTCTTCTCCCCCAGCATACTTTGAAGACAATACCTCCAAGTACTCCAAGGCAGGTGTTTCCAATGGGTTGAAGCCGTACAACTCGAATACGCGCTTGAGCTTGCTTACAGTAGCGTCACGCAACAATTTTTCTCCCGCGAGAAAATCCCTAGAACCCCTAACCGGCGTCAAATCCATACTAATCACTTACTACTTTCCTAATAATAAAAAGAAGCCTCCCACTTCTTAGCCTACTGCAATGCTAATTGTTGCAAGTGGTTTAATTCGGTTTTCATTCAACCACTTTCGCAGCAACGGAATTCCTTCAAGAACGCTGAGTTCACAACGAAAATCAATTAGACAAGGCGTGAGGGAAGAACATGCACGTTTGATGCATTGAGGCAACGTGCTCTCCTCAGCGTCTAGGTAATCCAATCCATAAGCTCTAGCAATAAGCTCAAAATCTGGGTTTGCAAATTTTTCAACAGGTCTGCAGTTCTCGCGCCTAAGCTGGTTTATGCTTCCGAAAGACGAATTATTGAATACTACTATTTTCAACGGCAAGCCATATTGCAAAATAGTGCCCAACTCGTTCGAACACATATTAAAATCACCATCTCCAACAAAGAGAAACACTTGTTCCTTCAACGCAATACACGCACCTATCGCAGCAGGAAGCGAAAACCCCATGCAACCGAAAGAATCGCTTGAAATAAGCTTTTTACCACAAAACGATTGCATTGCAACGTATTTGTGCAAACCATTTCCAGTAACCACGCAATCAAAAAAAGCCGTGCACAAACTCAATGCGTTTGAAACACTAGAATTTTCCAATTGCGAAAGCGAAAGAATTTTTTCTGAAAAAAACATTTGCTCAAACTTCAAATCAAAAACATCAACTTCCTCTACCCAAACATCTCTCGGAACTTCAACTAAAACCGGTCCCGGCCTTCCGCTAGTGCATGCTGCAAACGCAGCCTGCACAGTACACGCAAACGACGATCCGTCTCGCGCAAAAAAAGCTTTTTTCACGAAAGGCACCGCCGCCTTGCACATTTCGAAGTCCTGAAAACCTCCCGCGCCAATAACCGCTTTCTCCATATTAGCCACAAAGATTACCATTGGAATTCCATCTGCCTTTGCTGCAGCTAATCCCGTAAGCAGATTAGTAAAAGCAGGGCCCGCGCCAGCGAAACCAACAGCTACTTTACCGCTTGCTTGGAAAAAACCGTTGCACGCATGCGGAATGGAAGCATCACTACGCATCGTTATTTTTCTTATTCCGCAGTCTTCAAGCGAATATGCAATAGGCAGGAGGCAAGCCCCAGGGTAAAAGAAAACGTCTCGGATACCGTTTTTCTTCAAGCTCCAAGCCAACAGTTTGCTTGCTTGCATGTTCACCCACTCCTATAGCATTCATTTCAATTCACCTTTTTCTCGAAAAATACTAGCAAGAACAGAAGAACTCACTACTGCAGCTGCAAATTGTTTTTGCATATATTTTAAAGACCAGTCTTGTGCTTCGTACGAACCAAGACAATCACTAACAGCAACTAATTCAAAACCCCGATAATACGCGTCAGCACTAGTAAGCAAAGGACAAACATGCGTAGTTACTCCAGTAATAATCACAATTTTAATTTTTTTCTTGGAAAGCCACGCGTCCAACCCAGTATTGAAAAACGCACTATAATAATTTTTAACAAACACTTTTTCACTCCGTCTTGGTTTTATGAGAAAAAATTCAGCTCCCCACGAGTTTGGTGCACACAAGCCCTCAACGCCCTTAATCTTGAGTCTTCTATAATTATTTTCGGGAATTACTTTTTCGTCATACACTAACTTAGTGAATACAATTGGAATTCTAGCTTGTCTTGCAACATTAACTAGCTTCGCAAGTCGAAAAACACTCTCGCGTATTTTTTTTAATTCAAACCCATTCCTAGCTAGAATACCGCGCGAAGAACAAAAATCATTCTGCACGTCAATAACCAACAAAACCGCATTCTTCATTTAACTCACTTCAAAACAATTTTTTCTTCAACTTTCTCAACTATCTTGCCAGAACGAACTAGTTTAGCCAGTACTTCAACGTCCTTGTAAAAAACACGGTCTTCCTCAACCTTCAAAGAAACTTTCCTTACTTCCTCAAAAGCAACGCTCGTTCCCGCGCCTAATTTAGCTGGTTTTTGAAATTCGTACGCCTGACTAGCGCAAAGAAACTCTATTCCAACAACCGCTTCAGTATTACGCAATATTTCCCTTGCTTTCCTAGCTGCAATAGTACCCATGCTAACGTGGTCTTCCTGATCAGCACTGCAAGGAATAGAATCCACACTAGCTGGAGAAGCAAGAATCTTGTTTTCACTAACCAACGCTGCCGCAGTGTATTGAACAATCATTAAACCAGAATTCAAGCCGCCGCCTTCAGCAATCAAGAAAGCAGGCAACCCCGCATTTAATGCAGGATTCAACAACCGATTCACTCGCCTTTCCGCCATGTCACCTATTTCTGAAACAGCTATACCCAACAAATCCATTGCATAAGCAACCGGCTGTCCGTGAAAATTACCGCCAGCCAAGCAAATTTTTTCTTCAGTCAAGAAAATAGGGTTGTCGGCAACAGAATTAGCTTCAATCTCCACTTGAGTTCTAGCGTAAGCAATAGCGTCCTTAGACGCTCCCAAAACCTGTGGAACGCAACGAAGACTGTAAGCGCTTTGAGTGTCCCTTTTCTGTTTCTTCAAAACTTCACTATTTTCAATTAAACCGCGAATATTACTAGCAACACTAATTTGACCTGGAAACGGCCTTAACGCGTGCAACCGCTCGTCGAAAGCAACAGTAACCGCGTTCAAAGAATCTATAGTTAACGCGGCAGCTACTTGCGCGTTTTTCAACAATCGTTCTGCATCATAAACTGCTAAAGCACCAATCGCAGTCATTGTTTGCGCACCATTAAACAACGCCAAGCCTTCCCTAGCTTGCAAAACAATCGGGTTTAAACCAGTTCTCGCCAATGCTTCGTTTGAAGGCATTCTTTCTCCTTCAAAAAACGCTTCACCTTCACCAATCAACACTAATGCCATTTGAGCTAGGGGAGCTAAATCACCGCTAGTTCCAACACTACCTTTCTCGTAAATAACTGGAACAACGTTTTTGTTGAGTAAACTAGCAAACAATTCTAGAATAACCGGCCTAACTCCAGAATACCCTTTAGCTAACACGTTTGCACGCAACAACAAGCACGCCCTAGCTTCATCTTCAGGTAAGGGATTACCCCAACCAGCAGCGTGAGCTCTAATCATTCT
Source organism: Microcaldota archaeon (assembly GCA_043822385.1). Classification (GTDB taxonomy): domain Archaea; phylum Micrarchaeota; class Micrarchaeia; order Norongarragalinales; family Norongarragalinaceae; genus JABWCK01. Next base: position 58,604 of record JBDRBT010000006.1, on the reverse strand, counting down.
TTTCGAGAGCTCTGCACCCTCATTTTTAGACAAAATAACATTACCAAACGCGCCTATTCCGGTATTAACTCCGTAAAGCACGTCCCCCCGCGAAATCATTTCCTGGAGAACAAACCAGTTTGCTTCAACTCTTGAAAACGTTTCTTCAGAAAAAAACACGTTCTCTTTATTTCTAGCTACAGCAACAATTTTTTCTATAGTTAAATTATTTCCATTAATCTCAATCATTTTTCCCACCCATTTCTAGAAGACCTATTAAGTCCCTTCTGCATGTTCTTGCACAACCGTAAAAAAACTGACGCGCCGCTAAACTCAACTTCAAAAGAAACTATATCCCCCTTGTTAACACTAAGCTTTTCACGTATAACTAAAGGTAAAACTAGACGCGCTTTAGAGTCAAGCCTGCACGCTATAATGCGAGGATTCTTGACTAAACTCTTTGTGAAGACATTCACCTTTATTCAATTTTTCTCACCTCACATTTTAAACTTTTAAGAATTTGTGGTTTCCCACTTAAAAACACTTTAGGGCCGGGAGCGAGAATCGAACTCGCGTTAAAAGCTCCACAAGCTTTTGTCCTACCATTAGACCATCCCAGCCACAAACGAAAAAAAGAGTTTACACTAGTTAAAGCGAATTGCTTGATTATGAAGTAAACCACGTACCATTTTCCACTTCAACTCAATAAAAAATAAATGAATTTATTGCATTAAAAACATGCCTGTTAATTACTCTCGCGGATATCTAGCTCGCCTAGACTCTTCAACTAATTCCTTAGGGGAAAGAGTAAATAAGTTCCCTACAGGATGCTTATTAAGTTTAGACCAGTTTTTCCCGGCTTTAAGAAACCAACGGTTACCTTCAGAGTAAAAATAACTGTCAAGAGCATTTAATTCCTTAAACGCATCATCACGCGTTAGTTTTCTCCATTCTTCATGACCAAAAAGTTTATGCCAATCATCTCCATGAGGCAACTGCATTACCGCGTTACTAAGAGCAGTTACAACAACTTGCTTATTGTACGCGTGACTAGCTTTCTCCAAGTTTTCCTTAAACTTTAAAACTTCTTCACGAAAAGCAGTATCCTTCAACCAAGTTTTTTGCAATTCTTCAATCGCATTGTTTCTATTAGCTAGCTCGCTTTCTCCAGCTACCAAAACAGGTGGCGATCCTCTGGCGTGCGAAATAAACTCATTCACTATAGCAAGTTGAAAAAGAGTTTTCTCGCGGTTCACAACTGCAGAACCAACTTCCACCATAGAATACTTAGTTTTACCCCGTTTAGCTTTCGAACCGATTTTTTCAACATTATCCCTAATACTCATCCAATCATAATTAGAAAGATGCTCAAACAAAGCCTGTTTATGTTTATTGAAATGAAGGTCTTCGTACCAAACATCAATACTCTTTTTTAGTTCTTCACGCATTTCTAATCACAAAAATAACAATGAACAAATTAAAAACGTATCTCAAAAGGCGTTAAATCTTTCTCGTCAACGTCTTCTTCAATTATTTCTTCTACATTCAAACCAAAATCAGAATCAGGATTCTTAATGAAAATTTTTTTCTTGAATTCATTTAATTCTTCAAGCGAGCCATCAACAACTACTTCAACGCTTCCGTCACTCAAATTCTTAACCCAGCCCTTTAAATCCATTCTAAACGCAATGCTCTTCACGAAAGACCTACAATTAACCCCATGCACTCTCCCCCTTAAAACCAGTCTCAACGCCATTTTAATTACTCTCAAACTTTTCTGTAAAAGTTTGCGTCAGACGCTATCAGCCTCATCACAAAGTCAGTGGTTGTTCAAAATCGTCATCATCCTGTAAAAAAAATGAAAAAACTGGTTTAAACCATCTTTGTTTAACGGGTTTAAACCGCTCTTTTTAAAGGAGATTCAATCATATTATTATATTAAAAAAATAAAGAAAACCAGTTTTTCTTCTATTACACAGTTAAAAAAGTATTATTTCACACACAAAAACGCTTTTGCTTTAATAGACGAAACACAAGGTTAAAGGAGAAAAGAAAAAAAATGAAGTTTAGTGACTTAAAATTAAACAGTAAAACGATTAGCGCGTTGGATTCAATGAATTTTATTCAACCAACAGAAGTACAAGAAAAAACGCTTTCCTTGATATTAAAAGGAGAAGACGTAATGGTTCGAAGTCAGACTGGTACTGGAAAAACTGCTGCTTTTGGAATTGGATTAGTAGAACAAATAACTGCATCCAAAAACAAGAAGGGCTTGGTTATAGCGCCTACGCGTGAGTTAGCTCTTCAAATAACCAAAGAATTGCGCGCAATAGGAATAAACCACCAAATACGTGTTTACGCGATTTACGGTGGGGAAGAAATAGCACGACAACTTTCCTTGCTAAGGAAAGGATTTGAAATAATTGTTGCTACACCAGGACGTCTCTTAGACCATTTTGAACGCAGAACAATAAACTTGTCTATGTTCAACATAGTGGTTTTAGATGAAGCAGACAGAATGCTCGACATGGGCTTCAGGGACGACATGGAAAAAATAATGAAGAACGTTAATCCAACCCGGCAAACAATGTTGTTTTCAGCTACTTTAACTCGAGACATAATTAATCTTGCTAGAAATTACTTGAAGAGCCCCATCATGATTGAGGTAGGCGATTTAATGAAAGCGGTTGGAATAGAAGAAGAAACAATTAAAACAACTAGAAAAGAAAAATTTGCGAAACTCAAGGAAATACTAAAGCAAGAACCCGGCGCGAGAATACTTATTTTCGTTGCCACGCAAAGATCAACAGAGTACGTAGGAAAAAAACTATACCAAAATAATATTAGTTCTAATTACTTGCACGGCGGAATGAGGCAATCGAAAAGAGAAAAAATAGTACGCGATTTTAGTGAAGGAAGATTTAAAGTGCTGGTTGCAACAGATGTTGCTGCAAGAGGCTTGCATGTTGACAATATTACGAGAGTAATTAATTACGATGAAGCCAGAGATAAGGATACACACTTGCATAGAATAGGTAGAACTGGCAGAATGGGAAAGAAAGGAAAAGCTACTACTTTCGTAGAAACAGATTCTCCAGGGTTTTACAAGCCACAATCCTCATCTATGGACCGAAGATTTGCCCAGCGAAAAAGCTACAGGCCACGCAGGCCAGTAAGGTTCACTAGCTACAGGTAGGCTCGGATTTTACCTTGATAGCATCCGCTTGTTGAAATACAATTAAAAGCAAAGGCAACGTGATTGAACGTACATGCTATTAACCGGCAAAATACCTTTAAAACTGCGTTTAACCCTCGTTTGTTTAGTTCTTTTACTTTCAGTATTAATTCACTTTAATGGAATAGATTCTGGAACCGCGGCTTTTCTTCACTCTCTCGGGTTAATAGGCGCAGCAATTACTGGTGCATTCTATACTTTTGGCGTAACTACTCCTTTTGCAATAATTTTTCTGCTCGAAATGATGAATTCAAACAACGCAGTTCTAATAGCGTTAATAGCCGCGTTAACTGCAGCTTCATTCGACGTGGTTTTATTCAACTTAGTAAAAAAAGAATTAGAAAAAAACGCTGGCAAGCAACTAAAAAAAATCAGGAAAAAAATAGGAAACCACAATATTTTTCTTTCAGCACTCGGCTTTTTTTTGTTTGGCTCGCCTTTTCCAGATGAACTAGCACTAGCATTCATGGAAATAACTAAAATCAAACCAATTAAAATTTGGGTAACAATATTCGCTGCTAAATTCGTTACCTTAATGCTCGCGTATACCGCATTAAACTTAACTTAATCACAAGTTTTGCGTCAAGTATTCTTCCAAAGCTTTCTTAGTTTGGTTGCGCTCAATCTTGAATCTAGAGAAGGAAGCAAAATCCCTAGCTTTTAATTTCGCTAAACTCTTTAAAGCACGAGACTGAATTCTGGAATCTAAAGCAATTATTGCATCAAGGAGCCGCCGCTCGCGTTTCTTAAAGTGAGTAAGAGAATAACGCGCAGAACGAATATCACCCAACTGGAGAGCGGACTGAATTTTTTCTTGAGTTTCCAGTCTTTCTTGATACAATTCCCTTAATTTCTTCGAGTGCTCCTGGAATTCCCCAGACAAGGAAGAAAGCGATTCATCACCTTCAGATAAAGAAAGTAAACTCTCACCCAACTCAAAATGCTCCAACAAAGCGTAAACCGCCTTACTCAAATACATGATTGAAATAATTGCGTAAATCAATGGAAACATTACTATTAACAAATCAAAATGCAAGTAATACAAAATCAAGGTACTCACAACACCAATTACAGACAAAACCAATCCAGTGAAAACACTAGCCGCCTGCATAGCTAGAATGCGCGAGTGAGACTCAATGCTTGGAAAAACAAGTTTCAAAGCACTAGCAGAAAAACCTTTGACAAGCAAACGCATTTCATCAATGCTCTTGAATAACGGCCAAATAATAATGGGTAAAACAAGCAACCCAACAGAAATTTGTCTAGGCAACAAAGGCAAGAAAGAAACATCAATTTGTTGAGTAAACAAAGTAGACACGTACAAAACCGCGAACACAGTTATCAAGTTAACTAGAATGCGCTCAAGAGACGAGTAAAAACGCGCGGAAGATTCCCCAGCTTTAGCCCAGTCGTTGAGAGTAGTTTTAACTGATTTGGACAATGAATTAACAAAAGCTCTAGCTGGCGCAGGGTAAAGCGAATAAAACAAGCCAGCAATTTTATCTGAATTATCAAAAAACTTTGGGGAAATAAACGTGGAAACTAAAGTAAGCAAGAAAGCTAAGGAAGACAAAGCAGGGTAATCCTGCACTATTTCCCTTGCAGCAGTAGCAATTATTATTGAGAACTCGCCAATCGGAATCATGAGCATTCCTAGTTTCATTGACAAGTTAGGCGACAAACCAAGCAATGGCCCAAAAATACCGTAAGACAATACTTTCGAAATAAGGTAAGCAACAACCAACAACACAAGCAAAATTAAAACACTGGCGCCGGGAATAACAACAGTTGAACCAAAACTAACGAAGAAGAATAAAATAAAGAACTCGCGCATGAACCCAATTTCTCGCTTTATTTTCTCACCGTAAGGAGTTTCAGCTAAAGCAAAACCAGCAAAGTAAGCACCCAAAGCAGTAGTCAAACCAAGAGAATCCCCAAAATACGCAACTAGTATTCCAACACCTATCGCATATAAAGACATTTTATCCGCGTGACCGCGCTGCTCTAACAACCGAATCAAGAAACCACTAGCTTTGCTAACAACGAAAAACATGGCTATAACAAACAATAAACCATCAAAAATCGTTTGTTGCAATGGAACTGCCGAAGGAGACAAACTAGAAATAAAAACTAAAACCAGTATAGCGAAAAAGTCTTCAAGCACTAGAATCGAAAGACCAATTCTAGATTCTATTTCCTTCAAAATTCCGCGGTCCATAATAAAACGAACAACCATTACCGTGCTAGTTGCAGTAAGCATTGCGCCAACAATCAAAGAATCAATTAAAGAAAAACCAAAAAACCTAGCTACCAAAAAACACAAAGCAAAAGGAGTGAGCATTTCAACAGCAGCTAAAATTGCGGCAGTAAGACCTGTTTCCTTGAATTTAGTTATAGACAATTCTAAACCCAAGTAAAACAATAGCATTAAAATACCGATTTCGCCGAAAATCGGCGCCATTCCCTCACCGGGAACCAAAAAATTGAATACTAACGGGCCTAAAACAATTCCAGCTAAAATATAGCCAACTGAAGAAGACAACTTAAACCGGGAAAACAATTGCCCTAAAATTAGTGCTACTAAAACAACAACACCAATTTCTATGATGCTTACCGAAATTTCGTTAGCTAAAAAGAACATTTTTCGCTATTCATTAGCTTAACTAGAATAAAAAGAATTTCTCACTTTTTCTTAAAGGGCGGTTTGGCTTTTTCCACAGGTTTAACGGGCTTAGGCGGATTTGATAAAGCAAAAAAGTAATAACCAGCAAAAAGAACCAGTAAAACAACGCCAGCAGGCAACAACCAGTTATTCACTGAAGAAGACGCGCTTTCTTCTTCTGGAACTATAGTAGGCTCGACTTCAGAACAAACTCCATTAACGCAATTGCAGTTCACAACTTCACTAGCAGGCAAGCCCTGCAAGTCACAATAATACTCACGCAGCTTGCCGTCAACGCAAGCATCATAAAAAGCAAACGCGTCACCGCGTTCATCAGTACCCTTAGTTGAACCCAACACGGAGTAATCAAGCAAGTCAGAATCAGAGCAAGTAACTTGCTGCGGCTTCACGCAAGCACCATTAACACAACCTAAATCACAACTTATTTTTTCTCCAACGCAAGAAACACTACCTGCACAAGAATACTCCATTAAAAAGTCGTCATCAACACAATAATCAACAGCATTGAAAACAGTCGAGTCGCAAGCGCGTTTAACAAAAACATCGCTCTTTGCACTGCAAGTCAATTCACAACAACCGTAAAAGAACGCGGAAGGGTAATAATACCGGTAACGATCTGTATACGGCGAACCAGCTAGGTAGTAACCATCATCCTTCTTCAAGAACATAGAGCCAGCTTTAATTTCAGGATTAATAGTACTCGCAACAACCAGTATTTCCTCGGAAGCGTCTTCCCCTACAACAAAAAATTTCTCGCTCGTGTTCAACCTAAGAAAATTGCCAGTCAAGGAAACTGAATCATTAGTATCAATCGAAGTATTACCTAAAGCAGTTACAGTAATGCTTTTCTTATAACCAGACTCGCATGAATAAAAGAAAGTAGAGTTTTTGTACTTAGAAAAGTAAGGATTACCGCTTACGTTAGCACTAAACGTGTTTTGAGCGTAAATATCTCCAAAACTAGATAGCTTGCTTCCAGCGTAATAATAATCTTCAGTAATCAAGTAAAAATAATCACTGAAATTGCCAGTAAAGTTGAATGCAGGCCTAGTAAACAAAACCCTTATTGCAGGGCCGCCAGGGCTTACTTTAGCGTTTAAATCAAGAAGCAAGTTAGAACCAGAATAAGAAAACTGAACTAAATCTAAGCATTCCGCTAAAGCAAGTGAAGACAAAACCAGTAAAAACAAAACAAACTTAGACACAATAACTAAACACTCAAACCACTTATAAAACGCTTTCTAAAAACAGAAAAACTAGAGCTATTCAAGCTTTTTGCTTAAGCTTTTCAAAAGTGCTTCTTCTTGTTCTATCCGGTCTAACTCGCTAATTCCTTCTTTCTCGAAAGAACTAATTTTTCTAATCATAGACACGCTGGGCTTCACTTTAGCCTTAATCCTCGCCTTATCTTTCTCTAACTTAGAAAGGTGTTCTTCAACATACTTGAAAGCACTCTTATTGAATTTATCGCGTTTAGTTAAATCTAAATTAGGTACTTCATTCAACAAATGATTAGCGTACTCAAAATGCCGGTTTAGTATAGCCAAAATCAAGCCATCGCGCTCCTGGTTGTTAGTTTCATTAGGGTCAGCGCCTTTTTCCCGGAGTAATTCAGCAAAATTGCGATTTCCTTTTGAACAAGCATGCAAAAACAAAGTGTTGTTAGTAAGCGCGTGTCTAAATTTATCAGGATGAAGCTTAGCCTGCTCAATAATCCGCTTAGCTTTCTTAACTGAAGGAGCATCCCCCTTATCTGCCAAGTTAAACAATTCCTTTTGTATATCTCTCTCTTCCATTCAATCTCCCTTTTAACGTTATATTGAAAGCAATAAAATTAAATGCTTTGTTTTACGTATATTACTTCCTCAGTCTTTTTCTATAGTTGGGTGGGTTTTTTAATGGATGTACTGCTTGAAGCCAAAAAAAGAGGCTTGCTAATAGAACCAGCAGCATTAAACCACTTGAAGAATTACGAAAACCCGTTAAAACTCTTAGAAGCATGCGAAACTCACTTGAAGGGAGGCTTCATAATTACTCACGCTATTATTGACGAAGTTTTAAACGAGTTAAACGTGTCAGAAAAAGCAGGGCAAACAACAAGCGAAAAAAAAACAGATTACGCGCCGTCTGCAGCACTAGTAAAAACTTCCCTGGTTTATGAAGAAAAAAAAACAGGCAGAATAATAGGGGAAGTAAAAGACTTTACTAAATACTTTCAAAACCGTTTTGCTCAATTAAGCTTGATACTAAAACAAAGAAGAAGCGAACACGCTATCGTAACTCTAAGCCAAGCAAAAAAAAGCATTGACAGAAACAAAATGCGCATAATAGGCATGGTAAATGACTGCAGGGAAACAAAAAACAAGCACAAACTAATTGAGCTAGAAGACTTAGATGAATTAATACCTTGCTTAGTATCAAAAAACGACGCGAAAACACTCGAGCTAGCAAACCAAGTGCTTCAAGATGACGTACTCGCCTTAGACGGCTTCATGAGTAAAGGCTTGTTTATTGTAGAAAATATTGTTTGGCCGGACGTTCCCATAAGACAAAAAAAACTAATTAATGAAGACGTTTCAATAGCATTCATTTCAGACACTCACTTTGGAAGCAAAAACTTCATGCAAAGGGAATTCCAGAAACTAATAAAGTTCTTAAGAGGAGAAACCGAAGACAGCGAGGAAGCAAGCAAAATAAAGTACTTAATTTTAGCAGGAGACATAGTTGACGGAGTAGGCATTTACCCAAACCAAGAAAGCGAGTTAGTAACTAAAGACATTTACGGCCAGTACGAAATGTTTTGCGATTACTTCAAACAAATACCCGACCACATTCAAATAATTATTTCAACCGGAAACCATGATTCTGCAAGAACCGCAGAACCAACACCTAGAATATCAAACGAATTCGTACGACAACTAGAAGGAAAAGAAAACGTCTTATTCGTATCCAACCCCGCAATGGTTTTAATTCACGACTTGAAAATACTGATTTATCACGGCACTTCAATAGATTACGTAATTAAAGCGCTACCCAGCCTAAAAAACGGGTATGAACAACCAGAACTAGTCGGCATTGAATACTTAAAGAGGAGACACTTGTCTCCAGTTTACGGAGAAAAACCCTTAATTCCCTTACCTGAAGATGAAATGGTAATAAAACAAATACCAGATATTCTTCACTTCGGGCACGTGCACAAAAACGGTTACGCAGACTACAAAGGAACCTTCATAGTTAATTCAGGAACCTGGCAGTCAAGAACCGATTTTCAAGTAAAACAAGGACACGTTCCTACTCCCGCACAACTACCTGTTTACAACTTAAAGACGGGGTCACTAAAAGTCTTGAATTTTGTTGGTGACGAACAATGATTGAAGCCAGCCTTAAAATCAAAAACTATTTTCAAGAACTAGAAACAGAAATAACCAAACAAATTGATTTAGCAAGCCAAGCTCGAAGCAAAGGCTTAGACCCATCTAAAGGAGTGGAAGTTGCGCCAGCAAAAGACGTGGCTGCAAGAGTAGAAGGACTAGTAGGCCCGCGGGGAATAGCGACAAGAATAAGAGAATTAACTGAAGAACTAGATAACCGGGATAAAGTTTGTTTCGAAATAGCTAAAGAAATACTTGACGAAAAATTCATTCAAGGAAGCAAAGAAGAATTAATAGAACAAGCAGTACGCTCCGCACTAGCATTATTCACTGAGGGAGTAGTTTCAGCACCAATCGAGGGCGTATCAAGAGTAAAAATAAAAAAGAACGCAGACGGCTCGGACTACATAGCAGTTTACTTTACTGGACCAATTCGTGGAGCGGGAGGAACCGGACAAGCATTCACACTCTTAGTTGCGGATTACTGCAGGAAAAAAATGAGTATAGGCGCTTACAGGCCGCTTGAAGACGAGCAAAACAGGTTTGTTGAAGAAATAAATTTGTACGCCTTAAAAACCAGGGCAGGACAATACGTTCCAACAGAAGAAGAAGTAAAACACGTAGTAACAAACTGTCCTATTTGCGTTAACGGCGAGCCAACTGAAGATTATGAAGTAAGCACGTACAAAAACCTCGCTTCAATAGAAACAAACAAAGTGCGTTCAGGCGTTTGCTTAGTAATAAGCGAAGGAATATGCTTGAAAGCACCTAAAGTAATGAAAATAGCTAAGAAAGCAGGTTTAGACTGGAGTTGGCTAGAAAAACTAGTTAAAGTAACGAAACAAAACGAGAAAAAAATCGAGATAAAACCAGTACCCAAATACATGCAAGACATAGTAGCCGGGAGACCAATCTTTAGTTTCCCAATGGCTCAAGGAGGCTTCAGGTTGCGGTACGGTAGAACTCGTTTTTGCGGAATACTAGCAAAAGGAATACACCCCGCAACAATGACGGTTTTGGATAACTTTCCTGTTTTTGGAACTCAAGTTAAAACAGAACGCCCTGGAAAAGGCTGCATAGTCACGCCTTGCGAAACAATCGAAGGCCCAACAGTGTTGTTGGAAGATGGTACAGTAAAAAAAATCAATTCAGTTGAAGAAGCAAATGAAGAAAAAGAAAAAATAAAAGAAATAATTTTCCTAGGCGACTTGCTTACTTGCTTCGGCGACTTCAACAAGGCAAACCACCCAATAATAGCTTCAGCCTGGTGCGAAGAATGGTACCAAAAAGAATTAAACGAAATAAACGTGCATAAAAGCATTAGTGAAATAAACGAAATCTCTTTTGAAGAAGCAGCGTCATTCAACGCGCCACTAGCCCCAAAATACACTTTCCACTGGCATGACTTAACCGCAAAAGAATTGAAAACACTAGCTGAATACTTAATTAAAAAAGGAAAACTTGACTACGACTGGTTTGAATTCAAGAATTACTCACTTAAAAACTCGAGTGAAAAAAGACTCTTGGAAATAATGTGTTTCCCACACTCAGTAAAAAACGATGAAATCATTATAGAAAAAAACTACGCGCTCGCACTACTAACCTCGCTAGGATTAATCAAAAACAAGGGGTTGACTCTAGAAAAATTCAATAAAGCTTTTTCTGAAGAAAAAACAGTAATGCAAATAATTAATGAAACAGCACCATTCAAAATCAAGAAAAAAGTAGGAATATACGTCGGAACTAGTATGGGTAGGCCTGAAAAAAGCAAGGAAAGAAAAATGCAGCCCCCCGTAAACTCCTTGTTCCCAATCGGGCAAGCAGGAGGCAAAACCCGCGACTTAATGAAAGCAGCTAATGCGGGAATAATAGAAGTCGAAGTGGAAACTCGAGAGTGCAGTTCCTGCAAACTCGTTCAATACAACAATAAATGCAGTTCATGCGGCCAGGACACAATAAGTATAGAAACTTGCGTAAAATGCGGGAAAAAGACTTGTTCATGCCAAATAAAGAAAAAAAAGAGCGCGATTCAAAGAGTAAACTTGAAGGACTTAGTTGAAAAAGCCGCTAGCAAAGTAAACTGTAAGCCGGAAAAAGTAAAAGCAGTAATAGGCTTGATTTCAGCAGCAAAGACACCTGAAGCACTAGAGAAAGGATTACTGCGCGCCAAGTACGAATTAAGCGTGTTCAGGGACGGCACTATAAGACACGATTCAACTGAAATACCAATAACTCACTTCAAACCAGGGGAAATAAATGCGAGCATTGAAGAAATAAAAAAACTAGGCTACGAAAAAGACATTCACGGAAAACCAATTGAAAACACGGATCAAATAATAGAAATATTCCCTCAAGACGTTGTTATTTCAGAACACGCTTTAGGATATTTTTATCGAGTAACGCAATTCATTGATGACGAACTAGTTTACTTGTACAACCTTTCTTCTTACTACAACTGCAGCAAACCAAAAGACTTGATTGGAAAAGTACTCGTGGCAATAGCGCCGCACACTAGCGCAGGAATAACTTGCAGAATAATTGGTTACACGCACGTTCAAGGGCTATTAGCTCACCCTTACTTGCATTGTGCTTGCAGGAGAAACGCAGACGGAGACGAATTAGCAGTAATGCTAGCCATGGACTTGTTCCTAAACTTTTCTTACTCGTTCCTACCTGAAACACGCGGAGGCAAAATGGATGCGGCCCTAGTATTAACTACTATTCTAGACCCACGGGAAGTAGATGATGAAGTTCACGCAATGGATCGTTCTTTTGATTACCCGCTTGATTTTTACCGGAATTCAGAAAACAGTTTCCCACCAAGCGAAGCTAAAATAAGCACGATAAGCGAATTCTTAGGTAAAGAAGAACAATACGAAGGAATCGGGTATACTCACGAAGCAAGCATTTTAGGCCCGATAGTAACAAAATACGTTGAACTAAAAAGCATGAGTGAAAAAGTTTACTCTGAACTAGAATTAATGAGGAAAATCAGGGCGGTAGATGAAAGCAAAGCAAGCGAAAAAATAATTTTATCACACTTTTTACCCGACTTGTATGGAAACCTGCGTTCATTCGGAAAACAAAAACTAAGATGCGTAGACTGCAACGCTAAATACAGGCGCGTGCCTTTAAGCGGAAAGTGCCGCAAGTGCAACGGAAAACTATTACTAACAATAAACAAAGGCGGAATAATGAAGTACTTAGAATTAAGCAAGGAAATGACTGAAAAATACAACTTGCCGGATTACTTGAAACAAAGACTAGCATTACTCGAACGAGAAATAAACGACATTTTCAAGCAAGACAACGCACAGCAATTCTCGCTAGCAAAATACTTTTAAAAAAAGTGGTTGGTGAAGGAAAACGCTTTAACGCGTTTTCCCAAACACCTTGCGTTGAGAGGAGGCGATTTTTCTCAAAACAAGGAGTACACTAGCTTAAATATACTCTTTTTTTACTTCAATCAAAAAGCTGAAGTAAATCAAGGTTTGTACTCGAGGTTTACTTTACCGGTTCCGCAAGGAATAGTTTGTCCGACAATAATATTTTCAGCTACGCCACTCAAGTTATCTACTTCCCCGTGAACGCAAGCATTCAACAAGTGCTTGGCAGTTTCCTCGAAAGCAGCCCTGGCGATTACTGAAGCCTTCTTCCCAGCTAAACCGTGCCGGCCTACTGAAAGAATAGCTCCCTTAAACGCCATTGCATCCGCAATAAGCATTATGTGCCTCAAGTCAACATCAAGATCTTGAGCATCTAAAACCTTCATTACTTCCTGAATAATAGAGTTTCTTCCTGCTTCAATACCTAAGACTTCAGCAATTTCTTTAACGTCATTAGTAGTAGTAAAGTAACTATCAACTTCAGGAATCTTGAATACTTCCTTCAAGTTAGATCCTTCCGTAGCAATAGTTAATTCAATTCCCTGGTCCTTCTTTGATTCTACAATAATAGCTCGGCTTATTCCAGAAATGCCTTGCAAATGCAAGTCACCCATCTTAGTGGTAAGCAAGCGAATATTCTTCAAAGACTCGTTCTTTGGTTTTATCACGAGAACATCATCCTTGACGCTAAATTCAGCTAATTCTTTTATCTTTTCAATTATTTCTTTTTCTTTAATATTTTTTTCACGCATTAATTGCTTGTTGAAAGTAATGGTTACTACTTTCTTGATGAAGTCTTCCTTTATTTCAGCAATATCTCTAAGCGTAACTTGCTCAATGCTTGAAGCAATTTTCTTTACTGCATCGTAATCTTTCTGGAATTTCTTTTGCAAGTGAATTTCCATAACTGGTTTTTTAGGCGTGCGTCTAGCATCAACTAATTCAACCAATCGAGTGAACCCTAATTGTGCTAAAGAAGCTACTCCAGCATAGTGGAACGTTCTTAAAGTCATTTGCGTGCCAGGTTCACCAATAGATTGTGCGGCAACTACTCCAACTGGCTCTCCAGGAGCAATAGCCTCATTAGTACATGGGTCATTTCCATCGTCACCGTAAAGGAATTGAATCAAATTACCTTCCGCATCCCTAACGCTATAATCGGAATCAACGAAAAAGTCTTGGAAAGCATTAATTAAACGCCTCTGCATGTAACCTGTTTTAGCAGGGTTTACGCCCTTGTCTACTACCGAGTCCCTTCCTCCAGCAGCGTGGAAGAAATACTCAAAGGCAGTTAAGCCGTCAACGTAATTATTCTTAACAAAACCACGAGAAGAATCAGATAAGTCACCACGCAAAAAGTGAGGTAGAATTCTATTCCTAAACCCTGCAGTCATTCTCTTTCCTCTAACTGCTTGCTGGCCAACTAAGGAAGTCATTTGCACTACGTTTATTGGCTTACCTCTCGCGCCTGAACTAGCCATTAACAAAGCAGAGTTTTGCTTCAATTCTTTACCACCAATAACAACCGCATTTAGCTTGATGTTGTCTTTAACTATAGACCAAGAGTGAAAACGAATTAATTCAACTACACTCATTACTTGCTCTTCTAGAGTTTCCTTTAGTGTTTTACCGGGTTTTCTCTCTAATTTTCCAGTACGATAAAGCTTGATTAACTCGCGTACTTTCTTTCTTCCTTCTTCATACAACTGAGTTATTTCTTCTTTAGCTTTCGGAGTTATTTTATAATCATCCATGCTCAAAGAAAAACCGTAGAAAGTAGTGACTGCAACAGACAATTTGGTTGTTCGATCCAAATAATCAGAAGCCGCTTCAGAACCAAGTTTCTTGAAAATTTCTTCAACTAGAATAGTACTTACTTTCCCATCAATGTGACCACTAACAAGTTTTCCTTTTTTTATGACAACTTTTTCCTTGCTTTTGTTAATGCACTCGAAATTTAATTCAGGAGGCAAAATCATTGAAAACAAGTCTTTACCGGAAATAGTTTTGTTAACGTTTTCGTTAGTTATTCCTGCTTCATTAAGTAAAGTGCAAGCCTCTTCCCTAGACCAAGAAACTTCATCTTGAGTCAATAAGTACAAGCCAGTAATGTGATCTAAACTAGGCGCGATAATTGCAAACCCTTTTCGTGGAGACAATATTTGTTCTTTAACACTCATTAACAAAGCTGCTTCGCTTTGAGCTTCCTCGTTTTGAGGAACGTGCATGTTCATTTCATCCCCATCGTAGTCCGCGTTATATGGATTGCAAACAGCAACATTAAACCTAAAGGTTTTTCCAGGCAAAACTCTAACACGGTGGCACATCATTGAAACTCTGTGTAATGAAGGCTGTCGGTTAAACAAAACAAAATCTCCATCAATTAACTGTCGTTCAACAAAATAACCGGGAGCTAATTCACCTAAAACTTCATCTAAATTAGATGCACTCAGTTTCTTTCTTCGTCCATCAGGCCTAACAACGTAACTAATTTTATCCATTTTTTCTTTAAGCAAAATCTTGACGTTTTCTAAATTCCATTCAGTAACGCTAATAGGCACGGTTAATTCAGAAGCAATTTCATCCGGAACACCAAGTTCATTTATTCCAAGAGTCGGGTCAGGAGAAATAACGGTTCTCGCAGAAAAGTTAACTCTCTTTCCAGACAAGTTGTACCTAAACCTGCCTTCCTTACCTTTAAGCCTCTGGAACAAAGTCTTCAACTGCCTACCACTCCTGTGTCTAGCGGGCGGAATACCAGCAGTCTCATTATCAAAATAAGTAGAAACGTGGTACTGCAATAACTCCCACAAGTCTTCAATAATCAATTGAGGAGCCCCTGCTTCAACGTTTTCCTCAAGCCGTTGGTTTATACGCAAAATATCCACTAGCTTGTGAGTTAAATCATCTTCACTTCGTTCTCCCGTCTCAAGAGTAATTGAAGGGCGTACAGTAACAGGAGGAACAATCAAGACCGTTAAAACCACCCACTCAGGCCTTATTTTAACCTTCAATACGTCTAAGTCTTCCTGAGGAATACGCTCTAACCTTTCGCGAAGTTCATTAGGCAATACTTTTCGGTCGTCTTCAAAAAAACCAGTTGGCTTAACAAATTTTACTTTCTTTTGTTTTTCTCCACAATGAGGACACTCATTGCTTTGTTTAGTTTTTTCAAGGTCAGCTAAAACCATTAACCTACCGCACTTCCTGCAAGTAGCTTTCAATAACTGGTAAACTGTTTTAGCAAAACCAACGTGAACTACTGGACGAACTAACTCAATGTGCCCAAAGTGTCCTGGGCAATCCTTCATTCTAGAACCACAAGACTTGCATTTCAAACCCGGATCAATCACGCCAAGCCTCTGGTCCGCTAAACCACCAACAATCGGGTAACCATCTTCATCGTAAGTATCTGGAACAGTAATACGCGTAGTACTCATTTTTCGTATGTCATTAGGTGAAAACAACGAAAACTTGATTGAGCCAATAATAGTCATAACAAAATCCACTCCTCACGCATTATCCTTCAAGTTTAATTTTGGGAATATACCAATAGACTTCATTTCATCAACCAACAGCTTGAAGGCATAAGAAACAAAAATTTCTTTAACGTCAGAACTATCACACAATGGACAGTAACGCTTGTTCTTAACACGATCAAAAATTGCAAGAGAACCACAAGTATTGCAAACTAATTCAGTAGTCTTGTCACTTGAATCAATCATACGCTCTTTCAACAACAAAGCCGCGCCGTAACCAATAAAACAGTCACGCTCCATTTCACCAAGCCTCAAACCACCCTCGCGAGCGCGTCCTTCAGTAGGCTGGTGAGTAAGCATTTGAACTGGACCACGCGAACGAGCATGCATCTTCAAACCAACCAAGTGATGCAATCGTTGGTAGTAAATAACTCCAACAAAAATTTTCGAGTTCATTAAACGACCCGTTTTTCCATCGTACAATAATTCTTGCCCAGTCTCGTCAAAACCAGCTTCCTTCAAAACCTTTTCAAAATCAGCTTGTTTTTCGCCACTAAAAGCAGTTCCATCCCTCAACTTTCCACTAACGCAAGCAGCTTTTCCACCAAGCATTTCAAGCAAGTGACCAGCAGTCATACGACCTGGAATAGCATGAGGATTAATAATCAAATCAGGCACCACACCGTCTTTAGTAAACGGCATGTCTTCCTGAGGAACCATTAATGAAACAACTCCCTTTTGCCCGAAACGCGAAGCAAACTTGTCTCCAACTTCAGGAATATTCAAGTTACGCACTTTAATTTTAACGAACTTATTGCCAGAAGGAGTTACAGATAAAATAACAGAATCAACTATACCGCTTTCGTTACCTCGAACTGAAAGAGAACTCTCGCGCCTTTTTTCAACATCAACTTCAAGAGCAGTAACTTCCTTCAAGAACCGTGGAGGAGACGTTTTTCCAACTAAAACCGCGTTAGGCTCAACAACCGTTTCAGGAGAAATCAATCCATCTTCATCTAAACTAGCGTAAACTTCCTCACCTAAATAACCTTGAACAAATTCTTCCGGCTTACAGAACTTGTCTTTTTGTCCTCCAGGATAACGCCTTTCTTCAGTATTGTACGTACGCATGAACATAGTTCTACCTAAAGTGCGTTCTATGGAACTCTTGTTCATTACGACCGCGTCATTCATGTTGTAACCGTAATAACTCAATACAGCAACCACGTAATTTTGTCCTGAAGAACGATTAAACAACTTTAATGCGTCGTAAGTTCTAGTTTGAACTAACGGCCTTTGTGGATAAAAAAGCAAGTGAGACCTAGTGTCAGTACGATAATTGTAATTGCTTGCAAACAAGCCAAGACTCTGTTTAGTGTGCTGAGCAGCCATTAAAACTCTCGGAGCCATGTTGTATTCAGGAAAAGGAATTAATGAAGAAGCATAACCCAAAATAACTGAAGGATCAATTTCCAAGTGAGTGTGTTTTTCAGTTAACTCGTTTAAATTCAAAGCAATTAACGTGTTTTCTTCTTCCTCTGCATCCAAGTACTCAATTAAGCCCCTGACAACTAAATCGTTCCAGGATAATTCTTTTTTCTTTAATCTATCAACTAAATCACTTGAAAGCAATGGCTTGCCGTTCTTTACAACGATTAAAGGCCTGCGAGCGCGTCCCTCGTCAGTATTAATAAAAACTTCATTAGTTTTAGAGTAAAAACAAATATTAAACTCAGAATCAAGTTCTCCCTTACGCCTCATTTCACGCAAGTCATCAACTAGTTTTTCACCATTATCGTGAAAACCGAGGAATCTCCCGTTCAAAAAAATACTGCTAGACTTCATTAAACAACACTCCTTATAACTTCAATGAAACTCCCATTCTTTTCAAAATAGATTCGACACCCTTTTCATGAATGCCGGTAGTAACTTCACAATACAAAGACAAGTTCTTAACTAAACCACAATTCGGGCCTTCAGGCGTCTCGTTAGGATCAAGCCTACCCCAATGAGTACCATGCAAATCCCTTGCTTTATAATGAGGATGCTTTTTAGCTAGAGGCGAAGTAACACGCTTCAAGAAACTAGCTGCAGAAATAAAATTATAACGATCTAAAGGCTGTGAAACACCTGTGTGCCCGCCAACCCAATTTCCAGTAGCCATTGAATACTTTATTCTATCACTCAAAGCATCAGGCCTAACAATAGAAAACATACTCATTCTACGACCACGCACGTTAGCCCTCTCCATTTGGTAAGCCACGTCTTTCACAAGGAACTGGAAAGCGTAACGAAAAACTTCCTCCATTAACTTGCCGGAAATCTTCAAACGCTTGTTAGAATAATGATCCTTGTCTTCAACAGCTCTCTTACCGTAAGAAACAAGTATACACCGTTCAGCCATTCTACACAAATAATAAGCCTTAGCTAAACGAACACTCTCGTCAATACCAATATGAGGAAGCAAGTAACGATCTAAAAGCAATTCAGCTCTCTTAATTTGGTAGTCAACCGGTTGTCCAGGCGCAGCTCTCTTGCCTATTATTTCCAAAGCATCGCGCTTAGTTTTTGATTCCTCTAACTCTAAATTAAGCAGTAAGTCATTAACAATCTCTTGATTCTCAGAGAAAACTTTCAATATTCTTTCTCTATCAACTAAACCAAGTGCTCTTAAAACCAGAATTAACTCTAAATTCTTGCTGTAAGAAGGTAAAGTAACACTCAAACGACCAATCTTATCGCGATCTACAGTGCATCTTCCCCTGAAACCAGAGCGAGTGGAAAAAACTTTTGCTTGAACTAATTCCTTATCCTTATCTCGAGAAACAAGAATACGGTTAGGAGCTAAATCTTCTAAAGTCATTAAGGTTTTTTCAGTGCCATTAATAACGAAATAACCACCCGAATCCATTCCATCCTCGCCAGCATCCGCTAATTCAGAATAACTCAATTCATACAAATAACAAAGAGAAGACTTCAACATTACCGGCAATTCACCAATAAAAACATCTTCAGTTCTTCGCTCAACTCCGTTGACTACTTGAGTCATTTCCAAAAACAACGGGGAAGTATAAGACAAATCTCTGAAACGAGCTTCAGAAGGAAGTAATTTTCGTCTAGAACCATCGGCTTCAGTAATCATTGGTTTTTCAGCTCGAATCTTACCGAGCTTGATCGTATAACCCTCTATTTGAGGTTCAATAGTAGCTTGAGCGTCAACAATAGCTTGCATTTCGCCCCTAACAAACTTGTCGTAGCCTTCCAAGTGTTGTTTTACTACACTGTTATCGCGCAAATAAGCTTTAGTAACTTCAGCGAACTGAGACATAACGATGTAATCCCCCCAAAAACTAAAACAAAAAAAATTATTCGGAAATAACTATCCGATAATAAAATGAATCCCCACTAATAATTGGACTCTTGCGAACGTATTTTACTACATCGCCCTCTACTACCTGCAAGCCTTTTACTGAAGCATCATCACTCTTTACTTTAGGTAATTTATCAACAGTACATTTTAGCTTTGAAAGTAACTCTGAAACTTCGTCTTCCGAAAGCTTTACTGCCTTCGGAACTAAAAAATGACTTGCTAAAGAATCCAATCAAACACCAAAAAGATGGAGCACCCTAGAAAAACTAAAATAAACTATAGAGTGAGCACCCAGACACTCTTACTATAATGGAAAAAAACATTTAAAAACGTTCTTATAACGAAAAATCACGTCTTCAAGCTAACGTTTCTTAACGCAGCAATAAACTTCGGGTCGTCAAACAATCCGTGATAACCAGTTTTAACTAAGTTTTCATCTAACTTTTCTTCTGGAAAATGTTTAAACAATTCAGGCGAAGCAAAAGACAAGTCAATAGGATGAATCGGTTCTTTACCAAATAGCGTTTTGTAAAAACCAACAGAAGGTAAATTAGTATCAACACGAATAACTAAACCCTTACTGTTCAAAAAAAACCAGGGAACTTCTTTATTCGAGTACTGAACGCTAAAACGTTTTACCCCTTGACGATCGCCATCATAATGAAGTTCCAAATTATGTTTTTGCAGAGCACGCGCGGTTTTATCACCTAAAAAAGCGTTAACAACATTAAGCGGAATCTTGCCTCCTCTTAAATTAGAACGATAACCAAACTTTCGTTCAATATTCTTCCTCAACTTCCTATAAACTTCGGATTCTTGAGCGAGTTTAGACAAACGACGTTTCTCGGCATTAGACAATTCAGTAACTGCTAAATAAGCGTTCTTCATTGCTTCGAAAGTTTGTCTCAAAAAAAATCACTTCACTTTAAAGCGCGATCTAATTCAATAATTGACTCTATTAATCTAGGACCAGGCCGGTTTAATAAAACATCATCAATAACAAAAACCTTGTTTTTCTTCACTGCGTCAGTATTCTTGAAGAACTCGTTATCTAAAATGCTTTGCGCAGAAACAGCTGCTCCAGCACCGCAAACACTAACTATAATAGCTTCAGGATTAAATTTTTTCAATTCTTCAGGAGAAAAAACACGACTATCTTCACCACTCTTCAATAAAGACTTGCAACCAGCTTTCTTAAGCAAGTCCGGAACCCAATAACCAGACGCCATGAAGGGATTCAACCACTGCAAACACAAAACGCGCTTGCCGAGTTTCTTACTAACGCTTTTTTTCTTGAATTCCTTTACTAAAGAATTAGCTTCTTTTCTTTTTCCAACAACTTCGCCAATTTCTTTGAATGAACTCAACACGTCTTTCAAAGAATGCGGGTCAACGTGAAAAACACTCAAGCCTTTTTTCCTCAAGGAATCAGCAAGCGATTGTTGAGTAAAACCACTAGTAAAAACCAAGTCAGGTTTTAATCGAGTTACTTCCCGCAAGTCAGGGTCAACCCAACTACTAACCCTAGAAACACTCAATTCACGCGGGTAATCACACAAACTAGTTACGCCAACTAATTCTTTTTCACAGCCTAAAGCACACAAAATCTCGGTATTGCTAGGCGATAAAGAAACAATCCTCATTCATGAGCACCCTTTAACGGAACGAATTGCACGGGAATAATTACTTTCTTAGTTTTTAACCTGCTGTCGACAAGCAACAAGTTCTGGTGTTCAACACTGCCATAAGGCAAAACTATTTTTCCTTCATCCTTCAATAAAACAAGCAAATGAATTGGAAAATTAAGAGTCTGAGCATTAATAATCAACCTATCAAAATGCTCAAGCAATGAAACTAATTTTTTAGTTGGCAAAAAATCTTCTTTACTGGCGTCAGCATGAATAATTTCGACATTCTTGTGGTTAAAAAGTCTTTTTTTAGCGTAAGCAACTAATTCAGGAATTAATTCTATTGAGACCACCTTTCCGTTCTTACCAACTAACTTAGCAATTAATGCAGTCTGGTAACCCGAACAAGTTCCTATCTCTAAAACCTTGTGCCCCTCAGTTAAATCAAGAGCCTCTAGAGCATGAACGATAACAAAAGGCTGGGAAATAGTCTGCCCCTTCATTACGTGAAGCGGATTGTCAGCGTAAGCCCTGTGTTGCAGTTCTTTTGGAACAAAAATAGCCCTATCAACTTCAAAAAGAGCTTTTTCTAAAGCAGGGCTCTTCAATGCACCGGTTTTCTTCAAGTGCTGGATTAATTCTTCGTTTGAATTCACAAAACAATAAATACTTCGCGAAATATTAGGATTTACTTATGGTTCTAGAACTCATTATTGCCGCGACAGTAATCGTTAGCTTGATTTCAGTAATAGGAATCTTGTTTTTCTCTAAAAAAATAACTCAAAACTCGTTATTCTTAGTAATAAGTTTTGCTACCGGCACTCTCTTAGCAGCTTCAATACTGCACTTGCTTCCAGAATCAATGGAGGAAATAAGCATTGAAACCGCAGTAACTTGCTTCTTAATAGGCATCTTGTTTTCTTTCGCTATAGAAAAAATAGTTTTATGGCACCACCACCACTCAACTAAACACTCTAAACGAGAAAAACCCTTGTTATACTTAAACTTAATTGGCGACGCGTTTCACAATTTTTTTGACGGGGTAGCAATAGCCGCCGCATTCCTAGCTGGAATACCAATAGGCATTGCTACAACTGCCGCAGTAATTTTTCACGAAATACCTCAAGAAATAGGAGATTACTTCCTGCTTATTTATGCTGGCTTAAGTAAAAAGAAAGCTTTAGCCTTTAATTTCTTGAGCGCTTTAACCGCGGTTTTAGGCGGAATAAGTTTTTATTACGCAGCTGAATACGTAAGCGGGCTAGTGCCTTTAGGACTAGCGTTTACTGCGGGAACTTTTGTTTACATTGCTACAGCTGACTTAGTACCAGAATTACACAAGGAAGAAAACTCGATAAAATCAGCTAAGCAACTCTTAATGATAATACTAGGAATACTAGTGATAGTAGGCCTAAGTAAATTAGTTGCCGAGTAAGCTTAATCGCCTTTGAACAAAACCGCAATAGAATTATTCAAAAACATTTTACGCAATTTCAAGTTACTCCAAGCTTTCTTGGAAATAAGTCGGTGCTTTTTCTTGACTACTCGCTCGCTTTTTACTTCGTTGCGAGTAATCCACTTGCCTAAGTAATTATCGAAAAACAGTTTAGCTGCTTCCTTGCCGCTTAACTCGCTCTTGAATACTTTTGCTTTCTTGCTTTTAACCATTTAAATAAAACCTCTAAAACGAAAACATATAGTGAAAAAAGCACTTTAATAAGTTTCTGTTTAATGCAATTCAAATTTCTTTCTTAACTCTCGCCTAAATGATTGAGTGTTACTCCAATTAATAAAAACACTACGCACAAACGCTTCAAACTCGTCTTCAGTACGGTTAGTCAACTCGCTAGAAACGGATAAAGACCTATCAAAATCAAGGGCTCTCATTAAAACTTCTGAAGCCAAATCCTCAACTACTTTTAACGTTTTTTCCTTTGTTTTTTCTGGATGTAAAGAAAAATCTTTTTTTAAAGAATAAAAAGAACCCTTGAATTTTTCTCCACCGTTAACAAAGTCGGCGGGTTTAGCTTTCTTAACAAAATTCAAAAAACGAGTTACGTGCGGCTCAAAACCATTAACTCTTTTAGGGCAAGAAGATTCAGTCATTCAATCAACTAATGAATTTAGGGGGAAAAAAGTTAAAAAAAGAGAGCGCCTTGGCCGGGATTCGGACCCGGGATACAAGCTCGACAAGCTCGTGTGCTAACCACTACATTCGGCAGTTATTTCCTTTAGAGGTAATAACTTCTACCAAGGCACCAAGGCGCTGTATCCATTATTTGAACCTAAAGGCTTTTCTTTTTATCGCTAAGTTTTGAACTACGTATTTTTTGAACCAACCAATACTTTTCTTATTCAAGTAAACCCATAAATCAAAGTGTCGCACATAATCTGTAATATACCCTGAAGAAAGACCCACACTCCTCAAAAGGGATTGTATTTGTTCCAAGTGTTTTTTATTATTAGTTGTTATTTTCAATAACCGCTCTAAATGACCGTCTACATAGTGTTTTCTTAATTGAATACACCCGTCCCCATCTATTATTCCAGCCAAATAAGCTCCGCTCCTAACATTTGAATGATAACAACAATCAGGCACGACAATACTAGTAAGTTTAATTTTCTTTTTCAAAAATAAGGAGTTAAGCAAAGAAAGGCTTGCTTGACTTCCCTCGCGAACTAAGTATTGGTCGAATTTTCGCTCACTGCGTGGATCATACATTTTTTCAAGTAACAACCGGTGCTTCTTTTCCGTTAATTTATCAATAATTTTACCCCATTTTTTAAGCATTGATAACGAACAAATACTTACTCTCAAACGCAACTCTCTTACTTTGTTATTCTTAAAATAAAAATAGCCATCAGCGTGAGTTACGCCTAACCACCAATAAACATCCCGCTCGTTCACAATAAACAAAAAAAGCAGCCACTTAAACGTTTTTCGCGGGTTCAATTCCGGTGAGGCAAATTAATAGTAGCGCATATTGTAAAATAAGTTCTTTTTATCGTTCGTTAGGAAAACTAAGAATCAAGTGATTTAAAGGAACTGAAAACTCGATTTGCGCGTTAGTCAAACCACCTGCTTTCTCGAACAAACCAAGAATTTTCGAACCAACATTAAACTTTTTATTAAAAACTAAACCTTTTCTTACTAAAGACAAAGCCGTTTCTTCATGTTCTGCAATAAGCTTGCGAAGCTCCTTGCGTTGAAGCTCGAAGCGCTTAGTTGAAGCAACAGAGCTAATCAGGTTTGAATACGCAATAGTCGTCACAAAATGATTTGATCGAGCTAGAGCTAAATCCGGGTGAAAAACACTATTGTTAACTAAAAAAAAGACTTTATCTCCTTTAACCCACGTTTTTACTTCCTTACAACCTAAAACGCTTTCTTTTTTCGCAAACCAGCCCGGCCGTTCCCATTTCAAAAAAGATCACTTTACAAAAAAAAGGAAAAAAATCCCGCTGGCCAGATTTGAACTGGCAACACCCTGATTTCGCGCTTGAAAAAGCACTCTTCAACAAAAACTCGGAGTTTTTGAAGCAAATACTGCAAACCCAAAAATACTTTTTTAGAGTTTTCTACAGTCAGGTGCTCTGCCAAGTTGAGCTACAGCGGGAACTCCTTTTTTAAACAAGGTTTCGTTATTTATTCATGAATTCATACGTTAATAAATTTTTGTTGTTAGCTTTGCTCACTTCCCTCGTTGCTGGTTTAACCATAGACCAAGAAGCAGGTTTTTACTCTGAACCAGGAGAAACTCCTTCTTTCTCTAACGTTTCATACCAAGGAAGCAATTACTACGTAATAAAAGCAAACGGCTTGGAGGTCGCGTTACTTGATTCAACCTTTAAACCAGTGGAAGAAGACGCTAGTTTAACAACAATAATAGATGTTTATTTAACAAACGTTTTCGACGAACCCTCGTTTGCGCAAGACTTAGGTAATTTTAAAGACAATTTCTTGTACACGATGAGTAAAATAAATGAGTGCGCCGCAGGAACTAACCAATTCTATTCCATGACGATTAACCAATACACGTACAAACTATACATTATACTAGCAAAAATTGATTTCCCGAAAGAAAACGCTGCGTACTTAACCTTAAAAGAAAAAGGCCCAGTCTTTCAAGAAAAAGTAATTGGAGCAAACACGTCTTACCAAAAATTATTGCAGTCTCAAGAAAAGAAAGAATTCAGAGGCGTATTCAATGCTTTATCTGAATTAAAAACCAGGTTAAGCGGAATAAAAAGCGATTACCCCTCAATATACGAAGCGTACATAAACATTTTATCGCCGAACTTTCCTTACGCGTTCTACATTAGCGGAGAAGAACAAGTATGCGAAAAAGTTGAAGACATTAACACTAACATAGACTCAACGTTAAACTTAATCGAATCAAAATATTCTGGTCCGGACGAAATCTTGAATCGCATTAAAACTCAAACGGAAACGAGAAAAGAAAAAGCTAAAACCAGGAGAATAAACGCTAACCAACTAAGCGTAATAGAAGAATTAATCGGGCAATACGAAAGCATCATTAGCAACTATACTAACGCAGGATTAAACTTGCCTGGATTGCAAACTGAATTCTCTTCACTCAACGCTACCGCTTCAAACAACCAAAGCAATACCGAACAATTCTACAACAAGTCGGAAGGAATGAGGTTTAAACTAACTCAATACGAACAAATTCTAGACGATTACGTTAGCGCTAAAGCACAAGTTAGTGAAGCTGAAGAAAACGTTAACGAAGCACTAGAAAAATACGGTTCAAACGACGAACGCGTTCTCGCTTTACAACAAGAACTAGCAGACGCAAAGAACGAACTGCAAAAACAAGAAGAATTCCTAGCTTCAGGAAGCACTGAAGGCGTAAACATGGAAACACTGGCAGCAATAGCTGGAGACTTGGCTGAAAGAGCATTCATTTTACAGCCGAAGGAAAACCAAATTGATTACGCGACTATAATCGGCGTAGTAATAATCATTCTCGCGTTAGTGGGAGCATTAATTTACTTCAAGAAAACCAGGGAACAACACCCGCCAGAAATCGACATTCGGCACTTGCAAGAACACGTGAAAAACGAAAACAAGTAAAAATAAAAGCAAGGTAAATTAAAACCAATAAATTACTAGTAGTTACAAGCAGTATGGACTACAAACTCGTTTTATCAATAATCGCGGTAGGAATCGGAGTAATAGGCTACATTCCTTACTTTCTAGACATATTCAAAGGCAAGACTAAACCCCACGCTTTCAGTTGGCTTATTTGGGGTATATTAACAGGAATAGGTTTTCTAGCTCAATACTCGAAAGGAGGCGGCGCAGGAGCATGGGTTACCTTATTTACGTCAATCGTTTGCTTCACTATAGCCTTCATTTCCTTCTTCAAGGGAGAAAAAGACATAAAAACCTTCGATTGGATTTGCTTGCTTGGAGCCTTCCTAGGAATAGCATTGTGGGGAATTACGAACAACCCGTTAACTGCGATAATAATAATCATTCTAGTTGACGCGACAGCTTACGCTCCAACATTCCGGAAAGCTTACTTTAAACCCTTTGAAGAAACAGTAATCACTTACGCACTAGACTCCCTAAAATTCGTTTTTGCAATCGCAGCACTAGAAAGTTATTCCCCAACAACTTACTTGTACCCACTAGCACTAATAATACTAAACGCATCATTCACAATAATGGTGTTAATAAGAAGAAAAACAAAATGGGGGATCTGAGATTCGAACTCAGGTCGTCAACTCCCAAAGCTGACAGGATGCCAGGCTACCCCAATCCCCCAAACTTTTACCGAAAAGTTTGATCAAAAGAAAGTTAGCATTAAAGCAGTTCTTATTTCTTTTTTTTCTTTCCGAAGTTGCCTTTCGGCTTAGGAATCTTTAACGCCGGGTAATTATTATTAATCATTTCAACAGTAGCGAAAGGACTGTAACCACAAAACTCGAAAATCTTGTGGTAAAAATGCTGCACGCAATAATCACTCAAACCCGGCTTGCTTAACTTTCGCACGTCTTCCTCTAAATCAATTGCTTTACGAAGCATTTCACTCAACTTAACGAAACTCTTCCTCGGCGAATAGTTAGAAGAAAAACTCTGCCAAAACGCTTCGAAATCAAAATAAGAAGAAAAAGAGTATTCAGCTAGCTTCTTGTCAACAGTATTAAATGCACCAACCAAAAACGCTAAAACTTCCTGCCTGGAAGCGATTTCCAAATTAACTTTCTTCACTACAACCCAACCCTGGTAATTAGCCGCCAACCTTAATTCCTTTTGCTTGCAAGAACCCTTGGATGAAAACTTTAAAGGAACCACTTGCTTCCACAAGGAATTCATTAAAACAACCCAACCAAAATCCATCGGGCTAGCGTGCTTGGGCGTTACTTCAATACCGCCCCATTTTAATAAAACAAAAGGCGCCATTTCTCTTTCTAGTTCAGAGGGCTTTACTGAACTCAAGAAAGAAACAATTTCTTTAACCCCTTTTACTTTAGGAACAATCTTGCTTGCGTCAGCACTAACCGGGCAATAAATCGGCATTGAACTCAAAAAGTAATTCCTAACATCAGCAAGCAAACTAATCACTTGCTTTTCGTCGCTAGCGCTCAAATTATACTCGAAGCCAGAGTTGTTTGCTTGAAACAAAACAAATTCCTGCATTCTCACTCAGTCTCTCTAGAAATTAGTTTTAAAGCACTTTTTCCACTCAAGGTTTCAGGCGTGAAAGCTCCCCCAGCCATTACTCTACCGCAAGAAGAACAAGAAAATAAAGCATTACTAATTCTCTTTAACTTGTGTTTCCCGCAACGAGGACACTCGTACTTAGCAACCTTCTGCGCTTTAATGCTAGCTACCTTCTTCCGGATTTTAGTACCATACCTAACTGACATTCTCAATCACCTTAAACATGCGTTAATAATTCTTTAGACTTCTCTAAACTCAAATCAATTATTTTAAGTAACTCATCTTTACTAAAGCCAGCTAAACCAGATTTTTGAGCAGCTACCACAAAACCATCATTGCTAATTGCAAAACTCATTCTGCCGTTGCTAGCTACTTCCTCAACATTTCGAGCATCAGCCATTAATACGCCATCAACCTTTTCGAAACTAGTTATAACTACATCGCGAGAAAGATTCAAGCCACCAGTAAACTCGCTTCGAATTAGTTTTCCATCCTCTATCTTTGGAATTTTAGCGTCCTTCAAAGCAGCCATTGCAGCCAAGCCAGCAGTGTCAATCAAGTTACCAGTGTGGTCAATAGTATACAAGTCAACAAACACGCCCAACACTTTCTCTTCACTGACTTTCAATTCTTTAACGTTAATGCATTCCGCACTCCTAATACCCCGATCCACAACACGAGCGAGTTCAATACTGTTCTCGTCAGGTGGACCTGGGAAAAAATCAGGGTGAGCAATAGGCGAAAACTCGCTTCCAAAAATAACTACGCCGTCGTCAGGCCTGTCAGGGAAAGGAGTTACTAAATCAAATTTAACTCCAGCAACTACTTTAGTGTCACCAATTTCAGCTAAAGCACTACCTTCAGCATTAGGTAAGTAACCCTTAGTAACCTTAATCGGGCGGTACTCAAACAAGCCACGCTGGTCGCTTCTTTTTCCAGCCTTAGCTAAATCCTTAATGTAATCAGACTGAATTTCTTCTAAAATCACTGTAAATCACCTGAATCAATTTTATCAAATTTTTCGCGCAAAGCTTCAATTTGTTTTTCGCGAACCTTCAAAGAAGACTCGAAAGCCATATCCAACACTTGGCTTATTTCCTGTTTGGATACTACTCCATCCAACTGGAACAACAATACTTCCTTAGTGCGCGGAGAAAAAATTATTGGAATATCGCTCTCGCCAAGATTATCTTCATACTTATCTAAATCAATAATCAAGTTACCGTCAACTCTGCCGGCAGCAACACCACAAACCAAATCACGCATTGGAATGCCCGCGTCAGCTAAAGCAACTGCAGCCGCATTAATAGCGGAAACACGAGTACCGCCATCGCTCTGTAAAACTTCCATTTGCACGTCAATAGCCATTTTAGGAAAACGCTCAGTAAAAACAACGTTCTCAAAAACGTGTTTAACTACCTTAGAAATTTCAATACTCCTACGATTAGGCCCGCTTCTTCCGTGTTCTTCAACAGAACTAAACGGCGCCATTATGTAGCGAGCATTAATTATTGCTTTTCGCGGGTTAGTCAAGTGCCTTGGGAAAACTTCACGCGGACCGTAAACCGCAGCTAAAACCTTGTTGCGTCCCCACTCAATCAAGCAAGAACCACTAGCCCTAGCTAAAACTCCCGCAGTTATTTTCAAAGGCCTTAAGTCAGTCGGCCCACGGCCGTCAAGACGCTTTCCATCTTTAAACAAAACCATTTTTTCACTCATTTTTTTCACCATTCTTTGATTCATTCTGCAAGAAATTCATTATTCGATCAGTTAACCCACTCGAGTGAGCTTCCCTAGAAATCTTGTTAATAGCAAGAGAAGCAAGCAAAGAGTTTCCTCCGCGCAAATAAATGCGTCCGTTCTTGCCGACAAATATTTCAGCTTTAGTGTAATCCTTGAGTATTTGAAGCATGCTAGCGTGCTTTCCTATAACTCTAGGAACTTTAACTGCCTCGACTTCAATTACTTCACCACCCTCAAACAAGCGGGGTTCAGATAACAATGCTTCATGCACTTCATTAACAGAATAAACTTTAGCAGAAATAACGTCTCCAACTTGAAATTCAGCCCTCAAATCCCTGGAACTAACTGTTCCCGCGTAAGGCGAATTCAAGTCAATAGTGTAACCACTAAAACGCTCGTCAGTAACAACTCCAATAACGTAATCACCGCGCTCAGGCACGTAATAACCCTTTAACGGAACAGTCCGCCCGTCGTTATGCAACAAGATTGTTAAAGCAAAAGTTTTTCCGTCTTCAACAAACAATCCTTCTCCAGACAAAGGCTTGTCGCTTACTAAATCACCTGGAAAAAATAATTCCTTCATAATTCAAATCACAACCTCTTAGTAGAAACCTGGCCGCTAGTAATTTTATTCAAGCGGTCGTAAAACTCTCCCTCAATGCCAGCAGGAATATCAAAAACACAAGACAAACTACCGTCATTATTGTAAGATTCTTTAGTTATTCCGTATTCCTTCAACAAACCGTACGCGCGGCCCACGAAAGACGCGGGAACAACTACTTGAATCCTCAACTTATCTAAACTAATTGGAATAATCTCGCGAATAGCTTCAATAGCTTCAAGCATTTGTTCTTCAGCAGACTTGAATGCATCGAAAGAAAACCTAGCTTGAATCAACGCGTTCTCAATCCTTTGAACAGGGTGAGGCGTTTTAGCCCTCGGATCAATAGCGTTCTTAGCAATCAAAGCAATAACTAAACGCTTTTTTTCTTCCAACAACTTTTTGCGTTGTTCAGTAGTTAACTGCAAGTCTCCGTCCCTGAAAATAATCAAACCAATCTCATTAACATTCTCAGTGCCAAAAGCCTTCTTTAACGCTTGTGAACCGTGGCGTTCTCCCTTGTTAGCATCCTTGTAAACTTCATCCGAAATCAAGACGTTAGTAAAATCTTTTCTAACCCCAGTTTTGAACTCGAACGCAAGTTTAGGGTCAGCTAACACTTCAAACCGCTCACCGTTCTTCTCTATTCTTGCAATAACCGTGTTTTCTATCTGCGTCATTTCAAAATCACAAGTACTTGCTTATTTCCTCGCGCGAATAAACATTTACTTCGCCATTAGCCTTAACAACAGACAAGTCCAGCAACTCGGGAGACAATTTGTCTTCCGAACCCTTCTTTAAAGCCTTGAAACAAAGCTTTAAGCCATCGTCAAGACTCAAATCATCCTTGTATTCTTTCTCGAAGAATTCTTCCACAGCTTTCTTTCCCGAACCAATAGCAGTAGCCTTGTACTCAAACAAAGCACCACTCGGGTCACTCTCGAACAAGCGCAGTGAAGAATCAGCTCCAGCAATCAATAAAGAAACCCCGTAAGGCCTTACTCCCGCGTATTGAGTAAAAACTTGAATGTGATCACCGAGTTTTTTAGCTAAATTCTCTACTTCAATAGCCTCGTCGTAAGCCATTCTGTGTCTTTGTGCTTCAACTCTAGCAAAATCAACTAGTTTCCTAGCATCAGCTACTAAACCGCTTGAAGCAGCAATAATGTGCCGGTCTATCTGAAAAATTTTTTCGTGAGAATTCCCAACTACTAACGAACTGGAAATTCTTTTTTGCGCCAAGAGAATAACTCCCTCGCTTGAAACTAAACCCAAACTAGTAGCGCCGGTTCTAACTGCTTCCCTGGCGTACTCTACTTGAAAGAGCCGTCCATCAGGCGAAAAAACAGTTATAGCCCGGTCGTAAGCAGCTTGAGAAGGAGGATACATTCAACTCACCTCTAAACTAAAAATACTTATTAAAAATAAATAAACACTCATTTATTAGTCAAGCACGCAGGCTTGAAAAATAATTCTTTTTACTACACTAATAAAGGAAAAAACCAGCTTTTTAACCTTTCCCAGAAAGCTTTGAAATACTCCCTGAAAGCTTTACTAACCGCAAAGCAACATCCCTACCCCTGAAAAACCGCTTTAACGCTAAAGCAGCAATTACTTTCTCCAAGTAACTCAAATTGCATTTCACGAGCAACACGCTTTTTTCAGAATCAAAACTCTTTACTGCAATACCTGCTTTCCCGCTGTTTTCCTCCCCTAAAAACGAGAAAACTGCTTCCAAAACTAGTTGCTTTGCTTCCTCCTCGCTCAAGCTAGCACCAAACACGTTAAGCTTCAAGTACCGCTTCTTAAACCTCATTTTGTAATCCACTCGCCGAAACTCCTTAACGCTAAAGCCCTGTGAGAAACCTTGTTTTTTTCTTGAGAACCAGCTTCAGCAAAAGTCTTGCTCCAACCTTCAGGAACAAAAACAGAGTCATACTGCAAGGAACTCAAAGCATTACCCCTTGGTTCGGTTAGTATGCTGCCCTTGATTTTACCTTCAAAAACTTTTTCTCGAGTATTGTCTTTGAAAGCAACTAACGTCCTAAACTCTGCTTGCCTGCTCGTGCCTTCAGTTAAACGCAAAAAACCAGTCAAACCAGCGCCTTGAATAAGCACTTTACTAAACGCTCCGGGAAAATCCTGGTAATCCAACAAAAACAAGCCAGTATCCTCAACTAAAACTGGCTCGCGTAATTCCTCAAAAGCCCGTCTCGCCTTGCTTAACACTATTTCATTAATTGAAAACACTTTAGGCTCGCTTAAATCAATTTTATTCAACTCAAGGGAAACACCTAACTCTGACAAAACAGACCGCGCTTCAAGAAACTTTCCTTCGTTAGTAGTGCAAAAAAATATTTTCATTCAATTCAACTCTTCAAAAACTCTTTTAGCGCGTTCATTCAAAGCAAATGCTGCTTGCGCGCGAGTCAAACCTAATTCCTGTAAAATTGCTATTAATTCCCGCTCTGTTTTCAAGTCAAACTCGTTTTCTGCTCGAGAAGAAAAAACAAATTCAGCGTTATACTTCAAGCAATTACGCAAGAAAAACTGCAGCTCGCGAACGAGCCTGGCTCTAGCAACAAAACTAGAACGCAGCAAAGAAAGCAAAGGTATCTCAAATACTTTCCCGTTGTCTGCAACAGCGCGGATTAATTCAGTTGAAGAAAAAAACTTTTGAGTCTCCAAAGGATTAACTAAAAAAAACTCTTTCTTCAAACACGCTTTCGCAAGCAAATCCCCACTACCCGAAACACTAATTCCTCGCTTCAGCTTCATTAAGTCCTTGCTTGTTTTCAAGGAAAGCAATTCTAGCTTCATTGAGGTTGACTTAACGCTTTCAGAATCAGTAAAGCAATTTACATCGTACATTTCTTAACTAACCTCAATAATTCAGAGTGAACTTGCTTGTTTCCAGAAAACACTTCCCCTTTTGAATCAAAACAAATTTTTCTTCCAGTAAAATCAGTTACTATGCCGCCAGCTTCAGTAACTAACAAGGAAGCAGGCAAGAAATCCCAAACATTAAAACCAAACTTTACTTTACCGCCGTAACGACCGCACGCAACAAAAGCTATTTCCAAGGCAGACGAGCCTAAAACCCTGACTCCTAGAGTTTTACCAACCATTCTTTGGTAAGCGCAAAGAGTCTTCTCGTGTCTAGTGTAGTCAGAAAAAGAAACTAGCGATTCCTTAAAAGAAAGTTTACTCGTAAAAATTCTTTTACCATTAAGAAACGCACCCTTGCCTTTTTCAGCATGAAACAATTCTTTGCGAATCGGATCGAAAACTACTGAAACAACCGGCTGCTTGTTTTTCAGTAAGCAACCAACGAAAGAAAACCAAGGAAGCCCTCTAGCGTAATTATTTGTTCCATCTAAAGGATCAAACAACCAAACGAATTCAGCGTCTTCATTAAAACAATTGTCTTCCTCGCCAATAAAACCGTGGTTAGGAAACTTTTTCTTAACTGCTTCAACGCAAAAAGCTTCAATATCCATGTCTACTTCAGACACTAAATCAATGCTAGACTTATTAGTGAAAGAAATATTCTTGCGGTAATTAGTTAATTGTAGTTTACCAGCTTTGAAAGCTAGTTTCTTTAAGAACGACAAGTAAACAGACATGAAAAGAATAAGGAAAAAGAGGAATAAAAAAACTAGTTATCCGCCTTCAAAACCACTTCATAGTACTGGCTTACAGCATCTTCACCAACCCAGTAACTACCGAGCACTTTAGAGTTCTTGAAACGCAGAGTAGCTTTCAATTCAGCAAACCACTGCCAAGCTTTTCCAGGATTAACTCTCTTTCGGTTTTTACCGGGTTTTCTACCTAAGTCAGGAGCACGCCTAACGCGCTTTCCTCTAGTCATCTTAACTCTAGCTATAAAAAAACCATTAACGGACTTAAACCCAAGAGCTCGAGCACGAGTTGGATTTAAGGGTTTTTCTACTCTAACAATAGTTCCTTGTCTCCGCCAGGCGTACAACCTAGCTTTGTAAACAGGACTCTTAGTTTTTATCGAGTTAATAAACGATTTAGCAATGTATTTAGCTGCACCCATGTTAAAGAATTCACCTTTTTGCAACGCATTCCGGGGCGTATTCCAGCCGATCCGACATCTAGCGTTGTAGAACAAAATAGTGAAAAACTAGCTTTTTAATACTTTTTAATAAGTATCGGGATAAAACCATGTTTGAAGAAGAATTAACTGCGTTTCTTTTAGGGGGCGCGCCAGTAAGCGAAATCAGGGGAGCAGTACTATACGCTCTAGCAACCGGAAAGCAAGAATTAATTCTACTCGGCGTTATAGGAAACGTTGTTGCATTAATTGCGTTGTTGGTTTTGTGGGATGCGCTTAAAATCGAGTTGATTGGAAGACGCATTCTTGGAGAAAAACTAAATTCTCGCTTGAAGGAAGCTGGAGAAAAAACCCAGAAATACGGTTGGCTTGGTTTGCTTTTCTTTATTGCAATACCTTTTCCTGCAACAGGAGTTTACACGGGAGTGTTAATAGGTAAAATACTTGGTTACAAAAATAGGTTCATTATACTCGCTGGCTTGCTTGGAATCGCTTGCGCGGGAGTAATTACTTTCCTGGCTGCAACAGGCGCAATCTCTTTCCTAAACGTTTTAGTGTAATTAAAAATGATTGACGAAAAACTATTGAAAAAAATCGCGCCCTACACTTACTTAAATAAAAAAACCATGCAAACCGGGAAAAAAATAAAAGAAAGCAAAGCGCCACCTTTCATTAAATTAGTACTAAAAAAAGGCTACATAAGTTTCATGAGAAATAGAATTGGGTTAGCAGCCAAAAAACAGTTTTTGAATGAAAAAATAATACTAGCTCAAATACACCACTCTATTGGAAACCCTGAATTAGCAGAGTTGCTCGATAGGGATTGGTTAGCAATAACAGAAAACAATGAAGACGGGCTTCACGCGCCAGTAATACATAAATTATTAGTAGAAGCAGGAAACAAACAATTAAACGGAAAAAAGTTAGAGGAATACAAACAAGAAATAAAAAACGCAGTAAACGACGCATTAAAAAAACACATTCATTGCGATACGTATTAAACAGTAAAACGCGAACTACTCGGAGCATTTAAACAAGCAGCATTAATAAGGTTTTTATACTCAACAACTCCAATTCTACAGTATATAACTTGTTTTTCAAGCTATTTTTTTGTATTTTTTTCACAGTGATAATGAATGGGTTTGAGACCTGCTAGAACATCAAGAGAAGTTAAAGGGCAACCTTGGACTAGGGTTAGTCGAAAAAGACCTAGAAAGAGTTTTGTTAAAGGAACGCCTCACAACAAAGTTAGGCAATTCATGATGGGCACGGACAAACCTTACGAATACCAAATAGAGTTAATTCTTCAAGAACCCATTCAAATAAGAGACAATTCAATTGAAAGCGCAAGGCAAGCTTGCAACAAGCTCTTGGAAAAACAATTGTTAAGCAACTACTTTTTTCAAATAACTAAATACCCGCACCACGTGTTGCGTGAATCAGCTTCCTTAGGCGTAGCTGGAGCAGATCGTATCTCTAAAGGAATGAAAAAATGCTTCGGGAAACCAAAAGGACGATTAGCCAGATGCAAAATAGGTGAACCAATCTTCAGAATAAGATGCATGAAAAAAGACTTGCTTCTAGCAAAAAAAGCAATAAAGAGAGGTAACATGAAATTGACAGGTAAAATGAAGATAGTTACAACCGACATTGCTAAAGAAGCATGGAACGCCAGCAAGAAAGAAGTCATATTCGAAAAGAAGGAAGAAGAAACGCCAGTGGCTGTTGCAAAGAAAGAAGAATCAGAAGAAAAGAAGGAAGAAGCACTCGAAAAAGTTGAAGAAAAACAAGAAAAATCAAAGAAATAAGTGCTTCAAATCAACAAGCCGCCAGTAACAGCTCCAACTACGTAGCCGACTCCAGCTGACAACAAACCAATAATCATTAGTTCCAACCCGCTCTTCCAATCTACTCCAATCGTTATTCTCGCTTTAAAAAAGCCAACCGCAAACAAAATTACTGCAGAAAGAACCAGAGAAACAATCATTGCCGCGCCAATACTAATACCAAAAAACAACGCAGCAAAAAAAGGAATAATAGTAGACAAGGAACCAATTAACGCAGCAAACAACACTATTAAAGCGCTCTTGAACGCGTTTTTGTGTTCAATAGACAAACCAACTTCCTCTCGCATCATTACATTAAGCCAAATCCGCTCGCTGCGAGTAATGTGACGAACAATTTCATCCAATAATCTTCCCTTAAAACCCTTGTTTGAATAAATAGCCCGGATTTCTTTCCGCTCTATTTCAGGAAAATGTTTTATTTCATAACGCTCTCGCTCTAATTCACTGTAATAAAAATCTTCCTCTGCCTTCGTGGAAGTATACGCAACCGCAGCCATGGAAAAACTCTCTGTAAAAGCAGAAGCCAAACCCGCAATAATAGTAACAGAAACATCTTGAGTAGCCACAGCCACACCCAAAACAATTCCTAAAACATTAACTAAACCATCCTGGCCGCCTAAAATAACATCCCTAATTAATGCGCCTTTTCCAGTTTGAGGCCCTAAATGAACACTAGTCTTCATACCAACCATTACTTAATTCGTGCTTAAAAAAGCTTCAAGCAAAAAACTCATGAAAAAAACCATTATTAAATTCCAGCAAAAACTAAGAATAATTCTAAATGAACTACAAAAAATTGAATTACGCAGTACTCGCACTAGCCTTCCTCGTAGCTACGTTAAGCGGAGTCGCAATAGGCATTTACGCTACCCAAAGCCAGACAACTAATGCTTTAGAAAAACTAGGAGACCACACCTTAACTTCAAACGCGCCAGTTCTAGCAGTATCAAGCCAAACTGGTGAAGGAATTTTAAGCAGCGTATCAATTGAAATCCAAAAAGGCCGCGGGAGAGTATTAATCAATACTAACCCGTTTGTTGAACCAGACACGCAGTACAGTGCAGACACTGCGGTAAGAATAGCGCAAGAAATAACTAAAAAAGAATTAACAGACCGGGACGTAATCTTTACTTTCGACCCCATAAGCAATTTAGTAGGCGGTCCTTCAGCAGGCGCGGCACTAACTCTAGGCACTATAGCCGCTATTCAAGGAAAACAATTACGCCAAGACACTGCAATAACCGGCACTATAAATGAAGACGGAACAATCGGGAGCGTGGGGGGAATATTTGAGAAAACTAAGGCAGCTGCGGATGCAGGGAAAAAATTCTTTATAGTACCCACAGGACAAGAAAAATTAAATTACTTGGAACGCCAAATAGAACAAACAAATAACGGGCCGTTTGTTTTCGAGAGAACTACTTACATTCCGAGAACTCTAGACTTAACGAAGTACGCTAGCGACGAGTGGGGAATTGAATTAAAAACAGCAGCAACAATCGAGGAAGCAATGAGCTTAATGCTTGAAAACTGATTTTCCAACGACTTTTTTAAACTCTCTTTCATTAATGCATTGCAATGAAGAAAGTATACTGGTTTCAAGAATTATCGCGAGAAAACCTAGCTCAAGTAGGGGGCAAAGCAGGAAACTTAGGAGAACTCACGAACCTTAAGCTCCCAGTTCCGCCAGGCTTCGTTATTTCAGCTGGAACTTACTTTGACTTCATTAAACAACAAGGAATAGACGCGATAATAAGAGAAAAAACAAGCAATTTAGACCGGGAAGACTCTAATGCACTTCAAAAAGCAAGCGAGGAAATAAAAAAAGCTTTCACTAAAGCAAAAATTTCAGACGACCTTAGGTACGAAATAATACGCGCTTACAACAAGTTATGCAATACTTCCTTCATTCCAGCAGAACACGAAATGAAGTACGTAGCAGTGCGTTCAAGCGCTACTGCAGAAGACTTACCTGAAGCAAGTTTCGCTGGACAACAAGCAACATTCCTTAACGTAAAGGGGGGTGACGAGGTAGTAAACGCAGTAAAAAACTGTTGGGCGTCCTTGTTTGAAGCTAGAGCTATTTACTACAGGAAAGAAAACAACTTCGACGACTTGAGCGTTGGCTTGGCTGCAGTAGTTCAATTAATGATTGAAAGCGAAACAAGCGGAATAATGTTTACTGCAGACCCAGTTTACAGTGATGAAACCAAAATAATTATTGAAGCAGGCTTTGGTTTAGGGGAAGCAATAGTTTCAGGGAGCATTACTCCCGACCGCTACGTAGTAGAAAAAAACACGTTGAAAATACTAGAAAAAGAAATTGCTAAGCAAGACCGAATGATTACCAAGCAAGGTACTGAAACCAAGTGGTTTGACGTGCCTGAAGAAATGCAGGAATTGCAAAAAATAAAAGACGCATTAATAGTTCGTTTAGCTGAATATGGAGAAAAAATCGAGGCGCACTATAAACACCCGCAAGACATTGAATGGGCGATTCAAGACAATAAAGTGTACATAGTGCAGTCAAGAAACATTACTACCCTGCAAAAAAAAGCAACGCACGAAGAAAAAGAAATTAAACCAGAAAATCAGGAACGCAACGCAATTCTTCACGGATTAGGCGCTTCACCAGGAATAGCTTCAGGCTCAGTGAAAATAATTCACAGTTCCAAGCAAATAAACGAAATAAACACTGGCGACGTGCTAGTAACTGAAATGACTTCCCCGGATTACGTTCCAGCAATGAAGAAAGCAACAGCAATAATCACTAACGCAGGAGGAATAACGTGCCACGCAGCAATTGTTTCAAGAGAATTAGGTATTCCTTGCATTGTAGGCACTAAAACCGCTACCAGCACTCTAACAAACGAACAAGTAATCACGGTAGACGCTAGCCACGGCGTTGTTTACGACGGAAAAATCGAGTTAAGCGAAAAAAGCATTAAACCAGATGCAATAGCTTCAAGCGAGCCGTACATAGTTACGGGAACTAAAGTTTACGTTAACCTAGCTCAAAACGAGTTAGCAGAACAAATCGCGTTCAAACAAGTTGACGGCGTGGGACTACTTAGAGCAGAATTCATGATTGCGGGAATGGGTAAGCACCCTAACTTGTTCGTGAAGGAAGGCAGGGAACAAGAATTCGTTGACGCGCTTGCAGAAAACATTCGCAAAGTATGCCAACCATTCTACCCTCGGCCAGTTGTTTATAGAACTAACGACTTCAAAAGCGACGAGTACCGTAATTTAGAGGGAGGAAGCGAGTTCGAACCTGAAGAAGAAAACCCAATGATTGGTTACAGAGGCTGCTTTAGGTACGTGAAAGACCCAGCAGTATACAAAATGGAGTTACGCGCAATAAAGAAAGTACGCGAAGAATACGGCTTGAAAAACTTGCATTTAATGATTCCATTCGTGCGCCGCACAGGAGAATTAAAACACGCTAAAGAAATAATGAATTCCGAAGGATTATACCAAACACGCGACTTCAAATTATGGATAATGGTGGAAGTACCTTCAACCGTCCTTATTCTAGACGATTTTATTGACATTGGAATAGATGGAGTCTCTATTGGAACTAACGACTTAACGCAACTCATTCTAGGCGTTGATAGAAACTCTGAATTAGTAGCTGAAGATTTCGACGAGAGGCACGCGGCAGTAATCAAAGCAATAGAAACCGTAATCAAAACTTCACGCAAGAGGGGAATAACGTGCAGCGTATGCGGTCAAGCTCCCTCAGTTTACCCCGAATTCGCTGAAAAACTAGTTGAATTCGGCGTCACGTCAGTGAGCGTTAACCCTGACGTAATCGAAAAAACGCGCAAAATCATTGCGGTAGCAGAAAGAAAACTATTACTAGAAACAGCTAGAAAAACTAGTTCCGAACAATAGTTCCATTGTGCTTTTCGTTATTGAAAGCAGCTTTCACTTGCTTCAAATCCTGGCCTTCAATGAACACTATTTCGATATTAGAACGCTTACAAAGCTTGCAAGCCAAAATATCGAAAATAAAACCGCTTTTCGCATTGCGATTATCTTGTTCTAACGCCAACTGAGCGAGTTGAACGTGAGTCATTGAATCAAACTTTTTAGCTTTCGGATTCTTCTTCGGGTCAGAACAATAAACCGCAGAAGTACTTAAGTTAATCAAACGCTTCGCGCCAAGACGCTCAGCAAACATTGACGCGTCAGCATCAGTAGTAATACCGGGAATAATTCCAGCTCCAACACCAATCAAACCTGAATCCAAAGCTATTTTCGCTTCGTTAAAATCAGTCACCGGACGAGCGTAAGCCTTAACACCAATAGCTGCAATCAAAGCAAAAGCGTTACTGCGGGTAGCTAAAATAGCTGCTTCATCAGCTAAAAACTCGTTACCCGAAATTTCTCTAACACCCGTAGCGTACAAACGAGAACAATAACCACCCCCAACGCAAACAAAAATTTTTTCTTTCCTAGAAAATTCCTTAAACAAATCCGCAATAGCTTTAAAGAATTCTACATCCAACTTGCCTTCTTTAAACAAAAGAGAGCCCCCAAGAGAAAAAACAGTAGTCAACACTAACCCCTCCAAAAAACGATAATTAGATACTAATATTGTCGGCGTTAATTAAAAAGCTTGCTAACGAATATATTTTAATGGCAAAGCTAGAAGAAACAATAAAAAAACTAGATTTTAAATTAAGGGAACTAGAAAAAAAACAAGACAAGGCACTAGCACTACAAAGAGAAATAGTACGATTAAGCGCTAAAGGAATAAGAGAAATACACTTAAACGAGCTTAAAGAATGCGTTAAAACCACGAGGGAACTAGAAAAAAAAGTAAGACAATTAAAAGAAATAAGTGAATTCAAAAACATTGCTGCAGGCGCACTGCAAGAATTCGTTGAAATACACTGCTTGCTAGCGATTTTAAACAAAAAAGAAGTACCATCATACCAAGAATTAAACGTAAACCACGTAGTCTGGCTCGCAGGATTAAGCGATTGCGTTGGGGAATTAAGGCGAGCAATGCTTATTGCGTTAAAAAACAATGACGAAAAAACAGCTGAAAGAAACTTTCAAGAAATGGAGAGAATTTACGACAACTTAATGCTCTTGAAGTACGCGCCGTCCTTGGTAGGGCAGTTGAAGAGAAAACAAGATTCCTTGCGCGGAATAATTGAAGCTTCGAGGAGCGACTTGTTGAGGTTAAAAACATGATTCCACTCAAATTCTTGAAAGAAAACACTCGCGAAGTAAAAGAAAGCCTGAAAAAACGAGGAGATAAAGAAAAAATAAAACTCGTTGACGAGGCACTCAAAAAAAACGATGAAGCTTGGGAATACTTGCGTGAAGCACAAAAACTACGAGCTGAAAGAAACAAAGTAAGCCAAGAAATAAACGCGTTAATCAAGGAAAAACAAGACGCGTCCAAGCAAATAAAGAAAGCAAAAGAAATACCTGAAAAAATACGCGAACTCGAAGAAAAAGCAAGGGGATTACAAGAAAAAACTAAAACAATAATTTTCAATTTACCTAATGTTCTTCACGAAAGCGTTCCTTTCGGTAAAGACGATTCAGACAACCAAGAAGTACGCAAGTGGGGTAAACCCAAAAAATTCGGTTTCGAACTAAAAACGCACGAGGAAATAGCTGAAAAACTTGGACTCGCAGATTTTGAACGAGCAGCAAAAATATCAGGCGCAGGATTCAACTTCCTGAAAGGAAACTTAGTACTCTTGGATTTAGCACTACAAAAATTTGCTATTGACTATTTAATGAAAAAGAAATTTGATTTAATCGCGCCCCCATTAATGATGCGTCGCGAGCCTTACGAGGGAGTAACAGACTTAAGCGACTTCGAGCAAGTAATGTACAAAATAAATGAAGATGACGAGTACTTGATTGCAACAAGCGAACACCCGTTAATAGCAATGTTTCAAAACGAAGTAATCAACGAAGAAGAATTACCCATAAAACTTGCAGGAGTAAGCTCGTGTTTCAGGCGAGAAATAGGTGGACACGGAGTAGACTCCAAAGGATTAAACAGAATGCACCAATTCAACAAAATCGAGCAGGTAGTAATAAGCAAGCCAGAAGACTCTTGGAAGATTCATGAGGAATTAATAAAAAACGCTGAAGAATTATATCAAAAACTCGAATTACCTTACAGAATCGTAAATGTTTGCACTGGCGATTTGGGTAACGTAGCAGCAAAAAAATACGATTTAGAAGTATGGATGCCTAGAGAAAACAAGTACGTTGAAACCGTTTCAGGAAGCAACTGCACGTTTTACCAAGCAGCGCGCTTAAACATTCGATACAGGCTAGGAAAACAAGGAGCGCAAGACGAAGAAAAACACTTAGTTCACACACTAAACTGCACTGCAATAGCAACTAGCCGCGTCTTGAGAGCAATACTAGAAAACAATCAAAATAAGGATGGAAGCGTAACAGTACCTAAAGCGCTGCAGCCATACTTTAAAGAAAAATTACTTTAAGGAATAATCTTCAACAAACTCTACGGTTTTAATTCCTTCAGCATACTGCAACAACAACTGGATTGCTCTGAGTTTGTTGTCGAAAAAACCAGCGTCTTTAACAACTGAATCAGAAACACGCACTATTGCTTTATCCCTATCTAGAGAACTAGTAATTCCTTCAGCAAAAAAGTTCGAAATCAATCCACTTAACTTTTCAGCTGGAGTAGAATAAACTTTTTTTACAGTAAACTCGTACTTAACGGTTTTTCCAGCTAACGGTGAATTAAAATCTATCTTAATCCTGCCTGAATCAACACTAATAAGCTTGCCTGGCATTCCATCAAAATTCATTACTAAACCAACCCTAGGTTCTATGCCTTGTTCCTTAAACTTAGATGAAGGCACTAGCTTGATTAAATCCGGATTCCTCTGGCCAAACGCCTTGTCAGGAGTTAACTCAACACTATTCAACACGCCTTCTTTAGCAGAAAGCAAAGCTTCATCCAAACCAGAAACAACTTGCCCTACTCCCGCAACAACAACTAAAGGCTTGAATACGGTTTTCTCGTCAAAAAAACCTGCTTCTTTAGCTTTCTCAGCTAGCGTAGTCTCGAAAACTTTTTCTTCAGTAAAACCAGTCAAATCTAATTCAATAAAATCCTGCTTATTCACAATAAATCACCCTTCAGTAGAATTCAATGGAAGAGAATAACCCCCCTCAATCACTATAGGATTTGTTTCAAACACTTTCAAGCCAGTAGCCTGGCCTTCAGTAACAGTCAACACAGCATCTACACTAATAGAATCATTCAAAGCATGCGAGGGAAAAACAAAACCAGGCACGTTCTTCAAGTTAGATGAAGGAAAAGACAAGGAATACTCACCACTCTTGAAAGACAATTCTTTAGTAAAATCAAGTAAAGCACTCTGGTAAAACTCGCCACTGCAAGAGTAAAACAAATTTTTTAATTCAAGGTAATCGCTTCCGTTAAAATAAAAAGAAGCTATCCCCGAACCAAGAGAAATA
This sequence comes from Microcaldota archaeon, assembly GCA_043822385.1. Lineage (GTDB taxonomy): Archaea > Micrarchaeota > Micrarchaeia > Norongarragalinales > Norongarragalinaceae > JABWCK01. The sequence continues at coordinate 15,010 of JBDRBT010000006.1, read as the reverse complement.
ACTCCGCTGGTTCCATTAATCGATTTAAGTTCGCTTGAAATGCTTCCCGTAGTATTACACAAACCCAAAAAATAATTCGTTAAATTCGTTACTAACACGCCGTCAGCAGACTGGGAAGCAGAAAACGACGGGGCAACACTAGGTGTCGCTTCCTCGTTATTGTTTGAATTTCCTGAATCAGAATAAAGCAAAACCGAGAAAGAACTAAGCACGAAAATAAGTATCAACGCTACAGTAAACCACTTCAAAAAAGTTTGCTTGTTCAAAACAAAAAACACTCTCCTAAAAGAAAAAGAAATAATGAATAAACTAGCTTAAAAAAACTCGGTTCTAAGCACAAGATAAAATAAAAAGAAGAAGGAAAGAGAAAAAGGGAAGAAACACTTCCTAGTTAAACTTAACCAGTAATGCTTGCCCTGTTGCTGTTCAACCACGCTATCAACGAGTTGGCTGCGTCAGTAGTTTCGCCTGCAGTGTAACCAGCAACGAAGATCCATTGAGAGTCAGTGACTTTAACGAATGCTTCGCTTCCAGAGGTTACTCCGTTAGCACCTAATACTGAGTTAGCTACGCTGTTGACTAGTGGACCACCAACCACGATTAATGGTTGAGTCGTGTCAGCATTCCTGTCGAACACTACTAATGGAGTCATTTTAGTGTTCAACTCGGTTACTACGAAAGCAGTGTCTTCACTTAACACGGGAGTGCCAGTGACTTCACCACCCTCAGTTGCAGTTCCAGACGCAATGTCCTTCACTATAACCTTGTAACCGTCGCTGTTCAACGCTTCGTCACCGATCTTGTAGTCAGCAGAAGCGCTGTTAGACGTTGCTTCAGTTCCACCTGCAGTCAAAGTGTATTTGGCGTGCAATATCTTGTCAGAGTACTTGAGAACCACTTGATCCGTGGAAATGTCGTCAAACTTGTCTCCGTGCCACGTCCAGAATCCATCCTTGTCTCCAGCAGTCCAGTTAGTCAAGAATGCAGACCTGTAGTATACTTGGTCAGCAGTCGTTGAAGAACCGTCGTTACTCCACTGTTTGTTTGAAGCATCATAAATGAATGCTATGTCGTTAGTAGTGGAGGTTGCAGCGAACGTTGAAGCGTTCGTGTACGACGTTGCTAAAGCAATGGTGCCAGCAGTGTCGGTAATGTAGTGAGGAACGTGGAATACCCAATCGCTCTTCACAGTGTCACTACCAATCAAGTTCAAACCAGCTGTAGGTGTTTCTACGCCCGGCAAGTCAACACAACCATGTCCAGCTAATGGTAATGCAATGTTGTATGCAGTTGCGTTTTGACCAATAGCGTTGTGGAAGGTAATGTTCGCGCTTTCAGTTGAACTGTAGTAGTACGTTACTCCAGCATGCACGGTGTAATTGTTTGTTGCATCGAAACAAACACCGGATTGACTCACTGCAGTCGTAGAAACTCCAGCGGTAGTATTCACCCAAATACCTGAAGTATTTTGAATGAAGATAGAACCGTTCTTCTGGTCGTTCAATCCTACTGCACTACCTGCGGTGTAGCCGTGTGCTAGGAATATTACGCGGTCACTGCTTATTCCAAGGCTTGATGATTGGAATGCATTAGTTCTCGTAGATTGAATTACAATCCAGTCACCGTTTACAGTAGTACCGTTTGCAGCAACTACTTTGTCAGTAGACTTTTCAATGGTGAACTTTAGAGTATCCCATGCATTGGTTTCCAACGCGTTTCCATCAGCGCCGTTACCGTATCCAAGGAAGTTAACCTTGTAACCACTTATTCCAGGCAACAATTCTACTGCTTCGCCAGGTTTCAAGTCATACGAGTCTACAGTGTTGTAAAGGTTTATTCTTGCTAAACCTTCTGAAGACGAGTAGTTTTGACTTTGCAAGGCAGAGTACCAGTTGCTTCCGGTTGGAATGCTCGAAGAAGTAATCTTAGCTAGGTTGCTCAAGGAGATTTTATCCGCCCAGATTGCAACTTTAGCGTAGTTGCTTGAACCAAGACCAGTGAAAGCCTTGTACAACTTAACTACAACTCCGTTGTCATCGTACTCAGAAGTACCTGATTCCTGCAAGGTTGCAGTATCGATTTTGTTTCCGTTAGCGTCGAAAATATCGAATTGCACTGGAGGTTGGTAATTAGAACCAGTTGGTACTCCAGAGATATCGACGAGTTTTATTTTCACACCGTTTGGTGCAACAATTTCGTCTCCAATCTTCATGAATTCGTTGTAACTAGCTTCTTTAGCCAAGTTTACTGAACCGAATGCACGAGAAGAGTTAATGGTGAAATCAGAGATTACCCATTTTCCTCCAAGGAAATCGATGTTAACTCTGTTTTCGACTAAGCCATTCGCAGCTTCACAATCAATGTAGTTCTTGTTTATGTTCAAACAAGCAGGGATTGGATTGTCGAATTTTACTTGGTACATTATTCTCGTCTTGCGAGTTTGTACAGAATTATCACTGTCAATGTATTGAGCTTTGCTGAAGAAGAATACTTTTTGTTCTTCCTTGATAGCCAAGTTCTTAGAGTTAGAGACAGCGCCGTTGTTGCTTAGTTTCAAGACGTTAGTGTTGTCTTGAGTTATTACTTTCGCATCAGACGTGTTTGATGGGTCACCAGTGTATGACGGTTCTGCGTCAACATTCGTCCTGGTAGAATCCGAGAATTGGTCTATGTTATCGTACAAGTACGATTGGAATGCATAAGCCAAGTTCGGGTTGACTCCTGGAGTCGTGACCTCGAGTTTTACGGTTTTTATTCCAGTTCCACTCGTAGTACCACCTTCGCAGGTTAAACCGCTGGTGTCTACTTCGATTGATTTACTGGTGTATGCCATGTTACCGATCATGGCTGCTATGTTAGCAGCAGCAACTGCATCAGATGGGGCTGCCGTTGAACCTACAACGATTTTAACGTTAGGCTCTCCGCTTCCGGAGAAAAAGGCAAAATTGCTCAGTCCAGCCTCATCGACTGTAACTGCACCCGCAAATGCGGCTCCCAACATGGCAGCGCCTGCAGCAACTGCAGAGATTCGCTTTATGTTCGCACTTCTCACGTAACCACTTCCGGCGAGAAAAGATCCCGCCAACTGTATAAAAAACCTATGGACACAGATACTTACAGCTCATTCAGCATTTTAATATCAAATTGCATCACCTTGATACAAAATACTGTCAACTGGGTTCTTTGTGCCAACCAATAAGATTTGAGTCGTTTTTAAATCTATCGTAATAACATCGTTTCTTGACGACAAGGAGTTTGGACATCAACACAGAGAGTAAAGTTTATAAATACTTAAAGGCAGAACCATACTATACAGGAATGTTACTACCGGTAAGTTTATAATATTTGTTGTAGTAGTATATTATAGGTTAGAAAATGATTGAAAAAACCAGTTTGAATGAGTTAAAACACAAGGCGATTAAAGGCGAGTTCGCTAGCGAAAGCCCAGCAAAAGAATACACCAACACGCCAATACTAATGCCAGTATCAAACGACAGCGACCCAGTAATGCGCGTTACAACCAGGCAAGCATACTTAGACTTTGAATTAGGTAACTGGCGGAGTTTAAACATTCAAAGAGGTTTAGGCGTAGTTGTAGGAATAGTAGCCTTGTTTTTATTGAGCGTTAACCCGTTAATGGCCGGTGCAACTGCACTAGTAGCTGGCTGGTTTTGGGGCGGTTACGCTAGAACTGCATTCTTCCTTTACAAAATTACTAAAAACAGGGAATTGTTGGAAGGAACTTGAGGTAAAAGAAAATGAAGGAAATGATTCCAGGAGTAAAACAAGAAACGCAAGAGACTGCGGCCTTACTTAAAGGACACTCGCTGGTAACAGTAGAAGTAGACAAAGGCACGCCTCCGTTCTTGAGACAACAAAAAAGAGGAAAGTACTTGGAAGAGTACTTTAATTGGGAAAAAGACGGTTACAAAAATAGTTTCAAAGCAATTTTTTATTTTGTTCTAGGAATAATCACTCTAGGCGCTTTTCCTCCGGGCGGTTTGTTAATGATAGCAATGGCTGCACGCTACCAAGACACCGCTTGGTTCGACAGACACATTGCCAGAAGGTTCGGAGACAGCAGGAGCTTAGTATTGGTGGATTGAAATGACTGAAGTACCAAGAAACAAGAGAGATTCTGGGCTCGTAATACAAGTAATGTCTTTACTTGAAGACGCGGGCCTAGTGAAAATCTTTAATAGAGGCAGTACTTTCGAGGATGGAATGAACAAGTTGTCGTTTATTTTACCGGACAACGTTGTTCACGCCATTGCTTTAGGTAGCGGAGCTTACGCGTTAATAACACTAGGATGGATTGGATGAAAATGAAGCAAGATAATATTCAAGCAATGTTCGTGCCCATGGATTCTAAAAACAAGCATCCAGACGGCAAGCCAGCACACCCATTGAAAGTAATTACTAGGGGAGACTTGTTGTATGATTGGTTTAATGACAGTATAAGCACTGGAAATTTCGGAGCAGTATACAAAGCGTATCCTTACGCAGTTCTCTCGTTCATTGCGATACTGCTTACGTACACTTACAGCATTTACTTAGCGGCAGTATTCGCTTACTTAGCTGGTTTCTTCTGGTCAAGAACGCTCATCTTGTATGCATGGAGCGTTGAGTGGTTCAAGGGTAAAGCATTAGTTTACAGTAAATGAGGTAATAAAAAATGGAGCAAGATTACAAGGGAGTAGGAATTTCAGGCGTAATGGCAGACATGCCTAGGCCAATGATGAGAATGACTACTAGGTACGAATACATGAAAAACTATTTACTAGGTTACAAAGTAATGATTCGCTACCGGTTTTACGCCATAGTCGGCTTGATTCTAGGTATTTACTTGCTATTCATAGTGCCAATACTAGCCGTACTAGTATTATTTCTAGCTACTTACTTCTATCAACAACACTTAGCTCAAAAAGACAGAATCTTTTCTTCAACAAGGAAAGTCATGATTGGACAATAAAGAAAAGCAAAGTGTTTTTATTCCTTTTTTCTTTAAATTAATTCAGGCACTGTTTACCGCCCTAATTTTGTTATTTTTTTTCCGTTTAGATTAAAGCAGTTAAGTGGTGTGGAAAATGAAGTTTGTATTTATTACTGGTGGCGTTTTATCCTCGCTAGGAAAAGGAATACTAGCTGCTTCAACAGCTAAATTATTAAAACAAAGCGGAGTTAACGCCAGCGTAATGAAAATGGATGTTTACTTGAATTCAGACGCGGGAACGCTAAACCCGTTCGAGCATGGGGAAGTATTCGTTACTCAAGACGGTTTTGAATGCGATTTAGACGTAGGTAATTACGAACGCTTCCTGAATTTGTTCGCTAAAAAAGAACAAAACATAATGATGGGAAGCGTTTACGATTCAGTAATAAAACAAGAACGAAAAGGCGAGTACTTAGGTAAAACAATTCAATTAATTCCGCACGTAACAGATGCAATAAAAAAAAGACTCCGTGCTTCAGCCAAAAAAATCGGTTGCGACGTAATGGTTGTTGAAATCGGCGGTACGGTTGGGGATATAGAAAGCGACGTAGTGTTGGAAGCGCTACGCCAAATGAAGAATGAAGAAGAATGCATATTCATTCACTTAGCGCTCGTACCTACAATCTTAACTGGCGAACAAAAAACAAAGCCGTTGCAACACTCGGTGAAAGTATTGTCATCAAAAGGAATTAACGCAGACGTAATAGTCGGCAGAACTGAAACACCCTTGCGAAAGGAACCAAGAGAAAAAATTTCTTTATTCTGCAACGTTTCTAGCGACAACGTATTTTACTCTCCCACCGTTGAATGCACTTACGAACTACCTTCAGTATTCAAAAAACAAGGTTTTACTCAAGCAATTCAACGCGCATTAAAAATAGGGGAAAAAGAATCAGACTTAAACGAGTGGGAAACCATACTAGAAAACAACAAGAAAAACAAGATGGTAAAAACAATAGCAGTAGTAGGCAAGTACGCTACTACCAAAGACACGTACACTAGTGTTTTTGAAGCAGTAAAACACGCTTGCATTCACAACGGAGTTAAAGGAAATGTGGTGTTAATTAACAGTGAAGACATTGAAAAAGAAAAACAACCACTAGACGGCTTTGACGCAATAATTGTTCCGGGCGGATTCGGCACTCGAGGCGTTGAAGGAATAATTACTGCAATAAAATACGCTCGAGAAAACAACGTGCCTTACTTGGGCTTGTGTTACGGCTTGCAATTAGCAGTAATAGAATACTCTAGAAACGTTTTGAAACTCAAAGACGCGGACACTACTGAAATAAACCCTGAAACAAAACACCCCGTAATAGACTTGTTACCTGAACAAAAAAACGTTGACGACAAGGGCGGTACAATGCGTTTGGGCTCTAAAGACGTTTTGCTGAAAGAAGGAACACTGGTTTTTGAAGCATACGGCAAAAAGAAAATAGAAAAACGCTTTAGACACAGGTACGAAGTAAACCCTGAATACGTTCAAAAACTAGAAGCAGCAGGACTAGTTTTTTCAGGTAGAGACCCTGAAAAAGAAATAATGAAGGCTTGCGAACTAAAAGAACACAAGTTTTTCGTGGGAGTGCAATTCCACCCTGAATTCGATTCACGCTTGGAAAAGCCGGAAGAATTATTCAATGCTTTAGTAAAATCAATGCTTTAACCAATTACTCCCGAAGCAAAGAATACAACTAAAGAAAATAAAATCGCAGCTATAGGTAAAGCATTAGCAATACGCATGTAAGTATGCAATTCATTGCTAGTTTCTTCAATTTGCGCATTAAAGAACGTTAGTAACGCTACTGCTTCCAGCACGTAAATACCCATTATTAACGAAAACAAAACAGGTTCAACGCCCTGGCCTGTTGAAACAGTAGTTAAACTACTAAAACCAAAACCCTCTAACCCGGGAGACGAAGCGGCACCATCTGAAGAAACAGAACCAAGAGAAGACACAATTAATTTCTGCATTGCACCTACCACGCCTAAAACTATTGGCGCAACAAATAAAGCCATCATGTTTAAGACTACAGTAACGTCTTCAAGCATTTTACGCAAGCTCTCATCAATTTTTTCGTTGTTGCGCAACTGCAAAGCAAGACTAATCAAGGCTTTAGACGAAACATTAACGCCTAATTCAACTGAATCAACAACAAACTGCAGTCCAGAATGAATAGTGCGCGAAGGAATGTCTTTAATAGCGCCGTAATTACGATCGAAAATAGCTGCGTCAATAGTCATGCCTAGAGTAGTAATATTTTCGAGAATGCGTTTGAAAATAGTTTGAGCCACAGGACTATTAGGCAAAAATTGAACTGAACTACGCAACGCTTCCTCGAAAGGCTTGTTTTCCCCAAGTCTTGACGCAAGCAAGTATAACGCGTCCTTGAATTCCCGCTCCATAGCCCTAATTTCATCTTGAACCTTCTTTCTCTCTGCGTATTTCCCGCGCAAAAACAAACTCAAAGAAACCGCGGTACCAATCAAGAAACCAAAAACAGTGAATTGCCCAATAAACAAACCCAACTCGTCGTAAAACCAAGTAATGTGAGGTAGTTTCGGTATTTCTTCACTCAAGTTTTGGTAACTCTCTATTTGACCCAACGTGCCGGTAATAATTAGTTTGTTAGTGAACGCATCATAATTAGGGTCAACAGCGGATTGAACTCCATTAATCAATGCTTGAGTAACCCCTTGGTCTGTTTGAAAACCAACGAACAACAATAAAAAGAAAGACAAAACCGCAATGACTTGCAAGCCAGTTGTTTTCTTTACTTTAGGGTGGTCAGCTGGAATCTCTGGAGGCGTGTAAGTAGGCGGCCGTGAAGAAATAATGTTTTTACCGTAAACGTAAACTAATAAAGGCAGTAAAACAACGTACCCGACAAACAAGTAATCCGGCTTGTTTAAAGGCAAGTCAGTTAAAGCACCGCCAATAGGTAAAATAATAGCTAAAAGCAAAGGCAACAAAATACCAAAGTAATACAAGTAAACCGCGGGCTGGTGTAGCTTGCGCGCGTAATCATCCATTTTCTCTCTCGAGCCCTCAAGAACTTGAGTAACCGCCTTGTTCAATAAAGTCTCGCGCCTTGCAGTATCAGCTTCCAAAACCGAACTACGAATCAACATTATTGACTGCTTGAAGTCATCATTAAACGAACCCCACTTGTACGCTAACTCGTCTAACGCCTCTTCAACGCTGTAATAACGCCCGATTTGCAAGTCCCAAACTATTTTTTTTAATTCATCAGCTATTTTCCCACGGCCGTGAGTAGCAGCAAACTCAACTGATTTTTCTAAATTAGGAGTTAACTGCAAGCTAATAGTCAAGTAATTAATTATTTCGGGAACGTAATACAACGCCTTGAGTTTTTCCTTGTTAGCTGCATTCTTCGGGTAAGTTAAATAGTAATAAGCACCGCCAAAACTAGTTAAAAACAAAAAACCCCCGAAAAACAATATTGAATCAGCTGAAACTAATTCAGAAAACAACAAAATTATTGAAACGAAAATACTGGACAACAAACCTAAAACAAGAGTACCAAAATAAGCAGCTCTTACGGTCGGTGCTTCAACACTCCAACCCAAGAAAGAAAGCGCTTCTTTTTGTTCCTTGGAAAACTCTGCTTTAGTAGCTAGGAAAGAAAACATTCCACCTACTGAAGCAGTATACTCAACAAAAAAAGGTTGCTTCTCGCGAGTTTTTTCTTCAAACGGATTTAACTCTAACTCGCGTAAACTCTTCCCTGGTTTTCTATTAGGCATGCTAACCGAAATAACGCAAACAGAATATTTAAAGAGAAAAGAACGAGTCGCTACTTAACGTATTTTTGTTTGCTGGCTTTCTCCATCTTTACTTCAGGCAACAATACTTCAGTGCACCATTGCTTCCATTCAGAAAGCAGTGATTCAAAATCAACCGCGCCTTTTTCCCGCCTTTGATTTTCAGCTAACAACAAGTAGTGAGTGTGAGCACGCAATGAAGAAGCTGCTTCAAGCAATTCAGGCAAGCCGTGCTTCCTCTTCAAGTCAACCAAGTGCTTCTTTGACTCAGCTCGAGCACTAATCTCTGCCCAAACATCATCAAAACTCAAGCCACGATTTCTTTGAATTTTTTGCAACCAAGAACTCTTGCGAATCTGGTCCTCAAAAACTTCAAGTTCGTCCTTGTTAGCATCGTAATTCATCCAAGGCAAGAAACCGTTTTCTGCTAAAGGATCTTCAGTCCATTCCTTCAACACTTCAGTTATTTCAATCAACCTGCGCTTCCTCTGTAAACTACCCTTAAAACGAATAGGCGCGGAAACAATAGCGAAATCAGTTGCCTTAAACGAAGTCGTAGGCACGCCCAAGTCATTAACTACTCGATCCCAAATACTGTACGCTGACTCACCGTGAATAGTGCCCATTACTACGTTTCCCACTGCACCAACACGCATTGCTTCATACAACGCCCTGGCTTCAGTAGAACGAACTTCACCAACAATCAATACCGAGTCTCCCAAACGCAGTGCAGTACGCAAAGCATCTTCAGCACTAACTTCAGACTCACTCAAGCCACCTAAAGGCGAACGAGTCTTCATTCTTTGAATACTCAATCCAAGTTTCTTCATTGCTGGAACTGGTAATTCCTGCGTGTCTTCTTGTACTATAATCCTCAAGTTAGTTGGAATCTCTAGCATCATTGCTTGAAGCAAACTAGTTTTACCCGAACCACGAGAACCAACTATAAGCATTGAAGCTTGAGCGTCAACAAAGAAAGAAAGCACGCCAGCAGCAATTGGAGAAAACATTTGGTTATCCAAAAACTGGCATAAAGTCCACGGCGTAGTCTTGTGCAAACGCAAAGCAAAAGCAGTTCCGTCTAAAGCAAGCGGCTTGCCGATTACTGCAACTCTAGTTTGCAAGTCCGGCAAGTCAAAGTCAAGAATCGGGTGAGCCTCGTCAAAAGGCCTGCCTGACAAAGCGCGGAAGCGCGAAACAAGACTGCGTGCTTCATCGAAACTGAAAATAATGTTCGTTTGGCACTGGCCGTACTTGGAGTGCACTAAGTAAATTGGTTTCTCACCTAAAGGAGAATCAATATACACGTCAGTTAAAGCGCGGTCGTTCAATAAAATTTCGAGAATACCGTAACCAATAGTGTAACGAGAAACAATTTCAGCTAAATCTTCTTTTTCTTCGACAGACAACTGAATACTGTTCTTTAAAGCCAAGTCCGCAATAGTAGCAACGTAAATTTTTCTAAAGTACTTTCGGGCTTGAGTAATATCCAAAAACTCTACGTCTTCAGCTCTATGAGAAGAAACTACTTCCTTGGTTTTCTCTAGCAAAAAGTATTTTTCAGGAGGAAGAGAATACTCTGGAGGATTAACGAAATACAAGTACTGAACTTTTTCAGGGTGCTTGTAAATAAACACGTCTGAATTAGACACTTTATACTGGTCTACTAACTCTAGTTTTTCAGTGTCCTTAAAGAAAATTCTCGAACCAATAAAAGACGGTTTTATTGCTACTTCAAACAACGAGTGGTACAAGCCCCTGTCAGTAGGAATGCTACCTAACTGAGCTAAAAAAACCTTCATTTTTTGAATTAATTGCGTGCCTTCCAGAGAACTACGCATGAAGTTTAAAGTCTTCAAGTAAACTTTTTCGTCTTCCACTTCTTCAGGCGGAAGCGTGGAAATTTTAGAGTCTTGCGTTTTTATTTCCCGAACTAAATTCAAGTAAGACTTGAAGGGATCAGAATGCAAGTTGTTTAAAATAGATAAAACCGAATCGTGCCTTTCAGATAATTTTGCTGAATCCAGCGTAATACCCAAGTGCCTCGGACTCCAAATAGCGTCAGTTTCAAAACGGGTGAGTAAATCAGCTATTTCCTTCAACCAAGTAGTTTGTTCCTGGTCATAAATTCGCTCGTAATAATCAGTCAAAACTATTTCGTCAACATCAACTTCACGCAGTTTTTCAATAACGTCACGCATTGCTTGCCCGTACTGCGCAATATCCGGCCCGTAACTAGCGCCCCGAAAATCCATTACTAAGCGTTTTGAACCGCCACCACTCTTTACTACAGAAGGAACAGCCATCGCAAAACATTACTGCGGAGTGATTTAAATACCTTGAAAAATTAATTCAATTTAATGCAAGAGAAAAGAAACTGGTTACGCAACGCGAGCATTGCAATAATTAAAAACACGCACATTGCAGGAGAAAGAAAAGAAAAAATAGAACAAAAAATAGCGAAAAATGTTGAATTACTTTCAAAAAAATTAAACGAAATGAAAACTAAAGCAGCAATAAACGTTCTTAAAACAACATATCAACTAAACAAGTTAAGATACGGAAAATCAAGAAAAAATAAGTAGTACACTTGGTTTGCACGGCATTGCTTTCACGCGTTTTTCCTCGCTTGATTCTTCCTCTTTCTCAATACTTATCTCGAAACCAAGAGTCTTCTCAATAAATTCTTTAGAAACCGTTAGTTTAGAGGATTCATCCAACTGCAACAACAAAGGATTACTCCTAAACTCGTAAAACCTCTTCTTCAAGAAATTATTTAGCTCACTTTCCTCAAGGGAATCAGGCGAGTCATGCGTCTTGACTAAATTAATTGCTTGCGTCTTTTTTTCTTTAGAAGCAACAATTATTTTCGCTGACAAAACCTTCTTGTTCTTCATTAAAGAAGAAATTTTTCTAACGTCAACAAGCACGTTATGCAAGTAATCCTCTTCAGCTTCAACCTTCAAGTCAATTAATTCCTCGCGCACGCTAGGCCACAAACTCAGAGACGCTTTTCCGTCACTCAACTCGTCGCAGTGGAACGGCATTAATGGAGAGAGTAAAGCAATCCATTTCACGGAAATTTCTTGCGCAATAAAACTCTTTTCTTCAATAGACGCGCGGGAAGAAAAGTACTCGTAATCATTCAACAAGTCAAAAACAGCTTTCTGTGAGTAATCCCGCAAACGCATTTCTTCTACAGCTAGCGTAGCATCCTTTAAACGCGACTCGAATTTTGATAACAACCACTTAGTCAAGGAAGAATCCTTCATTTCAGTGTTTTTCTTCAAGCGAGTTAATTCCTCAAAAACAAACAACAACTTGTTAAACGTCTTTTGTAGAGCCGTCACTTCCTTTAACCTGAAGTCGAGAGTACCGCTTAATTCAGCAGCATTAACTAAATACAACCTAACTAAATCAACAGAGTAATCAGCAAACAACTTGTGCAAGGTAACCACGTTGCCTTTGCTCTTGCTCATTTTTTTTCCTTCAGCAATAACTAATTCATTCAAAGAAATAGCTTTAGGCCATTTTTCTTCAGGCATTAATGCAGTATGCGCGAACACGTAAAACGACAAGTGATTGGAAATATGCGCTATCGCAGTATGTCTCTGGTCGCAAGGATACCAGTAATCAAACTCATTCTTTATTGACTCTAAAACGCTTTCTTTAACGCGAGTTTTCTTTGAAACATCGCTTGCGTTACCCTTGCCTTGAAAAACAAAATCAAAAAACTCTTCAGTCAAAGACTCTGGCTTCAACTCGTTTTCCTTAATTTGTTTTATTACAGTGTAAAAAGCAGGATAGAAAGTAGAATCACTCAAACTCTCTATAACCCACTCATTATTGAATGGCAACTGAGTTCCCAAACCACGGCGCCTAGCGCAAGGACGCTTGTCAAGCCAATCAAAAACATCCTTAAATTGCTTGCGGTATTGCTCGGGAATAATCTTCATTTTATCAAGGCAATTAAAACTCTTTTTCTTCCAACCAGGAGAATTGTAATCCAAAAACCATTGGTCTTTCATTACTCCAACAATAACTTTATCGCCGTGCCTAGTGAACGCTTTCCGGGAAGTTTCGTAAAAAGAAATAGCGTTCCCTTGCTTTTTGAGCCAAGCACCGACTTTAAGCTTGGCTTGTTCTACACTCAAACCGGAAAACTCTTTGTTTGAATCAAGCATTTTACCCGAGTAATACTCTTGCTTGTACAATTCCTTTGTTGCTTTATCCAGCTTTTGCGTCTCTCGAATATTAGCAATACTCATTTCCTCGCACAAGTCCCTAGCTGGAATCTCACTAAAGCCCTCAACGCTAATAACGGGAATGGGAACTAATTTCTTCAAAAACTTTTCCAACCCGTATTCATACAGGGTTTTCTTGTCTTTCCTTAAATCAATTAAAGCCTGAAAATCGTAAGGCGCGTGAGCTGGAACAGAGTGAACTACGCCAGACGCATTACTAACGTCAACAAAAATAGCGGGAAAAACAGGAACAACAACTCCTAAAGGCGTTTCAACAGTTTCCCCAACCAAGTCTTTCCCCTTGAATTCTTTTTCAAGCTTTACTTCATGGTTTTGAAAACCAAGTTTTTCTGCAGCAATCTTGCTGCAAACAATTTTCTCGCCGTCAACTAAAACTCGAACGTAATCCCCAGCAGGGTCAACAAACAAGTTAGTAATACCAAAAACGGTTTCAGGCCGTAACGTACTAGACAAAATGAAAGCGTCCCCCAACTTGCTTTTAATCGCAATAAAATCCATTACTTCAACAGGCTCAGTATCCGCGTCCTTGATATCGTCCTCTCCAACAGCGTTTTGTTCTTCAGGGCTAAACAAAACAGGGTAAGCGCCTTGCTTCAATAAATTGTTTTCAGCATACTTCAAAAACTGCCATTTAACGAAAGCATTGTATTCAACATCCCCAGTAGTAAACTGCCTCGAGTAATCAATACTCACCCCTAACCGCTGGAAGTCTTGAACTAGTTTCTTAGAAAAGTAATTAACTACGTTCCAGGGTTCAATGAATGAAGAAATTATTTTCTTTCTCTCAGCTTCATTGTCTTCGTAAGCTGAAAGGTATTCATCATACAAAGCAAGAGTTTCAGCATCTTTCTTCTTGATTTTATCGCTTACAGCGAGAACAGGCGTACCTGAAACGTGAAAACCCATTGGCCACAACACGTTAAAGCCTTGCATTCTCTTGAAGCGAGCTACAACATCAGCATTAACGTAACTCCTACCGTGGCCCACGTGAAGGTTTCCAGTAACGTACGGGTAAGGAACAGTGAAAAAAAACTTTTCCTTGCCAGAGTCTACAACTGGCTCGAACCATTTTCCTAAAAACCATTCTTCAACCCACTTTTTTTGAATGCTAGCGTAATCCATGTCTTTAACCTAGTTTTATTTATGCGTTCTAATAGTAACAACTAATAATGAAGCGGTTTTGTTTAAAAGGTTTAGAGAAAGACTTGAAAAAAGGATTAAAATTCTTGTTTTTCTTCTTTCTTTTCTCTGCACTAGCTTGCGTAGTGTTTTTTTTCACGCCGCTTAATTTTGAAACACAAAAAATAGTTGCTGAAACCAGCGCGTTCTTGCTTACTTCAACAGGAATAAACACTACTTACATTGAAAGCAACCCCCCTCACTTGATTGGAGAGGGTTTTAACGCTGAAATAAATGAAGTTTGCTCTGGCGGCATTGAAATAATTGTTTTGTTCGGAATAATTTTCGCTTCATTCGAAAAAACTTGGAAGGAAAGAATGAACGGCTTCTTAATCGGGTTAATTTTGTTGATTGCACTAAACTTTTTTAGAATCGTTGCTACACTACACTTCTTGAGCGAGTTCATGCACTCTTTCTTGTTCAGAATAACCTTGATTATAGCAATAGTTGGTTACTACTGGTACTGGTTTTACGAGCCGACTGTTTTTAAGCGTGTTTTCAGTAATAACCAATCGTGAGGAAAGCATTCATTGCAGCGCCGTTAATCGGTACAATCATTTTCTTAGCTAGCTTGATTTTCGTTGCTAACTTAGCTAGAACTGAAGCTCTAGCAACAAGCCAAGTAATGAGTGAAGCATTTCACAACCGAGCAGTATCAATAACTGAAGCATACAAAAACGATTTGTCTAGCTTATTCAGAGAAAACCTAGCTAGAACCATTCAATACTTCTTGTTAAGCCAGTGCTGGAGTGAATTCGACTTAACCGACTCAACTGACCCAACAAGCACG
>JBDRBT010000005.1:0-28618 GCA_043822385.1 Microcaldota archaeon | reverse complement strand
AAGCTAAGAAAGAATTCAAGAATACTGTTGCTGCAATAGAGGGAATGGAGTTGTTAGTGTGACTGAAAAAGTTAGTGGAAAAGAATGGATTTTTCTTGTTGGGTTAGGCTTAATTATTTTCACTGGAATAATCTGGTTTTCTTTGAATTCTAATTCCTGCAAACAAGATTTAGACGGGTTGAGCGTTTTTGCTTGCAATCCAGTGCAGGAATTCAGGGAAATCTTGTCTAAGGATTCCTCGTTTGATTTTACTTCTTTTAATTCATCTAAATTCAAGGGCGTGATAGTGCAATTAAATTTGGATTCAGGTGCTACTGAAGGAAACTCGGTTGTTGCTGCGGTTGGTGCTGAGATAGTAAACAGTTTAGTGTCTAAGGGTAGGAATACTACGGCTATAGGCGTTGTTGACGGTAAAGTAATGAGTTACGAGTCAGTTCCGTTCCAACAGAGGCAGGAATTACTTGGTAAAACTGCTTTCATTATTTCCAAAGGCGAGTGTAATTGTCTTAAAACAATGGATGGTAAAATATATTTCGAGGGAGATTCTGAATTCATGATGCAGCACTTGTTGAAGCTGCGTGGAATAATTAGTTTGGTTTTGAGTGGTTGATTTGAAGGAAAACGATTTGCTTGTTTTGAAAGCTCTTTCAAGCAACAAGGTTCTTGAAAGCAAAGAACTAGCTAAAGCAACTGGATTGCAACACGCGAGCGTTGGTAGCGTAATCGAGTCTTTGCGTGGAGAGGGTTTTGTTTTAATTGAAAAACAAAAGCAAGTCAAACTAATTTTGGCTAAGGAAGGACTTGCTTACTTAGAAAAAGGAACTCCTGAAAAAAGACTGCATGATGCTTTGCAAGGAAAATCAATGAGTTTACAGAGCGCTTTGGATAAGGCGGGCTTGAATGCTTTCGAGAAAGGAATTGCTTTGCAGTGGATAGTGCGCAGTAAAATGGCGGTTATTGAAAAGTCTGGAGTTGAAAACAAGCTAGTTCCCAATAAAGTTGAAAGCGAGTATGATGAATTGCTTTCTCGTTTAAAGAATGGTGAAGATATTGGTTCGAAAAGCAAGTTGCTTGTTTCTCGCAAGCTAGTTAGCGAACAGGAAGATTCGGAGTTGTTTGTTTCAATTACTCCAGAGGGCGTGAAGGCAAGCAAGCAGGATTTTATTTTAGTTTCGCAGTTGACGCCGGAATTACTTCGCACAGGAAAATGGCGAGAAAAAGAATTTGCTAGTTACGACGTGAATACGTTAGTTAAGGAAGTTGATTTTGGCAGGAAGCACCCGTACAAGCGGTTTATTCGCGGCATTAAAGACAAGCTTGTTGGCTTGGGTTTCAAGGAAGTTCACGGTCACTTTGTTGAATTGGAATTCTGGAACATGGATGCGTTGTTCATGGCTCAAGACCATCCGGCTAGAGAAATTCATGACGTGTTTATGATTGATGATGTTTCAAAGGGAGAAGTTTTAGATCAAGACTTATTGAAGAGAGTAAAAAAAGCGCATGAAGAAGGTTTGGATGAGAGTGTGGGTTGGGGTTACAAGTGGGATCCTGAAATAGCTTTGCGTTTAGTATTGAGGAGCCAGACTACTGCGCTTTCCGCTAGAGAATTGTCAAAGGGTTTGAAGCCTCCTGCGAAATTGTTTTCTATAGGGCGCGTTTTCAGGCCTGATGAAATTGATTGGAAGCACTTTATTGAGTTTAACCAGTGCGAGGGAATAGTTGTTGATGAAAACGTTTCTTTGCGTGACTTGTTGGGTTACTTGAAAGAGTTTGCTTCAGAAGTCTTTGGTGCGAAACAAGTTAGGTTCGTTCCCACGTATTTTCCGTTTACTGAACCTAGCGTTGAAATTCACGCTAAAATCGAAGGAAAAGGGTGGGTTGAAGTTGGTGGCGCTGGCTTGTTTAGGCCGGAAATGCTTGCTGCTTTAAACGTGAAGACGCCTGTTTTAGCTTGGGGCCTTGGTTTAGATAGGTTAGCAATGAATGCTTTAGGTATAACCGACATTCGGGACTTGTTTACGCACAAACTAGAGTTGTTGAGGAAGCCGTAATGGTTGGAATCATTGTTTCATTGAAAAAACTCGAGAAAAAACTAGGCTTGCCTGCGGGAGAATTGTCTGACGAATTGTTTAAAATAAAGTGCACGGTTGATTCTATTGAAGGCGATGAAGTAAAAATTGATGTTACCTCGGATCGGCCGGATTTGCTTTCTTTAGAGGGAATACTACGGTATTTGAATGGAATTAATGGAAAGAGCAAAGGAATTCCTGAATTAAAAATTTCTCTTTCTAAAGAAAAACTAATTATTGATTCATCGTTAAAGAAAATACGGCCGATAGTGGTTGCTGCGTTAGTTGACTGTGAGTTGAATGATGAAGAATTCGAGTCGTTAATTCAAATCCAGGAAAAACTTACGTTAACTCACGGCAGACGCAGGAAGAAAGTTGCTGTGGGAGTTCATGACGCGTCTAAAATAAAGTTCCCGATTACGTACACTACTGGAAAGCCTTCGGAAAAATTCGTTCCATTGAAGGAAGAAAAAGAAATGAGTTTAGAGCGCGTTTTGCTCGATACTGAAAAGGGGAGAGAATACGCATTTATTTTAGAGGGATTGAAAGAGTACCCGGTTATTAGGGATGCTGACGGTAAAATAATTTCTTTCCCGCCAATACTAAATTCAGCGGTTACTACCGTGACTGCAAAAACAAGAAAGTTGTTAGTTGAATTAACTGGAACTGATTTTGATGCTTGCAATTCTGCTTTAGCAATAATGCTTCAAGACTTCAGTGATAAGGGTTGGAAAATTCATTCGATTCAAGGCGGTGGCTTCAAGAATGAACCAAAAAAAATGGTTGTTGCCGTAGAGAAAGTAAGCAAGACGCTTGGAGTTAGTTTAACGCAAAAACAATTAATTTCGTTGCTGGAAAAAGCCAGGCTTGGGATTGTTGCTAAAGGAACAACTGAAGTAATAGTTTCAATTCCTGTTTACCGCACTGATTTTTTGCATTGGATTGATGTTGCTGAGGAAGCAGCTATTGCTTTCGGTTTGAATGAATTAAGGCCAGTAACGCCTAGAGTGTTTACGGTTGGTAGTTTGAGTGAAGAAACTTTGCTTGAAGATAAAGTGCAAGACTTGTTGGTTGGCTTTGGTTTTACTGAAGTTAGTACTCACGTTTTAACTAGCCCTGAAAAGAATGCTCTAGCTTTTTCTGAAAAACAATTAATTAAAATAAAGAACCCGGTTTCTTCAGACTTTAATGCGTTGCGTGGAACGCTTTTACCTTCCTTAATGCAGGTATTAAGCAGGAATACTCACTTGTCTTACCCGCAAAAATTATTTGAAATAGGCGAGGTAGTAACGCACGAAGCTAAGCGAGAGCAGCGCGCTTTAACTAAAACTAATTTGTGCGTTATTGACTGCAGTGCTTCCTCTAACTTGAGTAATCTAGCTTCAATCTTGCCTTGCTTGTTTAAAGATTTTGTTTTAAGGCCGTTTAAGTCGAAACAATTTATTGAGGGAAGGGCTGCTGAAGTAATTGTGAAAGGCGAGGTAGTTGGAGTAATGGGTGAAGCTTCACCTGAATTGCTTTCTAACTACGGCGTTCAAATGCCTGCGAGCATTCTGGAAGTAATTGTTTTCAAAGACCGGAAGTGAAAAAAATGCTTAACGAGGGTCAGATGATAACTCTCAAATTTATTTTGAAAGATCATTTAAAGGATGGTTGCGTTTTGCCTTTTCATAATTTGGAGCACCACGACTTAGTTACTGCTGCAGCTATAGACCTAATAAGGGGTATAACCCGAAATAGTAGAATTAAACCCACTAAAGAAGTAAAGCAAGTGGTTGAAATTGCTGCTCGTTCTCACGATTTGGTTTACGAGTTGGGCGCTAAGGACAATGAAGAAAAAAGTGCTGAAGAAATTATTAAAATAATTAAAAACACTTTTGAAATAGACGACGAAAAATTTTTTGAAAAAATTCGTCGAACTATAGTGCATGGAACTAAACACGTTTTTGATGATGAAAATCAGCGTTATGAGTGGGAGCGTGGGCGTACTTTAGCTGAATCTATTCTGCATGATGCTGACTTGCGTTCACTGGCTGGCGGTTACAAAGAATTTCTGGCGAACAACAAGAAACTAATGCAGGAAGAAGGCGTAAACGCGAGAGAAGAGGCTGAAGTACAGGCATGGAGGGAGAAGTCCTTGCGTTTTCTTGAAAAACATATTTTAACTAAAAATGATGGAAACATTTTTTGTACTAGTTACGCTAGGAAAATGTGGACGGATAATTTGAAGCGTAATGTTGAAAAATTTAGGAAGGAACATGTGCGTGCTTTAATGCGTTAAGTTACTAGTTGCATTACTATGCTTCCTATTTCTATTACTTCGATTTTTTTTAGTAATTGTTCAGCGTCGTTAAGGTTTTGTTGGTTTTCAGCGTAAAGCGTCATTATTTTATCGCCTTGTTTTACTTTTCTTCCTTTAGCAACGTGAAGTTCTAAACCCGCTTTTTTCACTCTCGGTGCGCCTAAAGCGCGAGCGATTTTTGATATTGCTTTATTGTCAATGTGGTTGACTTTACCGCTTGCTTTAGAATAAATTATTTTAACGAATTTTCCTAGAGGAATTTTGTCCGGATCAATGTTTGGGTTTCCTCCTTGCGCAGCAATTATTTCCTTCATTTTCTCGAAAGCTTTGCCTGAAATTAGTGCTTGCCTAGCTATTTTGAATCCTTCTTCATTAGAAACTCCGCGAGCCATTGAAATCAAGTAACCACTAGTTAACAACGCTTTGTTCACTAGTTCGCTGTTGTAAAAACTCTGGTTTTTTAATTCTTTGAGTATTGCTCTAGCTTCCAAATTAGGTCCAATGAACGGCATTAATGGTTCTGAACCGTCAGTAATAATGCATTCTACTTTCAAACCTATTTTAGCGCCTAAAACCCTGAATTCGTTAGCTAGGCTTAAAGCGTGTTCTTTGCTTTCTAGTTTAGTTCCGCGGCCTATAGGCAAGTCAATTAAAACGAATTGAGCTCCTTCTGCTTTCTTTTTCGCTATAATGCTTGACAATAAGAGTGGTTTCGGGTCTAATTGCAGTTGGTTTCTTATTTGAATTAGTTTGTCGTCTGCAGCCGCGAGTCCAACTGTCCCGCCCCAAATCAAGCACCCGTTTGTTTTCTCCACTATTTTTTGCACTTGCTTTACGTTGAAGTTAACGTTGCATAATACCTCCATTACGTCCGCAGTTCCTGCAGCGCTTGAAATAGCTCTCGACGCGGTTTTAGGTATTAGTATTCCAAGGGAAGCTATTATTGGTACTACGAGCATTGACGTGCGGTCGCCTGCTACTCCGCCTATGCCGTGTTGTGAAACAATTGGTTTTTTCTTGAAGTGCAAGGCGTTTCCAGACTTGTATATTGCGTGAGTCAAGCTAGCTATTTCGTCAGTATTCATTCCTCTAGTGTAAATTGCGGAAATAAATATTCCTAACTCAACTTTCGATAGTTTTTCGCTCATTAAGTCGCTTATTACGTCCATTATTTCTTCTTTCTTGAGTATTTCCCCGTCGAGTTTTTTCTTTATGTAATCCAGAGACGCTGGTCGTCGTTCAGGGTTTACAATAATTATATTGTTGTTTTTTATTTCCAGTTGTTGTGCTGCTTCCTTGAAAATTCCTATTTGCCCGTAACGCAAGCAGTTTTCGCATATATCCACGATTGCGCTAATGCTCTTGTTTTTGTGAGTTAAGCGCACGCGGTCTGTGTTTAATACGCCTAAGTCGTAAGCTTGCTTGAGGCTTAACACGACTTCGTTTCTTCCTTGAGAAATATTGAATACGTGTGCAGTTAGTTCCACGAAAGCTATTAATCAGTGTTTAAATAAAAAACCAACCTTATGCATTCATGAAGCTTGTTTTATTAAGGCACGGAGAAAGTGTTTGGAATAAAGAAAATAAGTTTACTGGCTGGACTGATGTTGACTTGACGCAGAGGGGAGTAAACGAAGCGCGCAATGCAGGTAAACTGCTTGCTAAAAACGATTTTGTTTTTGATGTTGCTTTTACTTCTGTTTTAAAGAAAGCTGTAAGAACCTTGTGGATTGTTTTAGATGAAATGGATTTAATGTGGGTTCCTGTTGAAAAGTCTTGGCGTTTGAACGAGCGGCATTACGGTGCGCTTCAAGGCTTAAACAAGTCTGAAACTACCCGAAAGTACGGGGAAAAAAAAGTATTGTTGTGGCGTAGGAGTTATTCGGTTCGCCCTCCTTTACTGAAGAAGAGTGACGCGCGCTTTCCAGGCAAGGATGCGAAGTATGCTAGCTTGCGTGAAAGCGAGTTGCCTTTGGGTGAGAGTTTAAAAGATACTTTAGAGCGAGTAATGCCGTTTTGGCGCAACAATATTTTGCTTCAAGTAAGAAAGGAAAAAAGCGTTTTAGTAGTTGCTCACCACAATAGCCTTCGTGCTTTAGTAAAGCACTTGAATGGTTTGTCTGAAGCGGAAGTAGTTGATTTTACTATGCCTACTGGTATTCCTTTGGTTTTCGAGCTTGATTCGTCATGCAAGCCAATAATGAGTTATTACTTAGGTAGCGAGGCAGCTGTGCGCGCTGGAATAGAAGAAGTCAAAAAGCAAGGGAAAGCGTAAGGGAAAGGATTTTATTTTCTTGTTTTCAACAAGTTAATGTTGTTTAAACTCCTACTCGTTGGTTGGTTTTGGTAGATTATTATGAGTCTTGAAATAACTGGTAAAAACACTGTTGATATTTTGCACGGAAAACCTGTTTCTGAAGAGGACGCGCAATTGCTTGAGTTCTTGAAAGAAAGCGCTCCTAAAATAGCGGTTGTAGGCACTGGCGGAGCAGGTAGTAATACTATTAACCGAATGAGTGAAGTCGGCATTGAAGGCGCTTTGGTTATAGCGATGAATACTGACGCTCAACACTTGCTTGGTATTAAAGCCCGGAAGAAATTGTTGTTAGGAAAGAAAAAAACTCGTGGTTTAGGTGCGGGCAGTAACCCTGAAGTTGGGGAAGCTGCTGCAGAAGAATCAATAGACGAAATACGAGAATTACTTAAGGGTTACGACTTGGTTTTTGTTACTTGCGGTTTAGGGGGTGGAACTGGAACTGGTTCTGCTCACGTGATTTCTCGCGCAGTAAAAGAAGCTGGCGGATTAAGCGTTGGAGTTTGCACTTTGCCGTTTACTTCCGAGGGTCCGAAGAGAATGAAGAACGCAATGATTGGCTTAGAGAAATTAAAAACTCACGCTGACACCGTAATCGTTATTCCTAATGATAAATTGCTTCACTTTGTTGCGGACTTGCCGTTGAATAGTGCCTTCAAAACTAGCGACATGATTTTAACGAATTCAGTTAAGGGTATTACTGAATTAATTACTAAGCCGGGTTTAGTTAACTTGGATTTTGCGGACATTAGAACTATTTTGAGTAGTGCGGGTACCGCAATGATTGGTTTAGGTGAAGTAGGCACAAAAGAACAGCGCGACCGCGTTGTTATTGCTGCTGAGAAAGCTTTGAGCTCGCCGTTGCTTGACTTGGATATTACGCAAGCAGACAAGGCGTTGATTAACATTACTGGCGGGAGCGATATGACTCTAGGCGAGGCTGAAGCTGCTGTTCAAGCTATTTCTTCCCGCATTTCCAAGGACGCTCACGTTATTTGGGGAGCTGCGATAGATAATGACATGGATGATACTTCAGTTCGCGTTTTAGCAGTTATTACTGGAATTAAGGATTCAGCTAAAATAGGTGTTACTCAAATTCAAGTTGAGGAAACTGAACCAATTGATTTAGATTTCTTGTGAGTTGATTTATTAAAAATGAATGTGAAAGAATCGGTACTAGGTTTTTTGCAGCAAGCTAGCAGAATTATTTCTATTACTTCCAAACCGAAAGCTAATATTTACCGGCAAATGGCTTTGACTACGGCTATTGGAATAGTTATAATTGGTTTGTTTGGTTTTATTATCGCAATGATTTTTGCTTTTGGTGGTTTCTAGTGTTATACGCTTATCGAGTTACTGCTGGCCAAGAAAGTATTGTTGCTGACTTGTTATCTGAAAAAGTAAAGAAAACTAAGTCGCCAGTAAGCGCATTAATTGTTTTCTCTAAATTGAAGGGTTACTTGTTGGTTGAAGCTCCTGACGAAGTTGAAGCTAAGAAACTGATTACTAATGTTCCTCACGTTAAAGGCGTGTTGAACAAGCCTGTTGAATTAAGCGAGATAAAGGAATTATTAGAGTCAAAGCCTGCTGAAGTAATTTTGAAGAGGAATGACTTTATTGAAATAATTTCCGGACCATTCAAGGGTGAGAAAGCTAAAGTTGTTCGCATTGACTTGGATAAAGAGGAGGTTACTGTCGAGTTAGTTGAAGTAGCAGTTCCTATTCCTGTAACAATCAAGCTGAATACGGTTAAAGTAATTTCAAAACTAGTTTAACAAGCGCTTATTTTGCACGCGTAAGCTGTCGGGTTTACTGCGATGTTGTTTATTCTTACTTCAAAGTGCAAGTGAGGGCCAGTGCTTACGCCTGTGTTGCCAACTGTTGCTATTGCTTCCCCTTTTTTTACTGTTTGCCCGTTTTTAGCTATAAAACTATTCAAGTGGCAATATTTTGTTTCTATTTTTTTTCCGTTTACCGTGTCGTGAGATAAAACGAGTTTGTTTCCACAACTCCCTGCATTCCTTGTTTCCATTATTATTCCGTCTGCTGGAGCTCTTACGATGGTTCCAATTGTTCCTCTCAAGTCAATTCCTTGATGATTAGTGCTCGCTCCTTTTTTTGGTGAAGTTCTCCATCCGAATAGTGAAGTAATGCACGTATTTTCTAGAGGGCAAATTAATTCTAATTCGTTCGGAGTAGTTAATTGAATGGCGTTTGTTTGTGTGAATTCATTGTATCCTTCAATTAAGTTTTCAGTCATTATTGGTTCAGGGTCGTCTGGATTAACGCTATTCAAATAATAATTAAGTGAATAAATCGAGTCGTGTTCTATTTTAATTTTTACTGGAATCGTTTTTTGTTTCCCGAGAATTCTCGGGAATGCAACAATCACTTCCCCTTGTACTTCATTAAACTCCCATTGCCCTTCGTTGTTGTATTCTCCGGTAACGAATGCGTTTATTTCTATTTTATTTTCAAGCGTTTCTAAACTAAGAAAGTTGCTTGCTGCCCCGGTTGTTTTTACTAGCGGTGAACCCAAGTCGATGCTTGAATTTATTTCGAAATCAATTATTTTTTGTGGGTTTGTTTCAGAAACTGTGAACTCTATTTTTTCAGGTAGTTCAGGGAACAAGTTTACTGAAATTGGTGTTGGAGTTGGGAATTCTTTTTCTATTTCCTTCAATACGACGTCGTTGTAAGAATAATCTTTTGTTTTTTTGGTTACTGGCGTTAGTAATTGTTTTTCTTTCACTGAGTTAGTGAATTCATTCAAACTCTCTGCTAGTTGGGTTTGTTTTTTTTCCTGCATTTCAATGAGTTCCTGACTTGCTTTCGCTTCGAAAAAACTCGTTTCTACAAAGGACAAGGAAAGAAACGCTGGTTGTTTTAATGCGTTTGTTAACTCTTCATTAATTTCGCTTGGTTTCAATAAAAAAAGAAGGGGCGTTGTTTCGCTTGCTTGCTTAGTGGTTTTTGTTTTACGCGTTATAGTTAAACTGGATTCTTTCGGGATGGTTAATTGCGTTTTTCTTATTATCGGGTTTAAGGAAAGGAATGACGCGGTTGAAATGCTTGGTTCTGAACTAAAGAGTAGTTCATTAACGCTTTCAGCGAATTCTTTAGGTATAACGTCAAATGCTTCTAGTGTAATGTCGTTGCTTCCCGTGTTTTCTAGTATTGTTTCGCGAACTAAGTATTCGCCTTCCTGGTACAAAGCGCTTTTTGTTTTTATTACTCCCTCGTTTGTGGTTATTTCCTGGCTTAAGTAATTAATTCCGTTTAATTCAATCAAGCTTACTTCGCTTGGTGCTTGCTTGTTTAAGGTTAATGCTAGGACTAAAAAGAGTAGTACTGCGGTTATTGCTATTGTTTTGTTTTCCACTTATTTGTTTTAGAAAGCAAGGTTTAATAAGTTCAACTAACCCTATGATTGTTGTTTTCTATTGTTTAATTTTTATTTCTTTCAAAAGGTGGTTTTGTTAAATGAGTAAACTAACTATCCCTGCTTTAGTAGAAGGCGGCAAGGCTAATGCCGGTCCACCTTTGGGTCCTGCTTTAGGTCCTGCTGGAGTTAATATTGGCCAAGTAATCGCTAAAATTAATGAGAAAACCAAGGATTTTGTCGGTATTAGCGTTCCAGTTAAAGTTATTGTTGATACTAGTTCCAAAACTTTCGAGATTGAAGTCGGTACTCCGCCTACTAGTGCTTTAATCAAGAAAGAACTTAGAGTTAAAGAACCTGTGAAGGAGGAAGCGGGAATTAAAGGAAAGAAAGTTATTGGCAACTTGAGTTTCGATCAATTACTTAAAGTATGCAAAATGAAGACGGATTCTACTCTAGCTGGTTCGTTAAAGAATCAAGTGAAGGAAGTAGCGGGAACGTGTTTGAGTTTAGGCGTTACTGTTGAAGGAAAAAACGCGAGAGCATTCATTAAAGACGTAGCTACAGGAACTTACGACTCAAAAATCAAGTAAGAAAATTGTGTCGCCCGTAACGGTCCAGCAATTTTTTAATGGTATCTTCATTTTTTATTCCAGTGCTTTTTATTGCGTTTGTTACTTCCTCTTTGGTTGGTGGCATCATTATTTTTCTTTGTGTTTCATAGTTAATTTGTTTGAATTCTGGTAACCCTTGAGTGTTTTGAATGAATTGTTCTATTGCTTCTTTTGCATCCGTAATATTTTCGCATTTGTACGGTATTTCGTCTGGTATTAATAGGTGCAGGGGAATTCCATAGTAGTCTAAGTCTTTTATAACTCTCTTCTTTGCGTTAGTTATTTCAGCTTGGCTTATTTGTTTTTTTTTAATCCGCATTTGCGTATTTGGATCCATTAGTGCGTGTAATTTATACAATGCTGTTGAACCCGGGTTGTTTTTTCTAGTTTTTTTTACTGACTCCAATATCTTTAGAAATGTTTCTTTTTCCACTCCGTTTTCTTCATCCAGTTCTCCGTTTACTATTTGTTGTTCTTTTTCGTTGATTGTGTTTTGTAGTTCGCTTGCTTTAGCAGTTACTTCAAAAAATACTCCATCTTTTTCTATTGCTTGTGTTATTATGTCGTTTTCTTTTTTTATTTCTTCAAGCTCTTCTCGTCTATTTTGTCCTGCGTGTTCGCCTATTAAGAAGTAAAGCATTGTTTTTCCAGTAAAGTTTTTTTCTTTTTCTAAAATTTCGTTTAGTGGGGGTATTGTTTTTGCTGTTTTTCCAGTTGCCAGTTCCGCTTTGAACTTTAAGGGAGTATTCTCTAGCGTAAGTTCTAGTATTTTTTCGAGTATTGCTATGTTTCTATACGCCCGTCCGTAGTCTGTTCGTTTTAGTTTGATTTTTTCAGGGCCGAAGCTTCCGGCGTCTAGTATTCCTAAACCAGATTTATTCGGTTTTTTTATTTTGGGTACTTCAGTTATTCCTTTTACTCTAACAAACGAGAAAGGTGGGAGTATTTCCTGCCATAACGGCTTGATGAGTTTGTCGTAAACTACTTGTCTTTGTTCTTCAAGACTCTCGCTTTTTTTCTTTAATTTAGATGGGATTTCGAATTGTTCAGTATTAGTTTTTGCTAATCCCAGCCCGTTGAGCCAGCGAACAAGAGTTTGGTGGTTCTTCATCCAGAACGAGTGCGCCCAACCAACGCTGCCTTTTTCTCCTTTCTTTATTTCGTTAGGATCCCCAAAATATTCCTCGAACTTTTCAGGATTTAGGTGATGCAGTATTCTTAAAGTCTGTAAGTCCCTGGGTAAAACTGTTTTTCCATTAATCCATGAGTCTATTGCTTGATTACTCCTAGTAAGGTTTAGTGTTTTTTTGTCCCCGTATATTCTGTCTGCGCGAGCATTAACCTTATCTAGCCTTTCTTTTATTACCGAAACAGCATTATCTCGTTTTTCTTTGTCTTCCAGTTCTTGTTCAGAGAGACTGTGAATGTGAAACAAAAATTCTTGCAAACGCGTTTTGTCGCTAGTGTGTAGCGTATCGTGGGCTTTCCGGTACGCAAGGTTTTCTTTTTTTAGCACTTCTTTTATTTCATCAAGGCTAGTTCTTATTTTCGCGTTCCTTGAAAGAATTTGGTCTCCTTCCGTTAAGTGTTCAACTTTTTTTTTTGCTACTTCTCCTTCACTTGTTTTAACCCACACGCTAGTCTTGTTGTTTAAAATAGCTTTTCCAGCGTGAGTATCTATTTCAAAGTGCTTGAGTTTTTCTTTTGCCATCTTTAATTTATTGTGGTCGTAATGTTTTTAAACTGTTGATTGCAAGTTATATTTCGCTGTTTCTCCCGTTTTGACTAAACTAACTCGCAAGGGTTTTTTTTAGTAGGGGTTTAGGAGAGACTAATAAAATTTCTTAAAGGATTTTTTAAATGGTTGACAAAAAGAAGTTGCAAGAGTCAGTAAAAACTGTTTTCGAGTCAAAGGGTACTCGCAAGTTTAAGCAAAGCATTGAGCTAGCAATTAACTTCAAGGATATTGACTTCAAGAAAGCTGAAAACAGAATTAATTTAGACGTAGTGTTACCGTTGTCGCCTAAAGAAGCTAAAATAGCTATTTTTGCTGACGGGCAACTAGCTTTAGAAGCTAAGACTGCTGGTGCTGACTTAGTTATTCCCGGTCCTGAAATTAGTTCTTACGCAAAGAACAAGAAGAAACAAAAAGAATTACTCGCGTACAGGTTTCTAGCTCAACCTCAATTAATGGTTGAAGTTGGAAAATCGTTAGGTCAAGTTTTAGGCACTAGGGGTTTGTTGCCGAAACCAATTCCTCCGAGTGGTAACTTGAAGCAATTAATTGCGTTACTACGCAAGACCGTTAATATTAAAACGAAGGGAAAGTTTTTGCCTTCAGTTCATGTTTTAGTTGGTAATGAAGATTTAGATCCAGAGCAAGTAGTTGATAACGCAATTGCTGTTCTAGATGCAGTGGAACACAAAGTGGGTTTAAATTCCATAAAGAGTGTTTTTGTTAAGGCTACAATGAGTAAGCCAGTTAAAGTGATTTAAAAATGCTTTCAAAGCAACAAAAAAATAAGTTGGTCGAGGACATAAAGAAGGACTTGTCGTCTTTCAGTACTGTTGCTATTGTTAGCAATGCTTCCTTGCCTGCAAGCAGGTATAACGCGATTCGCAAGAAAACTGTTTCGCAAGCTAAATTTGATTTTGCTAGGCACTCTTTGCTTTTGAAGGCTATTAATGAAGGCAGGCCTGACGCGAAAGAATTAACTAAATACTTAGGTAACGGGAGCGTGTTGTTGTTAAGCAATTTGGATGCGTTCAAGTTATTCAAGTTATTCAAGCAAAACCGAATTAAAGGTTCGGCTAAGGCAGGGCAAATTGCGCCTATGGATCTTATTATTCCAGCTGGTGAAACTAATTTACCGCCTGGTCCTGTTTTAACTGACTTGAAGAACGCTAAAATTAAGGCTAGGATTCAAGGTCCTAAAGTAGTTATTTCTGAAGACGCGCTAGTAGCAAAGAAAGGCGACGTAATAACTCCGGTTGTAGCTAACGTGTTGTCTAAACTAGGTATTCAACCAATGGATGTTGGTTTAACTGTCACAGCGGTTTTTGACAAGGGCGTTGTTTACGAAGGTAGTGTTTTGAATATTGATGAAGAAGAATTCAAGTCTAGGCTTGCGTTAGGACACGTTCAAGCACTTAGTTTGTGTGTGTTTGCGGGTATACTTAATGCTGAAAGCATTATTGCGGTAATTCAAAAAGCTTCTCGAGAAGCTAACGCTATTAACGCGTTAGTTGAATCGAAGGGAAGCGCATAGTATTGTTTTTAGAGGTGTAAAATAGAATGAAAGACGTGTACGCGGCTTTGTTGTTGCACTCTGCGGGGCAACCAATCAATGAAGAAAACGTTGGTAAAGTATTGACTGCAGCTGGAGTTACTGAAGAAGCCACTAAAATAAAGGCTTTAGTAACTGCGTTGGATGGAGTTAATATTGACGAGGTAGTAAAGCAAGCTGCTGTAGTTGCTGCACCAAGTGTTGTTGAAGCAAAGAAGGAAGAAAAGAAAGACGAAAAGAGCGAGGAAGACCGGGAAGCAGAAGCTTCAGCTGGATTAGCTTCGTTATTCGGCTAGTTTCCCCTTTTTTTTCTTATTTCTCAAACTAACTAGTTAGTTCTAATTTTGTTTAAAATTAAAAAGAGGAAAGAGGGGAATTAGGCTGCTTTTCCTGGTTCTTTAGTTAATTTTGCTTTTGGAACGTTTATTGGTGCTTGTACTCCTATTGCGTAAGCTAATAGAGTTCCTACCGCGCTCATTGCGTAAGTAGATGCATTCAGTGCTAGTTCCATTACTTCTATTTCAAGAGTTTTTTCTTTACTCCACGTTTTCAAGTTTTCGTCTAATTGTTTTTTATCTATTTCAATAGTGAGTTCGCCAGTTACTTTCAAAGTAGCTACGTCAGGCTCGTAAGTATTAGTAACGCTGTAGACTACTTGCAATTTGTCGCCTTCTTTTTGTGCTGACTCAATGTTTACGTTGATGTTAACGCTTTTTTGTGGTTCGTCCTTCATTTTTTTAGCATTTACTTCAATTATTTTTCCTGAAACTATTTTCATTTTTTTTCTTACACCTCTAAAAGGATATTTTAAATGCTTACTTGCTCGCCTAAATCGAGTATTATTGGTTTTGTTTTTGTGCTTGCTAACACGCGTTTCTCAAAATCGCGTTCGTTAACTGTAATTTCTTTGAATGTATTAAAGTGAATAGGGATAACGTATTTGGCGTGCATTCTTTTTAAAGCAGTTACCGCGCTTATTGAATCCATCGTGTATAATCCTCCTATTGGCAGTACTGCAACGTCCACGTTAATGTCGCGCATTTCAGTAAAATCATACGTGTCGCCAGCCAAGTAAATGCTTTTTTCTTCCCTGGGCGATGAAACAATAAATCCTACGGCGTGAGTGCTTTGGGGGTGCTTGGCTGGAACTACTTTAATGTTTAACCCAAGTAAATTAAAGTCGTCTCCTTCTGTTACTGGAATCTTGCTTCTAGTAGTTACTTCCGGCAGTAAATTTAATGCGTTTCTTGGTGCTATTACTTGACAAAGGTTTTTAGAGTGAATTTGAGTTATTGCTCTTTCGTCAACGTGATCGTGGTGTTCGTGTGTTAGTAAAATTAAGTCGCAATTTTGTACGTCTTCTAGTTGTACTGTTGACGGCACTAACCGTTGTGGTTCTTTGCTTGTTTTAAACCAGGGGTCAACTAGTATTTTTTTCCCGCCTATTTCTATTACGAGTGAAGCGTGTCCTAGCCATTTTATTTCCATTTTTTTCTCCACCTTGCTTTTAGTGCAATAATAACCTTGTTTTGAGGGTATTTATAATTTTAATTAGAGCCTTGAAAATCATTAAAAAACACTTCTTACTTATTTTTGGGTAATGATTGTTTTTGGTACTGCAGGTATTCCAGTGCAAGCAAAGAAAGGAACGGTTTTAGAAGGCTTGCTTAAAGTAAAAGAACTAGGTTTGGGCGCAATGGAACTAGAGTTCGTTCACGGCGTTAATTTAACCGCAGACAAGGCAATGGAAGTTAAATTCTTGAACAAAAAGCTTGGTTTGGTTTTATCGTGCCACGGCCCTTACTATATTTCGCTGATTTCTAAGGAAAAACACAAGAGGAAAAACAGCCATAGAATGCTTTTAGATAGTGCTCGCGCGCTTCACGTTTGCGGTGGTGGCGCTTTAATTTTTCACGCTGGTTTTTACGGTGAAATGAATAAGCAGAAAGCGTTTGAAGAAATGAAAATTGAATTACTTGCTTTAAGGGATTCAATTAAGGAAGAAGCGTTGAAAATTGAGTTAAGGCCCGAGGTTACTGGAAAACACAGTGCTTGGGGTTCTCTTGAAGAGTTAATGCAATTATTCAACGAAACTGGATTAAAGTACTGCATTGATTTTTCGCATATTCACGCTAGAACTAACGGTGGTTTGGATACTGAAAAACAGTGGCGTGAATTATTTAAATCCATTGAGGCGGCTAATGGCAAGAAAGTGTTTAAGGACTTGCACTGCCACATGCAAGGCGTTGAGTACACTGAAAAAGGAGAGCGAGCGCACCAGTCTTTAGATAGTGATTCCCCACCCGTTCAACCCTTCATTAAATTGTTAGTTGAATACGATTGTTCTGGAACGGTAATAAGTGAATCGCCTATACTGGAAAGTGATGCCTTGTTAATGAAAAAATTGTACGAGCGTGAATTAAAATGAAGAAAACTGAATTGCACTTGCTTTTTTTATTGAAGAATGCGCCTGGTTTGAAGGGAACTGAATGCGCTAGAATTCTCGCTGTGCCACAACAAACTGTTTCCAGGTGGATTATTTACCTTCAGAAGAAAGAGTTGCTTAAACAAACTGGTTTTGGTTACTGCTTGTCTGAAAAAGGGAGTGAAGTTTTAAAGAGTTTGCTTGAACTTCGCCCGAATCAAACTTTTTCTTTCACTGGCAAGGTAGTGCCAGGGTTTAGGGAAGGCGGGTATTACATGGGTTTGGCGGGTTATTCCGATCAATTCAAAGAAAAATTAGGGTTTATTCCTTTTCCTGGAACTCTTAATGTGAAGCTTTCTTCAAACAAAGACTTGCGTAATAACGAGTTGCTGCGAGGAATGAAGGGAATATTAATTGAAGGATTCAAAGAAGGCGATCGTGTTTTAGGTCAAGCGCAATGTTTCAAAGCATGGTGGAATGACGTTGAAGGCGCGGTTTTAATTCCGAAGAGAACGCATTACGCGTCTAATGTAATGGAATTAATTTTTCCTATTGACTTGAGAAAAAAAGGAGTTAAGGACGGAATTGTTTTATCTATTAAAGTTGAAGTTTAAATCTTGTTCAAAATAACTTCTTTAGCTATTGACAATGCTATTTTTCGCGGGTTTATTTTTTCTTTCACAGCTTGATTTAAAACTAGTTCCGTGTTCTTGCTTATTTTTTCTTCAACTAACTTGAACATTTCTTCTTTTGTTCCGCCTTTGAACTCTACGAAGCTGCTTATTACTCCCCCGGCATTAGCTAGAAAATCGGGGACGAAAACTATTTTTTTCTCCCACAACTCGTTTTCTACATCTGTAGGAATAGGAATATTTGCTGCTTCTACGATTAATTTTGCTTTAACATTTGCTTTATTAGAGTCGTTAATTACATCCGGCCTTGCGCCGGGAATTAGTATTGTTGTTTGAAGCGAGAATAATTCTGGAGTTGCTAAAACTTTGCTGGTGTTTGACGCGTAAGCAGTTACTGTTCCAGTGTTTGCTTTTATTTTCTCGAGTTTTTCAACATCCAACCCTTTTTCATCGTAAATAGTTCCTTTAGAATCAGAAACCGCAATTATTTTCACGCCTTTTTCACTCAAGAATTTTGCAGTGAATGAACCAACGTTTCCGAATCCTTCTATTGAAGCTGTTGCTTTACTTGGTTCAATGCCCATTATTTCAAGTGCTTTCAACGTGCTTACTGCGACTCCGAATCCAGTGCTGCCTAATTCGTGAGGCAACCCGCCTTTACTCAAGCTTTTTCCAGTTGCTGCTTTTGGCGTGCCTATTTCGTCAGCTATTGCATCCATTTCTTTTTCGGTAGTATTCATATCCGGGCCAGCAATGTATTTTGATGGAATAATTGGTTTTAGTGTTCGAGCAAAAATTCTAACTATTGAAGTTTTATCTATCTTATTCGGGTCAGCAATTATTCCAGATTTAGCTCCGCCGAAAGGAATTCCGGCTAAAGCATTTTTCCACGTCATTGTTCTAGCAAGCCGGTAAACTTCTTCAACCGTAACATTAGGCGCTAGTCTTATTCCTCCTTTTCCAGGCCCGAGAACGGTATTATCTACTACCGTTATTCCTCGCATTCCGGTTTTAGCATCGTAAGTTTGCATTATTAGTTCTGGACCAAACGAATCAAATTCAATCATTACCACTTCACCTGTTCGTAATAAGGTATGGTAGTAAAAAAATAAAAACGAAACTAAACCGTTTTTTTAAAAGAAAAACAGTTACACTTTTAAATAAAACTCGCGTAATGTTTTGCAAGAGGTGAATACTCCGAATGGCAAAGAAGAAAGCAAAGAAGAAGAAGACGAAAAAGAAATAAGTGATTAAATCTTGAGATAAAGATTTTTTTTAATCGCTTTGGTTTTCATTCCTATTTCTTTTTCTTTTTTCGTCGTTTTTTTGTTTATTGAATTGGTTTAAAATACTGTTTGCTTAATTTAGTAGATTGTTTATGCTTAATCTTCGGGAAGTTTGGAACGAAAAACTTGAGTTAGTGAAAACGTTGTCTATGCGTTCTAGTGTTTTTTGTGCGTTTAATGCTAATTTGAGCGTCAGGTCTACGGTAAATCAAGAGAACTTGCAGGCTTTAATTAATTCTTTAGATTCCGCTGAGTTAGTAAAGAGTTTTGATTCTAAAGCAAGTGTTTTGAAGACGCGCGAGCAAGTAATTGGTTTTCTTCTCGGTGGAATACGGGATGGTTTTTCTAGGCAGGCTTTGCTTGATGAGGAAATGATGCGTTTTGTCAGCGAGAATTTTGAGCACACTAGCGAGGCAATGGGTGGAGACGCGGGAATAATTGCTAACCAATTGTCTGCATTAGGTTGCAGCGTTGTTGTTTTTACTCCATTCTTGTCGAAAAAACAAGCTTCTTTTTTTGATTCTAAAATTAAGTTTCCTTTATTCTTGAAAAAAAAGTTTTCTTTGGTTTCTGCTGGGAAAGCAGTTAATTCTGATTTTACTGTAGAAAAGTGGGCGTTAAATTATTCTCGCGGAACAACTGTTTCAGTTAAGGGAAAAATTACTGCGCCTTTAAGTAACCGTGTTGTTTTCCGCCTTAAGCGAAGCGTTGGCTTGTTGTCCCCTGAATTATTAAGTAAAGGCAAGAAAGCTTTTGATGCTAGAGTGCAATTCTTGTCTGGTTTTCACTTGATTAGTGATTTGAAGGAATTAAAAATGCTTGAAAAGCAATTAACAGCGTTACCTCGTTCCTTCAGACATTGGGAGTACTCTAGCTTGAATCCTAAGGTTGCAGGAGAAATATTGAAGTTGGTTTCAAGCAAGATTGATTCAATTGGCTTGAATGAACGAGAACTCGTGGAAGTATTGCGTTTTCTTGGTTTGAAGGATCAAGCTAAAGAAATTGAAGCTAAGGAAAATTCTTTCACTATTTACAATGGTTGTTTAGCTTTGTTTAATAAATTGAAGTTGAAGCGCGTTCACTGCCATAACTTGGGTTATCATGTTTGTGTTACTGATAAGACGCCGAATCCTGAGAAAGTGCGTGATTCTATTGCTGCAGCTGCTTTACTTGCTTGTGCTATGGCTGAAAAAAAGAAGGTAGTTTCTTTGCGTGACTTGAGGTCGTCTTCTTTTCTTGTTTCTGAAACTGGTTTGAATCAAGTTTGGATTTTCGAGTCTGGAATTGACCCGTTATTACCTATAAAGCATTCTTCGAAAGAAAGGAAAGCGTTTTTGGCGCGAGGGGGTGTGGAGTTAAAGAATCATTTTGTAGTGATTGTGCCTACTCCAATTATTCAAACTACTTTGGTTGATGGTTTAGGTGACGTTGTTTCTAGTGTTGCTTTAGCGTTCGAGCGTTCTTGAAAAACAATTAAAACTCGTTTCGCTGTATGTTTTGTGTGTCAATAACTTTTTTTAATTCACTAACCGGGAAGAAAGAAGAATTCACGCCTTTAGTTAAGTCTCGTGTCGGAATTTATTCTTGCGGGCCTACTGTTTACAATTACCCCCACATTGGTAACATGCGGGCTTTTCTTTTTACTGACTTGCTTAAGCGCTTCTTGTCTATGCGCGGGTATGGCGTTTACCAAGTAATGAATATTACTGACGTGGATGACAAGACTATTCGTGATTCAAGGAAGGCTAAAAAGAGTTTGCTTGAGTTCACTAGTTTTTACGAGAAAGAATTTTTCTCTGACTCCGAGTTGCTTGGCATAGAGCCAGCGTCCAAGTATCCTCGTGCTACAGAGCACGTTAAGGAAATGATTTCTTTTGTTCAAGACTTGTTAGACAAAGCGTTTGCGTATAAAGCTAAGGATGGAATTTATTTTTCAATAAAAAAATTCAAGCCTTACGGTAAACTAAGCAAGGTTGATTTGTCTTCTTTAAAGAAGGGCGCTTCAGGTCGTTGTTCTAGTGACGAGTATGACAAGGCTGAAGCGAGTGATTTTGTTTTATGGAAGTACTGGACTCTTGAAGACGGCAGTGTTTTTTGGGAAGCGCCTTTCGGCAAGGGCAGGCCGGGTTGGCATTTGGAGTGTTCAGTAATGAGCATGAAGTATTTAGGTGAGTCTTTCGACGTGCATACTGGCGGTGTGGATTTGCGTTTTCCGCATCACGAAAACGAGATTGCTCAAAGCGAGTCTTTAACTGGAAAGAAGCTAGCTAAGTACTGGCTTCATGTTGAGCACTTGCTTGTTAACGGCAAGAAAATGTCTAAGCGCGACGGGAATTTTTTTGTTTTACGGGATTTAATTGAGCAAGGTTATTCGCCTAAAGCAATTCGTTTCCTGCTTGTTTCAACGCATTATCGTTCTCAATTGAATTTTACTCTTGATTCTTTAATTGCAGCTGGAAACACGGTTAAGGGCTTGCAGGATTTCTTCGAGAAACTAAGCCGAGCAAAACCAAGTACTGCTGGAGATTCGTTATTAACTGAATTAAAGGGTTTCAGGAAAGCGTTTAATGAGCGTTTGGATGATGATTTGGATGTTGCTAATGCTTTAGTTGCTTTTTTTGATTTCATGCGGTTGTTTAATTCTGTTTTGAACGAGAAAGGCTTGAGCGCGCAAGAAATTAGGGAAGCGCTGGCATTCGCTCATTCCTTCAACAAGTTGTTCGGAGTTATTGACGAGGATGCGTTGGTTGTTCCTCGTGAAGTAATGCTTTTAGTTAAGGAGCGTGAGGAAGCTAAGTCCTCTAAACAGTATTCTCTAGCTGATTCTTTGCGAGAGAAAGTGAAAACTAAAGGTTTTTGGATTGAGGATACTAAACAAGGACCGGTAGTAAAAAAGAGTTAAAGCAATCCTGATTCCTGGAGCGTCAAGAATTCTTGAGTGCTTATTTTTTCTCCTGACTTGAATTTTTCCAGTATTTCTTTTGCTTGTTCTGCTAGGGTTCTTTTTTGTTTTATTACTGCTTTTTCTTTTCGTTCTTCTTGTGCTTTCCAGGTTCTGTTTTCTTCTTTTTCTTCAAGAGTTTGAGTTTCAATTATTTGAGAGTGTATTTCGTCTGCTTGTTGTTTCTTTTCTTTTAGTTCTTCCATGCCCGCATTTATTTCCTTGCTTATGAAGTCGGCTTTCTTGCTTGATTTTACTGCTTCTTCATGCAGCCTGTGGCTTTCTTTAGCTAGTTCTTGTATTTTAGAGTGAAGTGCTTCGCTTTGTTTTTTTAATTCCCTGAACTTCTTTTTAGCGTCATCTAGCTTGGATATTTTTTCTCTCGCAATGCTCATTTCCGCGTATTTCGCGCGTAATTCGCTTATTTGTTTGGATAATTCTTTTTCTTGCCTTGGTTTTAAGGGCTCGGTTTGCAGTATCCATTCAAAGCGATCTATTTCTTCCTTGAGATAGCGAGGGTTTTCGAATCCTCTTTCTTTTAATTCGCTTCGCAACAAGTTGAGTATTTCTATTAAGGGTTTTAATTCGTTGTTTTTTGCTTCTCGTTTTTCTTTGAGTTCTTTTATTTGCTCGTTAATCTTGTTTCGTTCTTCTCGCTTTGTTTTTGCTTCGTTTACTGACTGCTTGAACTCGTTTATCGAATCCCTATTTTTGCTTGAAATAGCTTTTACTTCCTTGTTTGCGCTTGTTCTTTTTTCAACGAGTTCTTTGTTACTCATAAAAACAACTTTTAATTACCTTTTTTATTGCGTTTGCTTCTCTACTGGCGTGTCTAATTCTATTTCCGTAATTATTTCGTCTAATTCAGCTCTTTGTTTTTCTAGTACTTTCTTGATTCTAATTATTCTTTTTTGCTGTAGAGCGATTTCCTTGTATTTCCTGGCTGCTTTTTGAAAGTGTTCTGAACTAAGTGTGAAGTAAGGTTCTAAATCCATTGTTTGCGCTATGTCGTTTAGTATTTCCCCGAGTAAAACGTTTGCGCCTACTTTAACGTCTTTCTTTATTTGGTGCTGGTTTTTCAAATTGTTCTTAATTATCTTGACTACTCTGGCGTTAGGGAAAGGCAAGTCCTCGCTTTCTTCGTCTTCTACTTCTTCTCCCTCAATTTCTTCAGGATTGACTTCTTCTTTTAATTCTTCTTCTTGCATTACGCCCCACCTTTTAAATTAAAATAATTTACTTGAAAAATAGTGCTCAAAATATACTTGGTAGGGAGTCTTAAAAAGCGTTTTCGAGGCAGGGTTTGGTTTTAAACTCTTTGTTCTCTTAATTTTTTAGTGTTGAAAGCTGTTTTGTTTGATTTAGACGACACGCTATTGGATGGCGAGGGCGCTTTTTCTCGTGCTTTAACTCACTCATTGAAGAAATTCGGGTTAAAGAGTGAAGTAAAAACTTTTAGTCGTGGTTTAGGTATTGATTCTACCGTAAACGCGGTTTTGCCTTCATTGAGTGAAGAGGAAAAACGCGAGTTTTCTGTTTACTTTGCTTCTCGTTACTATAGTTTTTACTTGCCTGCTTTAGGCAAGCTTTACCCTAGAGTCAAGGAAGAATTACTAGAATTAAAGAAAAAATTTAAGTTGGGTTTGGTTTCAAACAATTCAAGAAATAGTTTAAACAAGCTTTTAAAGAATTTTGGTTTGAACGTGTTTGATGTGGTTGTTTCAGTTGATGATGTTGATAGAATAAAGCCGGATCCTGAAGGAGTTAATTACGCTTTAACCGAGTTAGGCGTTTCTAGTGACGAGGCAGTTTTTGTTGGTGACAGCGAGGTTGACTTGCAGGCTGCCAAGGCGGCTGGAGTAAAGTTTTTCCTCGTTAATCGTTCTTTCAACAAGGGTTTGCGCGCAAAAAAAATTTCCAGCTTGCTTGAGTTGTTGAAACTCAAATAAAAAACGCTTTTTAATGCAATAGAATTAATCTAGTTCATGAAGCTAACTCCCTTATTGTTATTGGTTTTACTCGTTTCCTTTACAAGCGCTTACTTCAGCGATGCATGTGCTTACGCCCCTAATTGTGGCGGTTCCACGGGAAAGCTTTGTATTGTTAATGCGCCTATAACTCAATGTCAAGTTGGCAATCAAGTATTTGATAGTGTTGCAAAACAAGCTATTTGTTCTGGAGCTGGTTATTCAGATTGTTGTGTTAATGTTCAAATTACCACGGCTTTACCTCACTTAAGCTCTCCGACTAGTAGGCCTGCTTGTTTGGAAGCGAAGGGAACGCCCACTGTCCACTTGAGAAATATTAAAGTTACTTGTTCTGCGTCTGGTTCAGTTACGGTTTCTTCTATTAAAAGCAATGGTTTTTTGTTTACTGATGTTGATAATGTTGAAATTAATGGTTGTACGCTTAAAGGAAATAATGCGTATAGCGATTACCCTGAAATGCATGTTTCTGGAACTTCAGGTGTTTGGGGTGCTGCAGTGCAAATAGGTGCTTCTGCTACTTCAGGTAAGGTGGATGGAATAAGAATAGTTAATGTTAATGTTCGCGATCAAGTTTCTTCAACTACCAATACGCCTGTTAATGTTACGGGAATTTCTATAGTGAAAGCAAAAAATATTTACATTAGTGGTGGTTCTATACGGAATATTTATTCTGGTAAGAATATTCATGGTATTCGACTTGGTGATACTGAAAACTTTAGAATTTCTTACGTTGTTTTCAATAAGTTGTTTGGTAACACTAATTTGTTAGGGATTTATGTTGATAGGGGAATTACTGGAAGCAATCAAGTAGACCACTTAACTATTAGTGAACTGCGCACTGGCCACGCGAACATAAATGCAATTGATTTTGATTTAGGCACGGGATCTAGCGCTTCGGTAAGTCTAGAAGATAATGTGTTACAGGATTTAGCTTATTCTACTAGCGCGCAAGTAAGCGGTTCTTTCTTGAGTGGTGATTTGAAAGTATTTTGTGATGTTGCTACTGGCGGGCCTTTTAATATTTGCAGGAAGAAGGATGGTGAAGCCAGAGTTTGCAGTGACGGGCATTCTCCTTTTGTAGAAATGCCTTGTTTTGTTTACGGTATAGGTATTCGTGGCGCTGTAG
The DNA here is from genome assembly GCA_043822385.1 of Microcaldota archaeon. Taxonomy (GTDB): domain Archaea; phylum Micrarchaeota; class Micrarchaeia; order Norongarragalinales; family Norongarragalinaceae; genus JABWCK01. Next base: position 4,252 of record JBDRBT010000005.1, on the reverse strand, counting down.
CTAATTCTGATGTTGATTTTTATTTTGATCATAACACTTTAAATTATATTTACGGAATAGGTAGCTTGACTTCAGGTGGTGATGCAGCTATAGGTATTGCTGGCGGTGGAGATTTTTCGAATAATGAAATAACTGACGTTGGTGCGCTTAGGGGTTCTGCAAACGGTTTTTATGCTAGCGGGTCTTTTTCAAATAACGTAGTTAAAGACGTCGTTTCCTTGAAGGATTCTGGCGCAACTTCAAGTGCTATTGGGATTAGGCTTAAGCGTTGTGGTTGGGTTGATAATAATTTAATTGAAGGAGTTTACTCGCAAGGAATATCAAATGGATTGTCTGTAAATCCTCAAAATGCGGGGAATTGTGTTCTTTCGGATAACACTATTTCTAAAGTAATGGCTGACGGAACAGGTAGTCTTGCTGTTGGCGCTGGTTTCAATAATTTGAATGGTGAAATAAGCGATTTAAGCGTGACTGATGTTAGTGGTGAAACTGCGGTTGGAATTGCTGTTGAGAAAGATGTTTCTGGTTCTACTTCAACTAGTTTTTCAGGCGGAATAAGTGTGAAAAACATTTTAGCGTCTAGTTCGTATTCTTATTACGCTTACGACCACAATGGTGAACCAAATTACCTTATGGTTATTTTCAATCCTCGAACTTATTTTGGTTACGGGGTTACGCTTGGTTACGAAACTCCCGTGCAAAGCAAGGCTCAACAAGTTAGTTTTACTGGAACTAACGCGCTTAAGATTGATGGAGTTAATTGTTTTTCTTCAGCTGGAACTGGCAATAAAGCGGTTGGCTTGAGGATTTTTAATTCTGATTTTAATGAAATAGATGGTGCTACCCGGAATGACGTGGAAATAAAGAATATTAATTGTTATCGCTCGGGCGGGGTCGGCGCAATTGGTGTTGAAGTAAGAGGCAAGAGCAATACTGAAGGTTCTGACGGAAACGAGTTTTCTGGTTTTATTCACACTGTTTCTTCTTCAGCTGATGTTAGGGGAGTATTTTTAACTAATGCTAGAAACAACGATTTCAAGGACTTTGCTATATCTTTAGGTAACCAAGATGCGAGTACTCGCGCAATATCTTTTGGCAGTGGAGCAGGAAGTGATCCTGGCCACTCCAATAATATGCTTTACAGCATGGCATTGCATTATTATGGCACTACCCCGATTTATGGGTACGACAATATTTTCCGGAGCGTAGGCGGTAGCTTATCCACGATAAGTGTTTCTGGTAACGCCAAGAATTTTTTTATTGACGGTAACTCGTTTAATACTATTCTAAATGTTAATTTGAATCACACTTTAGGTGTTACTTACGGGACTAGTGCTAATACTGGTTCCCCCCCGAACCACCGGTTGTCTGTAAAACAGTACGCTGACTTTGAAATTCATGAATACGTTGATTTAGCAAACCCAATTGGTTCTCTTATTACTAGTGGCGTTCTTTTCGGTGTTTACCCTAACCCTACTAATTCGATTTGGGCTGAAAACGTTATAAAGAACGTAAGTAATTCTCCTTACAATAATCCTTACTTGCGGTATACTGCTGGTGATTTGGGTAATAAGGAAGTTGATGTTTACTGGCTTGCTAAGACGTCGCCCGGGAAGATAGAATTTTCCCCGCACGAAATTGAAACAATCACGGTTCCTTCTGGTGGATACTTGCACTTGCCAGTGCAAAACCCTAATTGCCCAACTTATTGGCCTGACACTAATTGCGGTGATTCTTCTTACTTTGTTGATTCTCCTACTAGTAATGTCTTGAGTACTCGTTTTTCAGACGTGCCGAATGTTTACTTGAATCGTTTGACTGGCGATGTTAACAAAATAGTTTTCTTGTTGTACAAGCCTGGCGCATTGCCTGCTTGTGATGGCCTAGCTTATGATCCTGGTGAAGAATGCGGTGATCCTGGAACTCCGGGTTGTTCTTCTGATAAAAAGTGTGTTAATTGTTTGTGTTATCCAAAGCTTGTTTGTGGGGATGGGATAATAACCAATCCGAATGATGACCTCCAGCCAGAATTTTGTGATGGTAATGCAGACTTGAGTGGTTGTACTGACGGTACGCCTGTTGGTTGCAAGTCGGATTGTACTTGTGATTACGGTACAGTGACTCCGCCTATTCCGTTGGAGCAATTGTTTTCTGTTTCTTTGGATACGCCTGAGTTTTCTAACTTAGAGCAAACGAGTTTCTTGATGAAGTTGATTGAAACGCGGGGAGGAATGGGTGTTTGCATTAATGAAAACACGCCTGTTTCACAAAGCGCTTTTTTTGCTTTAACTATTTTTTCAGTGAAGTATGATTTAGACGCTTACTTGGATCCTGTTGAAATTGCTTTCAAAGAAAAGATTGATTCCCTTGATTGTGATGAAGTTGATGACCTTGTATCCCTTTTGTCCCCTAGCACTAGTATTCACCGCTTTGAGTGTTTTACTGGCGGGCTTTACCCGGAACTGCCGGATCCCAGAGTAAAGGAAATATGCGTTTTTACTGGGGAACACACTAGAAACACGTGTAGTGATCCTTGCAGTCCTTCTTCTCTTGTTAATTGCAGGCTTTGTTTGGATTCTTGTAGTTTCGGTGAACACGTTTACGGTTTGTCTTCTGTAGAAGAAGGGGGTTATAAAGTGTTAACGTGCATTAATGATGGCGTTATTAAGGTTGACGAGGCGGTAGCTGACTTCAAGGTTGACTTCAAGCGCGTTCAAACTCCTTCCTTGCACCCGTTGCTTATAGTGCTAGTTGGTTTGGGCGCGTTGTTTGTGCTTCAATCAAGAAAGCCTTTAGCTAAGTAACCTAAAGCAAAGCCAGTTAGCAAGGCTGCAATACTAAAATTAAGAATTACGGAGTAGTCTTGCACTGGAATTGTAGTGAATCCCTTATCGCTTGACTCTAAGTTGCTTTGTGCTTGGTGAACCAAGCTTTTTGTTTCGTTTGAATTAGCATCTATTTGAAGAAAGGCTAAAGAAATGCTTGCTATTGCTATTATTACTAGTAACAGCAAGCTTGCTTGCATCCAGTTTATTTTCCTGAAATCCATAAGTTCCACCACCCTAAACCTTTCAAAACAAAAATGTTTTTTCCAATTACTTCCTCGCTAGTCCTGTAGCCAGAATCTTCATTGTTGTTAGCATCGCCTTTAGTAAAGTAAGAATTGTTTTCTATTCTACTTATTCTGTGAATAATGACTTCCTGGTTTTTATAAAAAACAATCACGTCTCTTTCTTCGTAGTTGCTTTGTTTCTTGAGTATTACTAAATCTCCTTTCTCTAGGAAGGGTTGCATTGAATTAGTTTCAACTGTTGCAGTAAAATTACTTGTTCCCAAAAAAAGCGAGAGGAGAAGGAACGCTGCAATAAATATTGCGAGTATTAACGCGATTTTTTTTATTAGGGTATAAGTCTTCATTTTTCAAAACCTTTTTATTGCGTTCAATTGTAATCAATCTAAGTTCGTGTTTGTTAATTAAATGTTGGGGGAAAAGCGTAATGAAAAAGAAAAACGAGTTATTGAGTTTTAAAGCATTATTTTTTGCATTGATTTTAATAGTTGGAATTGGTTTCTTCGCTATTCAAGCTAGTAATTTGATGGCTAAAGCTGCGGAACCAAGACTTCTTACTGGTACTATTGTTTTGAGTGATGAAATGAAGTGGACGGAGGTTGGTTCAGTTAATAGTGGTCCGGGTAATTCTCAAATTAATACTGAACCGTTTAGAAACTTCTTTTCTTTTTCTTCTGGCCGGTCTTTGTATACCTTTGCTTTACCTGAAGCTACTTCCTGCAGTCTTGTTGTTACTGCTTGTTCAGGTGTCGCTCAGTACGTTCAAGATTTACCGCTTGTAGATCCGGCGGATCTAGCCCCGTCGAATGGTGGTGTTCTGCTTTATACTGTTGCTAGACAACAAGGTAATTGTACGGGTGGTGGTTGTAAGTATAGCAATTTTGTTAGAGATTCAGATACTGCGTCTGGTGTGCCAGCTATTGGTTTTGGTTACCTTACTGGAAGCACAATAACCAACGGAGTGTTTGATAAAACTCTTAATAATCCTGATTTTGGAGAGACGGATTATGGTCTTAAGCCGTCTTGTGCACTTGCGTATAAGTTTGATTTACCTATGAGTGGAGTTAGAGATGGCTTGATTGGTTTATCAATTTCTCCCGCAGTTCAGAGTGTTAAATCAATTAATTGGAGTAGTAACAATACTTCTAGATGGTCAACAACCGCAAGTCCTTCCTCACTTAA
>JBDRBT010000004.1:0-3251 GCA_043822385.1 Microcaldota archaeon | reverse complement strand
TGGGGCAAGTACAAAACTGCTTTTGGTTTTGAACCAACTAATGAAGTGTGGTTTTTCTTAGAAGACTTGCCTGCGGGAGTAAGGGGTTCAGCAACGATTTACGCTTCTACTCAAGACCCGGTTGATCGTTGTCGTTTGGGTGTTGACGTTAAACACACGCTGGAAGACAAGCAAACTAAGTCTACGTCCGTGCACGAGTTGTTTCATTGTTACCAGTATAATATTCCCTTCCGTAATTTCGCTAACAAGGAACACAAGTGGTTGCGTGAAGCTACTGCCAAGTGGTCTGAACACTTTGTTTACTCTGATTACAACAAAGAACATTCTTTTTTGAATTTATTTTTCAAAACTCGGCATTGGGATTGGGTTAACTGGCAGAACCACAAGTATTACGCGGATTATCCCTTCTTCTTGTTTTTGCAACAAAAATTTGGTGAAAGCGCTGTAATCAAAGTATTAAAGGACGCTAAAACTCTCGGAGTTAAAGCCGCGTTGAAAGCAGTAACTGATTACGAAGACAATCACGCAGAGTTTTCAGTGTGGAATTGGAATAAAGACCCTATCTTGCGTTACCAAGATACGCCTAACTTTCCTAGTAAGAGCATTGTTGGCGGCGCGTTGATTGTTGGCAAACTAGATTCATTAACGACTTATACAATGAATTTTGAAATGAAGCCTGGCGCAGCTAGTTACCAAGTGTTGGAGGTAAGTAATCCAGACATAAAGAAAATTAAGTTCAAGTTTAATGATAAAGACAATACGGCGCAGCAAAGGCGTGCTTTAATCAAGATTGGGGATATTTGGACTGAAGAGTACTGGAGTCCTTTAGAAGAAAAAACTTTTTGTTTAGACCGTCCTCAAGAAAAAGTAAAGGAAATAGTTGTTGTTTATTCTAACTCGGATTTGGATAATGTAAAGAGACTGCCTTACGAAATAGATACTACTGGAGAGTGCCCGTTTGAAATAACCGGAACTACTAGAATAACGCTTACTGCTGCTGCGGGAGTAGTGAAACAAATTTCCGGCGTGTTAACTTCAAACGATGTTTTAGAGTATTATGAAGACGAGTATGGCGGGGCTTACAAAATAAAGTCACGCAGCACGACTTGCACTTACTCTGAAAGCTCGGTCTTGGACTTTGGCGAATATGGAATAACTACTATGAGCCGAACTGGAGGCGGGTCTGCAACAGAAACTTACCCGGATTTAGCTGAAGCGCCGTTTAGGATTCGTTTTGATTACGATGATGATGAAGTTGATTTAGTTCTCCATCCAGATACTCAGAATCCAGATTGGGTTTCGTACAGGGTTCATTCTATAACTGTAATACCTGGCTTGAGCGAGAGCGAAATGAGTGATAATGAAAAAGATGATTGTTTAATTTTCTTTAGTGACGATAACTTCCTTGAACTAAAAATGGCAGATTATTTCGATGGACAACGATTGAAGGGAACTATAACGCGCCAGTCGGAAGAGGGTTATGTTAATGCCGTGTTAGAGTTCGATTACACTATTTCGCGAGAAAATTGAAGATTTAGGAACCAATAAATAAGCGTATGAAAATCATAGTTACATGGGAGGCTTTGAATCTTGTCCTATAGTTAACTATCTGCATGTCTTCGAGTTGAAGGGCGCAGTTAGGGTCTTGCAGAAACTCAACGCAGGTCATACTCGGTTCACTGAACTGAAGACTTCTTCTAACTTGAATCCCCAATTGCTTTCAAGACGCTTGAAGGACTTGGGTGAAGCTGGTTTGATTCAACAAAGCGGGAGAACTAGTTACTTGTTAACTGAGGAAGGCAAGCGAGTTGTTTCTTGCTGGCAAAAAGTAAAATAGGTTGAAAATCATGTTGAAAAACGTTTACTTAGATGATGGTGCGACTACGAGGGTTGACCCTAAAGTAGTTGAGAAAATGCTTTCCTTCTTTACTGAAAAGTACGGCAACGCGTCTTCCCTTCACTCGTTAGGAATGAATTCGCGTGAAGCAGTTAATGAAGCCCGAAAGGTTATAGCTAACTCAATTAATGCTAAACCGAATGAAATTGTTTTCACTTCAGGCGGCACCGAATCAAACAACTTTGCTTTAAAGGGGGTTGCTTTCGCTAACAAAAACAAAGGGAATCACATTATTACTACTAAAATCGAGCACAAGTGCGTTTTGAATTCGTGCAAGTGGCTTGAAACCCAAGGCTTTAAAGTAACTTACTTGAGTGTTGACGAAGAAGGTTTTGTTTCTCCTGATGAATTACGAAAAGCAATTACTCCTGAAACTATTATTGTTTCAATTATTCACGGCAATAATGAAGTTGGAAGCATTCAAGACTTAACGACGCTGGGAAAAATTTGCGCTGAAAACAAAGTTTACTTTCATTCTGATGCTTGCCAGAGTTACACTAAAACCAAGATTGACGTTAGAGAACAAAACTTGTCTTTACTTACTATTAATGCTCACAAGATTCACGGCCCTAAAGGCGTTGGTGTTTTGTTTGTCAAGGAAGGAACTAAAATCACGCCTTTACTGCATGGGGGAGAACAAGAATTCAAGATGCGTGCGGGTACTGAGAATATTCCCGGAATAGTTGGTTTTGCTGAAGCCGTGAAACTCGCTTCTTTTGATTACATCAAGAATATGAGTCTTCTTCGCAATGAATTAATTGATGGTTTATTGAAGATTGAGGGTACTCGCTTGAATGGGCCCCGGGGCGAAAAGCGCTTGTGTAATAATATTAATATTTCTTTTTCTGGTGTTGAAGGCGAAGCTATTGGTGGTTACTTAGACCAAAACTTTATTTGTTCGTCTACTGGTTCTGCTTGTTCTGAAGCACTTCTTGAACCAAGTCATGTTTTGAAGGCGATTGGTTTGAGTGACGAGGAAGCTAACGGCAGCTTGCGTTTGACGTTGAGTCGCTTTACTACTAAGGAAGACGTTGAAAAAACTCTTGAAGTAATGCCTAAAATAATTAAGAAGCTACGGCACATTTCGCCGTTCGGCAAGGTGATGAATTTTGTACTCGGAGACCGCGTTTAAACGCTTCCGTGACCCAAAGAACGCCGGTGAAATGAAGGATGCTGACGGAGTTGGGGAAGACGGCAACTTCAAGTGCGGAGACGTAATGCGTATTTTCATTAAAGTTCGCGACGGCGTTATTGTTGACGCTAAATTCTTGACTTACGGTTGCGTAGCAGCTATAGCCGCGACAGATGCTTTATGTGACTTGATTAAAGGAAAAACATTAGAGGAAGCGGAAGC
>JBDRBT010000003.1:0-7901 GCA_043822385.1 Microcaldota archaeon | reverse complement strand
GATAAGCCCGTAGCGTGCATTATTCCTCTTTTTTACAATCCTTCTTTAATTGATTTGACTGGCGCAAACAAGGAGGTAAGCAAGGCTTTAGCTAAGACGCTGGTTTCAGGAAGGAGTGTTGGCGCATACAATGCTTTTTTGGATTTATTGAATAACCCTTTTCTAGGACGATGTGATTACTTGCTTGAGGGCGTTTCTTATAAGTATGTTGTTTTACCAAGTGAAAACGACTGTAATAATGTTTGCGTGTGGACGTGAGTGAATAAGTTTTTGTTGGCAGCCTTGTTTTTTGCTGCAACCGGAACACTATTTTTGTTTTATTTCAGTCAAGAACAACCAGTTTTAATTAAAAATATTAGTGAAATCACTGAGCGAGATTATGGTTTTTTAGTTCAAGCATCGGGTTTTGTTTCTGGTTTCAGAAAAACTAAGAACAACGTGTTTTTTGATTTGTGTTACTCGCAAGACTGCATTAAAACTGTGATGTTTCAGCGAGTAGCAAGAACGTTTGAGTCAGTTTCGTTAAAGAACGGTGATTTTGTTTTAGTGAAAGCGCGAGTGCAAGAATACGAAGGCGAGTTAGAACTCGTGATAGAGGCGTTAGAGTGATTGACGTTTTTTACGGTGTTTTAGCGGGAGTAATGGGCGTTTTACCAATTCACTACAACGCGTTACTGGAATTATTGCGGGATTACGAGGGAGTAGCCTTGTTTTCAGTTTCCTTGTCTTTCTCAGTTATTTTCTTTCAAGTTTTTTCTGCTTCCAAACTAATTCCAGTAATCCCCTTGCCTGAAAAACTAGATTCAAATCAAGCCTTAAACGTGGGTTTGAAAACTGTTTTCCTTGCTTTTGTTTTCTCTCTTGCTTTAACTCCTTTTCACTTTATTTTCGCTCCATTACTTAAAGGCGTTCTTGAACCAGTTTATTTTCCTGCATTATTTTTGTTAGTTGCGTTTTTTTTGTCTCAAAGGAATTGGTGGTTTGCTTTGTTATTCGCTGGTTCTGGTTTAATGGGTTTGGTTTCTTTTAGTTTGCCTTTAAAGAATTCTTTGTTAGTTTTGTTCACTGGTTTTTTTGCTTTACCCGCATTATTCTTGAAGGAAAGCGCAGTAAAACCCGTTTTTTCAGAGAAAGCAGTTTTTCTTTCAGTCTTGCTTTCTAGCTTCTCGAGCTTGTTTCCAGCAATGACTCCCTTCTTTATTGCTTCAATAGTAATTTTGTTTTTCGAGCAACACTTTTTTTCTTCAGTTTGGGCTGTAATGGTAAGCAAAACGTTTTTTGACTTGGTTTCAGTTTACTCTCTGAATGCAACGCGTTCTTTGCCTGCAGTAATAATCCATGAATCCAAGCTTCCAGTTGAAGTAATGCTTTCCGCAGTAATTTGTGCTTTTGGTTTTAGTTTCTTGTTTTTCTCGTTGCTTTCTCCCGTATTAAAAAAAATAGATTTCAAGTCAATGAATTTTTTTATTGGTTTGCTTTTAGTGTTTCTGGTTTTTTATTTTGATTCTTTCCTTGGTTTGCTGGTTTTGAGTGTTAGTTTTTCTTGGGGTTGTTGTTCTTTGTTTTCGAAAACTCCTGCTAGTGCTTTAACTGGAGCGTTAATCGTGCCGAGCCTCTTGTTTTTTTCTGGAATATAGGTTTTAAACGCTTTAAGCGTAATAATTGCGTGAAGAAGGGTCAATTGTCGATAGAATTATTCTTTGGTTTCGCAATGTTTTTCCTAGTCTTGATTTGGCTTAATAGTTACTTGTCTCTAGCTAACACTAGTTTGGATGCTATTTCGTCTCAAAAGCGTTTTATTGCAGGGCAAGTAGCAGTGATTGCTAATGATGCTTGCGCTTTCGACCAGTCAATTGAATTAAGCGTTCCTTGCTTGATTCAAAAAACACCTGGTTTTGATTCTGGTTACGAGTACTTGAATACGTTCATTGAAGTAGGGCGTTTGAATGGTTTGACGTTAGAAGAAGGGAATAAAGTACTAGTTTCTCAAGACCAGTTCAAGCGAACGGTTAAAAATAGTACTTGTGTTTTTGCGCCTGTAGAACTAGATTTGAAGTGCGATGAATTTAATGTGCCTGGAGAAGATTTCGCTAGGGATAAAGCTAGTAAGGGCTTTAGGACGCTGGTTTTCACGCCTGTTTTGTTTGATGATTCAGATCCATTGAATGTTATAGAAAAGAAAATAATTGTTTCGTGTGAGGATTGTCCACCGTGAGAGCGCAATTATTGAGTTTGGATTTCATTCTGGCGGCGGTAGTCTTGACTATGGTTTTAGGTGTTTTTGTTTACAACGTTGACTTGATTCAAAAAAACTTGCAAACTCAATCTGAATTATTCGATAATAACGTGGATGCTATTGCGCAATTGATTATTGACGGCAAAACGAGTTGGATTTCAAGCGATATTGATTATTGTTTTTATTATACGAGTGAAGCTGAGTGTTTTTTGTCTTGCAGTAAAGTGTTTGCTGCAACTAGGTTTATTTCTGAAATTGAAGTATTGAGGGTGAAGGTTTGTGGCTAAGCGGGGTTTCTTGTTCAGTTTAGATGCTTTAATGGCGTTTTGGCTAGTCATAACCTTAACTACTTCTTTAGTAGTGTTTAGCCAGCAGTCTTTCGACAGGTTCAAGTGGAGCGAGTACGAAACGCTAGGTAGAGATTATTTAGAAGCGTGTCCGAATGGTTGCGACGCGCAGTTTGAAGCGTTAACCGGGCTTTATGCTACTACCGACTCTACTTTGTTGTCAGGCAGCAAAGTTAGTGCGAGCATAATATCTTATCCGCAAGATTGTTTTAACAACATTAATTCTATTTGCTTGTTTCGGCAAGATTTAGATGTTCATAACCCGATTAATCAAGTAATTTTAGTTGGTAGACGAAAATGAGTAAGGGCTTTATTTCAGTGTTCTTTTCCGGCTTGATTCTAGCCGCCTTGCTATTGTTATTGCTGGGTATTTTCTCTATTAACAACACTGAAGACACTTCGTTATTGAGTTACAAATCAAAATTGATTGCTCAAAGAGAAGCTGATGCGTTAGAATTCTTTAATTCTACGTTGGATGATTTGATTTTTGATGCTGCTTATGCTGCTGCCCGCGGTGATGCTACGGGTTGTAGGGTGGGTAATTTGGAAGAATTTTGCGGTAAAATTAATTCTTTAGAATCAAACAAAAAATATTTTGCTGCTTCTGCACTTGCTTTAGGCGCTTCTTTTTCTTTAGTTCGCTCTCAAATTTCTTGTGATGGTAGCACGCCTAATGCGCCTATTGTTGTCGTTGAGTTAGATTATTCTTTTGATTATACTGGCTTGACTTTTAGTCGTTCGGGAGTATTGCTTCCTGAAAAGAACGTGGTTTTAAAAGAACCTACTGTTGCAGACAAGAATTTAGTAGTCACTATAAGTGATTCTTTAGGTAATCCGGTTCGGGTTATGTCTATTTTGTGTTCCTAAGCGAAATTATTAAGTTTTCGTGTTTTCTTATGTTTCTAGCCTTAAGGCGGGTTGAGTGGGTGTTTTATGGATAGCGTTTACAAGAGCTTGTTTGCTTTAATTGCGTTGATATTAGTGGTTTTATTGTTGTTTTCTTTCTCAACGCCTGCTTCAAGTAGTTTAGATGAAGAGCAAGCGCGTGCTTTCGTGCAAGCGGATTTAGAGGGTGTTGAGGCTTTTCGTTTAGAGTCAGTAAAGCAAGAAGGCGAAAAATGGTTTTTTGATGTTTTAGTATTGAAGAATGCTCACAGTGCTTGTCCTTCTTTAGTGTGGAGGCATTACCAATTGTTTCCAATTAGTTTCAGGTTAGAGCCTGCTTTAACGTCTTGCGCTAAGAGGACGGCGCCCTTGATTTACCCTGAAGAAGCAATGCTTAACACCGCTAGCTTGGCTGGCTTCAGTAATGCTTACGGTTGTGCTTTTAATGCAGTAAACCCGAGCCAGGATTCAATTAATGACTGCAAATACTTTAGTGAAGGAGAGTTCACTGCTTTAAATGCTGATTCTGGTGACTTTGTTGTTTTGTGGGTTAATGAAGATAATACTGAGCAAAAGACTTGGTTGGTTGTAGACAAGTCTACTGGTTTAGTTAAGTAAACTTTTTTTCTTTAATCAACAAAATAGCTGAAACTTGGAGGGAAGAAGTTATTTGGCCACTGATTACTTTGTCAAATAACTCGCGTGGAGTCACTAAAACTACTTCAGCTTCCTCGTTTTCATCTAGTTCTTGTTTTCCTTGCTCGCCTAGTTCTGCATAAAAAACCGAAACTTTGTCTTTAGAATGGCTCGGCCTAAAGAAGAGTTCGCTCACTAATTGAATTTTATTTACTTTAAAGCCGGTTTCTTCACGCATTTCGCGTACTGCAGCTTGCTCTGGTGTTTCTCCTTCATCTATAAAACCAGCCGGCAGTTCGAGTATTGTTTGTCTTATGCCGTGCCTGTAATTATCAATTAAAACTACTTTGCCTTCCAGCGTTACTCCAAAAATAGTTACCGCAGCTTTTCCGTTTAACAAGTACCAGTCCTGGAGTCCTTTTTCAGTCTTAATTGTTTCTTTAGAAACCGTGAACCAAGGGTTTTCGTGTTCTATTGTTGTTTCAATTATTTTCCATTCCATTTTCAATCACTCGTAGTAATAATTATTGTTTTGTTTTTGTTCCGTGTCTTTTTGCGAGTTGAGCTTGTTTACTCTAGGCCTGCTTGTTTCAGCATCGCGGCGGAAAGTAATGTTCATTTGTTTTAGGAAAGAATGCATTCCTGTTTTCTTGTCTATTGCTGGCTTTGCTTTACCTTCTTTTCCCGGTATTCCGTCAAACAACATTAGCCTGTTTGATACTTCGTCAATGAATAAAATATCGTGGTCTATTACTAGGCAAGGAGTACTTGTTTTTTGCGTGATTGTTTTGATTGCTTCGCCCGCGTTTAATCTTTGTTCCACGTCAAGGAACGCTGAGGGCTCGTCTAAAACTCGCAAGTCACAGTCTTTACTTAAGTTCAAGGCAATACTCAAGCGTTGTAGTTCGCCTCCGCTCATTATTTTCACTGGCTTGTCCATTAAGTCGCTTAATTCAAGCTTGTGTTTCAATTCGTTGAACGCGCCTTTATCTACTCCTGCTTCAAGCATTAACTGCATTCCAGTTCCTTCAAAATCACTCTTCAAGTACTGGGGTTTCAACGCAATTTTTGTTCCATCTAGTTTTCCTTGGTTGTCTGGCTTTTCTATTCCAGCTAGTAACTTAGCGAAAGTAGTCTTGCCTATTCCGTTCGGCCCTAAAACCCCGATTATTTCCGCGTCTCCAATGCTTCCTGCTTCTATTTCCAGAGAAAAATTATTGAACTTTTTTTCTAGGCGGGGGTAAGACAAAACTGTTTTACTGGCTTTACTTGAAGGCGCGTACTTGCTGAATTTTATTTCATGGTCCCTAAAGCGCGTGTTTTCTTCCTTCAAAAAGCCTTGCAGGAATTCATTAACCCCGTTTTTAGAACTCTTTATTTGAGAAACTATTCCGAACGCTGCTTTTTCTCCGTATAGTATTTGAACGTGGTCGCACAAGTAATCCAAAACCGCTAAATCGTGTTCTACAACTATTACTTCCGCTGTTTCGCTTAATTTTTTTATTATTCTAGCTGCGTTCAGCCTTTGTTTTACATCCAAGTAAGAAGAAGGCTCGTCGAAAAAGTAAATGCTAGCGTTCTTGAGAACTGTGGCGGCAATAGCTATTCTTTGTAGTTCGCCCCCGCTTAATTCACTTAACTTGTTGTTCAAGCAATTTTCTAGTTCTAGTTCCTTGATTATTTTTTGTTTTTCCTCGTTTTTTTCGCTTACTTCATCTATTAATTGCTTGCCTGTTTTTTTGGTTACTGCGAGTTTGTCAACAAACTGTGGTTTGAACGAGAGTTTGATTTCTTTTTTGCTTACTTTCTGCAGGAAAGACTGAATTTCTTCTCCTCTTACTTTCTTTTTTATTTCAGTCCAAGAAAATGTTTTACCTATTTCCCCAAAATTTGGTTTTATTGTTCCCCTAAGTAATTCCAGTGCAGTGGTTTTTCCAATGCCGTTTACTCCAATTAGTCCTAAAACAGATTTTTCTTTAGGTAAAACAAAGCCGTACAGCCTGAAAGAGTTTACTGCGTACTGGAAAGAAGGCACGCCTTGTTCTTGAATTAAGTTTATTATTTTAATGCAATGAACCGGGCATCTTTTTGGGCACAAGCCGCAGCCAGTGCATAATTCCTCGTTTATTTCAGGCCACGCGTCTTGATTTTTCAAGACGCATTCAGTACCCATTTTGTTTACCGGGCATACTTTAATGCATTGATACCCGCATTTTTCTCTAGTGCACTTGTTTTTGTCTATTACTGCTATTCTAGGCATGCTAATCAGCTTTTAAGATAAAAAGAAAAATGGTTACAACAAGATTATTAGTATTCCTAACAAGGTTACTAACAAGCCTATCCAAAGCAAGCCGCCTATAAGCAAGTACCCGAGCATTGCCAGCAAGCTTTCTACTAATGCTGCGTTTGAAAACTGCCAGTACCAAGTTCCAGCTAGAATTAATGCCCCAATTATTAAGCTAAACCAACCTATTTTGGATGACGCCATAACCATTATTTGTGCAAGTCTTGTTTTAAATCCTTGCTTGAAGTGAAATAAAACTTATTAACACTGAGCGTTATTTATTTTACGGGTGATTTTTTTGGCTCACAAAGTAATTGTTTATTCTACTCCTACTTGTCCTTGGTGTGTTCGCGCTAAAGAATACTTTACTAGCATAAACCAACCGTTCCAGGATGTGAATGTTGCTGAAGACCAGGCTGCTGCTCAAGAAATGATTGACAAGAGCGGTCAATTAGGTGTTCCAGTAATAGATATTGACGGTAAAATAATTGTTGGTTTTGATAGGGTGGCTATTGACCAAGCATTGAAGTAAACTTTAACCGAGCATTAAGTGTAGTCCAGCGCCCAGCCCAATTAAAGCTATTCCAGTAATAACGTCGTTTAATAGAATCATTACTACGCCTGCTAGCATTAAGCCGTCATCAATGTAAAGCGTTCCAGTGTGGGCTCTCATTAAAAATAAAACCTTTAAATAAAAACAAGAAAAAAGAGAGAGGGGAAAAAAATTTAACTACAGCTTCCTGAATCTGTTGAAGCAGTTCCAGAGTAACCAAACCCAGCTGTTGGTGTTTCGGTTGATACTTCTTCACTGCATTCGCTTGGAGCTTCAGTAAACGAATTGCATACCGCGTCCATAATCGATGCAGGGTTTCTTTGAGCGTTTACTGTAATTCCGTTTATTACTAGTGTTGGGCTTCCTCCAACTCCGTAAGCTTCGTTTAATTCAACATCTAAGTTAACTAAGGGGTAAGTACCGCTTAGCCAGCTTGATTCGTCTTCAAAGTTTGCGGTTACCGCAAAATCTTCATCTGCTTGCGCAACGCAATTTTCTAGTTCTTGCGTGTTTATTTCAGCTTCAATCAAGCAAGCAGTTCCGTTTCCTGCATCAAGGAAGCAACTCAAGTAATTCAAGTACTTGTTGTTTTGTTCTTTTTGAATGCAGTACTGGTTTAATTCTTCCTTGATTTCAGTTTCGCCGTGCATTGCGTAGTAAACAAAACGCACGTTGAAATCAACTTTGTCGCCTAGTTTGTTTATTACTGGCAGAATTGCTTTTTCTTCTTGAGTACCGTAAGGACAATGACTCATTATAAATAAGTCTATTACTGGTTTGTCGTTCTTTGCGTATTCTTGCGTTTGCGTGGTTGGTTCAGGTAATGCTTCAGTTAAGTCTAGTGGAGCGCTTAAGAATAATTGTTTTCCGTCCGGTGAAATGAATGCAGTTCCTTCTTGAACTAACTCGCCGTCTTGATTTATTTCAAAGTTTATAGCGTACATTCCGTTTTTTTGTTCA
>JBDRBT010000002.1:0-45173 GCA_043822385.1 Microcaldota archaeon | reverse complement strand
TATTGGTGGCGAGGGAAACTGCGGCACGAAAACGGTTTGTCCTTTTTTTTCTAATTTTTCTTTCAGCCAGGGAAACCAATTTTCTTGTGGATGCCCTTCAGTTCCGTGAAAAATAAAAACCGTCATTCAAACCACCGTAATCTTTTCTGCAGTGTGTTTTTTATTTTGTTTGTAATACTCTTTTGTATGGAGAAATACGGTTTTTATCCTTATACCCCTGAGTACGCATCTATTTTTAAGCGGGAAGAAGAGAAATTAAGAGGTCATTTTGATGATGGAGTGCGAATTGAGCATGTTGGAAGTACTGCTGTGCCTGGGTTAGGTGGCAAGCGAATTGTCGATATTTGCGTTGGAGTTCCGTCTAAGAAGGATTTCAAGAAGCACTTGTCTTTATTATCCACTGCTGGTTACGATTTTAGGGAAAACGGCAGTACCCCGCGCAGGTTGTTTTTCAGGAGGACAACAAACGAGTCTATAGTTGTGCACGTTCACTTAGTTGTTTTTAATAGTGAGGTTTGGTTTGAATTCACTCGTTTTAGAGATTACTTAAAGAAAAATCCTGAAGCAGTTGCTAAATATATTGAACTAAAGAAATTATCTTGCAAGGCAGCTAAAGGCGATGGAGGAAAATATCGCGTGTTCAAAGAAAATTTTATTAAGCGGATACATAAGCTTGCTTTAAAGGATGAAAAAAATTAGTGCGGCGGCCACATGCTAAGGTCAAGCCTTAGTTCCTGTTGTTTTTAGTTGTTTCTTTTGTTTGTTCAATTATTTGCTTAGCTAAAAATAAAGTAAACGGTTTAAGGTCATTTTTATTTCCTGCTGCTTGCGTTTTCATGTATTCGTTCCTTTTTGATAGCGGTATGTTCGTGAAAGGCGCATTTTTCGTTTGAAGTATATAGTTCATTAGTAACCGAGCCATTCTGCCGTTTCCATCTGCAAAGGGGTGAATTGCAGTGAATTTAGTATGAAATTTTGCAGCCAGTTCTACTGGTTGAATCAATTCACTGTTTTCGTTATACCACGCAATTAATTCTTTCATTAATGCTTGAACTTGGGCATGATGCGGAAAAACGTGGTCTGATCCGCGAATCATTACGTTTACTGGCCTCCAGATTCCCACGTATTTTTCGTAGCCACTAATGTCGTTTAAGAGAATTAAATGCAGCTTTAGCATCATTTCTTCACTAATTTTTGCTCGTTCTAATAAGTATTTTTCATATAAATTCAGGCATTTATTCAAGTTTAGTGCTTCTTGTTCTTCCCTGCCCATTCCAGTTATGGTGTATCCTTGTTTCTTTAGTTTTTCCATTCTTTCTTGATCTGAAACAACTCTTTCAGTCAAGGCATAGTTGAGTGTAGACCCTTCGATTGCGTTAGAATCAGTAATAAACGTAACTCTTTCTCGTTGTGCAAATTTTTCACGTTCTTTTGGTGAAAGAGATTTAACGAATTGTTGTTTTTTGACGGTTACTTCTTCTATTTTTTCTGCGATCTTATGCGTTATGAATTCCGTGTACGGTGGCGTAATTCCTTTTACGCCTTGTTTTCTTAGTTTTTTCTCAAATTCGTTATAAATTGCTAGTAGTTTCTTGTTTTCAGGAATAGCATCTCCTAAGTAAACACTTTCTTTAACCCATTTGCCTCTTTTTTTTATTGATTCTTCCAAGTAGTAGTATTGTTTTCCTTTTACTTTGCGTTTAATTATTCTAGACACGCAGTTATCACTGAAACTAAATATATATTGATTTCGGTGATAACTTTTTAGTTATCACTAAAACTCATTAGTTTTTTAAATCAGTGATAACTATTTTACTTTTTAACAAATTATTGCAAGATAACTTCATGCGGCGGCCGGGAATCGAACCCGAATCGCGACCTTTTTCCATTTTTTGATCGAACTTTTTAGTAAAAAGTTCGTTGGGAAGGTCGAATCATACCACTAGACCACCACCGCAAATTTTCTTAGAAAGAAAATTTGATTAAAGAAGCTATTTGAAACTATTTTCTTTTTGTTTTGTTTAATTATTATCTTTCTTGCTTGTTTTATTATTCCTTTCTTATCTTCTTTTTCTCGTGAAGCGTTTCTTGTTGTTCGGCTTGTTTTTGTCTATTGGTTTTCTAGCTGGCTTTGTTTTCCCACACAACTGCGTGGTTTTAGGTAGTGAAGTGCAATCCGTGTTTTCTCCAGGCGCGTTGAACACGTTGCTTGCTTTCGTTTACTCTGCTCAAGAAAGCATTGACGTTGAATTATACCAATTCAGTAACCCGGAGTTAATGCAGGCTTTGGCTGAAGAAGCCAGTAAAGGCGTTTTAGTTAGAGTTGTTTTAGAGCCTCGCGTTGAAGGTAATTTAGAAACTGGAAAGTACTTGGCTTCTAAAGGGATTGAAGTAAAGTGGGCGTCTTTAGAGTACACGAATACTCACTCGAAGTTTGCGGTTGTTGATGAAAAACGGGTTTTAGTTGGTAGTATTAATTGGAGTAGGCGTGCTGGTTCTACTAATCGCGAGGCGGGTGTAATTATTACGGATGAGGGAATTGCTAGGGATTTTTTGCTTGTTTTCGCGCAGGATTGGTTTAAGGCGCAAGCGTTTATTGGTTAATTTTTCTTTAAAGATTGCGGAAATAGTTGTAGTTTCCATATTCGTAATGTGGGCTTACGTCTAGTGAATATTCTTTCAATACGTTTATTCTGTTTAGACTTTCTTTTATGTCGTTCTTTGAAAACTTGAAACTGTTTTTTAAACTAAATTCTTTACTTAGTTTTTCAGCTAGTTCTTCTTCTGATAGTTTTGAGTTTAATCTTCGTTCTACCCACAAGTCTAGTTCAGCTAGTTTTCTTGCTTTTTCATTAGTTTTTAGAGTAAGAACGAACAAGTTTTTTTCTGACGGAGGTAAGTATTTTTCAGTTCTAAAATCAAGTTTTCTTCCGGTTATGGTGGTTTGTTTTATTTTGAATTTTCCGCCGTATACTTCAGCTATTTTGTCTAGTCTTTTTACTACGGTTTTTAATCCATGCATGCTTTCGTTGTTTTGTTCTGCTAGTATTTTTAATCCTTTTTCGTTGATTAACGCGAGTCTGGCTACGTCTTCACAGCTTGAGGGGTTTGCGAGTAATTGAAGTGGTTCGAAACTAATCGTCCAATTGTAGTATCTAGGAATAATTGCGCCGTATTCCCCCGCTTGTTGAAAAATTCTCTCTATTTTCCCTTTATTTTTTTTTAGTTTTTCTAATATGGGTTTGTGAATGTCTGAAGCTTCGATTCTTATTTTTTCAGCTAGTGCTCTAGCCCATTCTCCAGAAAAAGCAGCAAAAAAATGATTGGGTCTTCCTTGTTTTTCTTTTTTCAAACCTATTTTTTCAACTATTTTAGAGTCGGTTGGTATTAATTGGTGTCCAGAGACTAGCATTTTTTCTAGTCTATACATGCTAATTAAAGCTAGTTTTGCTCTATCAATACTTCTTTTTGGCAGTTCTTCTTCATTATATGGCATAAACCCAAAGAGGGGGTAGGCCCTACTCCGCTTCATTAATTAAATAAACTATTTGTTCGTTAATAATTCTAGTTGTGGTTTTGCAATGATTATTGAGGAAGCTCGCAAGGAGCACGTGGAAGCTTTGTTTGAATTAACGAACGATTTTTTCCCTTACATTGAGCCCACTCTGGAAACGATTTTAGATCGTTTGGAGTCTGAAAACATTTTTTATTTAGTGGCTTTAATAAAAAAGGAAGTAGTTGGTTTTGTTGACGTGGAGTTTTGCAATGCTTGCTTTTTTAAGGAATTGCATGAATTAAAGAAAGGCGAGTGTTCTTGCGATGGTTTGCAAGCAAAAATTTTGGGTTTAGCTGTAAAGAAAGAGTTTCAAGGAGAAGGAATTGGAACTAAGTTGTTGAAGGCTGCTTTGTTTTTAGCTAAGAAGCAACGTGCTGGCAGCGTTGTTATTTTAGTTACTGTAGACAACAAGAAAGCGCAAAAATTGTATGAAGAAATTGGTTTCAAGCAAAAAGGAGTGCTTGAACGCAGGATTGGAGGCAAGGAAATACTGTTTTATTTCAAGAAAAACTAATTATTTTATGCGTTTTGTTTTATTGTTTTTGTTGTTTGCAACGAGTTTTGTTGCTGCGGTTTGCGACGAGTTGCCTAGTGAATTCCAGTTTTTTGACGGAATGAGTGAGGAAGACGAAGTTACTGCGCCTAACGGAGTTAGAATTGTTTTAGTAGAGTTTGTTTACCCCCCGAGTAATCCTGATTCTACTGCAGACGTGAAGCTTGATTTTTATTCTGGCGGCAGCAAGGTTAATTCAGTTACTCTAGCTGAAGGAAGTGATTACTCGTTTAACAACGTGAGAGTGTTTGTTTGCGATGTTTTCGAGTGGCTGGATGGAGCTGTTTACTCGCGCATTAGGTTTGCTTCAGGTTCTTCGCCTTTGCCTCCTGCAACGCCTTCATCAACGCCAACTCCTTCAGTAACACCAACGCCTTCTGGAAGCGTTACTCCAACGCCTACTGCTTCAGTGACTCCTTCTTCAACTCCAGTTCCTAGTTTGTTTGCTTCTAGTGAAGAGAAAACTGCTAGCAAGCGTTTAGTTAAGGGTTGGAATTTAGTTTCTTTTTCTTTCGACGTTTCCTCGTTAACGGGTTGTTCGTTAAAGGTTTTTGAGTTCAATAATGGTTACAAGGAGCTTGCTTTATCGAGTGTTTTGAGTGCAGGCAAGGGTTATTGGTTGAAGGCTAGTCAAGCATGCGTTTTGCAAGCGAGTGGTTCTAGCAATAGTTTATTGTTGCGTTTGAATGCTGGCTGGAATTTAGTTGGTTCATCTAGAGACGTTAGTTGGAATGATTTTAATGCGGATTGTTTTGTTGAGAGTGGTTTGTGGGAATGGACTGGAGCTTGGAAAAAGACTGCGTTAATGAAGGCTGGCAAGGCGTATTTCGTTAAAGTAAAAAGTAATTGTTTTGTTGGATCGTGAAAAAAATGAGGATTGTTATTGTTTTGTTGTTGGTTTCGTTGTTGTTATTCGGATGCATTTTCAGCACTGGGGAAGCACCTAAGCAAGTGTTTAATGCGGTTGATAGTGATTTTCCCCCTTCGCCTCCTGCTTTGAATGAGGTTGCTGACGGAATAATTAATCCAAGCAATCAAACTACTTGAAATTCTATTTCTTTTCCAGTTGAATCAAATGCTTTAACGTCATTAATTTCATACGGGTAACTGGCAATGAAGTGAAAGCGAGCTGTTCTAGAGAAAAAATTCAAGTCTTGTTTAGACGGGCGTGAAGAATTTGGCATTGGGTGCGAGTGAAAGCTGGCTGCTTCGTTGTTGTTTGCGGGAATAAAGTAACTACTGTAACTACTTGACGTCTTGTCGTAGTTAGCGAAGGGAGTTATTATGACTTCAGTGAGCAACCAGTCGTTACTGGTTTTTTCGCCTCGCAGTAAGCAAACGAATTCGTTTGGGTGTGTTTCTTTAGCGCCTTGCAAAGCGGATAATAATGCATTCTTCTTAATTTCGAGCATTGACGAATGTATTACTCTTTGAGTGGTTTTATTAATTTAGTTTTATTAAGTTTTTTCAATGGATTCAAATGAAAGGTTTTGTTTAGTAAAAGGAATAGCACAGGAAATAATTACTGAAGAAGAATTGAAAGTGTTGCTTGATTCTAATTTGCATCCCTTGGCTTACGATGGTTTCGAGCCTTCTGGATTAGCTCACTTGCCTCTTGGTATTTACCGGCCGTTGTTACTGAAAGAATTATTGAAGGCTGGATTCAAGTTTAATTTACTGCTTGCAGATTCGTTTGCTTGGATTAACGAGAAGGCTGGCGGCGAGTTAGAGAACGCTCGGGTTTTAGGCGAGTATTATTTGGAAGTGTGGAAGGCAGCTGGCTTGGATACAAGCAAGATTAACGTTAAGTGGCATTCTGACTTTCTTGCGGATAAGGATTACGTTAAATTAGTTTTGCAAGTTGCTAGGAAGCACTCTGAAAAAAGAACTAAGCGTTGTTTAGCTATTGCTGGACGCAGTGAGGATGCGCAGTTGACTGCCGCTCAATTGTTTTACCCGAGCATGCAAGTCGCAGACATTTTCTATCAGGGTATTGACGTGACGCAGTTGGGTTTAGACCAGAGGAAAGCGAACATGCTTGCTCGTGAAGTAGCTCCGTTGATTGGTAGGAAGCCGCCGGTTGTAGTGAGTCACAGAATGCTTTTGGGTTTAGACGGCGCGTCTTCAGCTAGTGCTAGTGATGAAGTTTCGCACAAAATGAGTAAGAGCAAGCCTGCTTCATCGATTTTTGTTCACGATTCCTCTAGTGAAATAAAAAAGAAGATTAGCAAGGCGTATTGTCCAGAGAAAATAATTGACGGTAATCCTGTTTTAGAGTACGCGCGTGAAATTATTTTCCGCGCTAAGAACGAATTGGTTGTTGAGCGTCCTGAAAAGTTTGGTGGCAGTGTTTCTTTTGATTCTTACTTAGAGTTAGAGAAAGCGTTTTCCAAGGGAGAATTACACCCTATGGATTTGAAGAATGCGGTTGCAATTAGTTTGGATGAATTGATTGCGCCGATTAGGAAGCATTTTGAAGATAATGCTAAAGCAAAGAAGTTGTTTGATTCTGCTAAGACAATTCAAGTAACGAGGTGAGTTTTTTGAAGAGTTTAGCTGCTCGTAATATTAATTTGTTTACTGAAAACGCGTTTGCTTTTTCAAGTAACGTAAAAGAGTTAGAGAAAACTACTGGGAAAATCGTTGTTAAACTGCATATTGGCGAGCCTGACTTCAAGACTCCCGCGAATATTCGTAGTGCTTGCATTAAAGCAATTAATGAATTAAAGACGGGTTATACCGTTCCTGAAGGAATTCCCGAGTTAAGGCAAGCAGTGTCTTCTTTCTATTCGCGGTTTAGTGGTTTCGAACCCAAGCTGAATCAAGTATTGATTACTCCCGGCACTAAAGCGTCTATTCACAACGCTATTTCTTTAGTTGCAGAACAAGGAAGGGAAGTATTAATTCCTAATCCAGGTTATCCTGCTTACTTGGCTTCAACTCGTTTTTTTGGTGCTACCCCCGTTTCTTACGGCGCTGTAGAGTATGACGCTGAAGAGTTAAAGGAGAAAGTTTCTTCGAAAACTGTTTTGTTAGTATTAAATTCTCCATCTAATCCTACAGGTAGAGTTTTATCGAGCGAGTTTTTGAAGACTGCTCGAGACTTGGTTGTTGATAATGACTTGTTTGTTTTGAGTGACGAGATTTACTCGCGTATTGTTTACGGTAGCGAGTTCAAGAGTTTAGGTGGTTTCCCTGAAGTTAGGGATAAATTAATTTTGTTAGATGGTTTTTCTAAAACGTACGCGATGACTGGCTGGCGTTTAGGTTGGATGGTTGTGCCTGAAGAATTGTTTAACGCAGCTAAAGTTGTTGGAATTAATTCTTTTTCTTGTCCTAACAATTTCGTGCAGTGGGCGGGTATTGAAGCGTTGAACGGTCCGCAAGACGCGATTGGCGAAATGGTTAGTGAATACAAGAACCGGCGTGATTTTGTTGTTAAAAGATTGAATGAAATTAAGGGTGTTTCGTGTGCTTTACCTGAAGGCGCTTTTTACGCGTTTCCAAACGTTAGTGAATTAATTAAAGGTAAATTAACGTCAAAAGAATTGCAATTGAAGTTGTTGAATGAGCATTTTGTTTCAGTGCTTTCTGGAACTGATTTTGGTGACGGCGGGGAAGGATTCATTCGCTTGTCGTACGCTTCGTCGATAGAGAATTTAGATGAAGGCGTTAACAGAATCGAGAAGGCGTTAAAGGAAGTATAAAAAACTCTTTCTTGCTTTTATTTTTTAGTGATGAGTTCTTATGAGTTATGAGCCGAAGGGCAATGATTTAGTTCTTGAGTTCTGAAATTAGTTTAAGGAGGCATTTTCATGGTTGAATACAAGTTTAAGGGAGTGAACGAGCGACATAAACTTTATTTAAACGAATTCGGTGAAGGCGAAAGATACGGAAGCAATGAAATGCGTGGTACTTGGTCGCCTTATAATAAGCAATTAAAAATGCGTAAGTGTTGGGTTGCTTTAGCTCGTGCTCAAGGGGAATTAGTGCCTAGGAAAGCAGTTAGTTCAATGTCTAAAAACCTGAAAAAAATAGATATCGATCGCATTGACGAAATAGAAAAACGAACTAAGCATGATGTTGTAGCGGCTAAAGAGCATTTTGAGGAAGTGGCGCCGGAAGCAAAGGGGTATGTGCATTATGCAGCAACTAGCATGGATATCCAAGACAATGCAGAAGTTTTGATGCAGAAAGAATCTTTGAAGATTATTAAAACCCGTTTAGTTAATTTGCTTGATGTTTTTAGGCAAAAAATACTAGAACACAAGGACACCGTTATTAATGCTTATACGCACGGTCAGGTTGCGGAGCCAACGACTTTAGGTTATCGTTATGCTAACTACGCTCAGTCATTGCTTGAGTCATTGAGTGAAATAGATCGTTTAGAAAAAGGGTTGAAGGGAAAGGGTTTGAAAGGCGCGGTTGGTACGTCTGCTAGTTATGCTGGTTTATTGGGTTCTGAAGCCAAAGCAGAGGAAATGGAGCGCCAAGTTTTGAAGGAATTGGGTTTGAAGACTTTTGAGGTTACTACCCAAACTTATCCCCGCACCCAAGATTTAGATGTTACCAGCGCTTTAAACAAGATAGGCGGTATACTAGCTAAAATTAATTACGATTATTTGCTCGTTGGTTCAACTCCTTTTAATGAGTATAGGGAGGGTTTTGCACCTGGCCAGAAAGGTTCTAGTGCAATGCCTCACAAAAAAAACCAGACGAAAGTTGAAAACATAATTGGCTTGTCTCACGTTATTACTGGTTTTCACCATATGATTGAGGGTTCTGTAAAATTTGGAGCTCTTGAACGCACTATACATGATTCGGTTGTTAGGCGTATCGCGATTCCTCAAATATTTCTTGCTACGGATGAGGCGTTAAGTCGGTCTATTCATGTTTTGAAAAACACGGATGTGAACAATGCTATTATTGATAAAAATCTCAGAGAATACGGCGTGTTTGGTTTAAGCGAACCCGTTTTGAGTGAAATGAGCAAAAAAATGGATCGCAGTGAGGCATATACTCTTATTCAAGAACACGCTAAAGCAGCATCTTCAGTTATTGCTAATGGTGGAAGCAATGATTTTATTTCGAGAATTATTAGGGATGAGCGTATAATTCGCGTTGTACCTAGAGAAAAACTAGAAAAAATATTGTCTATAGAACAATTGAAGCACCACGTTGGAAACGCGCCTAGGAAAGCAGAGTCAATGGCTAATGAAATAAGTCGGACGTTAAAACCGTATAAGAAATTGATTGGAAAAACGCATGAAATAAAGATTTGATTTTTATTTTTCTTCCAAAACGGTTTTGATTATTGCTACGCGGCTTACTAAACCAACATACTCGTTTTTGTCGTTTACTACAATCAGTCTGCGGTATTTCAATTGCTTGATTATATTAGCTGCTTTATTTACGTCATCGTTTTGGTTTATTGTGCGCGGGTGTAGAGTCATTACGTCTTTAGCGCATAATTGCTTGTAATTACTTATTTTGTCTCGCAATTGTTCTTCAAACTTGGGTTCGTGAGAAAAAGCACCTATGTGCCGCAAGTAAACTGAAAGCAAGTCTCCATCAGTAACTATTCCTAGAATTCGCTTGTTTTCTTCTACTGCCAAGCCGTAAACACAATTTTTTTCCATTAAGTGAAGTATTTCCGGCATTAAAGTATCTGGCTTTATTGTTGGAATGCCTGAATCCATTATTTCTTTTACTGTAGTCATTAGAAAGAATATTAGTTAGGACTTGGTTTTTTATCGTTTCCTTTTACGTATTTTATTGTTTCTGGTATTAACAAGCTTAGTGACGAAACCACTAGCATCAAGAGCCAGTCGTTTAGTGCTAACGGCAGGGTTTTGAATACTTCTTGCACTATGCTTGTTTGAACTAGTATTACTTGTGCTGCAAGCGCGGTTAGTATTGCTATGAGCATTATTTTGTTGGAGTGAATTCCTTTTTCGAGTATTGAGTTAGAACTCCGTGATTCTAACGCAAAGAACAACTGGAATAACACGATAGTGCTGAATGCTACTGTTTGAGCTTTTTCTACTTCAGGCAAGTAGTAATTGAATAAAACAAGGGTTCCAGCAGCCATTAAGCAACCCATTAAACACATTTTTTTCAAGGATTTCGCGTTGATTATTCCAAGGTTAGGGTCGCGTGGTTTCCTGTGCATTATGCCTGCGTCCCCAGGTTCGAATCCTAGCGCTAAAGCAGGCAAGCCGTCTGTAACTAAGTTCATCCACAAGATTTGAATTGCTATTAACGGCGTTGGCAAGCCGATTACTATTCCAATGAATAAGGTTAGTATTTCGCCAATATTGCATGAAACTAAGTAAGTAACGCTTTTAGTAATGTTGTCGTAAATAATTCTTCCTTGTTCTATAGCGTTTACTATTGACGCGAAGTTGTCGTCAGTAATAATCATGTCTGAAATTTCTTTCGTTACGTCTGTTCCAGTAATACCCATTCCTACGCCAATATCCGCTTTCTTTATTGCTGGCGCGTCGTTTACTCCGTCTCCAGTCATTGCTACTATTTGCCCGTGTTTTTTCAATGCGGTTACTATGCGTAGTTTGTGTTCTGGAGAGACTCTAGCAAAAATGTTAGTGTTGTTTATTGCGTGTTCGAATTCTATTTCACTTAACTCGTTTATTTCTTGTCCTGACAACGCGTTTTTTTCCATTCCTAATCCTAATTGCGCGCCTACTGCTATTGCAGTGTTCTTGTTGTCGCCAGTAATCATTATTACGCGTATTCCTGCTTTCTTGCATTTTTCTATTGCTTCTTTAGCTTCCTCGCGCGGGGGGTCAATCATTCCAACCAAGCCAATGAACGTCAAGTCTTTTTCTACTGCTTGCTTTCCGCTTGCTTGATTGAATGCAAAAGCTAGTACGCGGAGTGCTTTTGAAGCCATTTCATTGTTTTCGTTCTCTATTTCCTCCTTTATTTTGTTCGTTAAAGTTTTTTCTTTACCGTTAATTAGTATTCTAGAACAATTCTGCAATAGTACTTCAGTAGCGCCTTTCGAGTACATGACTGGCTTCTTGTTTTTCAAACGAATTACCGACATCATTTTTCTTTCTGAAGTGAACGGAATTTCGTTAACGAATTCTTGAGTTTTTCTTAATTCTTTGTAATTGAATTCTTTTTTTTCAGCCATTACTAGCAAGCTGGCTTCAGTAGGATCGCCTAGTATCGTGGTTCCTTCAGGTGTTTTAGCTAGTTCAGAGTTGTTGCACAAGCAAGCGCACTCCAACAACGCGTCTAGAGTGCTGCCGGCGTATTCTTTTTTTCCAATTAAAAACCGGCCTTGAGTAGCGTAACCAGTTCCAGTAATAGTTATTTCTTTTTCGTCTATTCTTGCTTGAACGCAAGTCATTTCGTTTCTAGTTAGCGTTCCTGTTTTGTCAGTGCAAATAACATTAGCTGAACCAAGTGTTTCTACTGCAGCTAATTTCCT
This sequence comes from Microcaldota archaeon, assembly GCA_043822385.1. Classification (GTDB taxonomy): domain Archaea; phylum Micrarchaeota; class Micrarchaeia; order Norongarragalinales; family Norongarragalinaceae; genus JABWCK01. The sequence continues at coordinate 33,605 of JBDRBT010000002.1, read as the reverse complement.
GATTATTGCTTTTTTTACAGCCATTTTTTGCGTGCCTATAGCTAAAGCAATTGTTACTACCGCTGGCAGTCCTTCTGGAATAGCAGCTACTGCAAGGCTCACTGAAATCAAGAATATTTCCTCGAAAGCAAAACCCCGGAGTATTCCTACTATTAGTATTACTATGCTGGCGGTTATTGCAATCAAGCCTAATTTCTTGCTCATTGAATCTAGTCTTTTTTGCAAGGGGGTTTGTTCATTTTCAACGCTTTGAACTAACCCCGCAACGTTGCCTACTTCAGTGTTCATTCCTGTTGAAACAATGATTGCTTTACCTCTACCTGAAGCAATCGTAGTGCCGAAGAATACCGTGTTTACTTTATCGCCTAAACTAGTTTTTTCAGGTAGCACGCAAGGCTTTTTGCTTACTGGCAGGCTTTCTCCAGTTAAGGAGGATTCTACTGCGCGTAATTCAATGCTTTCAATTAAAATAGCGTCAGCTGGAATCGAGTCTCCCTCGTTTAGTATTATTACGTCGCCTGGCACGAGTTTGTTTGAGTCTATTATTTGCTCGGTTGAGTTTCGTATTACTCGCGCTTTAGGTGAAACTAGTTTCTTTAAGGCTTCAATTGCTTTGCCGGCTTGGTATTCTTGAATAAAACCAAATAATGAATTCAAGATTACTACGAACATTATTGCTGTTGCGTCAATTATTTCCCCAAGGAAAGCAGATATTATTGCCGCTACTATTAACAGTATGATTAGGAAGCTAGTGAATTGGCTTAAGAGCATTTGCCACCACTTGGTTTTCTGGGTTTCTTTTAACTTGTTTTCTCCGTATTCAACCAGCCTTTTTTCTGCTTCTTCTTGAGTTAAGCCCTGGTTTTCACTGGTTTCTAGTTTCTTAATTATTTGTTTCAAGGGTATTGAGTGCCAATTCATTTTTGAAAAAGAATTACGGTTGGTTTAAAGAAAAACGTTTACTTGAGTGTTTTTTAATACTTGTTTGGTGTTAATTTAAGTATGAGTGATTCAAACAAAGTTTTGTTCTATTTGATTGCTTTAGAGCCTTTGTTGTTTCTAGCGCTTGCGTTCTTTATTTATTATACGGTGCCGATGGAATTGTTTAATATTTACGTAGATTCCTTGAAGGCGCTAGTTTTTTTCATTGCTAGCGTTGCTGACGCGCTTTTTGTCTTAGTTTTATCTAAAGTTTTTTACGGTAAATCTATTACGAGTGCTGACGAATACAAAGAAATCCCTAAGAAAGCGTTTCTTTTGATTTCTTTAAACACGCTAGTTATTAGTTTAGGTATGGTTTCGTTCTTCCTTTCGTTAAACTGGGTTTACTTGATTGCTTCAATAGCCTTGTTTTACTTAATTTACTACTTGCTTTACCGAAAACTAACTGAATTCGAAAAGAATTTCGAGTCGTTTATTATTGTAGCTACTCCGAAGAAGGAAGAACCACGAATAGAATTAAAAGTATGATTTTTTAATGCGTTTGCTCTCTTTATTTCATGACTTTCAAGACGCTTGATGACTTTGACTTTAAAGAAAAAAAAGTATTGTTGCGAGTTGACATAAATTCTCCCTTAAAGGAAGGAGTAATACTGGATAACGCGCGTTTTACTGAACACGCTTTAACCATAAAAGAATTATTAAAGAAACAAGCCGCGGTAGTCGTGATTGCTCACCAGGGGCGGCCTGGTGACAAGGATTTTACTGACTTAAGCCAGCACGCAGTTATTTTATCCAAGAAAGTAGGACGCAAAGTAAAGTATGTTTCTGACGTGTTTGGTGAAACTGCTTTAAAAGAAATTCGTAAACTAAAACCAGGTAGAGTATTGTTGTTAGAGAACTTGCGTTTTTACTCTGAGGAAACTAGCGTAACAAAGAATTTCGAGAAAACTATGTTAGTGCAAAAATTGTCTAAAGCTTGTGAAGTTTTTGTTAATGACGCTTTTTCTGTTGCTCACCGCGCGCAAACTAGCGTTGTTGGTTTTCCTTTAGTAATGCCGTCTTATGCTGGTAGAGTAATGCAAAAGGAATTCGAGGCTGCAAGCAAGGCTTTAACTAGCATTGAAAACCCGTACGTAATGATTTTAGGCGGCGCTAAGCCTGATGACGTGTTTAAATTATTTAAGTATTCTTTAGAGAGTGAAAAAGTTGACAAGATTCTTTGTTCCGGTGTTTTTGGAGAGTTGTGTTTGGTTGCTCGCGGAATTGATTTTGGTTTAAAACAATCGTTTTTAATGGAGACTGGAGAAAAAATAATTCCTGCGTTAAAACCTCTTTTAGAAAAATATTCAGATAAAATAGAGTTGCCGGTTGATTTTGCTATAACTGATTCTGACGGCATTCGCGTGGAAATTTCCGAGCGGCAGTTGCCGGTTCACTCTCAAGTGAAAGATATTGGTTCGAAAACAGCTAATTCTTTTTCTTCTTTTGTTAAGAACGCTAAAACTATTTATTACAAGGGCGCGCAAGGCGCTTTCGAGGAACCTGCATTCGAGCTTGGTACGCGCGCGTTGTTGAAGTCTGTTTCTTTAAGCAAGGCGTTTACTCTAGTTGGCGGTGGGCATTCCGTTACTGCTTTGAAACAATTTGGTTTTAGCGAGAAAAAGTTTTCTCATGTTTCTATTGCTGGGGGCGCGTTAGTTTCAATGCTGTGTGGGGAAGAATTACCAGGAGTTAGTGCTTTGAATGGCTAGCAAGGATACTTTGTTTCTGCTTCACGATCCTTTTTATCCTGGAGTATCGCCTGGAGAAAAAAAATTGTTGTGGTTATTTATTTTTTGCTTGATTGTTTTGTTTGTTTATTATTTTGTTTTAAGGTGAATGAAAAATGAGTTGGTTTACAGATTTACTTGATGGTTTGAAGAAGAATTTAACTAATACGTTGAGAAAGTTTGTTGCTTTCAGTGTTTTAATGTTTTTCTTTGGTGCTTTGTACGGTGCGGGAATTGCTTTGATTGCTGCCAAATTTAGTTTTCCAGATCCATTGTGGTTATTGCTGCTTCCCTTAATTATAGCTGTTTTAGCTTACTTTTCAACGGAATTTGCTGCGTTTATTTTCTTGTTAATGCTTGGTTTGTTATTATTCGTGTTTATTTGAAGGTGATTAAGTGAAGAAGTGGTTGGTTTCAGGTTTTTTGAGTGGTTTAGCGATTTTTGTTTTAAGTAATTTCGCTAGTTTTTTTTCTCAAGCAATTTTTTCTTACAATGTTCTTGCTTTAGGTGGAATGCGGTCTATTAACGATTCAGTAATGTTTTTGTTTTTCGTTTACCCGTGGGTTCTTGGTTTTGCTTTATCTTGGCTTTACTTGAAAGTAAAGAACTCGTTTAAGGGGGATTATTTAGTTAAGGGTCGTGATTTTGGTTTTTGTACGTGGTTAGTAGCGGGTTTGCCTTCTGCTTTCCTGGTTTTTTCTTCAATGAATTATCCTCTTGGTTTTACTATTAATTCTGTTTTAGGTAGTTTGGTTTACTTTATTGTTGCGGGAGTAGTTATAACGAAGTTTAGTGATTGATTGTGTTTCCTGAAGTAATGTTAGTGTTTGTAAAGGATCGGAAGAAGACCGCGTTACCTATTCAAAAAACTTTAACTAAGTATGGTTGCGGTATTCAAGCTAGGATTGGCTTGCATGAGTCTACTAAAACGTGTTCTAATGCTGCGTTAATTATTCTCCAGTTGTCTGGTTCTAATAAAGAAAATGCTTTGTTGTTGAGGGAATTAAATAAAATAAAGAGCGTTAAAGCTAAATTGGTTGACGCGTCTAAATTCTAGTGCTTACTGAAGCGAAAATTCCGCCTAGCATTGCTGTAGTTAACTGCATTATTCCCATTGCTGGAATGAACTGGCTGGGTATTATTGCGTAGTTAACTAAAACAAGGGTTGGAATTATCAAGCACAAGGTTTTGGTTATTGCTGCGAGAGTGATTGCTTTAAAGTAACTAGTTTGAATGCGTTTTATTACGTAAACAAAAACCGTGTTTCCTAGCCAAATGAATGGAATCAAGTAAAGCAGGAATATTGAGAGTTCGCTGAAGATTATTCCGCTTGCAAAAGCAGCTATGCTAGGTAACAATATTATTGGTAGTGTTTGTTTCCAGGTTAATTGCAATGCTGCTACTACCAGAATCAAGTTTACTATCGTGCCTATCATTAGTTGGTTTGAAATGCTTTTCAAGTGTCCAAAAAGCAAGGGCACGAAGAAAGCGATTGCTGCGTATAATAGAACGCGAGTATTCTGGTTTATTGATATATTCAGCATTAAACAAAAACTACGTTTTTTTATATATTCCTTGCCTTATTAATCCAAAAATGGTTTTCGAATCTTTATTGTCTGAATTGCGTTTAGAGAACAAGTTCATGGTTGCTCAAGTAGCTCCTGCTTTGCGTGTTTCTATTGGTGAAGAGTTTGGTTTGCCTGCTGGAACAATAGTTACTGGAAAGCTTGTTGGTGCTTTGAAGCAGATTGGTTTCCAGAAGGTTTTTGATACGTCTACTGGCGCTGATGTTGTTACTGTTGAGGAAGCGCACGAGTTTATTGAACGCAAAGAACAAGGAAGACTTCCTTTATTGACTTCGTGTTGTCCTGGTTTTGTTAGTTACGTGGAGCACACTCACCCTGAACTTGTTGGTAACTTGTGTTCAGTTAAGAGTCCTCATGAAGTTTTGGGTGTGTTGATTAAAACTTATTTTGCTGAAAAGAATGATTTAAAGCCTGAAGAAATTTGCGTGGTTTCAATAATGCCTTGCGTGATTAAGAAGGCTGAAGCGTTGAGGCATGAATTGAGTTTGAATGGAGTTCCTCACGTGGATAAAGTGTTGACTACTGTAGAGTGCGCTGGTTTACTTAAGGAAGCTGGAGTAGACTTGAATAGTGTTAAGGAAGAAGATTTTGATGAATTGCTTGGTAGTAGTAGTGGCGCGGGTAATATTTTTGGTGCTACTGGCGGCGTGCTTGAATCTGTGTTGCGGCTTTACGCTAGCATTAAAGACAAGGATTTTGGAGTCATGGATTTCGAGCCAGCGCGTGGTTTAGAGGGTGTGAAGGTAGCTGAGGTTAGCATTGGTAATGAAGTTTTGAGGGTTGCTGTGGTTAATAGTTTGCGTAATGCAGCTAGTATTTTGAATGATTCCGACAAGTTGAAGTCTTTTCACTTTATTGAAGTAATGGCTTGTTTTGGTGGTTGCGTTGGCGGCGCTGGCCAGCCGTCTACTACTAAAGAAAAAATTGAGGCTAGACGCAAGGCGTTGTACGAGATTGATTTGAAGAAGGAAAAAAGAGTTTCTTCAGATAATCCTGCTGTCAAAAAGTTGTATGAAGAATTTTTGATTCAACCCGGAAGCGAGAAAGCAAAACAACTTTTGTATACTACTTTTCATTCTGCTTACGAGTGAAGTAGTGCTTTCTTAATTGCTTGAAGTGTTCCTTTAGTTAGTTTTGGTATTTTTTCTATTTCGCTTAATTCAAACCACTCGCGTTCAGAGTGGTCTCTGCTTAATTTTATTTCACCTAACTCGCTTAGTTTTCCTTCGTGTTCAACTGAAAAATAGTGTTGGTGGTGATCTTTTTCAATTAATTCGTGTATTTTGTTTTTTGGCTTAATTTTTAAACTGGTTTCTTCCAAGAATTCTCTAACCAAGCAATTACGCATTTCTTTATTGTCTATAGTGTTTATTTTGCCGCCGGGTAGTTCCCAGTGATTTGGGCTTCGTTTTTGCTTGCTGGTTCTTCGCAACAATAATACTTGTTTTATTTTAGTTGTTGGTTCTATTCGCGTCAATACGCCCCTGGCAACAACAATTGTTTTAGTCATTTTTTTTGTTTTTCCTAATTAAGGCTTACTTTTTTTCCTGAAATGCTTTTCTTACTGCAGTATCTATGCCTTCTTTTATTTTTTCAGATTCAAGCCACTGTTCTTTTCCTGAAGCGTCTTTTATGGTAAACCACTTCCATTCGTAGTGTTTGTTTGGATTTATTACGATTTTATTCAGTTCGTTTGAGTTTCCAGTGTGTTCTACCATAACGTAGTGTTCAGCGTGTTTGCCGCCAATTATTTTTTGATGGATTTTTTTTACAACTTTAACCTTTAAACCGGTTTCCATCTTGAATTTTTCTGGTAATTCATTTTGGAGTGTTTTTACTAACTTTTCGCTTCTATCGCCGCTAACCATTCCGCCAGGTAGCTCCCAAATGTTTTTGTTTAGTTTACTATCTGGTTTTCTCCTAACCATTAATACGCTAGTTTTTCCCTTTTCTTCCCTGAACAATATTCCTCTTCCTGCATTAGTGGGTTTAGCCAAACGTTATCACCTTGAATTCATTAAGTAGAAAATATTTTTAATTGCGTTTGTTGTAACTGCTTAATGGAGTTTACTTGGCTTGTTTTTGCTTTGCTTTCAGCAATAGCAGCTGCCTTCGTTGCTGTTTTTGCTAAAATCGGTTTGACGGGAATTGATGCTAACACTGCTACCGCGATTCGCGCGGTAATCATGGCGGTTTTCTTGTTTGGGGTAATAGTGGTTCAAGGCAAGTTAGAAAACATTCCTGAAATCTTATCTAACAACAAGGCGTTGACGTTCATTGTTTTGAGTGGGGTTGCTGGTGCTTTGTCGTGGCTTTTTTACTTTCTTGCTTTACAGTCAGGTAAAGTAGCGCAAGTAGCTTCAATAGATCGTTTGAGTGTTGTTTTCGCGGTTGTTTTTGCTTTCCTTGTTCTTGGCGAAAAAATTAATTTGACTACTGGCATTGGGGTTGCGTTCATAACCCTTGGCGCTATAGTAATCGCTGTAGGGTGAGTTTTGTTTAATGGAATTAATTAGTTTAGTTTTAGGCGCGTTTACAGCAATGCTAGCAACTGCGTTAGGTGCAGCTGGAGTGTTTTTCTTTAAGTGTTTAAACAAAAGAAACGTTTCCATATTACTATCGTTTTCTGCGGGAGTAATGCTTTTTTCTTCCATTGAAATGTTGCTGCAAGCTCGTAATTCAAGTGATTTAACTGCAATCATGGGTTTTTTAGCTGGAGTGATTGTTTTACTGGTTTTTGAGTGCTTGATTCCGCACGTTCACATGTTATTAAAAAAAGAAAATATTTCTAGCGCTAAAAAGAAAGCGGTTCTTTTAGTTGGTTCAATAAGCTTGCATAATATTCCTGAGGGTTTTGCTATTGCTTCCGCGTTTATTTATTCCACCCCGCTTGGCTGGCTTGTTGCTGCGTCAATTGCTCTTCAAGATATTCCTGAAGGCTTTTTGGTTTCAGGGCCGCTTGCTTGTTACGGTGTTAAATCCAAGCGTTCGTTTATTTTTGGAGTCTTGTCTGGGGTAATAGAGTTTGCTTCCGCAATTGTTGGTTTTCTTTTCCTTAGTTTTGTTGTTACGGTTGTTCCTTTCGCTTTAGCTTTTTCTGCGGGAGCAATGGCGTTCGTTGTTTTCGTTGAGCTTTTGCCGGATGCAATGGCTGGCGAGTTTAAGAAAATTGCTTTGTTTTCTTTAGTTTTTGGTTTAATTACTGCTTTTAGTTTAGCTTCATTATTTGGATTTTAGTTCATAGTTTTATGAACTAGGATGTTGGCATCTTTAGTTCGTTTAGTAGTACTCAAAAGCATGCAAAAAACACTGTTTTTTCAAGGTTCTACAATAGCATAGTGGTGTTTTATTGTTTTTTCTTTATTTGAATATATTGTGTTGAGGAAACGCTTTAAGTTAGTGCCTGAACCCCAACTAGTTAGTGTTTCATTGTTATGGTGTGGAGAAAGTTTTTTGGGTGACTTGGGCAAGCCTAAACCACTTCTTTGTTTGAAACATGTTCAAACACTATTTTCGTTTCATTGTAATGATGTGTTTACTGTTTTTGCATTAGTTTCGTTTCATTGTGTTGATGAAATAAAGGGTTAGTGTTTTAAGCATTATTTTTAGTTCATACTTTTATGAATTAATTTGTTTTACTCTTCTTTCCATGCTTTTTTACGCAATTCTTCGCCTAATTTGTTCAATATTCTCTCTCTTTCTAGGCGAGCTTCCTGCACTATGTCTCTAATTTGGTTTTTTACTTCTGCAGAATCTTTGTTTCTCTTCCCGAGATTTTCTAGTATCTCATCATATTTTTTTGCGTTAGCTTTTAACTCTACATCATTTTCCTTAAGTTTTTGTGTTTCAGCATTTGTAAGTTCTTCTTGAATATTTATTTTTTTTTCAGTACCCACGCCCCAACGCGTTTTTTTGGGTTCATCTAGTTTTTTGCCGCGACCGAAAATGCTTAAAAATTTCGCCATTTGTTTTTCCTCCTTTTAGTTATTATAGCGAAAACGTTTTTTAATGTAATTATTAGTTTTTTTTCAAATCATAATTAGTTCATACCTTTATGAACATAAGATTTATATATATTTAATATATTATGTATTCTAGATATTTAAAATATATTTGTTGGTTCATAGTTCTATGAACTAGGTTTTAAGGTGATTTTAATGAAAAAAGAATTGGTTTCAACAAAAGTACCAAAACAAACAATAGAACACATAAGAAAACTAAAAGCAGGCTGGATTCTAGCAACTGGTAAAACAATTACTGACCCCGAAGTAATAGCTAAATGCATTGAAATAGCTTTAATGCATGAAGAAGACTTTTTCGTTGAAGCAGAACCAATAGAAGAAAACGAAGCAACTGAATTCACTAAAGACATTAACTACATACACTGAAATTCAATTCTAACTAACAACTTAAAAACACTTTTTGCGTTATATTGTAGCAATGAATGAAGTCCGCAGCCCTGCTTCGAGGGGTATTCCCTCAAAGAAATCACTCTTGTTTGATTACTTTGACTTACCAATGAGCTTGAGTGCTCGATGGGAGTTGGAAGACTTACTGAAAATAGTTTTTCCCCCATTACTGCAAAAAGCGCAGTACGAAATAGCTTTAAAACTACTCCATTTATTCAAAGAAAAAAGCGAGGTAACCGGCGAAGAACTAGCTGCATGGCAGAAACAACAAAACATAGCTAGCTCTACTCTCCGCAACCTAGTTATTCCTAAATTAATTCGAGTTGGAATGCTTGCTCGGGAAAGAAAAAACCCAACTGGACAAGAACTAAAAGACAAGAGGAAAGAAATGGTTTTGAAACTAAGCAACCGCTTTGGTGAAGCAATGAAACACCTTGGTTCAGAATGGGTTGCTTTAACTGAAACATGGAAAATAAAAAGAAAGGTGAATTAAAAAGTGTTTAACAAACCGTATAAGAAAAAAGTATTTGTGCGCGTTGCAAGACCTAAAGCAAGTACTTTAGGAGAAATTATTGAAGTATTGAGATTGAAGGTTAAAGCAATTAAAACTAACGCAAAACTCGCAGCTAAAAACCCGGATATTAACGTGCCTGAATACAAAGCAGCGTTATACGTTTTTTACCAGTACGTAATGCCAATGTATAAACACAAAGGAAAAGTTGTTTCGTACGAAGATAATGTTGGCGATAAAATTAACCGCGAAGGCAAAATAACTTTCACTGCAGCAAAAGAAATAATCAGAATTTACGATTTAAACATGAAGGATAAAATGAAGGAAAAAGCTTTACGCTTGAAAGGTAGATAATTAAAAAAAAGAGGTAGGTTACGGTGAACGAAATTAATTCAGCTATCAAACACTTAGAAACAATGATTAAAAGAACTGACTCTAGTGCGCCTACTATTAAAATACTAGGATCGCACGTGCAGCCCTTACTCACTTTATGGCGCAAAATTAAGTCTAAGTATGTTAAAACGCGGCCCATGCAATTTGATGAAAAAGATAATCCCGAACTAATGATAATAAACGGCGTGATTAACCGGAATTTAGCAATAAGCCTAGTTACAGAATACAGAAAAATAAAAAAGTGATTTAAAAAATGATTTTAAGCCCTATTTTAACAGAAAAAATGAAGTGGGTACGAACGGGAGTAAAAGACGCAGAGATCCGTGGACACGACAAATTAGCTTCTGACGTTATTAATCAATTACTTATCTTTCACCAAGATTTTTTCCCCGATCGACGCGATGAAAGAATAAAGTTTAGTAAAAACGGAGTATCCGTAGAACGCGCTAAAGCCATACTTGCTTCTTACGATAATGCCCGTTTTCTTGAAATAATTAAAGTACTAGAAAGCGAACTGCAAAAACCAGGTAAAAAATTAGGGTTATTCCCAAATCATAAAGAACATTTGTTTGACTTGTACCGCGAAATTGTTCCTAACGTTGAAACGCAAGATTCGGAAGTAACTAAACAAATTGCGAGTCTAAAGCTAGATGAGAAAATCGCGAAAATGCTTGTTAATGAAGGAAAGAGGCTGTTTAAATGAATAAAAACACGATTAAATACTTTTTTGAATTAGGTACGCTCAAGAGGCAAAAGCGCACTGGCTGGTGGCTAGCAGGAGTGAAAAATCCAGAGAGCGTTGCTGAACACTCTTGGCGAACTGCAGTAATCGCTTACTTTCTAGCTGCTGAAGAAGGACTAGACCCAGAGAAAGCTTGCTCTAGAGCATTGTTTCACGACGTTCTTGAAGCGCGTTTGGGTGATTTACACAAGGTTAATACTAATTATTTGAAGACTACGAAGGAATTAGAAAAGCGAATTGAATTAGCTCAGTGCAAGAAACTTGGAAAAACAGGTGATCGCGTTCTGGATCTGTTGAATGATGAAAAATTTAGAGTGGTTTGTAAGGATGCTGATTACTTGGAGTTGTGCGTTCAAGCAAAGGAATACGAAGACGTTGGCTTCAAGGCAACTCGTGATTGGTTGAATAGAGCGGGAAGCAGGTTGAAAACTAAAACCGCAAAAAAAATGCTTTCTGAAATAAAGAAAACTGATTCAACTGTTTGGTGGAAAGGCTTGAAACAAAAAGTATCTGAATACAAGTAAAAAGGTGAACTAAATATGAGTTGTGAAAAATGGATGAACGCGAAAGTAAAAAAGCTGCATTGGTGTGACTTCCCGTTAATTAAAGTCAGTATTGCTGCCTTCACGTTAATGCTAGCAAAACTATGGACGCCGTTACTAAGCCTAGACTGGACTTGGTACGCAGTAATCTTCGTAATAACCGCAATAAAACCAGCTTACAAAATGTTCCTGAAGTAATCTCTTTTTATTTTTTCTTTTCCTTTTTTTATTTCAATGGCTATTGAATTAAAACTACTGCATAATTCAGAAAAAGAATTCGCTGAAAAAGTAAAACAAAGCAAGGGTAAAATAGTTTTTTTAGTTCAGCCCTTCTTTACTTTACCAGATGAAGCAATCCAAGAGAAACACCTGTTTTCTCCTGAAGACGCGGTACAACTCAAAGACTATTATTCAAAAATGCGTCGGCTTAACGAAAAAGTTAAGCTACCTATAGTAGTTTTAATTAGAGACGCCCACGCTGGCTTTACTCACAAATTTTTAGGCAAAGCAAACCCCTTTTTTGTTTATTCAAAAGCATCAGATCCTATTTCAGGCTGGGACAACTTAAGCGCGGTATTCAATAAAATGGGTGTGAAAAAAATCTTGTTAGGCGGGATGCATAGTGGCTCTTTTTCTTTATACGCGCCTCCTGCGTCTTTAGTTGAACACGAGCGGAAAGTGATTAAAAATCCTAAAGTAAGAATGAATAGGACTGTGATTTGGGCTAACTGTGTTGGCGTAGCTTACAGATCCCTAGTAGAGCGCAAACACGAAGTTTTTCTTTTAAAAAACTTGCTTTACCCAGAAAAACCTTAAAACCAACACAAATGTTTAAATAGTAACACTTCTTATTTATTTCGGGCAATCTTTCTATGTTTTTAGCTTTAGAACCAGGGAGGTGTAAAGAATGACCCAGTATTTAATCCATTTTTTCGGTAGGGAACACCCCTCAACACCAGAAGCAACTGTGTTAGTAAACCAGTTAGAAAGAGACCAAGGTGTTTCAATAGAACGACTAGAAGTATGGCACAATCACCAAAACTTCAAGTTATTCAAAAAAATACTAAAAAAGGGAGCACCAAACTCTAGTGAAATGCAAGTACCATTGTTTTACAACAAGAAAACCGGCAAAACCATAACTGGAGTAAAAGACTATCAATCACTAGTAGCCTGGGCTAACGGAAAGTAAATTCCTTTAAGCTAAAACAACCTTATTACTAGTTAATGGCTAAACTGCACCAGCTAGCTTGGGAGCGAGACTACTTCAAGAGAGGCGGATTATGGCGAGGAGCAAGCGGTTTCACGCCTAAACTAAAACCCAAAAGTCGAGTACTCGAACTAGGCTGCGGTAACGGAAAAAATCTCTCCTCACTAGTAAAACAAGAATACGTTGTTTACGCAATAGACTCATCAAAAACAGCAGTCAACTTAAGCAAAAAACTCTTGAAGCTAATGAAAACAAAAGCGTTTTTGAGCGTGCAAGACTGTTGCAAAACTAGTTTCAAAAACAATTTCTTTGATGCAGTAATAGCATTTCACGTTTTAGGGCACTTAAACGAGAAAGAAAGAGCGAGATCAATTAAAGAAATAAAACGCGTTTTAAAACCAAATGGTTTAGTTTTCTTTAAGGAGTTTGGTTTGCGTGACATGCGTTACGGAAAAGGAAAAAAAGTCGAAGAAAACACTTTCGAGAGGGGAAACGGAATTTGGTATCACTATTTCAGCGATAAAGAAGTAAAAAAATTGTTTAAGGAATTCAAAACCGAAACATTAGGCGTGGAATCCTGGAATGTTTTCTTTCATTCAAAGCCGTATTACCGCCAGGAAGTTTTGGCAGTACTCAAGAAATAGTTTATAAAAACTCGTTGTTCTAATTTATTCCTTGTTCACTACGATCAAGTCGTTTTGAAAAAGGGGTGGATTTAAAAGTGTTTGAAGTATTAACTGCGACTTTAGCAACTGGAGTATTAATTTTATTCTTTGCTTGCTGGCTTATTTACTGGGTGTTGAAACAACCAACCGGAACACCCAAAATGAAGGAAATAGCTTCAGCAATTCAAGAAGGCGCTACTGCTTACTTAAAACGACAATACATTACTCTAAGCGTTTTCGTAGTAATAATATTCTTATTAATAGGCTACTTGCTTCCCGGAGGATGGGATACTGCCATAGCCTTTTTTGCTGGAGTAGTTTGTTCTGCTCTAGCTGGATACATTGGAATGTGGGTTTCAGTGCGCGCTAACTTGCGTACTGCTCAAGCAGCTGGAACTGGCTTGAAACAAGCACTACTAGTCGCATTCCGAGGGGGTTCAATCACTGGACTAGCATTAATTGGTTTAGGTTTAATCGGTGTTTCCTCTTTATACTTGTATTACAACAGTTTGATTCCCTTGATTGGTTTTGGTTTAGGTGCTTCCTTAATGAGTTTGTTCGCTAGAGTAGGCGGCGGAATTTATACTAAAGCAGCTGACGTTGGAGCTGACTTAGTTGGTAAACTAGAGAAAAACATTCCTGAAGACGATCCCCGCAATCCAGCAGTAATCGCAGATAATGTTGGTGACAACGTGGGTGACTGCGCTGGAATGGCTGCAGACTTATTCGAGTCATACGTAGTAACAATTATTGCTGCAATGCTCTTAGGCGCATTCGCTGCACAAGAACTAGGCGGAGCACAAAACGATTACATTCTCTTGCCTTTAGTAATCGGTGCTGTAGGTGGAATAGCTACGGTTCTTGGTTCGTTCTTCATGAGCTTGAGCGGAAAAAAAATAATGCACGCTTTATACAAGCCCGTAATCGCTACCGCATTACTCTCTCTAGTTGGTTTTTACTTTGTTTCAAGCTGGAACATGAACTTGTTTTACGCAACAGTAGTAGGCGTAGTCGTAACAATATTAATTGGTTTAATTACCGAGTATTACACTGCAAAGAATTATTCCCCAGTGCAAAAAATTGCTGAAGCATCAGAAACAGGAGCTGGAACAAACTTGATTTCAGGACTAGGAATAGGCTTGCAAAGCACTGCACTCCCTGTTTTAGTAATAGTATTAGCAATAATCGCTTCACATTACTTAGCAGGATTATATGGTGTTGCTTTAGCTGCCGCAGCAATGCTTTCAATGACTGGAGTAATCATTGCTTTAGACGCTTACGGACCTATTACCGACAACGCGGGCGGAATAGCTGAAATGAGTAAAATGCCTTCAAAAATACGTAAAACTACTGACGCACTAGACTCTGTAGGTAATACAACTAAAGCTACTACTAAAGGTTTTGCAATAGCCGGCGCTGCTCTCGGGGCGTTAGCGTTGTTCGCTGCTTTCTCTCACGACGCTGGAATTGAAACACTCGACTTGTTGAAGCCCGCCGTAGTAGTGGGATTGTTCATTGGCGGAGCGCTGCCTTTCTTGTTTGCTAGTTTCTTAATGAACGCAGTAGGCAGAGCTGCTTTCCAAATAGTTGGTGAAGTAAGGAGGCAATTCAAGAGCATTAAAGGCTTAATGCAAGGAACAGCAAAACCAGATTACGCAAAGTGCGTAGACATTTCAACCGCTGCAGCATTAAAAGAATTAATGATTCCCGGCTTGCTTGCAGTAACAACGCCAATAATAATCGGGTTGTTATTCGGAGTGCAAGCAGTAGGTGGATTGCTTGCTGGAGCAATTGTTTCAGGCTTCCTACTGGCTTTATTCATGAGTACTACCGGCGCAGCATGGGATAACGCTAAGAAGTTAATTGAAGACGGCAAGCACGGCGGAAAAGGAAGCGATGCTCACAAAGCAGCTATTGTAGGCGACACTGTAGGCGACCCCTTCAAAGACACTGCAGGACCGTCACTCAATGCCTTAATCAAAGTATTGAATACAGTTAGCTTAGTGTTCGCGTCATTCATTGTAGCAAACACTCTCAACTTAATCTAATCCCTTTTTTATTTCTTTCTTCTTTATTTTTTTGAAATGACTTTTGAAAAACTACTATCGGAAAAACAAAAAAGTATTTCGGTCTCCCCGAATTACCAAAAAATTTTTGAGCGCGCTGAGCAAATATTAAAAATAAGAAAACCTGAAAAAACTAGGTTTGTTTTTCTAGGACAAGGAATGCGTCCATTGTATATTGCGCTTCGTTGTTTGAATGCTAGAGCACAAAAAATTCCGGAAAAAAACTTGTTTTATTTAGTAACCTTACCTCGCTATTTTTATTTTGACGGCCCACGCGAAAGAATAAGTGAATATTACCTTAACGAGTTAAAGAAACGCGGGTTTAGTAAAAAATTTTCAGGTAACACGCTTGTATTTGACTTTATTGACACAAACCGGACTTTTAAGTCTCTTTCTAAGGCAATAAATTTCATAACTAAGACGAAACCGAGTTTAGGTTTTAAAAAAGCTGATACGAATATAATTAACTTTATTGAGAATATGGCGAGACCAACTGAAAAACACGTAGATTCCAGTTTTTTGAATCCAAAAATAATTTTATCCCCCGGTTCGCAAAAAAATAGGTTTGAATATTTATTATTTTTACATTCTTTGCATAAGTATCTGAAACGTAGAAAAACGCCTGGCACTTAATCTTTTAAATTTCCTCTTCCCTTTCTTTCTTACATAGTTTTGGAGGGGTAGCAAAGCCTGGCCAAATGCGATAGACTCAAGAACGCCAAAGCGCTTTAACAACCTTAAGTAGGTTGAGTAATCTATTCCTTTAGGGGTTCGAGGGTTCAAATCCCTTCCCCTCCACTCTTTAAAATTAACTCTAGCTTAATGATTTGCAATGAAGAAACAACTCGTTTTAGTAACCGGAGCAACCGGCAACTTAGGCAAGTACTTAGTGCAAGAATTAAGCGATTACGGGTACGCCTTGCGATTAATAGTAAGAAATGAAGAAAAAGCATTGAACTCATTCAAGCAATTAAAACCAGAATTAATTATTCTAGATTTAATTAACGCAAGCGAGGAAGACTTATTTAAAGCTTGCAAGGGAGTTGATTTCGTTATTCACTTAGCTGGATCCAGTGATTACTCTTTAAGCAAACAAAAATTGTTTGAATTAAATGCGATTCCTTCAGGAAAAATTGCTAGAGCCGCTAAAAAAGCTGAAGTAAAAAAACTAGTTTTCGCTTCCTCTACGTCGTTATACCACGATACTAACGGAATTAAGGTAACTGAAGAAACGCCTTTAACTCCTTCAAATGCTTACGGCGAAAGCAAAATCAAGGCAGAAAAACTCATTAAGGAATCAAGAGTTCCTTTTGTTTTCCTGCGTTTAACCACTATGTACGGAGCCGGCTTTGAAACAGGCTTCCTGCAAGTAGCTAAAATGATTAAAAAAGAAAAAATGCCTTTAATCGGCAATGGAAAAAACAATATTTCACTAGTTCACGCTAGCGATGCAGCTAATGCTTTCCTTAAAGCAATTCAAACTCAAACAAAAAATGACGCGTTTATTATTTCAAGCCCGCCAGTAACTCAAACTGATTGTTTAAATGACTTAGCAGACTTGCTTGGCGTAAAACCCCCTTCAACTAAAGTTCCAGTTGCAATTGCTTTATTTTTGTCTTACTTAGATGGGTTTACTAGCGTATTCACTGGCAAAAGAAAGCTTTACCCGGACTACGTTCGAGTATTAAGCAGTGACCGGTCATTTGATTGCAGCAAGGCAGCAAAAATGCTTTCATGGAAACCTAGAGTAGAATTTAAAGACGGGTTGCAAGAATTCGTTAGTTCAATAAACGGGAGAGTATGAATAAAAATGGTTTTAGTAGAAAAAAACAACGAGAAAAAAAAGTTTAATGCAAACGAGTTAATTCAATCAATTCAAAAAAAAGGCGTGCCTAAAGACCTAGCTGAAGAAGTAGTTTTCTTGGTTAGTTCTAAATTAAGCAGAACTAAAGTAATTTCCTCAAGCGACTTGAAAAAAATGGTTTTGAAAGTATTAGACGAAAAAAACAAGTCTGCAGCAGAAGATTATTCAAAAACTAACTAAACTCTTGTAAATACTCAAGCGCTCGTTTATTTCGTTTTGCGTTACGGTACTTAACTTGTTTACTGAAAAGTCTTCAACGCAAAAACTACCCATTATAGTACCAAAGGCAACCGCCTCACGCAAAGAAGAAGCATTAATTTCACTGCTTTGCGAAAGAAAACCAACGAAACCACCAGCAAAAGAATCCCCAGCTCCAGTAGGGTCAACAACATTCTCTAAAGGAAAAGCAGGAATCGGGTAAACCCTGTCTTCAAAAAACAACAAACACCCGTGTTCTCCCTTCTTTATTACTAGTATTTCAGGACCCATGTTTTGTATCTTCTTGCCTGCACTCAATAAATTGCTTTCTCCGGAAAGCATTCTCGCTTCAGAATCATTCAAAATAGCGCCGTCAACTTCCTTTAAAACAATTTTCAAGTTCTCCAAGTCATTCTTAATGTAATATTCAATGGTATCCATGAAAGACAATTTGCATCCAGTAGTTTGCTTTAAGACACTTAATTGTTCTTCAGGAATCAAGTTACCCAAGTAAACAATTTCAGTACTCTTAAAAGCTTCAGGAACTACTGGCTTGAAGCCCTCAAAAACATTTAATTCAGTAACATTAGTTTTACGAGAATACAACGCGTGATCGAAACTAGAATCAAAAAAGAAAGTCTTGCCGCTAGCTCTTTGCACTCCACTTAAGTCCACGTTTTCTTTCTCAAGGAAATTCCAGTACTCTAACGGAAAATCCTCCCCAACTACCGAAACCACGTTAGTTCTAGTAAAGTGTCTTGCAGCTAAAGCAAAGTAAGTTGCACTGCCTCCAAGTACTCTCTCGACTGTTTTGAATGGAGTGCGCGTAGTATCTAAACCAATACTCCCAACGCAAACAATAGATTTCATTTCCAAACTTTCTTTTTAGAAGGACTCTTAGCATTCAAACGAGATTTAGCGCGTGATTTCTTTATTTTTACTTTCCTAATAAGCCTTCGCCTGGCTTTGCTTTTTAACACTCAATATTCACCTTTTTAAAAATTATTATCAGAAGCTACCTCGGTCATCATAATTCAGACTGGGACGGTTTCATCACTAATAGAAGAATGACGACGAGAGTTTATAACTATTTTTTTACGGGGAAAACAATCCTTAACGCTCCTGCAGCAATCAAGCCAAAAAACGAGTAAGGCCCGAATAAAACAAACAACGCAACAGCTAAAGCAAAAAGAGTCAAGAGCTTGCGTGGCTTCAATAAAACAAGCATTCCTGCTATTAAACTACCTAAAACTGAAAGCAATTCGTATAACATCTAAAATAATTAGTTTTAAAAAAATAAAAAGAGAGGGGAAGAAAAAAAGTTAGTCTTTGCTTATTCCGTAAATAGCCTTCAAAGCGACTATTCCGATTGCAGGACCAACGAACAACGCTATGTTGTTGAAGATTGGTACTAACACATTCAAGCCAAAACCAAGGGTTGCAGCTAAAGCTCCCAAGCTACCTAAGCCGGCAGTTAAAGCAATTCCTGCTACTAGGAATAACATCATTTCCTTGTCTTTGATGTTGAGTAATCCAACTATTACACCTAACAATAGCAATACTAAAGAAACCCAAGTTCCTATGTCAATAAAGCCTGCTAGGATAGCCAGTATTAGACCAACTAAAAAGGCCCAAGCACCGTATTTATTCATGTCATCCATGTCGAAAAACCACCTCTGGTTTCAAAACGCTATTTTAAACACCACTTTTTCAGTAGGCTAAATTAAGCACCACTTTTTCAGTAGGCTAAAAACATTAACTCATAATACGTATTAAAAGCCTTTTCTAGTTCGTTTTCTGACGATTTTTTAAGAGTAAAATTAAACTACTACCCAGTGCTAATAAAAAACGTGATTGAACTAAATTGGCTATTGAAAAAACTAGGTGAAGCGTATCCAGAGAAAACAGTAGTATTAAGGCATGATAACCCGTTTCAATTACTTGTTGCGGTTATGCTCTCTGCTCAATGCACTGACGCGCGAGTAAACTTAGTTACTAACAAATTATTCAAGACGTATTCGGGTCCTAAGGATTTTATTGAAGCGAGCCAAAAAGAAATAGAAAACGAGATTTATTCAACTGGGTTTTACAAAAATAAAACAAAAAACATTCGCGCTGCAAGCAAGTTAATACTAGAAAAGTATTCAGGCCGCGTTCCAAACACTATGCAAGATTTACTTACCTTGCCAGGCGTAGCTAGGAAAACCGCTAACATTGTTTTATCCAGCGCCTTTGGAAAAACCGAGGGAATAGCTGTTGACACTCACGTTTTTCGATTAAGCAAACGATTAGGGTTAAGTAAAGCTAAAATTCCTGAAAAAACCGAGGTAGACTTAATGCAATTAATACCTAAAGAAAAGTGGAGTTCTTTTTCTTTGCAATTAATTGCTCACGGTAGGCGCGTTTGCGTTGCCAGGAAACCAAAATGCAGCGAGTGCTTTCTGCAAGCAAAATGCCCTAAAATAATTGCTTAATACTCGTTCTCGTGCGGTTTAACCCAGAAAAAATAAGATACTAAAAGCAAACCAATAGCAACGAGCGTAATAGGCAGCCAAGGTAATGACTCTGGCTTGTTAATAGGAATAGCCGTAGCTAAACTAGTTACTCCATTAATGCTAGTGAATGCAACACTAACTTCGTTAGATTCGGGATTCCTTACTTTCAAAACTATTGTTTTAGATTCTCCAGGCGCTAAATCAAAACCAATTGGTTCACTATCCACTATAGCTTCACTTGACACTGGCTTTATTGTTTTTATTGTTGTGGAACCCGCATTTGAAACAATTACTGTAACCAACGTTTCGTAATCAGAAATACTAGTAATGTCGCGAACAAAAACATCAAGTTCGCCACCACTTTCATCAACGTAAAGCACTGCCCCGCTTTTTGCTACTTCGCGTTCAACTGAAGAAACAACAATATTAAACTGGTTTATTGCAGGACTGCCTTTTGGAATCTTGAATTCTACTTCAAAAGTAGCTGAAGCAAAACCATTAATGTCCCTTTTTGGAAACTCAATTGAATACCAAGAAGGATTCAAACCCTCTAGAGTAATAAATACTCCCCGCAAAACACTTGACTTCGTGTTTTTAACTTCAATAAATTCCTTGCTAGTTCTACCCGCAATCGCATGCAATTGGTTAGTTTTTATTTCAAGGAACGAGTTATACTCGTCAGCAAGAACAACAATGTTGAAAACAACTTGTTTTGAAGAACGTTTGCTGTGAATAACCGCCTTAACTTCATACGTTTTTAGTTCAGTTCTATCTAGAGACGTGGATGCAACTAAAAATAAGTCTTGTTTTCTACCAGGCCCTAAATCAAAAGATTTTGGTTCAGGCTGTAGTAAAAAGAATTCGGGTTGTTGAATTTCAATGCTGAATGACTCAGTTAAAGAACCGTTGTTTATTATTGCGAAAGGAATCAAGACATTAGCTTTACCTCGCGTTATCGTGTACTCGTCTTTCATCAAGACTTCAAAATCATTTTTAGAATAAACATTAAAACAAAACTCTTGCCGGTACAACTCGAAGCCGGAGTAATCAATTATTAACGTATAGTAGTATTTTCCAGTTAACTCGTTGTTTGACGGGTGCAGAGAAATAATCACGTCTTGTTTGTCGCCGGTTTTTACTTCAAACACTTCCCGGTCTAAAGAAACTATTCTGTTTATTGCGTCTCCCTCAAGCCTTGCATTAAACGGACCGTTATTTTCACCGTTGTTTTTTATTGAAAAACGCCAGTTAGCAGTATCACTGTGAAGAACCGGAATGCAGTCAACAGGCTCGTTTTCAACTTGCAAGTTGGTTGTCTCAGAAAAAACAAATATTTGACTAGAAAAATCGTAAAACTTTTGCACTCCGTTTTGGTTAACTATCCGAACCCTGAATGATTGCTGGTAAACGCCTGCTGGAGTGCCTGGAGAAATTACTAGTTTTGCTTTAGCTTTCTTTGTTTCTCCAGCTTGCAAATCCATGCTTACTGGATTAAAGGAAATCGAATCAAAAAAACCGTTTGAAATCAAGTCAGCAAAACTCTTTGAAACACCGTTTTGATTGTTTGAGATAGTGAATTCGTAATTAATTGTTTCTCCCGGCCTGGCGCTCTGGTTTATTACGGGATTCATTGAAACACTGAATGTTTCTTCAGGTAACGTTGAGTACGGCTGGACGTTGAGAAGCAAGTCATGTTGGTCGCAACCAAACGAAGTTCCAACCGAAACCGTTAAGGGAATAATAAACGCGCCTGCTTCGTTGCTTGAAGCAATCAACGAAAAAGTTTTTTCTTGCGAAGCAGTTAAAGTAATTGAAGGGATTTCGTTAAACCTGCATTCAACGTTTTCCGGGCAAGCTGCACTTAATGAAACTAGTTGGCTGTTTAAACCCGTATTAGTAACTGAAATCGGGAAAACGCCTTCACGACCTTGATAAACACTAGTTTGCGAAACCAGCGACACATCCAAGAACGGACATGAAGCTGAAACAAACGAGACTAAAAACAACGAAAATAAAACTAAGAAAGTCTTCATGAAAACATATTGTTTCTACGGGTTTTTAAAACTCGTTTTCACTCGTAAAAAGTAATTTAGCGCACTTTTTGAGAAATTTGAGTTATTGTTCTGCTGTTTTTTTTAAGTTTGAACTCGGCCACGATTTTGCTTTATCCAAAATTGATTCAGTAAACTCGTAAAACTCGTCGCGCGGTTCAAATTCTTCATTCAAACGCTTTACATCCGTTTCTCTCAATTCGAAATTCAGTGTCTCAATGTTTTCTTGCAAGTGTTTCACACTGGTTGCTTTAGGCATTGTAACCACGTTTTTCTTTAAAATCAACCAGTTGATTGCTATTTGTGAACTAGTTTTTCCGTATTTTTCTACTAGTTCGTTAAGCAAAGTACTGTTTTGTTTTATTAACTCGCCCTTACCGAGTGGACGCCACGACATGAAAATTATTTCTTTTTCTTGGCAAAAAGGTAAAATTTCTGATTCCATGTTAATCGTGTGTTTTCCTTTGTTTCTAATCATTAAATTATACTCAATTTGGTTTGCAACAATCTTGTTTTCAGAACAGGCTTGTGCTTCCCGTAATTCGTTTACTGAAAAATTACTTACCCCTATGAACCTAGCAAGTCCTTCAGACACAAGAAAATTCATTGCCTTCATAGTTTCTTCTATTGGAACGTCTGGGTTTGGGGCATGAACGAGATACAAGTCAACGTAATCCGTATTCAAGCGTTTCAAGCTGTTTTTGCACGCATTGACTACTTCCGCGTAATGAAGATGAATTGGCTGGACTTTAGTTGTAATAAACACTTTTTTTCGGTCAAAACCAGAAATTGCTTTACCTATTATTTCTTCAGAAAAACCAGTTGCATAGTATTCAGCAGTATCAATATGTTGATAACCTAAGTCTAATGCGTTATGCACTATTTGAATTCCTTCTTTTTCTAAAGAAGGATTAGGAGAATGAAAACCACCAATTCCCCAGGCGCCTAAACCTAAAGTAGGAATTTCAAAGCTACCTGCCTTTTTAGTTTTAGTAATACTCATTTTAGTTTAATTCCTCTTAGCAATAGAACGAAAAATTCTTGCATAATGCAAGCACGTCTTCAGTAACTTTGTTTTTTATTTCCGTGTTGTCAGGGTTTTTTACTACGCGAGCGATTAATTGTGCGATTTCCTTCATTTCGCTTTCCTTCATTCCGCGAGTAGTTAATACTGGCGTTCCAACGCGTATTCCGGACGGATCCCACGGCTTCCGGGAGTCAAAAGGAATCGAGTTAGCATTAACATTAATTCCAACAGAATCAAGAATTCTTTCTGCTTTTTTTCCAGTTAAATCCGTTCCATTCAAATCAATTAAAATCAAGTGAGTATCCGTACCGCCGCTAACAAGCCTGAAGCCTTGCGACAACAATTCGTCAGCTAACGCTTTCGCATTAAGAACAACTTGCTTAGCGTAAGCCTTGAAATCAGGCGTCATTGCTTGCTTGAACGCTAACGCCTTTCCAGCAATAACGTGTTCGTGAGGACCGCCTTGCAATCCAGGCATTACCGCCTTATCAATTTTTTGAGCTAAATCTTTCTTGCACATTATTATTGCTCCCCGTGGCCCGCGAAGCGTTTTGTGGGTAGTAGTAGTAACAACGTCAAAGAAAGGCGTTGGGTTTTCATGCATTCCGCCCGCAATTAATCCCGCAATGTGCGAGACGTCAGCCATGCTGACTGCTTCAACTTCATCGCAAATTTCCTTGAATGCTTTGAAATCAATTTTTCGCGGGTAAGCAGTGAATCCTGAAAGAATCAGTTTCGGTTTTTCTTGCAAAGCCATTTTTCTTATTACGTCGTAATCAAGTAATTCAGTTTCCTTGTCTACTCCATAGTGAACTGGATTATAAAAAATTCCTGAAAAATTTACTTTGTGTCCGTGAGTCAAGTGCCCTCCTTGATCTAAAGCCATGCCCATGAACTTGTCGCCGTGCTGCAATAACGCGAAGTAAACCGCTAAATTAGCTGGAGAACCAGAATTAGGCTGGACATTAACGTGTTCTGCTTGAAATAATTCCTTAGCTCGATTAATCGCTAGGTTTTCTATTTCGTCAATTACTTCATTACCCCCGTAATAACGCTTGCCGGGATATCCTTCGGAATACTTATTCGTAAGCACAGAACCTACTGCTTGCATTACTGCACGAGAAACCATGTTTTCGCTTGGAATTAACTCTAAAACCTTGTTTTGCCTTTGTTTTTCCTTCTCTATTAAGCTAAACAATTCTGGGTCTTCTTGTTTAACTGCATCTAAACTAGTTTTCTGCATTTCAATAATAATTATTGTTTGGAAAGAGTTTAAATCATTGTCTACAACATAATATTCTCTGGGTGGTGTAACGTGTATTCTAAAGAAGACGAGCGAGTTTTACTGAATTTTTTCACTAATTTAGATAAACCGATTTTTGGCGCTAAAAATTTTCACCCTGAAGTATGGGCTTTAATGCAAGCTCGTTATTCCCGTAGTACTGAAGGAATGCGTGAATCCTTCCTGAATTTACTCAAGGAAGACCCGGCTAATTACGAGGAATTAAAAAAAATTGTTTTAAGCGACAAGCAAGAAACAACCGACGTTGCATTAAAGAAAGCTATTTCCTTCATGGAAAAGTGGGTTTTAGGTTACGGCCACAGCAGCGTGTCTGAAGGAGCGGTAGTAGGCTTTGGCTTGGAAGGCGTGTCAATACTAGCATCTAAAGTAATTGAAGACAATCGCTTGTGTAGTTTCATTGAAAAAAGCACTCGTTACGTTTCTTTCGGCAGGAATTCTTTCTTAATACCGAAAGAATTGCAAGAATCAAAACACAAAACTGAAGTAGAAGACTTGTTTGACTCGCTTTTTCAAACTTACATGGACTTGCACGAGCCAGTTTTAGAGTATGTTCAAAAAACAGTTCCTTTAACTGAAGGCGTTAATGAAGCAGCTTGGAAGCGCTCGACTGCAGCACGCAGGTTTGATTCTGTACGTTACTTGCTTCCAGCATCCACTAAAACAAGTTTGGGTTGGACTGTGAATGCTAGGCAGTTAGCTCACGCAATAAACAAGCTCCTTTCACACCCGTTGAGTGAAATGCGGGAAATAGGCGTTTCTCTGCAAGGAGAAGGAAGCCAGCTTCTTCCCTCATTATTAAAGTACACTGGAGAAAAAACTTATTTCAAAGAAACTGAAAAAGACATGCGAATTAAAACAAAGCTTTGTTTAAGCAATACTATACAACCCGGTGGAGAAAAAGTATGCTTGGTAAGCAGTCCTGAAGATTCTGAAGAAAAAATAATTGCCGCAATATTATTCCGTTATTCAAATGTTTCTTTTGAAGACTGCTTGAGTAAAGCAAGAGCATTGAGTGATGCTGAAAAAGAGGAAGTGTTTGAAGTTTTCCTTCAAAAACAAGAAGCGTTTGATTCCCCCTTGCGTGAACTAGAACACTCCGATTTTGTTTTTGAAGTAATGATGGATTACGGCGCTTTCAGAGACATTCAAAGGCATAGATTAGTTACGCAAACAAACCAATTGCTAACTTGCTTCCATGGTTTTGAAACTCCCCCCGACATTATTGGAGCAGGAGCACAAAAAAAATATGCGGAAGTAATGAATCACGCTAAAGAAGTTTTCGAAAAAGTCTGGGAAGAAGACAATTACTCTGCTCAATACGTTGTTCCACTCGCGTACAAACACCGGTTCTTGATTAAAGGCAACTTGCGCGAGTTTTATTACTTAATTAAGTTAAGAAGCCAACCGCAAGGACATTTTTCTTACGTTGAATTAGCAAAGAAAATGCATTCAATTCTAAGCGAAAAATATCCTATTGCAATGAAGCATTGCATTTGCGCTCAAAACCTGGAGGAATTAGGACGCTTGAAAGCAGAGGAAAGACTCGAACGCAAAATAAAGAGGCGAGAAATATAATTGCAATCAGAATACGAAAAAACAATTACTTACTTGGAATCCCTCCCGAAAAGCACTGAATGGTATTTAGAGCGAACTAAAGAATTATTTGAACTCGCAAATACGCCGATGAATGAGTTGAAAGTAATTCACGTTGCTGGAACAAACGGTAAAGGCAGCGTATCAAGTTTTCTTGACTCGATTCTACGCGCTCAAGGATTTAAAGTTGGTTTAGACACTAGCCCTGCTTTAGTAAGCCAATTAGAAAGAATTCAAGTAAACCGAAAGCAAATAAGTGAGGAATCCTTCGTTTTACTCTTCAATGAAGTTCTACCCGCAATAAAACAAATGAAGGACGCTCCTTCTTTTTTTGAAGTAATGACGTTAATTGCAGTAAAACACTTCATTAACGAGAAAGTAGATTACGCAGTAATAGAAGTCGGTCTAGGCGGCAGGCTTGACTCGACTAATGTTCTTCAACCAATTCTTTCGGTAATAACCAACATTTCATTAGAACACACGCAAATGCTTGGTTCAACGATAAAAGAAATAGCTGGAGAAAAAGCAGGCATAATAAAAACCGGCGTGCCAGTGGTTACGGGATGCAGTGGAGAAGCGCTTGAAGTAATTAAAAACAAAACTAAAGAAAAAAACAGTGAAGTAGTAATTATTAGTGAACCTGAAAACGTGAAAACAAGCGAGTTTAACACTGAGTTTATTTTCGAAAACGAAACGTACACGTGTTCACTCTTAGGCGCTCACCAAGCAAAAAACGCTTGCATTGCTATTCGCGCTGCTAAAAAATTAAACGTTCAAGAAAAATCAATTAAAGAAGGAATAGAAACAACTTTTTGGCCAGGTAGATTAGAGGTTATTTCGCACAACCCCTTAATTGTTTTTGATGCTGCGCACAATCCAGCTGGAACCCGCGTTCTAGTGGAAAGCGTTTCAAGAATCTGGCCTTCAAAAAACGTTTTACTAGTTTTCGGAGTAATGAAAGACAAAAATTATTTAGAAATGATTAGTGAATTAAAAAAAATGCGTTTAAGGAAAGTTTTTACTACGAAATGCAAGTTAGAACGTTCTGAAAACGAAATTACGTTAGCAGCGTTATTCGAAAACGCGACTCCAGTTGAAAACGTTGTTGATGCTTTACAATTAGCGAAAAAAGAAGCGAAAGAAAATGATTTAATTCTTGTTGCCGGGTCTATTTACGTTTTAGGCGAGGTTTACTCTTCTTTACAGGAGAATACTTTTCGTACAACTTCTTGAACGTAGATTCACTAATTCGTTTTTCGAGAAGTAATTCCTCAAGCCTCTCGAGCTTTTGAGTAGGTGAAAGAACGCTCTTCTTTTTAGAAATAGAAATAAAACCAAGCAACGCGATTATTACTACCGCGCTCACGCCTAAAGCAAAGAAAATCGTGTCTAAACTAATTCCTGGGTTTTCTTTGATTACTTGAGTGTTTATAGTAAAGTCTTGGCTTGCATTAGGGTTAGATTGAATTAATTCTTTTTTAGCAACATCCCAAGCCATACTTAATTCCTGTAGTTTAACCGCGTTAATGAAGTAAGTAAAGTCTTGAGTTCGGTTGTATTCAGCAATGTGGTACAATGAATGAATAAAGTAATACTGCGCCCAAACACTTTCACTCAATTCGCCGCTATCATAAAACGCCTTGTCTTTAGTTATTGATTCAAGCTTATAACCAAAATTGTCTGAAATTTTTTCGCGAGCACTCCTGAACGAAACCGAATACAAAACATCAAACACGCTAGCGTAATAATCGCCGTTAGAGAAAGCAATAATTGCGGTGTTTAAATGGTCTTCTTCTTCAGGATCTAGTAACCCGCTTTCTTTAGTTAAATTAACTTGTTTTATTAAATCCAAAGCAAGACCCCTGGCATTCGTTTCAGAAAGAGGTTCGCCAACTAGTTTCTTGGCTTCTTCATTCATTTGCTTGCTTGCATCAAACCAATTCTTTGCAACAGTGTAAGTATCAAATGCTTGCGCGGGAGAATAAGAATCCAAGTCTTCTTGCAATAATTTTAATTTGTTTTCAGCCCAGTAATAACGAAGCTTTGCTGCTGAAACCCACTCAATGCTTCCCGTGTTTAAACCCGCGAATTCCATTGAATACAGTTCTTTCTCTAAATCTTGAATTAATTTAATTACTTCGTTTTTAGTAATGTTGGAATTAAGCAGTGCTTCAGCATTAAGTTGGTTAACGAAAATATTGTTAGCTGAAGTATAGAAATAACCTTGTTTCAAAAAGAATTCAGACTCGTTTAAAGCTTTCTCGAAAACACTTGGAGTTTTAGCTCCGTCTTTACGCAATTCGCGTAGTATTTTAGCAAAATCATTTATTCCTTTTTCAGCAATGTTTTTCAAAGGAAGTTGTTCAGGCGTAGTTTCAATTTTTTCTAAAATAATTGGTTCTTCAATCCGTTCAGTTACCGTTATTTTAGAGCCAGTTGGAGTAAAAGCGTAAGAAAGCAATTCATCAACATTCCTTGCTTCTATTACTTGAATGCCCCATTGCTCGCCGAAAACCGTTAAGTCATTCCCACTGTCAGTTAATTGCCCGAAAGGAATCACGAAAACCTTTAATCCAGCGTCTTTAACTGCTTTTAATTTTTCTAAAACCCCGCCAATACGCCCTATACTACCGTCCGGTTCTATAGTGCCGGTAACAGTCAAGTCACTTCTTAATTTTTCGCCGGTTAACTCTGAATAAGCTAAAAGAGTGAACGCGGCTCCACCTGAAGGCCCGTCAATAACTTCAGATTCAGCTGTTACTTTAAAGAAAATATCTTCCTTCAAATAATTAACTCCCGCTTTTTCAGCTGCAATCCTGAACGCGGTTTTAGCTGAATTCTGCGTGTCAACACTAATGAAAGGTTCTATGTCAACGTACGTACTACCTTTACCTGAATCTATTTTAGCTTCAATAATAGTCATTACGCCCCCGCCACCAGTAGCAACAGCCGGAACCTGCATGCTAGTTAAAGCAAAAGCTTGAACAGTAAAGAGAATTAAAAACAGTAATAAGGCTAACTTCTTCATAAACAAGAACAACTAAAAGAAAATTAATAAACGTGTTCTTTTGCTCAAGAATTTTTTTGATTAAACTTGAAGCAAGTTTTTCAAAACAAGAAAGTCATTAGAATTAATATTAAACTGGCTAGAATTCTTTATTCCAGCAAAATCGTAATACTCTAATTCAACCAGAAACTTGCTTAACGGCTTTTCTTCCAACTTGTTTAAGCCAGTAACGTAATTTTTTTGAATAGAAATGTTTTTCGCGCCACTAATTACTACTGAATCACCATAATAATCAATGCAACCGCGAGTTCCTTCGCCAAAAGAAATTCCAAAAGTTTTAACCGGCTTTTTTTCCATAATTACATAGTGAAAGAAGGCTTTATTTAACGTTTTCTTTATAATCTTTTCATAATGAATTTCAAGATAACTAAAGTAAGGGATGCAGTGTACGAAATACCTGCTGAAGGCGATATGACGGTTCCAGTAAGGCTTTATGCAGACGAAAAAATGCTTGAGAAAATAAAAACTGACCGCACTCTACAACAAGCAGCTAACGCCACTACCCTCCCTGGACTGCAAGACGCGTTTTACGTAATGCCAGACGGACACGAAGGCTACGGCTTTCCAATCGGTGGAGTAGCTGCATTCGACGCTAAAGAAGGCGTAGTATCCCCTGGCGCGGTCGGGTATGACATCAACTGCACGGACGGCGAAACGCGAGTATTGTTAGAACACGGCGTTAATTTAAGCATAAAAGAACTTGAAGAACGGTTTACTAAAAACAACGCACAATTTGTTGACTTTAACGGCTTATCACTTAATAACACTAAAATAATGCATTTTATGAAAAGACTAGAAACTTCAGAAATTTATCAAATAACTACGCAATCCGGCCGTTGTTTGAGAGTAACCGGGGATCACCCTGTGCGTTGTAAAGACGGAATGAAAAAAGCTAGCGAAATGAAGCTTTCTGATCAAGTAGTAGTGTATTCATTCAGCGGTGTTAAATATCTTCCTCCTAGCGAAGAAATTTTAGTGAATGAAGAACACATACAAAAAGTCATGTTGGCTAAAAGAACGTCTATTAACGGGAATGCTTTACCTCAAGTTTTAAAAATTCTTAAAAAACGAGAATTATTGCCCCTTAAATCTTCAAGCGATAAACTTCCTTACTTAACTAAAATTATTGGTTATATTTTTGGGGATGGATCTATTTCTTTTGTAAACAAGAGGAAAGGCGTAATCTGGTTTTACGGAAAGGAAGAAGACCTAGAAAAAATAAGGATAGATATTAAAAAAATAGGTTTTACGCCCTCAAAAGTTTACAAGCGATTGCGAACACACCAGATTTCAACTCATTATAAAGATTATACCTTTTCTAGAGTAGAGTGTAGTTTTAAAATATCTTCAACGGCTTTAGCAACCTTATTAGTAGCGTTAGGAACCCCATCTGGAAACAAAACCACGCAAGAATATTTAGTACCTAATTGGTTGTTTAAAACTCCTCTTTGGTTAAAGCGTTTGTTTCTAGCTGCTTTTTTTGGAGCAGAATTGTCAACACCTAAAACGCTTAATAAATACAATTTTTATGCGCCAACTTTAGGAATGAACAAACTTAAAACACTAGAAAATAATGCGGTTGAATTCTTAACGCAATTAAAAAAAATACTGGAAGACTTTGAAATTAAAACCAGCCCCGTAATGGTAGTTGAAGGCTATAGCGTTGCTGGAAAAAAAGGGAAGACCTGTGGTTATAGAATACAATTATCTTCTACACCTGAAAATTTAATGCGTTTTTTTGAAAACATTTCTTTTGAATATCATAAAGAAAAATTCAAAAATGCGTGTCTTGCCGCGAATTATTTAAGACTAAAAAATAAGATAACCGAAAAAAGAGAAAAAATACGAAACACTGCAATCAATTTATATGCACGAGGACTTCCTGCTGGAGAAATTTATAATACTCTTTCTAGCAAGTATGTTGCAGTTCAATTCGTAAAACATTCAATTTGGACTGAATTCAAAGGAAAACCTAGAATAGCCTTTAATTTTGCTTCGTTTTCAGAGTATAAAGACGAATTTGGTTTTGGCGACTACGGTTTGGCTTTAGATGAAATAGACTACATAGAAAAAATTCCGTTTAATGACTTAGTTTATGATATAAGCATATCAAACGAAAACCATAATTTTATTGCAGATAATATTGTGGTTTCTAATTGCGGCGTCAGGTTATTAACTACTAACTTGTTTTTGAAGGACGTTAAACCCAAAATAAAAGAATTAGTTGACGCTTTCTTCAAGAACGTGCCTGCTGGAGTAGGAAGCAAGTCAACAATTAGAGTAAGCGATAACGAAATGCGTGAAGCAGTTGAGTCTGGAGTTGACTGGTCTATAAAACAAGGTTATGCAACAAAGAAAGACAAGGAACACACTGAAGAAAAAGGCAGAATGAAGGACGCTGACTTCAGTAAAGTCAGTGAAATGGCTAAAAAACGCGGTGCACCCCAGTTTGGTTCACTTGGTTCAGGAAACCATTTCCTTGAATTGCAAAAAGTAACCGAGATTTACGATTCTGAAACCGCTAAGAAATTCGGTATTACTGACTTGAACCAAATTACTTTAATGATTCACAGCGGTTCACGCGGCTTCGGCCACCAAATTTGCAGTGATTACTTGCGCGTAATGCTTGATGCAGCAAGACGCGATGGAATAATGCTTAAAGATCCTGAATTAGCTTGCGCTTACTTGCACACGCAGGAAGCTAGGGATTACTTGGGTGCAATGAATTGCGGAGTTAATTTCGCTTTCAATAACCGGCAAATAATGACTTTCTTTGCTCGAAACACTCTAGCGAAAGTAATGCAACAAGATTGGGAGTCAATGCAAGTAAACTTGTTGTACGACGTTTGCCACAACATAGCTAAATTCGAGGAACACAAAGGAAAAAAAGTCTGCGTTCACCGCAAGGGAGCAACGCGCGCTTACTGGAAGGGAATGAAAGACTTACCTGGAGCTTTTTCATCAATTGGCCAGCCAGTATTAATTCCAGGTAGCATGAATACTTCTTCTTTCGTTTTAGTCGGGCAACCTGGAGCTGAAGAAACCTTTGGTAGTTGCTGCCATGGAGCAGGTCGAGTAATGAGCCGCGCTCAAGCAATACGTTCTTTTGATTCTGATAAACTACAAAAAGAAATGATTGCAAACGAGATTTACGTTCGAGCTACTAAGCCGCGTATTTTAAGCGAGGAAGCAGGCGGCGCGTACAAGAAAGTAGACGAAGTCGTGGATTGCGTTAGGAGGGCGGGGTTAGCTAACTTAGTAGCGAAAATAGAGCCAATCGGTGTGATTAAAGGATGAACAAGATCATAAGAAAACTCGGCGAATTAAGAAACCGGCTTCCTTTACCTAGTTTTTACAAACCTAAAGAAAACGAGTTTTCAAAATACTTGTATAAAAATAGGAATAGCTTTAAGGAATCCTTAAACGACCAGGGATTTAATGTAGAACCGTTCATTAGCGAAAAAAAACTTCCTGGAATATTTTATTATAAAGATTTTAAAGATCACCGCGAACAGCATAAGTTAAGTGTAAACGATTCAGATGGTTTGGCGTATTTAGTTTCTAAATTTATTTTTACTGAACACCCTTTTTTAAAAGAACTTACTTACGCGTATAATTCATCTACTCCTCACGCTAGTGATTTAGAAATAATCTTTAAAGAAAAAATTATTTTAAATAACGCAAAATTAAAGGAAAATATAGGAAAGTTTAATCACGCTTTTAACACCACGTATGGCTTAAGGCAAGTTGGCCCGGGTTTAGCCTTAACTATTAAAGACGAAAAAGCCGAAAAAGCAGTTGTTTTAATAAGGCAAGATGAAAAAAGAAGGTTAAATCTTGATTTTGATAGAAAGAACTTGCGTGAAGACCCGAAAGCAATACCTCACGTAAATCGAGTTATTGAACTAGTTTTGAAAAGCCTTCACCAGCCGAACGAGCGAGCTTGAGACTGAGAAAAAGTCATTAACGCGTTAATTACTCCCTTATTGAATACGCTGGGGTTTTTCAGTAATTTCGCACCAATCATTATTTTCTTCGAAATATTTATTTCACTCAAGTTTTTAGGCAGGGCTCTACCAATAAAACTCAATTCTTTTGAAGAAAAACCGTACAACGCGTTTTTTCCAGAAAGAATTTTTCGGTATTCTGGAAACGCTTGTTTCCAAAGAACCTCGTAACCACGCAAAAATTCTTTGCTAGTATTACCTGCGTTTAAAGCGTCTACAGCAACTCGCGTAGCCATTTCCGAAGACTTCAAACTCAAGTGAGTACCCCCTTCAAACATTGGTGAAGTAAAGCCAGCAGCATCACCAATTAAAAGCAAACCGTCATCAAAAGTTTTGGGCAACGGACCTGAAGACGGAATCAAACCACCAAATACTTTAACTGGTTTTTTTTCTTCCCAACCCTTAATTTTCAAGAAAGCATCTAAATATTTTTTAGCGTTATTCTTGTCATTAGTAACCAAACCCACGTTAGCCCGGTTATTGCTTTTCGGAATAACCCACAAATAGCCGTGTGGAGCTAGTTCAGGCCACAAATAAAAATCAAGAAACTCCCCGTGTTCAATGTCAGTTAATTCGCATTGCAAGCCAACTACCGTGTCAAAACTTTGCTTTAAACCAAAAAAACGCGAGCATACGGACTGCACTCCTGACGCATCCATTATTAACCTGGCTTTATCTTCCCCCCTAGAGTGAGTTATTACGAACGCGTTATTTAATCTAGAAATAGAGTTTACTTTAGCATTGAGCTTCACGTCAACTGAATTGTTTTCAGCCAAATGAACCAAGTATTGCTCAAACAAGTGTTTTTCTAAAACCATTCCTGTTTCATGAAAAACAGGCGAGTAATAATCAGGAAAAATTACTTTAACGCCTTTAACTCTCTTGGAAACTACTTTTTCAGGAATAACAAAACCAGTGTTTTCTAAAGCATAGTCACTCAAGCACTCGCCGCAATGCACTGGTTCGCCGACAGTTTTGTGTTCCTCTAGCAAAAGCGTTTTCAAGCCTGCTTTAGCACAGTGAACCGCAGCACTACCGCCAGCAGGACCTGCACCAACAATAACCACATCGTACAACATTAGTAAAGTAAATTAGTAGTGGAATAAATTAAAAACCAGTATGACTCAAGACTTTTAGGCAATTTTTTAGGTGGTTTAAAGAATGGTT
>JBDRBT010000001.1:0-31391 GCA_043822385.1 Microcaldota archaeon | reverse complement strand
TCCTGATTAAAAGTCAGGCGCTCTGGCCAAACTGAGCTACGGGCCCAAGGGTTTTTTTTATTTTCCTTGGATTACTTCGTTTATTTCAGAGAAAACTTTCACTACGTTCTGGTTTCCGTTTATTTCGCTAAGCACTCCTCTTTCTTTATAATAGTTTATTAGTGGTTTTGTTTCTTGGTAGTAAGTGTCAATTCTTTTTTTCACTACTTCCGGCGAGTCATCCTTGCGTTCGTCTTCTTCGCCAATAATTGAACGATAAGTAATGCGGTCTATTACCACGTTTTCTGGAATATCAAGGTTAATTACGAACTTAATTTTTAATCCTTTTTCTTCAAGCAAAGCGTCTAGTCCTTTAGCTTGAGAGATAGTTCTGGGAAAGCCGTCTAGAATAAAGCCGTTTTTGTAGTTTGGTTTTTCAATTCTTTTTTTAACGATTTCAAGTACTAGTGAATCTGGAACGTAATTTCCTTTTTGCACGAATTCTTTTGCTTTCAACCCTAAGCTTGTTTCTTCAACTATTTCTTTTCTGAATATTCTGCCTGTAGACATGTGCGGAATCCTGAATTCGGCACTAAGTAAGTTTGCTTGCATTCCCTTTCCCGCTCCTGGCGGTCCTAACAATAGTATAATCATTTTTATTTCACTATTTTCGCTGTTCCGTAAAGTCTCCAGCCGTTTTCTACTTTCCTCAAAACCGCTATTTTGTCGTTTTCTGCAACGCAAATTGGTTTTTTGAGTGTTAAAGTCGCGTTGTTTTTCTTTTGGTTTGTTACGAAACCGAGGGTAGTGGCAGTTCCAACGCTTAATACTAACGCTTCGTTTAATTTAAATCCTTTTTGAAAATCGTGCAGGGTTCTTGTTATTTTGTTTACTTCTATTTTTATTTCGTTGTAAATTTGAGGCAAGTCTGTTGTTCCAATTACGTTTCCTACTAATGAATCTGAGTGAGCTAAAGCAGGATCTAAGTCTGTTAATATTGCTATTAACCCGCCTGGTTTTGCTTCACTTAGTTTTTCTGAACCGCTTCCCAACCCGAGGG
This sequence comes from Microcaldota archaeon, assembly GCA_043822385.1. Lineage (GTDB taxonomy): Archaea > Micrarchaeota > Micrarchaeia > Norongarragalinales > Norongarragalinaceae > JABWCK01. Next base: position 30,352 of record JBDRBT010000001.1, on the reverse strand, counting down.
TTTTAGTTCGCAGTGGTTCGTAAACTTCCTTGTTCTTTTTTTTCCTCAGAATGCCTGGGCGTATTTCTATTTCATCTCCTATTTTAAGCGTGCCTTGAACTATTGAACCGCCTATTACGCCTCCTTTGAGCTCGTTGATTTTTGTTCCTGGCTTGTTCAAGTCAAAACTGCGTGCTACTAGTAATTTAGCTGGAGCTTTCTCGTCTCTTTTTGGAGTAGGTATTTTTTCTTGAATTGCTTCAAGAAGCGCGTCTATGTTTACTCCGACGTTTGCAGCCATTGGTATTATTGGCGCGTTTTCTATGCTGCTGTTTTTCAAGAATTCTTTTATTTGTTTGTAGTGAATAATTGCTTTTTCTTTAGATACTAAGTCTACTTTGTTTTGAACTATTATGACGTTTTTTATTCCAGCTGCTTCGAGTATTGACAAGTGTTCTATTGTTTGTGGTTGAGGACAGCCTTCGTTTGCAGCTATTACGAATAATGCGCCGTCCATTATGCTTGAGGCAGCTATTACTGTAGCCATTAGTGTTTCGTGTCCTGGCGCGTCAATTAAAGAAATTTTTCTTACTAGTTCTTTGCCTTCACTTTTTTTTACTGTAAAACTACTGCCGTCTTTGTATATGGAAACGTCCGCATACCCGAGTTTGATAGTAATTCCGCGTTTTAATTCTTCAGAGTGAGTGTCCGCCCATTTTCCGCTTAAAGCTTGTGTTAGAGTGGTTTTTCCGTGGTCCACGTGTCCAATAGTGCCAATGTTTACTTCTGGTTGCATTTAATTATCCTCGTTTTTAGAAAACGCGTTTCAGGTATTACTTTGCTTTTCCTAGTTTATTAATAGTTTTACTTGGTTTCACTGAATCTTTTTTTCACGAAACTAGTTCCAAGCGCTTTGATTAAAGGCATTAGTTTAGGTCCTTTTTCTTTACCTGTTAATACTAAGTAAGCGGCAGTAAAGAATTCTTGCGGACTCAAATTGTTGTTTGAACAAAGTTTTTTCACTGTTTCTTGTTGTTCTGAATCAAGCATTTGAGCGAAGTCGTTTAACGCGTTTAACTGGTTTTTTGTTAAAGTTTCGCGTTTTTCTTTGCTTTTTTCTATACTCAAGAAAGTTAGTTTGTCTTCTTCTTCAGCAAAGTTTTCCAGCCAGGTTTTTGCGTAAACAATTCTTTCTTTCAATACTTCTTTTTCTTTCTTGCTTAATTCACTGCCTTTTTGTTGAGTGAAGAATTCTTCCTCGTTTACTGAAGGTACTTGAGCTATTGCTGCTACTAGCGAAAATTGAGGTAGAAACATTTCTACCGGTTTTTCATTCAAGTTGCTTAACTCAAAAATTCTAGGCATATCTGGGTCGCGCAGGTTTTCCGGGTGAAAGAAGGCTTTAGAGAACGCATCGTAGTCGTCGAATAAGTTAGGTATTGTTTTTCCTTCCGGCGAGAAATTGATTGCGCTCCTGGGTTTAAAGCGTGTTAGTAAAAAGCGCAGTAATTCTTGGGGAAGTAACTCCGCCATTTCTTTTGCTGAAACGCCTATGCCTTTAGATGAAGACATTTTCTTGCCGCCTAGCAAGAAGAATTCGTAAGGAAAATTGTACGGGTGAGGGTACTTGAATATTTCGTCGCTTAATTTGTTTGCTACATCTCTAGACCCACCTGCTGCGTAATGGTCTTTGCCAGCGCCTTCAATAGTTATTTCGTATAATGGCCAGACTGCTGCCCAGTCTACTTTCCAAGTTAGTTTGCTGTTGCCGTTGAATGGGCTTATTCTGCCTTCGTGCCCGCAGCCTTTAGCGTACTTGACGTCAGCGCAAGAATAAGCAACGGTTTTTCCATCAAAATCACTTGCTTTAGTCGTGCCTATTTTACCGCATTTTTCGCATACAACGTTTATTGGTAGCCAGTTCGATTCTTTTTTTGCTCCACTAGTTTTTTCGTTTATTTCCCGAATTGTTTCAGCGTGTTCCAAAGCAATTTTGATTAAATCATTCATTTTCCCTTTTTTGTATGATTCTGACGCCCAAACTATTTTTGGTTTGCAACCTAGTTTCTCGAATACTTCCTGGAATTCAAGCGCGTAGTATTGAGCTAGTGAGTCAAAGCCTTTTTTTGGCGAAGGAACATTGCATAATGGCTCGCCCATGTGTTTCTTGAATGATTCAGGCAAGTCTGGAGGGAATCCATCCATTGGATCGAAGTCATCAAAGCGGTAAAGGTACTCCGCTTTTTGCCCGCTTTTTAAAATTGCTTTGTAAATCAAGTCGTGAATAACTACTCCACGCAAGGAACCGACGTGAATGCGTCCGCTTGGTGTTTTCGCGTCACTAACCACGTGTTTTTCGTTGTGTGGTTTTGCTTCCCTTGCGATTTGGTCAGCCCAAAACATGCTTTCCTTCATTTTAATGCCTTTGTTTATGGTTGTTCCCACTCAATTTCGTAATACTCGAATTTGCTTTCAGGTAATTCAATGCGTTTTACTCTATAAAACGTTACTGAAGTTTCCCGGTCGCAAATAGCGAGCATTAAGTCTAAACCTAGTTTCTTTGATTTTTCTATTGCTTTAGCTAGTTCAGCTCCGCCTATTTCTTCTTCCTCACTTAAAGCCAGCATTGCGTAAGTAGGAAAGTTTTTCTCAGGGTTTTCTGGAATTCCGTCTTTACGGTGGTAAAGCAAGTAATCCAACTCTATTTTTTCTGCTTCTTTTTTTCCAGGAATAGCTAGAATAAACGTTTTCTTTACGCTGTGTGCTACTCTTATTGCGCGAGCCCACTCTGAAATTAATAGTTTGCTTTCGCGAGGAAATACTTGAATAACGTGTTTCGAGTGAAGCCACTCGGAGTTTTCCAGTGACGGCGCTGCTCCAGGGAAGTAAAGCCTGAAGTGAGTGCCGAATTTGAATCCTGTTTTCACTACGAATCCCTTGAGACGAAAGTCTTCATAAACTTGAAAGAGTTTCTTGAAGTCGCTTCTTCTAGCCGTGGCTTTTTTTTCTAGTTGTTGCGTAGTAATATTGGCGTTTAATCCCGCGTGCTTAATCAAGAATAGTGTTTCAAAAACATCTAGTTTCAAGAAGTTGCCGTGTTTTTTGGCTTTGTATGTTCCCCATTGGCCAAGCCAGTACTTGTCGTATAATTCTTTAGCTTGAGGATCGTCGATTACTGCCATTAAGTCGTCAGTGAAAAACAATGCTTTAAAGTGAATTGGTTTTAGTTTTAGTTTTTCTGAAGGGTATTTTACTAAAGGGTTTCTGCCGTAGTTTTGTTTTGCTTCCCTTGCTTGCCTTGCGATTATTCCGTGGTCGCGCCATTCTTTGTAACAATAATAACTAGCTAAGAATTTTTTTTGTTCTGAAAATTCTTTAGCAGCTTCATTAAAGGTTTGTCCGTTGCATTCCGCGTTTCTTACTTCCATTAAGTAAAGTCCTTCTTCAGGACTTAAAAACAACTTGTTTTTTTTTCCTTGAATTGGTTCGCCGAAAAATCCTTTCAATAGTGACTGGACTGTAGAGTCATCGCTAGCTATAAAACCGTTTTTTGTTTTTTCTATTTTTAATGCCATGCAATTCTTTTCCTTTGAATACTTAATTAGGGGCTTACTCTTTTTTTAAGAGTGTTTGCTTAATGTTTTAGTGAAGAAAGGACAGGCTGCAGTAGAATATTTATCCATGGTGTCTATTAGTTTGCTGGTTTTGATTCCTATCTGGTTGTTTGTTTCAAGTATTAATACCGACGTGCAGGAAGACTTGAATTTAGGTTATGTTCGACAGGCAGTAAAACGGTTAGGTGAGGCTGCAGATTTAGTTCACTCGCAAGGTTATCCCGCACAACTAATAGTTGAAGTGCGTGTTCCAAACAATGTTGATTCAGTTAGTATTCAATCAAATGAAGTGTCTGTGCGAATTTTGAAGAACGAGGGTTTTTCAGATGTTTTTTACGTTTCTAATGCTAATTTAACAGGTGATTTAGATAGCGTTTTTTCCACGCCTGGAGTAAAGCGCGTTTTAATTAAAGCAGAGCCTTTTGCTGAGTACACTATAGTGAATTTGACTCAAGCTTGAGTATATTAATCGTTTTATCGTTATTTAATGCGAGATGCGGAGGAGCCAGATTTCTGTTGAATTAATGTCTATTGTAGCTTTATTGTTGTTAATGTTAGTTGTTTTTACGTTCGTGTTTTTTTCTCAGAGAAGCGAGGTTTTTAGGGATCGAGTTGCTTTAGACGGCGCGTCTGTTTGCCGGATTATTGAGATTGAGGCTGACGCTGCTTTTTCTATTGGCGAGGGTTATTCTGCTTCTTTTGTTTTACCTGCCGGATTGTTAACTGAACCTTATGCCGTGTCTTTAATTCCGTTAGAACACCGAATTAGGGTGGAGTGGGAAAAGGGTTTTTGTGAGGCGGTGTTGCGTTCAAATTCTTTTGGCGGTAGTCTTTTTCCTGGAGAAAATATTTTGAGGAATAATGATGGTTTTGTTGAATTCAATTAAGCGGGGACAGGTTTTTTCCGGTGACCTTATTTTAAGTGTTATTTTGTTTTTGCTGGCGTTGTCTTTACTTAACGTGGTTTGGCAAGAATCTAGTGCGAGAGTTAAAGAGTTTGACGCGAAAACCGAGTTGTTTATTGACGCGGGTCTTGCTTCTGATTACTTGCTTGAAACTAAGGGTTTGCCTATTGATTGGTCTAAGGATACGGTTACTAGCCTTGGTTTGAGTGATGGAGTTAGCTTGAATCCAGTTAAGTTTCTTGAATTGACGTTAGTTGATTATGATTACTCGCGTGAATTGCTTGGTTTAGGGGATTACGATTACCGTGTTTACGTTACGAATGGTTCAAGTTCAATGCTTTCCGGAGTTTTAGTAGAGCCCGTAGCTTATTTTGCGGTTGGTGATGCTAAAATCCTGCAGGACTTGAGTTCTTCTGGAGTTAATTGGGATTTTTATGATTCTGCGGGAGCTGGAAGTGGTTATTCGCAGTTGAATTATTTCAGTGGTTCGCCTAATGAATTAACCGCCGCGTTATTTTCTTCTGTTTTTAATTACTCTACTTTAATTCTGGAGAACGTTAATACCAGCGTTAATTTTTCTTTGCTTGATGATTTTCTTGAATCCGGCGGTTCAATTGTTTTTGAAGGCGGAAATTCTCTTGACGCTAATTGGATTTCGCATTATTACCCTATTGAGGAAGTTGATGCGTCTTCTTCTGAAATAGTTAGGAAAGACTTCTTGATTTTCAATGCATCCGTAGGCGATAGCGTTTCTTTACCTGGATTGAGTTGGGTTGTTAATGCGGACGGGGTTTTTACGCCGGTTGTTTCTGTTAGCGGTGATAGTTTAAAGGCTGTTGCAGGTTATTCGCGCGTATCTAACGGGTGGATTTTTTTTGTTTCTGATTACTCGATGAACGCGTCGAAACAATCGCGTGATTTCTTTAATTTAATAGGAAAACGTTTGTCTTTTGAATCCACTGTTTTAGTTAATGAAGATGTTTTTGTTATAAACCGCCCTGTTTTAGTTGGTGTTGGAAGAAAAAAACTAGGCGTGTTCGAGTTAGTGGTTGGTAGGAAATGAAGAAAGGATTAGTTTTCAGTATTGATGCGTTGTTTGCTTTGTTTTTGTTATTGTTAGCTGTGCCTTTGTTGTTTCTTGCTTCTTCTAATGTTTTAGCTCCCGCTGTAGTGAACGAGAATCTTCATTCTGTTTCCCGGAGTGCAGTTAACTTGCTTGCTGAAACCAGTATTTCTGACGTGTTAACTGATTCGTACGTGAGAGACTTGTTTGCTCAAGGCGTTTTAGATTCTAAGGATTACAATAAAACGTTAATGGAAGTAATTGGTTCTTTCTGGGCTAACGGCGATGAAGGTAATTTATCTATAGCGAGTAATTTGTCTGAATACTTTTTAAGTAAAGTAATGGCGCCTAATTCTAAGTGGGCGTTGTATTACGCTCAAGATTTGGTTTACAATAGTAGTGAGCTTAATCCTACTGATTCTCTTTCTTTGAGTCGGCGTTTTGTTTCTGGCGTAGCTAAAGGGCTTCCTGCTACGGGTTGTGTTGCGAGGGCTTCAGTTCAAAAAATAGGTGGGAAAAACGAGAAGTCGTACTACTTTTTCGGTGGTTTTATTGGTCAAGGAAATATTTCAGTTCTTTTGCCGAGTATTCCGAGTGATGCGGTTATTTCAAGTGTTTTCCTCGAGTTGAATGCTGGTGACAACTTTACTTTTTTTGTTAATGGCTTTGATTGTGGTTTGTTTAATAAAACACCTGGAAACGCGTCAGTTGATTCTTGGTCTATAGTTGATTCGGTTTGTTTGAATAATGTAGCGAAAGGCAGTGTTAACTTGTTTACGCTTAATTTTACTGGTTTTGACGTGAGGAAACACTTTATTGGCGGTGGTTTCATTAAGATTACTTTCGATACTCAACAACTTAACCCTGGAATAGTTAATTACTCTAGAATTTATTTTGCGGGAGTAAACGGGCTTATCAACGAGTATTCTTCTTTTTACGTTCCAGGGGACTTAATTAATATTACTGCGTCCTTGCATTTGCGTAATAATTACACTACTTTGTTTACTGTCGGAAACGAAACAATCTTGAATGATTCTGGTGGTTCTTTAGATGAGAGAATAGTTACGGTTCCAGTTAGTGCTTTTACTGGTGCTTATTCTTTGTCTGACTTGAGTTTGAAAACAATTCCCTTCAGGCTTTCTGCTGAAGCGAACATTACTGGCGGCGAAATAGGTAACGCGGACATTATTTTGGTTACGGATGTTTCGGGTTCAATGGCTTGGCGAGTAGACACGGATTCAGTTAATGGAGTTACTGTAACGAATTGCAGTTCCCCTGACTTGTTTTTTGGTAATACTTCCCGAATTAGCGTTGCGAAATGCGTTGACAAGGCGTTTATTGACACTATACTCGAAACTGAAGGGAACCGCATTGGATTAGTTTCCTTTAGCAGTAGTGTTGTTAATTACTATAATTTAACTACCGATGCTAGTGCTTTGAAAGCACACGTTGATTCTTACGTTGCTACTGGTTCTACTTGCATTCCTTGTTCAATAAATAAAGCTTATGACTTGCTTTCGCAGTGGCCTTCTGAAGATCGGAATAGGTTTGTAGTAATGATGACTGACGGCGTAGTTAATGTTCGTGCTACTGACTCTTGTTTTTCAGCAAATAGTTTTGACGTGGAAAGTGGTTTTGGTGCGTTAGTAGGTCCTAGCGGTGCTATAGCGCATTATCCTTACTGGGTTGCAGTGACTTCTCCTGATTCAACTAACTTGCGTTCTGTAGACGTGTTTAATTCAACGCTTGGTTTTGCTGTTGGCGATTCTTACCGCATTTACGAGTGGAACGGTTCTAGTTGGACGCTTGATTCTGATTTAGGATCTCAAACTCTTTACGGCGTCAGCATGGTTGATGATTCTTTAGCTTTCGCTGTTGGTGCTTCAGGAAAAATCGCTCGCTGGTTGGGTGGAAGTTGGAGCGAGTATGCGGATGCAGGTAGCGATGATTTTTATGCAGTAAAAATGCTTGATTCTACGCTTGGTTTTGCTGTTGGCGAAACTGGAAGAATTTACCGTTGGAATGGCTCTACTTGGTCGCTGCAACAAGATGTTGGTTCTTATGATTTGCATTCCGTTGACGTTTACAGTTCGAGTTTGGCTTTTGCTGGTGGGGATTCAGGAAAAATTTATAGTTGGACTGGTGGTTCTTGGAGTGAATACCAGGATTTAGGAAATTTTATTATTACGTCGATAGATATTTTTGATTCAAACCTTGCTTTTGTTACTACTGACAATAATAGAATTTACCAGTGGACTGGTGGTTCTTGGACTCAAGTTTACAGTGGTAGTTATGACTTGAATACCGTTAAAATAATTAATTCCACTGCTGGTTTTGCTTTAGGTGATTCAAGGGCTGGAGCAGTTTTTTGGGATGGCTCTACTTGGACTCAATTCTTTCCGCCTTACTTATATTCCGGTAACTTGACTACAGGAACTTCTTGCAGCGATCTTGATTCTTGCTCGCTTTCTGAAAGCATTCCAATGCTTAACGCTAATTACAGTTCTTGCAGGGTGCATAATGAACAAAAATCTACCGTGCATACTGTTGGTTTTGGCCCAATTACTTCATGCAATTTCGGTAACTCTACTTTGCAAGCAATGGCGTCTTGCGGTAACGGCACTGCGTACTTAAGTAACAACGCTTCAGAATTACAATTTGCATTCCAAAACATTGCTAACAACATTATTCAACAAAGCACTACTTCGCAAACAGTTTTTTCTGCAGGTAATGTTTCAACCGAACTTTATTCCGATTCTTACTTAGAATTGTTTTATGATTCAGTAACGCCTGGTTACGCGTTTAACGAAATATTATTAACTCAAGAAACCAACCAGTTTCCTTCTTGTCAAGGTAGCTTTTTTGTTCCTTTACAAGTATCTGTTGATTCAGTAAAAACAACGTCTTATTCAACTGATTTGTGGACTTCTAATGTTACTTTAATTAACTCTAATGGCTCGGTGAGGGTTTTTTATTTAGGTGATTACGGCAGTACTTATTCTAGGTTGGGCGACCCGTTTTTTGTTGAATTTCCCGCTAACCTAGTGAAAACTGGTGAAAACAATTTACTTAACGTAAAATTAGGTTTCGGTGCTTTGAATGAAAGCAGTGTTTGTTCTCAAGATAACCGAGTGATTCATAATTTACGGTTTAAAGCAGTAGTTGGTTATTCTTCTATTTTCCTTGAATGCAAGGCCAGGAACGCAACGGTTTATTACGACTCTGATTTTGATGGAGTACCTGACGGCGCAGTTAACCTTTCAGTTGGCGAGGGACTAGAATCTGCAGGCAGCGAGTTTGTTGGAGTTGAGTTGTTTAACACTACTAGCAATGCAGTTGACGACGCGTTGCTTCGTTTGCTTTCGTTTATTAATTTAGTTAATGACACGGGAGTTGGTTTACCGGGGAGTTTTACTAATCCTGTTGACTTGCAATTAAGTGAGAGTGTTTCTGCAGAAGTATTATCCGGGCAACAAGTTCCGTTCTTTTGGGGCCCGACTGAGGTAACTGTGTTAGTTTGGAATTAAAGAGTTGTTTTATGTGAAGAGAGGATTTTTTTATTCATTGATCGTGGTTTTGCTTTTAGCGCCTATTGTTTTCTTGGTTTTAACTGGCAGCGAGTTTTCTTCTTCTTCAGAAAAGGAAACGAAACGCAAGTTTGTTGGCCAGGAACTAGCTAATTTTGCTTCTTCAGTTGAAAACGATTTCCCCCGTGCTTTGGAAATAAGCGCGAAGAGCGCGGTAGTAGCTTTGGTTGCTGAAGTGGTTTCTGGCGGTTCTCCTGCAAGTAATGCAACTCAAGCGCTGCGTTCTCTTTTATTTAATAAAACTTACGAAGGCGTAACGTCGGGTTTAATGGGTAATAATTCTTTAACTGAATGGATTCAACGGCTTAATGCTAAAAGCAGGTTTTTTGGTTTGACTTCAAATGTTTCTTTAGGTGACTTAATTATTTCTGAGAGGAATGGTTTTGAATTATTGTTTAATGCTAGTCTTATCGTGCATTTAGTGAATCGTGAAGAAGGAATTAATTTATCTAGAACTTACTGGGTTTTGTCGGTTGTTTCTACTGAAGGAATTGAAGACCCCTTGTATGCCTTGAATTCTTTTGGTTTAGTAAAACGCCAAGTTTTTGTAAACACGTCGCCTGTTTTCGGGCCTGACGCGGTTAGTTCAGCGATTTCCTTGCAGTGGTACGTGCCGTCTAACTCAAGTCCTGGTTTTCTTGAAAGGCTGGAAGGAAAAACGTATTTGGTTTACGCGAGTGACGGCATGGAGTCTTTAGTTAATGTTGAAGATTTTATAACTCAGGGATTAAGCATTAAGGCAAACCAGTCTCACGTTGACTATTTGTATTTTAATGAAACTACGCCTAATGGTTTTACTTTAAATGCAACGGGTTTTGCGTGGCCGTTGTTTAATATTGATGAAGAAAACGCTTTGAAGTACGGAGTTGAAGCTTACCTTGAAACGTAGTTTATTGTTTTTCTTGCTGGTTTTCTTGCTTTTCGTTGGTTGTATTGAATACCAACCGCGTGATTATTTAGCTACCCCAACAAAAACGCCTAGCGTTACTCCTGCGCCTTCGAACGAGTCTCTCACACCGTCTTCAAAACCTGTTTTTGATCCTTGTTTTGGGGATGATTTGAATGCTTTGAGTATTAAAAATACTTTTAACACAAAAATTTCGCCAGTAATTGAAGAAAAAATAAAGAATTATGGTTATTGCCAGGGGGGAGAGTTTTTTGCTTTATGCAAGCAAATAAGCGGGGGCCCGGAAGTTGATTTATTGAGTGCTGCGTTTAACGGAACTGATTTTGTTTTCATTGTTTCTCACTCTTTCCCTGTTCTTACGCGAGTGTCTTGGGCTGAATTAACGGTTGGAAATCCAGATTGGTCTCCGGATAAATTAACGTTAACTACTGATTGCAGTTCTTGGAGTAAGGGTGAGTCTTGTGTTTTTCATTCTTCTGCAGCATCTATTTTCTTAAAGAAAGTGCGTGACAATAATCCTGTTGTTTTTTCGTTATCCTTGGTTTTGAGCGGTAGGGGCGCTAAGAGTTTTGATTTTGCTTGCCGTTAAGTAAAACTGCATAGTTGCAGTTTTAAACTTGTTTTGTTTAATTTAATCGACAATGGCTGACGGCGAGTTTCAAACTAGTGTAGATGAAGTATTTGACTTCATTAAGTCAAACAAGACGGTTAGCGTAAAGCAGGTAGCTAATGCCATGTCCTTGCCTTTAATTCAAGTAGAACGCTTAGTCAAAATATTGGAGGCCAGTAAGTTAATAGAAGTTTCTTACAGTTTAAATGAAACAATTTTAACGTATAAAAGCGGCAACGGGAAAACACAAGTTAGTGTTCAACCTAGTGGAAACAGACTTCAGGAATTAGAGTCTCTAGCTGATGGTAGTTATCGTGTTTTAGAGTTTGCTAAAAAAGACTTCATGTGGAGAATTAACGCGATCGAGTCTTTGCTTTCAAAACTAGAGAGAGAAAAAATAACTCCCGACGAAAAGCAAAAACTAGTGAGTGTTTTAACGAAGCTAGTTAACGAGTTTGAAGACTTTAAAAAACAAGTTAATTTGATGGAAAAAGAAGAGAAAGTCATGGAACAAAAACTAGTTTTATTCAAAGAAAGAATTACGGTAGCAACTAACGAGAAAAAAGGCGTTTTTTCCGGCTTAAGCGCGTTTTTTTCAAACTTATTTAAAAAGAAAAAGCAAGACTCGCCAATTGAAATTAAGGACGAGGGTATTCTTTCTACAATGAAGCCTCAAGAGAAAGTTGCAGTGTCTTCTGCTTTGCCCGTTAAGAAAGGAAGCTCGGGGGATGTGAAGAACTTGCAGCCTGCTGTAAAAACGCAGGAGTCAGCACCGGTTTTAAAAGAGTCTCATTTGAAGACTGTTAATGAAATAGGTAAAAAGCTTGATGTATTGAGGAAGATTGGCGTAAAGCATCAAGCAAACAGAGGTAAGAAAGTTCTCAGGGTTTTCAAGGGTGAAAAACAATGAAGATTTTAGGTGAGTATTCGGTTGTAAGTGAAAATGTTCCTGCTAAAATAGTAATCAGCAGAAAAGACAATGAATACATTGATTCTTACGACGTTATTCACACTAAGATAAAAGAGCCAACTAGGCTTGTTTTGGATTATTTGAAAGAAAAAATCATTGAGAAAGCAGATTTAAAGATTTCAGAATTGCTTGATTCAAGGCAAGCTGATGAAGTGAAAAAAAAGATTGTTGCTCGGACTTACGAGCTTATTCAAACGGAATTCCAAGGAATGAGTGATTCAGAGAAAGAATTGCTGGTAGGGCGACTTATTCAAGAAATGCTTGGTTTGGGTGAAATGGAGTTCCTGCTTGCTGATGAAAATTTAGAGGAAGTAGTTGTTAATGGCAGTAGGCAACCCGCAATGGTTTACCACAAGACGTTCGGTTGGTTGCGTACTAATGTTTTCTTCAAGAATGAAGAACAAATTCATAATTACGCTTCAATAATTGGTCGCCGCGTCGGGAAACAAATAACTAATTTAAATCCCCTGATGGATGCTCACTTGCTTGCTGGTTCCAGGGTTAATGCTACTTTAATGCCTATAAGTAGTGCGGGTAATACCATCACAATAAGAAAATTCGCTAAAGATCCTTGGACTATTACGCACTTTATTGACCCTAAATTCAATACTGTAAGTAGCGAGGCAGCTGCTTTGTTTTGGCTGGCTATGCAGTACGAATTAAGCATGATTGTTGCTGGGGGTACTGGCTCGGGTAAAACGAGTTTCTTGAATGCTATTTTATTGTTTGCTCCACCTAACCAGAGAATTGTTAGTATTGAAGACACTAGGGAGTTAGTTTTGCCTGATTTCCTTCATTGGGTGCCGATGACTACGCGACAACCTAATCCCGAGGGAAAAGGCGGGGTTGAAATGCTTGATTTAATGGTTAATTCCTTGCGTATGCGTCCTGACCGAATTGTTTTAGGCGAAACTAGGCGTCAAAAAGAAGCGGAAGTTTTGTTTGAAGCAATGCATACGGGTCACTCGGTTTATTCAACGCTTCATGCTGATGATGCATCGCAAGCGCGTACTAGGCTTATTTCGCCGCCAATTAATGTTCCTGAAACAGTAATGGGTTCTCTCCAGTTGATTGACGTGCAGTATCGTCAGAGGCGTACTGGAATTAGGCGTACTTACGAGATTGCGGAAATAGTTCCTTCTGGTGATAAAGTGTCTTTGAATATTATTTACAAGTGGGATCCGCGTACTGACAAGCTGCAGAAAGTAAGTGATTTTGTTAGGTTGACTGAAGAACTGAATTTGCATACTGGTCTTTCTCAGAAAGAAATGAAGGAAGATTTGAAGGAGAAAGAACTTATTTTAGATTTCTTGTTGAAGAATGATGTTCGAGATGTTAATTCAGTTGGTAAAGTCGTGGCGTGGTATTATCGTGACAAGCAGCAAGTGCTTGATTCAGTGAGAAGAAATAAAAAAGAAGATTTGTTGTCGAAATGAAGAATATTATTCCCCTTAGTTTTTTACCTCCTTCCCTAGTTTTAAAATTATCCCACCGTTTTCTTGGTTTTACCGCGTTTTTTTCAAAACAATTTGAAGTTATGCAGGAAGACTTGATTCAAGCAGGGTATTCGTTTACTGCGAAAGAATATTATGGCATAGCTATGGCTGTTGCTTTAGCTAACGCTTTCTTTTTGGGTTTTTTGCTTTCAATAGTTACGATTGCTTTGAGTTTACCGTTTTACTTTGTTTTAATAGTTGTTTTAATAATTGGTTTAGCTTCCTTTGGAACCGTATTGATTTACCCTAAGATTGTTGCACGCCAGAGGGGTAGGGCTTATGAAAAAAACTTGATTCCTGCAGTGCGCCAATTATTGATTCAAATACGGTCGGGTGTTACTTTGTTTGATGCAATGGCATCAATTGCGGATGATTACGAGGAAGTAAGTGAAGAATTCAAGACGATTGTTAATAAAATAAATGCGGGCGACCCGGAAATTGATGTTTTAGCTGAGGCTTCTCGCAAGGTTCCTTCACGCCCGTTTCAGAAAGTTTTATGGCAAATCTCTAATGCAATTCAAGTTGGTTCTGATGTTTCTAGTGCTTTAGCTACTATACTCGATGATATTACTAAAGAACAAATTGACAAGATTCATGCGTACGGGCAAGAATTGTCGCCATGGACTATGATGTACATGATGGCTGCAGTAATAGTGCCTAGTTTGGGTATAACCATGCTTATCGTCATTACGTCTTTTTTGAACGTGTCTATTCCTAAAATAACTCTTGGCTTTGTTGTAGCTGGAATGATTGGTTTTCAAGTGTTTTTCATGAATTTTGTTGGTAGCCGGAGGCCGTTTGCATGAAGTACTTCAACCGGCTTTACTATGTTTTTTCAAAGGCTTTTCCGAAAAAACTAGTTGAGAAAACTAATATGTTGTTAGTGCAAGCTGGTTACTTTATGGATTCAAGACTTTTCTTGGGTTTCATGCTTTTCTTTTCTGTTTCAGTAGCGTCTTTATTCTTTTTCTTCGGACCGCTTTACTTGCCTAACATATTGTTGCTGCATGTAATAGCGGGGTTAATTGGTTTCGTTCTCTCGTTGTTCTTGTTTTACTTTGTTTTAGTTGATGCTGCTGAAAAAAAAGCTAAGAAAATTGAAGAAATATTGCCTTCTGCTTTGCAAATTATTTCAGCTAACTTGAGGGCGGGTATGACTCTTGAAAACTCTTTTTGGAGTGCTGCGCGTCCAGAGTTTGGGATTTTCAGGGATGAAATCAGTAGGGTTAGTGCAGACACTTTTTCCGGAATAACTATTTCTAAAGCGTTAGAATCAATGAGCAAGAGGGTGCGTTCTGAAGTACTGGATAGGGCAATAAAATTAATTACTCAAGGAATACGGTTAGGTGGTGAAATGGTTCAGTTGCTTGATGAAGTAGCTGAAGATATTCGTACTTCACAACAGTTGAAGAAAGAAATTTCTCGTTCTACTTTAACGTACGTCATTTTCATTATTTTTGCTTCAGTAATAATTTCGCCTATATTGTTTTCAGTGAGTGTTTTTTATGCTCAAGTTAATGAAGAAATTTCAATGAAGCAAGTTAGCGCTACTTCAGATATTTCTAGCGCCGGTAACATTCCGTTTCAAAACCAAGGCTTGTTTTCAATGAGTTCGAGCCAGGCTACTGAAGATAGAATTTCTTCTCAAGATATTTACTGGTTCGCGGTAGTAAGCATTTTTATTACTAACTTGTTCGGCGCATTGATTTTAGGGGTTATACAAACCGGCAAGTGGACGTCAGGAGTTAAAACCGCGCCTATTTTTATTATTGGAGCGTTGTTAGTGTTCTTCCTCGGATTTACTGGAATAACTAGTTTGCTTGGTAGTTTCTTTAATTGAGTTGTTGAAATGGCGTTAATTGAAAAAAAATTTGGTAAAATTAATGAAGGTGAAATAGTTTTAGTTTTAATAAGTCCCCAAAAATATGTTGAAACTAATTTGGAGCTATTGAAATACCTTCAGAAAATGAGGATGAGGGGGGTTTACATTACTATAAACAAGCCTCACTCTGTTTTATGCAATTTGTTCAAGAAAAACAAGGTTGATTGTTCTAGTATTTTCTTTATTGATTGTGTGAGCGAGTTGATTCACAGCGATACTTCCAGGAGTAAAAACGTTGTTTTTGTTTCCCCTAAAAACTTGACGGGGATAAGCATTGCAATAAGCGAGTTGATTAAGTCAATTGAAGGTAGGAAGTACGTGTTCATTGATTCGTTGAGTACTTTGTTGATTTACAATAGTTTGGGTTCGTTGAATAAGTTTTCTCACTTTTTGACTAATCGTTTTAGGTCGAATGGAGTTACTTCAGTGTTTTTGTCTCTCGAGGGTGATTTAGATCCTTCTTTTCTTTCCACAATGTCGAAGTTTTGTGATCGGGTGATAAAACTTGGTTGAACTTTCCTATGCTTCACTGTGGTTTCTGGCTGTCGCGTTTCCGTTTTTCGTTGCCTTTATTTATTGGAAGTTCAAGCGAGCGTGGGAATCCGCTGAAGACGAATTAATCAAGAGCGCGTTGTCTTCTTCAATTCAGTCTTTCATTTTGATTTCTCTTTTGCTTGAATTATCTTTAGTTAATTACTTGTTTTCTCTTCCAATTGAATTCAACTACGTGGTTTACGGGTTAGCTGTGGTTCTGCTTTTCTTTATTAATCGTACTCTAAAAACGTATTCGCGAGTAATTGATGAGTTCGGTTTTATCGAGGTTGCTCCTAAATTCCGGCCTTTTAGTTTTATTGTTGCTTTATCTGTGTTAGCTTTATCGGTAGTGCTGGTTTCAAGGTATTTAAAAATTGGTTTTGCTTTAACTTCTCTTTATGACTTGATTTTACTGTTGTTATTCGGTTTGTTTTCTTTATTTACTTTAATCGTGTTGTTCTGGTCACAGAAAATACGTGCTAACTTGAGTGAAAACTTGCTTGTGCAGGGATTTAACTGGGTTCTGTATTCTTTTACGCTTTTCGTTTTCCTTGCGCAAATGCACATCTTGTTTTTGATTACTTTTATTAAGGAAATAACTTTTTTCCAAATAATTCTTTTAATTAGTTTTCTTTTTTCTTTGCTTATTGCTTCAAGGCATTTTGATTCGTTTTCAAGTGTTTTTTCCTTCAAAAAGTGAGTTTATACCTCGGAAAAAACTTCTTCTTTTGGATAGACTATTATCCCGTTTTTAGTTATTTGCATTGGCATTATTTTCAAGGAGTGTTCTATTGAACGCATTTTCCTGACGCTTAACGCGCGAGTGTATTCATTCTCGTTTTTTATTATGTGCAAGACGATTACTCCATCTGCAATGAATTCCTCCACGCCCGTAGTTGAGAGTAAGTGTGATTCCTCCATTATTTCAGATATTGCTAGGGTAGTTATGTTTAGTTTCTTGATTTTTTTATCTAATTCTGCAAGGCCGCGTCTTACCTCAAACGGGTTTTCAAAGTAAACGCTTAACAGTGATGAGGAGTCTATAACGAGTCTTTTTGCTTCGCTTCTTTCAACCGTGTTTTTTATTGTTTCTAATAAGGGCTCAAACTTGTAGATTGCTGGTTTAGTTATGATTATTTTATTTTCGTCAACTAATTTTTTAATATCCCAGTTGAAGTCTTCAAAATCTTTTATTAAGTGAGCGGGTTCTTCTTCTAGCGTTATGTACACTCCATTCTCGCCTTTGTTTGCACCGTCAATCAAGAATTGCATTGCAAACGTGCTTTTACCTGCTCCTGTTGAACCTGAAACTATTACTAAGCTTTTTTCAGGATAACCCCCGCTTAATGCTTCGTTTAATCCTTCTATGCCGGTAGTTACTTTTTTGACTTTGCTGGTTGTTTTTTCTTCTGGTTTCGTTGTTTTTTTCAAGGCTTGGTCTACGCTTTTTTTTATCGCTGAAAAATCAATCTTTTTTTTTGTTTTAGTAGTTTTTTTTCTTTTTGTTACTTTTGTTTTAGTAATTTTTTTCATCTTTGTTAATCACTCGTGCCTTGTTTTTATTACTTAAGTGTCTAAGCTTAATTCTACTGTTTTGTTATCTAATACTCTGAAACTTACTTCATAGCTTCCTGAGTTTGAAGGCAGGCTTCCTGCAAGGATTGCTAAACTGTTGGCGAAAATCTGACTTTCTCCTGCTTGGGTAGTCAAGTCTGCAATCACTGTTTTTCCTTGTATTTTCATAGTTGTACCGTCAGGTACGAAAACGCTTTTTTTTGTTAGTGTTCCCGGGCCTAGAACTAAGGCGTAATCGGCTCCATCCACTACGTCGTTAACTAGTTTTCTAGCTTGGGTTACTCTTATTTCATCTGCAGAATTAGAGTAAGCAATGTAGAATGCTGGCACTATTATTGCCAAGCTTAAAATTATTATCGATAAATACTCTATTGAGGTTTGTCCGCGCATTGTTATTGTATTACTTGGTTGAGTTTAAAAGATTTTAAGTAGGTTGCCTTAATCTATTCGTGCGTGCGCAAGTCTCTATGGAGTTTATTGTCGTGAGTATTCTAGCTATGCTTTTGGTTTCAATAGCTTTTTTTTATTTTTTTGACAAGAAAGCCGAGTATGAAGAACTAACCGTGTTTTCTGAAGCTAGTTCTTTATGTAATACCGTTTCAAGCGGGGTTTCTTCTGTTTACTTAGGTGGAAGTGGTTTTGGTTTAAGCACGGTCTTGCCGGAATACTTGACTAATGGTGGTTTTTACGAGGTAGTTGTGCACGTTAATGCGTCTATGGTTCGGGTTAATTATGTGGAGGGCTTTGTTTCCTGCAGGATTCCGACTAAAAACATTGTTTTTTCTGAATTGAATTATTCCAATGGCTTTGCCTGGTTCAATTTACCGAAGTCTTTTGCTTTGTTTAATAATGGTGATTTTGTTGTCGTTGCGTAAAGGCGTTTTTTCAATTGATTTCTTTATTGCAAGCACGTTATTCCTAGTGGTTTTATTTTCATTTAATTCAATGTGGATGCGTGAATCGAATAATGTTTATTCCACCGCAAGCCAAGAAAAAATCAAGCTTTCTGCAGAGGCTTTTTCAAGTTCCCTTGTTTTGACTCCGGGCTCGCCTTCTTCCTGGTCTCATTCTAATTTCAATTCTTTAGGTTTAGCTGCTTTCCCGAACGTTCTGGTTGCAGACAAGGTTGAAGAATTTCTTTTAATTAATTATGAGGATGTAATGCAGTTTACTGGCTTTGATTTTTTTGTTAACGCTTCTTTCTTGAATGGAACAAGTGTTTTTTCAAAAGGCGCTGCAAAAAATTCTTCTGCTTCTTCTGTTGAGCGTTTTGCTTTGTTTAATAATGAAATTATTAAAGTAAGGGTTGTTTTGTATGCGTAGGGGTATTGTTTTTTCAATTGATTTTCTTTTGTGTCTCTTAGTGTTTAGTTTGTTTTTTTATGCTATGGCTGAAATCCGGTTATCCCCTGTTTCCGAGTCTATGCAGGCGAGTGATGCTTTTTTTGTTTTAAAGAATAAAGGCGTGTTTTCTTCAGGGGATTATTCAGCTGTAAGCAGTAACTTGACTTACTTGTTAGGTAGCGATTATTATGCTAATGTTTCGTATTATTCCTTTAATGGTTCGTTTAATCTTGAGCGTGAGTTTGTTTTTTCTGAAGGTAGGAATACTTCTTTGAAGTCTAGTGTTCGAGAGTCGTTTTTAGTGATTGGTGCGGATTCAATTAATGAATTCGGTTTAGTCGAGTTGAGGGTGTTTAATTGAAGAGGCGAGCGTTTTTCTATTCAGTTTCTTTGTTGCTTTTGTTTTCCTTATTGTTTGCGCTTGCGTTAGTTTCTTCAGAAAACCAAATTGATTCTGCTAGAAAAATAGATTCAAACCAGGTTTTAACTCATTACGCTAATATTGAAAGCAATTTTCAGGAAGTTTTTTCTAAATTAAGTGTTAATGCTACTTCCTTCAATAATTCACTACTTGTTTTTGATCGTTTTCCAGCTAAAACCCCTGAGGCAGACTTGCTTGCATTAAAGGCTTTTGAAGAGAACTTTTCTTTTATTAGTACTAGCATAGATTTGTCTGACGCTCTGGTGCCAAGGCTTAGTTTTGGTAATGGTTCTTACTATCGTTCTGGGGGGGATATTGTTTTCGACACGCAAAATTTGTCTTCTCTTTTAGTAGTAGTGGTGCCGTCGGTTCCAGTTGATTTATACACGCAGTCTTACTCGTTTGTTCCGCCTGGAACCCCTGATTCTCTAACCTTATTTTTGTTGATTAATTCTAGCGTGCCTTTCTTGTTTTCTGGCGTAATAAACAAGTCTGAATTTAATTTCTTTATTTTCAATTCTTCTTCCTTGTTTTATAATGCTTCTTTTTATTCTCTTTTAGCTAAGCAGTCAAGTGATTTTAATGCTTCAGTCTTTTTTTACGTTTCAGATTCTTCTGGCGTAGAGTTAATTAATGCTCTGCGCGTGTTTTCTATAGTTGCAAGCAAGAACGGGTCGATAAAAGTTACGAGGAACGGGTTTGAATGAAGAAAAAAATAACTGTGAAAAAAACCGTGCAAGCGATGCAACCGCCTGAACTGAAAAAAATAATTGGTGTTGTTACTGGCGTGGATACTTTTTATGATTTATTAAAAAAGAAAGGCAAGGTTTCAGGAAGAGAGGCGGCTAAGGCTTGTGGAGTTTCAGTTTCGGTTATAGAAGAATGGGCTAATTCGCTTCAGGATTCTGATTTAGTAAGTGTTTCTTACTCTATACTGGGAGAAATCGTAATTTCTTTGAGAGTAGGTGATAAAAAATGAGTGACGATTCTTATTTGATAGAGGCAGATGGAGTTCCTGCTAGCGTAACTATTTCTCGTGTTGAGGGTGAATTCGTGCCTATTTATTCGTTGGTTATACCTGAAATAGGCGCTGCTACTGAGAATTATTTGAATTCACTAAAACAAGTATTGCTTAAAAATATTGTTTTTACCACTCAAGAAATCCTTGATCCTCGTAATTTGAATGTTTTGAAAAAGAAGTTTTACGATGAAGGCGCTAAGCTTGTTGGTGAAAAGTTTCCAAAACTAACTGAAAATGAAAAGAAAGTAATTGCGGGCCGCATCGTGCAGGAAATGTTTGGTCTTGATAAAGTAGAGTTTTTGTTAAAGGATGATTTTATAGAAGAAATTTGCGTTAACGGTGGTTCGGAACCCTTGTGGGTTTTTCACAGGCGGCACGGCTGGCTTAAGACTAATATCAACTTGATTTCTGATTCTGTGGTTTTGAATTACTCTAGTTTGATTGGTAGGCGGGTTGGTAGGCAAATTAATACTCAAAACCCGTTGCTGGATGCTTTCTTGTTAACTGGCGATCGGGTTAATGCTACTTTGTTTCCTGTGAGCATGTTTGGTAATACTATTACTATAAGAAAGTTCGCTAGAAAACCGTGGACTATTACGGATTTGATTAAGACTAACACTATTTCGGTAGAAATTGCTGCGTTATTGTGGCTGGCTATGCAGTACGAATTGAATATATTGATTTCAGGCGGTACTGGTTCTGGTAAAACGAGTTTTCTTAATGTTTTAACTGCCTTTATTCCCCCTAACCAGCGTATTATAAGTATAGAACAAACCCGAGAAATTACTTTACCTAAATACTTGCAGTGGATTCCGTTGGTAGTGCGCGAGGTAGGCGCTGAAGAACACGGCGGGGTTGAAATGCTTGATTTAATGGTTAATTCCTTGCGTATGCGTCCTGACCGCATTATTGTTGGGGAAGTTAGGCGCGCTGAGGAAGCGGAAGTTTTGTTTGAAGCAATGCATACTGGTCACGCGGTTTACGCTACGCTTCATGCTGAAACCGTTTCTGAAACCTTGCGCAGATTGAATAACCCCCCGATTAATTTGCCTGCAGTAATGCTTGAGAGCTTGCATTTAATTGTAGCAATGTACCGCGACAAGCGGTCTGGAATAAGGCGTGTTTTCGAGGTTGGTGAGTTGTTGCCTTCTGAAAAAGGCGAGTCAGTTGAAGGGAATATTTTGTACAAGTGGAAAGCGTTTAATGATTCTTTTGAAGAAGTCGAGTCGAGTGTGCGTTTGTTTGAGAATTTAATGACGTTTACTAGAATGAATGAAAAAGAGATACGCAAGGATCTTGAAGAAAAACAGAGAGTGCTTTCTTGGCTCGTTAAATCTGATGTAAATTCTGTTGATGAGGTTGGTGCAATTATTGCTTTGTATTATAGTGACAAGAAAAAATTGTTTGAGAGCGTGAACCGCAAGTGAAGAATGTTTTATTTTTGCCTTTTCCTTTGAAAATTTCTTTGCGGTTAATGCACTTAATGTTCTTTCTAGGCAAGCCGTTGTCTAAATTGTTTCCTTACTTGTCGCATGAATTAGCAGAGCTTGAAAGCGAGATGAATGAAGCGGAATACACTTCAGTTGGCTTGCTTGCGTTCTTGTTTTATTTGATTGTTACGTCTTCGCTTGTTAGTGTCCTGCTTTTTTTAGTACACAAGCTATCTGCCTCAACGCTTATGGTTGCAATTGCAATTGGTTTTTTTATTGGCTTGTCTGTTTTCGGCTTGATTTTAGTTTACCCGAAATTGTTGCTTGAACGAAAGAACAATGAACTAGAGTCTTACTTGTTGTTTGCTTTGCGCCAGTTAAGCATACAGTCTTCAGCTGGAGTGCCGGTTTTTGCTGCTTTAGCTTCCTTGACAACGGGTTTTGGTTTGGTTTCAAAAGAATTTCAACAAGTAATACGGGATGTCGAGGGGGGAGTTAGTTTTCCTGATGCTCTTGAAAAAAGTGGTTTAAGGAATCCTTCCGTTAATTACCGGCGGGTTGTGTGGCAGCTTTCTAATGCAATAAAAGCAGGAGTTGAATTGCCTGATGTTTTAAACAATGTTGTTGATGCTTTAAGCGAGGAACAAAAAATTAGTTTCAAAAAATTTGGTAGCCAGCTTTCGCCCCTGGCTTTAATGTATTTATTATTAACCATAATCGGCCCGACGCTGGGTTTGATTTTTTTGATTGTGATTGTGTCTTTTCTTTCGTTTAACATTAACGAGTCCGTATTGGGTATTATTTTGTTTGGTTTAGTTTTAATTCAATTTTTCTTTATTGGTTTGATTTCCAGCAGGAGACCGAATATAGTGGTGTAAATGTTTTCGTATAATCAATTTTTCAAAAAAATTTTTTCAACTGCGGACGTCGACATTAGTGTTGAAAAGTTTTCTCAACGCGTTTTGTTGTATTCAATACTATTTGGTTTAGCTTTAGCGTTGTTTTTAGGTAAGTATTCCGAGATTTTTGGTTTGCTTGGTTTTTTTACTGGTTTTTTGAGTGTTCACTTATTTTTTTATGCTTTGTTGTTGTTTATTTCAAGAAGGCGAGCAACGGTTGTTGAAGAACTACTTCCTGACTTTTTAGCTTTAATGGCTGCGAATATTCGTTCAGGAATGACTCCTGACCGCGCGTTATTATTGTCTTCGCGCAAGGAGTTAGGCCCGTTAGCTAACGAAATTGATAAAGCAGCGAAGAAATCGTTAACTGGCGCGCCGTTAGATGAAGTTTTTCTTTCAATGTCTGAGAGAATTGACTCTGATTTGTTTAGTAAGACGATTGATTTGATTGTGCAAGGCGTTCGTTCGGGGGGAAACCTTGGTTTGTTGCTTGAACGAACTAGCTTTGATTTACGCAGGTTTGCTGCAGTACGCAAGGAAGTTCAAGCTACCGTATTAATTTACGAAATTTTTATTTTCTTTGCTACTGCAATAGGCGCGCCGGTTCTTTACGGAATTTCTACTGTTTTAGTTGAAGTAATAAGTAAATTGAAGCCGGCAGTTCAGGCGCCGGTACCTGGTATTGGATTTGCTTCTTCTGTTTCTGCTTCTGGCGCAGGAATTTCTGTTGATGCGTTGATTATTTTTTCTGTTTTAGCGTTGTTTATTACTAACTTGTTTGGTTCAATGGCTATGGGTGCGATTTACTCTGGTAAAAAAATTGATGGAATAAAGTATTTTCCAATAATGATTGGCATTGCTTTGTTCTTGTTTTTCTTAGTTAGGTTTGTAATGCAATCAATAGTTGGTGGTATAATTGGCTAAGGCGCAGTCTTCAATTGAGTTCTTTACTGTTTACGGTTTTGTTTTGCTAGCGTTAGTTGTTTTGTTGGGTTCGTTGTTTTATTTGGGTGTTTTTGATTTGAATTCCTTAAGGGGGCAGTCAAAAAGGGGTTTTGTTAATTTAGTTCCTTTAGATTGGGCTTTAAATTCTGACGGCGAGTTTTCTTTGTTTTTGAAAAATAATGCCGGAACCAGAGTTTATGTTGATAACGTTACTGTTTCTTTAGATCAGAGAACTGGTTTTGCTTCTACTTCAACTGTTTTTAGTGTTGGCGGGATTGGTTTGATTAATTCAACTGGAATGCCTTCGCGCGCGTATAATGATTTTTATGAATTAAATTTAGTTATTCGTTTTACTGACTTGGAAACGGGTTTGTCTTTCACTGAATCAGGGTTTTTGACTGGGCGAGTTTCTGGTAATGTATTACCTACTGTAACTCCAACTCCCATGCCTACTGTAACTCCAACTCCCACGCCTACTGTAACTCCAACTCCCACGCCTACTGCAACTCCAATTCCCACGCCTACTCCAACACCTTTACCGGTAATTAATGCAATGGTTTCATATTTTGATTCTACTTCGCCGTCTGTACCTAAGCACGTTGAGTTTAATTCTAGTGGTTGGTCTGCTGGCGAAAGCATGCTTGATGTTAGTTCTGAAGCTCGCTGGCACAAGCTCGAGTGGAATCCCGTCAGGAACGAGTCGGTGAGTGTTGTTCAAACTAGTTTAGGAAACATTGTTGCTCAAGTATGGAATGGCAGCGAGTGGGGTAACGCGATTACTTTGAGTATTGCTGGAGCTAGCAGCCAGAGTTACCGGAGTTTTGATTTAGCTTACGAATCTAACGGAAATGCGGTAGTTGTTTACAAAGCGTCTAATAATGCCCCGCGTTACCGGATTTGGAATGGGGTTTCTTGGAGCAGTGAGTTTAATACTGGTGGTTTATCGCCAACCGTTTTGTCTTGGATTACTCTAGAAGCAAAGCCAAATTCAAACAACTTGTCTCTCTTGTTCTTGGGTTCTTCTAATGGCTTGTATTACCAAGAGTTTGACGGAGTTAGTTGGACTACCCAAACTCTCCTTGAATCAAATTCGCCTTCTTCATTATATGAGTCTTTCGGAATGAGTTTTGAATCCCAGAGTGGGGATTTGTTGATTGTTTACTCTGAAGGAACTATAACGACTCCGCGTTACAGAATTTATTCAGGGGGAGTAATGAGTAGTGAATTAACTGCTCCTAGCGTGGGAGGCAGACCTTACTGGTATGTTCTTGCTTCTGAAGAAAACAGCGACCGAATTATTCTTGGTTCGTTGGATAATGGCAGGGATCTTAATTCCATTGTTTGGAGTGGTTCTTCTTGGGGTGCAATGCAAGAATTAAATAATAACTTAGAATCTTATTCGTACCGCGTTTTTGATTTAGTTTTCCAAACGCCTGTTCAACAAGCTCTTCTTGTTTACGGCAAGAGAAATTCCAATATTCCTGCTTATCGTACTTGGACTAATGCCGGTGGCTGGAGCGCGGAGTCTTCTGCAATTACTGCTAGCGGGCGATTAGAATGGATTGCTTTATCCAAGGGAAGTAATAATGAAGTATTTTTGGCTTTAGCGGATACTTCCTTAAGAGTTTCAGTGCAAAAATGGAGTGGCGCGAGTTGGAGTGATTACGCTCAATTAACTTCCTTAGTTACGTACTATCATACTCAGTGCTTTGATATTGCTGCGAGAGCGTCGTGAGTTTTTCCCTCGCAAGCTTTTTAAATCCTGATAGGGTTATTTTGAATAACACATTTGTTTAAAGCCTTTTTTAAGGAGGATGATTGGATAATGAAGAGAGGACAATCTGCTTTAGAGTACCTAGTTACTTACGGCTGGGCTATTCTAGCAATAGTTATAGTAGCAGCTTTGCTGTGGTACTTAGGAATCTTTAACCCGAGTGGTTTAGTTGGTTCAGGTAACTCTGCAAAGGGTTTCACTTTCAACGTTTTAGACCAAAAATATGCGGCTACTGCTTTATCGCTGCAATTTGGTAACACGGTTGGAAGCACTATCAACATTACGGCAGTAAGTGTTGGCGGCACTGTAACAACAATTGCAGATGACGACGGTACTTTTTCAGCTGGAATGTCTGCAGGAACCACTGCGACTTTTGAGTTGACTGGAGCACCAAGTTGTGGAACTGCTGGAGACAAGTACAGTGACGTGGCAGTAATATTTACTTACACGAACTTGAGGTCTGGAATAACTGGTAAGACTGATTCGGGAACTATTTCCGGAGCATGCGGTTAAATTCTTTCCTCTTTCTCTTCCCTACTTCTTTTTATTTCGTTTTTCTTTAATCTCTGTTGATGGTTGAATTTGTTTTAGATGAATCCAAGAGCGAGTTAATTATTTCTAATCCCAAGCGTTCAAAACGCCCTAAATTAACGCACGGTGAAAAGAAACCTAATCCTTTTGCTAAAGGAAGCGAGTCTTTAACTCCCCCTACTGTTTTTGCTTTACCTAACGCAAAGAATTGGCGTGTTCGTTGTTTCAGGAATGCTTTCCCTGCGTTGAAGCCTGAGAAAGCGTTTAAGGGAATTCCAGGCGTTGGTTTTGGTTTTCATGAAGTAATAGTGGAAACGCCTAGTGAAACGGAATTGTTTCAGGATTACGACGCGCGTCAAGCGCTGCTTGTTTTCAAAGCGTGGAAGAATCGTTACGCGGAGTTGTTGAAGAAGAAGGGTGTAAAGAGTGTTTTGTTGTTCAAGAATCACGGCAAGCTTGCTGGAGCTAGTATTCCGCACGAGCACTCTCAAATAATCGCTTTCCCGTTTATTCCGCCTTTATTGAATCGCGAGTATTTTAATTTTGATTGGTTTAAGGGAAATAAAAAAGATTTTTATGAAGAATTAGTGAAAAAACACAGCGTTGTTTCAAACAAGAGTTTTGCTTTAGTTGTTTCAGAGAACGCGCGTTTTCCTAACGAGTTTTGGGTTGTTTGCAAAAAGAAAAAAGCGAATTTGAAGGAATTAAGTGATTCAGAAGGCCTTGATTTAGTTAAGTTGCTGCAATTTGGAGTAACGCGTTTGTGGCCTTTTACTCAAGACTATATTTTTGCTTTCCACCAGCGTGAAGAAAAAGACTTTAGGCTTCACGTTGAAGTGTATCCCCGCAACAACGTTTGGGCTGGGGTTGAATACGGTAGTGGAGTAATAATTAGGAGTTCTAGTCCGCAGCAAACAAGAAAGTTGTTTACTTAGCTTCTTCCTTCTTTTCTTTTGTTTTTGGAGTAAAACCTAGTTCTTCCAGAGTTTTAGAGCCTTTCTCAGTTATTTTAGCGTTTATTTGAGCTGTTCTTTCTGAAATAGTGTTTCCAGCAACTGTTTTTTTTCTTTTCTCGCCTTTCAATAATTTTTTTATTCCAGGCCCGGCGCCTAGTAATGCAGCTGTTTTTCCGCTTGAAGCTATTTCAGCTCTCATTGGCGTGCCTTCAGTGTTTGAGCCACCCTTTACTTGTAGTTTGTAGCCGTCTAAACCAATTATTCCGCCTTCAATTACGTCCTTGATTTTTTTCCCGTATAACTGGTTTTCTTTTCCTTTCTCTACTTCTTTCTGGAATGATTGTCCTTTATCGCCTGAAAAAACTATTTTCACTAAAAATCACCTTTTGTAAACAAAAAAAGAGCAAGTTATTCTTTGGTTTTCAAGCTTTTTAAGTATTTCATAAGTTACTGGACATTGATTTTCCTTATTTTTTGCATTAGTTCTTTCTCGTCTTCGTTTAGTGCTTGAGCGTATTTTGTTTCAAACGCTTTGAAGTCGTTTTTGTACATTACTGCGTATAAAACGTCTTTTTCTTTAACTTGCCTGCCGTAGAAGGGTTCCTGCATTGATACTGCGATTTGCATTCCTTTTTTTGCTTCTGGAATAGCTTCCTTCTTGTCTTGAATGTTTTTCACTGAACCAACCGTGGTTCCGTCTTCTTTAGTGAATTTCATTCCTTGTTTCAAGCGTCCTTCGAGTACTTCGACGCCGAATATTGCTGGATTGCTTGCTCGGAAGCACAAGCCAGGCATTACCAGTATTTTGCACGGAAAGTTAAGGCTAGTGAAGGCTTGTTTTTTTTCTTCATCTATTTTTTCTTGCTTCCATTGCTTGTAGCCTTCCTGTAAATTGTAAATAATTTTTTCGTTAAATATTTTCACACCTAGTTCTTGAGCTTGTTTTTCTACTTCTTCTGTAATGGAAACGTTGAAAGCGAAGATTACGCCTAGGAATTTGTTTCGTTCTTTTATTGAATTAGCTTTAATTACTTCAGTTACTGACGGGTTTCCTATTCCAGTTATTTTTACTGGTATTCCCGCGCTAGTGAATATTTTCATTATTGCTTCCAAACTACCTAGCGTGTCTGCTTTCAGTATTACTCCATCTTCTTGCGTTTCTTGAATGATTTCGTTTACTTCATCGCTAATGATTTTGAGTTCGTCTTCATTGCTTCCTTCAACAACGAGTAAACTGCTTCCTGCTATTGCTTTATCTGCGTGTTCGCAAGAAATTTTTACTCCCGCTGCAGCAGTTACTTTGCTTACTGGCGTGAATTTTTGCGTGGGGTCCCGCATGTCGTCTAATGGTTTTGGTTTGAATAATGCTTTAACGTGGGAAGATTTCGTTCCTTCCGTAGTAGCGAAAACTATTTCATCTCCTTCTTTGATTACGCCGTCGTAAAGAATAACGTCTAGAGTTTTGCCTAAGCCAATTTCTTCCCTTACTTCGAGAATGCTTGCTTTGCCTTTGTCGTTTTCATGTAATTCTAGTTTGTTTTGAAAGAATTTTTGCGCTAAACCTGAAATAAAAACGAGTGTTTCGGGAATTCCGTCTCCAGTTTTAGCTGAAATAGGTATTATTAGTATTTGTTTAGCGAAGTCTGTTACTCTATCAAATCGTTCTGCTTGAAAACCGTACTCGTACAATTTGCCTATTAAGGTGTAAATTCTTTGGTCTAAGTCTTGTTGCACTTGAGGGAATTGTTTTTCAATAGAGTCAACGAAGCACAAGCCGTTGCTTTTCCAACCGCTTAACGCGTCTACTTTGTTTAAAGCAATTAGGAATGGTGTTTTGTATTCCTTGAGTATTTCTATTGCTTCAATTGTTTGCGCTTCAACGCCTTTAGTAACATCAATAACTAGAACAGCAATGTCTGCAATGCTTCCTCCTCTTTTTCGGAGGTTAGTGAATGCTTCATGTCCTGGAGTGTCTATGAACAATAGTCCTGGAATAGTTAAGTTGATTTTGTATTTTTCTAATAAGTTACCGCATTGATTGGTTATTTCTTTTAAAGGAACTTCTGATGCCCCCACATGTTGAGTTATTCCACCTGTTTCTCTCTTGCATACTGTGCTTTTCCTGATGTAGTCTAGGTACGTGGTTTTACCGTGGTCTACGTGACCCATTACAGTAACAATTGGTTGCCTTAACATTTCATAATCCTTCTTTGTTGTGTATTCCTGAGTATAAGTCTAGTGCTTGTTCTGATAGTTTAAAGAATATCATTTGCGCGATTTTAGCGTTTTTTTTCAAGCGAAGGCCTTTTCCTCCTACTACTAGCGTGCTTTCGCCTTTCCCGTGGTATCCGGGGTCCCAAAAACCTACTTCAACGAAACAACCACTTCTAGATAGTGAACTGCGTGGAGCAGTGATTCCAGCTATTTCTGGTGTTAACTTGATTGCTTCATTGAATGAAACTTTGTAAATACCTGGTTCTAAGTCAACCCAATCATTCTCGAAAGGAATTTCTCTGGTTTCGCTTACTTCCCTTTCTGAATTGTCAAAATCAATAACTCCTTTCGTTTCTATTTCGAATACTTTGTTTAGCGTTAAGTCTAGGCTAGCTGGTTGTACTTGTTGTTTTAAGTCTACTGCGTTTTCAACTAGCTTGTTCTTGATTATTTCATCCAGAATTTCTTTCTTTGACAAAATCATTTTTTCTTCACTTTAAGCGTAAATGCTTCAAACTTGTTAGTTTTTTTAATTAAATCTAAATCCAGTTTTTCGCTTGTTTTAAGAATTATTTTTCTGGCTGCGTCACTAGCCGCTGTGCCTTTAATGGTTCTAGCTCCTTTTTCTATTGTTTGACGTATTTTTTCCTCAAAAAGCAGTGTACCTAAACCACTGCCTTTCTTTCCTTTTTTTGGTTTTTCAAACGAGTAAGTCCAGCCACTCTTCCAGTTTTTTCCGTCTAGAAACGTGTTTCCGAAACCAACGATTTTAGTGTTTTTTACTGCTACTAAGAAAACGCCTTTGGTTTTCTTATTTTTTAAGTGTTCTATTGCGTCAGTGATTCTTTCGTTCAGAATATTCATTCTTTCGTTTGGTTCGTTTTTATGAAAATTCAGTATTCCTTTTGCTAGTGAATTCAAATGATTTTCTTCTAATGGCACTAACCTTGTTTTCTTTTTTTCTTCACTTTTTTTGTTTTTGAGTGTAAAATCCCAGTTTGGATATGTGGATTTCTTAATTTTTTTGAGTTTTAAGTCTAGTTTCAAGTGCCAAGCTGTTTTTTCAACTATTCTTTTAGAGTGAGGGCTTATTACCGTGCCCTCGATTTTAGTTGCACCTAATTCCCTCATTTTTTTTACTTTTTCTTTGAAAAGCATTAATCCTAAACCCGTTCCAACGTTTTTTCTTTTTGGTTTGAATGAATAAGTCCAAGCACTTGATCCTTTTTTTCCTTTCACGTCACCACTAGTAAAGCCAACTAGTTTTTTTCCTTCAACCGCAACTAGAAAAACAGCTTTAGGGTCGGTTATAGCTTTTTTCGCGGTTTCAATATGTTCTTGGGCAATCGTTTTTGCATCTTTTTCATTGCTCGGCTTCCAGAACGAGTAAATTGCTTTTTCTAACTGCTTTAAGTGTTCTTTTTCTAAGGGAATTATTTCGATTACCATTCGAATACTTCTTCTTGCTTGAAGAACCTCTTGATTTCTATTTCCGCGTTTTCAGGAGAGTCTGACGCGTGAATAATGTTTACTTGAATGTTTGTTCCAAAGTCGCCTCGAATAGTCCCTTTCGGTGCTTTTTCCGAGTCAGTTGGTCCAGCCAAGTCCCTTACTTTCTGCACTGCGTTTTCGCCTTCCCAAATGCTTGCTATTACTGGAGTTTCCTGCATGAATGCCTTCAAGCTAGGGTAAAAC